>CAYWJX010000032.1:0-4007 GCA_964459335.1 uncultured Candidatus Saccharibacteria bacterium | reverse complement strand
CACTTGAAACGCACCTAAATGTTATTGGCAGTCTTCTCGATTCCAACGTCGAATCTGTCGTGCCCTATACGCTGATGATGATCAACGGCGCCGAAATGAACACGGCCGCGCAGCGAAAGCAGTGGGATATCAAAACCAAGTTCCGCGGGGGATTTGAACATCCCAAGGCTGGTCGTCTCTATGCAAACGAATATTGGGACCGCGTCGGCCGCCTTTGTCATGGTAGCGATGTCCTTTGCGTTGGATTCGATAACACCATTATAATTAGGTGACTGCACTACAACACATAAAGTATCAGGTATGATATGGCTTTTTACAGACGACAAAGATACTTCTCCGATCTTTTCATCTGTATCAGCAAAAACTATGTTCAAATTAAATGGGGTTAAATAGTTCCTAAGCACATCAATATATTCGGGATGTATGTTCTTTGGGATCACGACCGTTCTTTTTTTCTCTCTTTTTGCCCTGTAAGCTACCAGTACCGCTTCCGCAAGAGCAGTTGCACCGTCGTACATTGACGCATTGGACACATCAAGCCCGGTAAGCCTGCACATCATTGTCTGGAACTCGAACACCGCCTGCAGTGTTCCCTGACTTATCTCCGGTTGTAAGGAGTATACGCTGTGTAGAACTCCGACCTTCCTACGATATGGTTAACTGCCGCTGGGATAAAATGATTGTATGCGCCTCCGCCCATAAAACTCTTAGAGGCTGTAAACAGCCTGTTAGAGTTCGCAAGTGCCTCGACTTCCGTTCTGGCCTCTGATTCGGAAAGACCTTCCTTTAAGTTAAGACCTTCAGCCCCTATCCTGTACTTTGCAGGGATGGAATCAAAAAGGTCACCGACCTTCCTTTTGCCAATAGTGTTGAGCATAGCTTTTATGTCATCTACGGTATGCGGTATGTAAGGCATGATTATTTATGCTCCTCTGCTATATATTTAGAGTATGCTTTTGCATCCATAAGTTCCGGGTTCTTTTTTGTGAACTTTATCTTAACAAGCCAAGCGCCGTATGGATCGCTGTTCAACTTGTCTGGGGTATCCGTCATTCCTGTGTTGACGCTTGTAACATTACCTTCAACAGAGGAATAGAAATCGGAAACAGCCTTTGTGCTCTCTACAACACCTAGTGTATCGCCGACCTTAACGTTGGTGCCTACTTCGGGGAGTTCCACAAAAACTATGTCGCCAAGCTGGCTTTGAGCGTGGTCCGTTATACCTATAGTTGCTGTATCACCCTGAGTTAATACCCATTCATGGTCCTTAGTGTAAAAAAGATCTGATTTTACGTTCATAAAATGCCTCCTAAATATTTTTTCATAATGCCTTTATCACTTAATAATTCTTATAGAAAGGGACTTTTATTTGTTTCATTGCAACCCTGTTCTTCCTTATCTGGACGAACAGTTTTGTCCCGTCACTAAGCTTTTGTGTATCCACATATGCAAGACCTATGGGGATCCCAAGTGTTGGCGAAAGGGTCCCGCTCGTTACCACGCCTACTGTGCTTCCACTTGCGTCCACAACAAGATAGTCATGCCTTGGGATCGCTTTTTCATCAAAGGTAAAGCCAACAAGTTTTTTCTTTAAACCCTCTGTCTTTTGTTTTAACAGTGCATCCCGTCCTATGAAGTTCCCGCTGTCAAGCTTCACGAACATGCCTAAACCCGCTTCCAGCGGCGTAGTCTCCGCATTTATATCGTTGCCATATAACATGAGTGCCGCTTCAAGCCTTAAAGTGTCCCTGCAGCCAAGTCCGCATGGAGCCGCCCCAGCCTCTATGATGGCATCCCAAAGTTTTCCGCCCTCTTTCCATGGCCCGTAGATCTCAACACCGTTCTCACCGGTGTAACCTGTCGTTGAAACTATACAAGGAATACCTCTTAGGGAGATATTCTTGAAATGGAAGAACTTAAGGTCTGAAAGGTCCAAGTTAAAACATTTTTCCATCAGCGTCTTGGCATTAGGACCTTGGACCGCCAGCTGGAAATAATCATCGCTTACGTTCTTTAGCTCGACACCGAACTTGTTGGTCTTTTTCATCCATTCGAAGTCCTTTTCTATATTGGAAGCGTTGACGACCAAAAGATAATCCTTTGCATTGATCCTATAGACCAAAAGATCATCGACTATGCCGCCATGCTCGTAGCACATTGGCGAGTACATGACCTTTCCATCATAAAGTTTGTTGGTGTCGTTAGCGACAAGGTTCCTTACGAATTCTCCTGCCCTTTCTCCCTTTACCGTTATTTCACCCATGTGGCTCACGTCAAAGATACCGACGTTCTTCCTGACGGCGTTGTGCTCGTTGATAAGCCCGCTGAACTCGACCGGCAGATACCACCCGGCGAACTCAACGATCTTGCCTCCGTGCTTTACATGGTTGTCGTAAACAGGTGTTTTCCTTGTGTGCATCTTAAAACTCCTTTTATTTATGTATTTGCTTAAAGATCTCAGGCAATCTGTGTTCTTCGCGCACGGCCATTATATGTACGCCATCAGCTATATTCAAGAACTCTTTTGAAAGGTGGGCAGCTATCCTTACTCCAGCCTCAGCCTCATGTTCCGTAGAGGAAAGTTCTTTTATGACCCACTCAGGTATCACAAGTCCGGGAACATTATCGTTCATGAACCGGGCCATTTTTACGCTCTTTACCAGCACTACCCCTGCAATTATTTTTGTGTTGAGAGGTTTTACGGATGTCATAAAATCCGTGAGTATCTTTGTATCAAAAAGGACTTGGGTCTGAAAGAACTTTGCCCCCATCCTTATCTTCTCTTTCATTCTCCATATATGTATCTCGACATTGGATGCAGCAGGATTTACAGCTGCACCAGGAAAAAAGCTTGGGGTGCCTTTTAATTTCTTTCTGGAAAGATCTATACCGCTTTCCAGAATAGAGAGTGTGTATAAAAGTTGGACCGAATCCAGGTCGAAGACAGGTTTTGCAGGCTTATACTCGCCGCTGGACACATGGTCTCCGGTAAGAGCAAGAACGTTCTCTACTCCGAACGAAGCTGCCCCCAAAAGGTCTGATTGTATGGCAAGACGATTCCTGTCCCTGCAGGTGATCTGATATATGGGTTCCATTCCCTCACGCATCAGCATTATGGATGCCGCCAGCGGGGTAGTCCTCATTATGGACCTTTGGTTGTCCGTAACGTTAAATGAGGTCACAAAATCCCTGACAGCGCTAGCGTTCTTTATAAAGTCAGAAAAGTCCGTACCCTTGGGAGGACAGATCTCCGCAGTCATCACCTTCTCGCCTTTGGCAAGTTTTTCTGAAAGTCTACTCACAGGTATTACGCCTCTTTGCAATTGCCAAAGTGTTCCTTAACAGCATCGCAATGGTCATTGGACCAACGCCGCCTGGTACCGGTGTTATTGCGACCGCTTTTTCCTTGGCCTTTTCAAAATCAACGTCTCCGCACAGTGTCCCGTCAGGGAGCCTGTTGACACCAACGTCTATCACTACCGCACCATCCTTTATCATGTCGGCACGCACAAGCTTTGGAACACCGACCGCAGCTACGACAATATCGGCAGTGCGTATAACAGCAGCAAGGTCTTCTGTTCTTGAGTGGCAGATGGTCACAGTGGCGTCACGATTGAGCAGCATCAGAGATAAAGGTTTGCCGACGATATTGCTCCTACCGACTATAACAGCGTGTTTGCCGGCTATCTCCACATTATATCTGTCCAACAATTCCATCACACCCGCCGGTGTGCAAGGAGCACATAAAAGCGGCGCGCCACCTTTTTTCTTGGTCAACAGCCTGCCCACATTGATCGGATGGTAACAGTCTACATCCTTGTCGACCGGTATGGCTTCTATTATCTTTTCCTCTTTTATATTCGATGGAAGCGGGAGCTGTACTATTACCCCGTCCACGTTGCAATCGCTCTCTATCTCGTTCAGCAACTGTATTATCTCTTCCTCGCTTACGGTCTCAGGAAGTTTAAATGTCCTATGGTAAAAACCGGCGTCCTCGCAGGCCCTTT
>CAYWJX010000031.1:1866-4350 GCA_964459335.1 uncultured Candidatus Saccharibacteria bacterium | reverse complement strand
CCGGGCATCATCAACGTCGACTTTGCCGACATCCGCGCCGTGATGGAAAACGCCGGCAGCGCACTCATGGGCATCGGTATCGCCAATGGCGAAAATCGCGCGCAAACGGCCGCCAAAGCCGCCGTTTCCTCACCTTTGCTTGAGCTCTCCATCAATGGCGCAAAGGGTGTCTTGTTTGCTATCGCGGGCGGCGACGACCTCGGCATGATAGAGGTGCACGAGGCCGCAAAAATAATTACCGAGTCGGTCGATGCGAACGCCAAAATCATTTTTGGCGCCATCAAAGATGACAAGCTTAAAAAAGGAGACATCCGCGTGACCGTGATTGCCACCGGCTTCCCCGCTCCGGGTGTCGCGCCGCGCGGGACGCCCTTGTTTGCTTTTGGTCGCGATAAAGAAGACGAAAAGCCGTTGGGCAAAATCTACAACGCTCTTGATGTCCCCAAGCCGGAAGATAAAAAAATCGACGAAAAGAAGCCGCTTACCGTCATCGGCGAAGAGGAGTCGTCAAAAACCAAAAAAGAAGACGAGGACGACGAGTGGGGCGCAGTCCCGTCATTTCTCCGCCGGCCAAAGATTAAATAGAGTATTCTCCAAACGCTACTAAAAGACGGGAAAATTCCTGTTCGTTTGCCTTGGCAGCTCGCAGCGCAAACGCCCACGAATTTTCCCGTCTTTTTTGTGCTAAAATAGTCGTCTATGTATGACCTTGCAATAATCGGTGGCGGACCGGCGGGCGTTGCCGCGGGCGTGTATGCCGCACGCAAACAATTAAAAACGGTTTTGATTGCGGAAGTGATAGGCGGCCAGAGCACCGAGTCGGTCGGGATAGAAAACTGGATAGGCACGCCAAAAATATCGGGCGCCGATTTGGCTAAAACGCTCGAGGCACATGTGCGCGCCTATGCCGGCGAGGTGGTTGATATAAAGCTCGGCGAGCGCGCCACCAAAATAGAGAAAGGTCCGACCTTAGCTCAGGGCTCTCCAAGGTCGGACCTTAATGAAATCGGGAATTTTACAATAACGACATCAAAAGGTACCTACGAGGCAAAAGCGGTGCTCATTGCAAGCGGCGGCGCGCGCCGCAAGCTCGAGGTGCAGGGCGCCGCGAAGTTTGAAAACAAAGGAGTTACCTACTGCGCCTCGTGCGACGGCCCGCTGTTTGCCGGCCAAGATGTGGTCGTGGTCGGCGGCGGCAACGCGGGCTTTGAGAGCGCGGCTCAGCTACTTGCCTATTGCAAGTCGGTGACGCTCGTGCATCGCGGCACCTCATTTGACAAAGCCGATCCGGCAACCGTTGAGGCAGTGCTCAAACATCCCAACATGAAGGCGCTCACGCAGAGCTCCCCTATCGAAATCACCGGCGATACGTTTGTGAGCGGTGTTGTGGTAAAAAATGTAGCAACCGGCGAGAGCAAAACTGTGCCGGCCACCGGCGTGTTTGTTGAAATTGGCATGATACCCTCCACCGACTACACCAAAGTGCTTGTCGAGCTCGACCCCATTGGCCGTGTCGTTGTAAATCCTAAAAATCAGCACACGAGTATTGAGGGCGTTTGGGCCGCAGGAGATTGTACGGATGAGTTATATCACCAAAACAACATAGCCGCCGGCGACGCCGTCAAAGCGCTCGAAGATATTTATTACTGGCTCAAAGCAAAAAAATAAAACTGTCTTTAACCTCAATACAAACGTATGGCATATCTTGCTGGAGCTTTAATCACAGGGGTAGTGTGGGGGTTATGTTATTTTCTACGCCCCGATATTCGTAAAGACATGGTGTGGAGCAGTTGGTATTTCTTTTTTATTATGACCGTAGGATTTATAGTGATAAAAGTTTTTGCACATATTTCGCCAGCACAGAGTATTAATCCAGGATATTGGAGCCCACCAACGTTATTTAATTTAAACAACTTAACCGGAGGTTATGGGATTGAAGACGCCCTCTTTATGTTTTTTATCGGCGGAATTGCTGCAGTCATATATGAAGAATTATTTAGGCATCACATTACCTATAAACGACTTGGGCACAAACCACATTACGCGCTATTGGCTGGTGTTATCGCGGCGTTAATTGTTGCAAGCACGGGAATTAATCTTTTCTATACTATTGTTGCGTTTAGTTTCGTCGGTACTGCCGTTATTTGGATACAGAGACGAGACCTTATTTTACATTCAATACTTGGAGGCATATCTTTTTTGATTGTATATGTGTGTTTATACCTATGTATTCTTTTTATATACCCGGACTTTATCGTCCAATATTATAACTTGAGGAATATAAGCGGCATTTTGTGGCTCGGCTTACCTTTAGAAGAATACATATTTGCATTTGGCCTTGGCCTGATGTGGTCTCCAATATACGAGTACGTAAAGGATCTCAGATGAGTACAGTGTGCGTTCTAAACTTTGTGACCCTACCGGGAGTCGAACCCGGCTTTAAAGCTTGAAAAGCTTTCGTCCTAACCGATAGACGATAGGGCC
>CAYWJX010000031.1:0-1766 GCA_964459335.1 uncultured Candidatus Saccharibacteria bacterium | reverse complement strand
GCGGAGAGGGAGAGATTCGAACTCTCGATCCGGTTTCCCGGATGCCGGTTTTCGAAACCGGTGCCTTCGACCGCTCAGCCACCTCTCCATATGCACTATGGAACACTTGAAAAAGTAACACTTTTTTGGCCTTTCGGCAAAGGTATAGATTGAACAAAAAATCCACAATATATTTGCTTGAATTATTCGTACCTTTGATATATTCTAGTACAGATGAAGTCTAAGTGGTACGATAAAAAATCAATGGCAGTAGCTACACGCAAAAAAGGTATTTCTATTATCACAATAGAAAAAGAATTTGGTATTCCTCGGTCTACTTTAAGCGGTTGGTTTAAGAATATAGAGTTGTCGTCTGCGGCCCAACACAGACTAGAAGTGTCGCGAACTAGGTCACTCAAAAATACACAAAAGAAGGGCGCACAGTGGCACCATGATGAAAGAGAAAAACGTGTAAAAGCATTACAACGTGAAGCGGCAGAGGTTGTCAGCAGATTAAATTCACAACGATCAGATACTCTAGAATTGGCACTCGCTATGCTGTATTTTGGAGAAGGAACAAAACGTGAGAAAGGGTTAGTATTGGGAAATTCAAACCCTGACATTCTTATATTTTTCTTAAGCTCCTTGCGAAGGTTATACACCATAGATGGGGGTAAAATTCGCTGTCAGCTAAACTTGCGCGCCGATCAAATTCCTCTCAACGAAATTACCTACTGGTCAAAAACACTTAAGCTGAATAGAAAGTGCTTTTCAAGAGTTTATATAGATAAACGCACATTAGGACGTAAAACGTATTCCAAATATCACGGTGTTTGTGTAATACAATATGGAGATGTGGCACTTCAAAGGAAATTAATGTATCTTTATCAACTGTATTGCCAAAAGGTAATACAATCTCAAAAGGGCGGTTAGCTCAGTTGGTAGAGCGTGTCTTTGACGTAGACAAGGCCACAGGTTCGAATCCTGTACCGCCCACACTATTTTATGCGTATTTTAGCTATCGAAACATCCTGCGATGAGACGGGCATTGCGCTTGTCGAAGGGCAAAAAATTGCTGCGGGTTTTGCTTTTACCGTTTTACAATCGGCACTGCTCTCGCAAGCGGCTTTGCACGCCGAGTACGGCGGAGTGTATCCCAACCTTGCCAAGCGTGAGCACGAAAAAAACTTGCCCGCTTTGTACGCGCCGTTTGCCGGGGAGCCGGCCGATGCCATTGCGGTGACGCGCGGCCCCGGCCTCGAGCCGGCACTCTGGAGCGGTATTGAATTTGCAAAAAAAGTTGCGAGCGAGCGCAGGCTCCCGCTCTTCTCCGTCAATCACTTGGAAGGACACTTGCTTTCGTCGCTTGTTAAAGACGGCGAGCTCAAAGAGGTAAAATTGCCGGTGCTCGCTTTGCTCATCTCCGGCGGACACACCGAGTTTGTGTTGATGAAGGATTGGTTTACCTACGAGATAGTCGGCCAGACACTCGACGATGCCGTGGGCGAGGCGTTTGACAAAGTGGCGCGCATGCTTGGCCTGCCCTACCCCGGCGGGCCGCACATTAGCAGACTCGCTGAAGAAGCTCGAAGTGCTACACAGGAGATTGCCTCCCGTTCACCCTCACCCGCCAAAGGCGGGGTCGGCGTGCATGTCCAGCAATCTCCTGCTCCGCAACTAAGAGCGAAACAAAAGGTTGATTTTGTGAGCGCTGCGAGCTGCCAAGGGGAGCAAAATCAACCTTTTGTTTCGCTCCCGCGGCCGATGATTGGCACCAACAATTGCGA
>CAYWJX010000030.1:0-5024 GCA_964459335.1 uncultured Candidatus Saccharibacteria bacterium | reverse complement strand
TAAAAAGTATCAGGATGCTTTTGCCAACGCTCCAGCGCGGCTCGTATTTGCTCACTTCCTCCTCGTACAAATGTTTGTGCGTGTGGAGTGTAAACCACAAGTTGGCAATGTAGGCCAGTATCATAATGATGGCAACGATGACCGAGAGCCGCTCGACAATCATGGGCGATACTGCGCCGGACGATTGCAAAAATATGGCCGGCATCACGAGCGCGATAATGGCGAGGAGGAGTGTCGAGCCGGCGGCCTTGGCGGCCGTTGCATTAAATGTTTGCTTGTTCTTTTTCCATCCGCCAAAAAGGATTGCGGTGCCGAGCACCAAAAGCAAGTTACCCACGATGGAGCCGGTAATAGATGCTTTGACCACCTCGATGAGCCCCGCGCGCAAAGCAAAGAGGCCGATAATAAGCTCGGTTGCATTGCCAAAGGTTGCGTTAAGCAAGCCCCCGAGTGCCGGGTTGGTGCGGCCGGCAAGCTCCTCGGTTGCCTCGCCGATATATTTGGCGAGCGGCACAATCGCGAGCGCCGAGAGGAAAAACAGTGCCGTTGGTGCAACGCCCGCGGCATAGGCCAGCACGGTTATCGGTACAAACACGAGCAAGCCCAAAAAAAGTTTATTCATAGGGAGCGTATGAGACTATTGTACAATACAAAGGTCATGCAATACTTCCATCAAGCAACCTATGGCAACCTAGGCGGCGTGCACACACTGCAGCCGCAGATGGTCATGCGCGGCAACGCGGTGTACAACACGCGCTACAATCCGGCCGGCGCCTCGAATCAGCCGGTATTTATGGTGCACGATAATCAGATGTATCGCACCGCGTTTCATCCGGAGGGCAAAAGCGAGCATCCGCTTTACGAAATCCGCGGAGACAAAGTGCACACCACGGTGTTCCATCCCGAACACAACCCGAGCCAGCACGTGTTTGAATTGCGCACGCACGATAAAATTTAATTTTGTCTGCAGGTCACAAATAACTTTTTGCCGTCGCAAAAAGTTTTCGCGACCCCGACTCGCGGTTTTGTCTGCTGACAAAACATTGCTCCGTCTCACAAAAAGCAGAAAATCCCGCGCAGGCGGGATATTTCTGTCTTTTTGTGCCCGGGAGAGGACTTGAACCTCCATGCCTTGCGGCACATCCACCTCAAGGATGCTTGTATACCAATTTCAACACCCGGGCAGGTGTCTCCAGTATTATGCCTCAGACTCTTCGGTTTGAGGAGTGTCTGAAGCTTCTGCTTCAATAATCGGAGCTACCTCCTCATCAAGAGCGGCGGCACGCGGCGGTGCCGACTGTTGGCGGCGCATCGCGCGCTTAACCTCGCTCGTGGCCTTTTCGCGGATAAAGTAAAGTTTGGCGCGGCGTGTGCGGCTACGGCGCAACACCTCGATAGAGTCTATAGTCGGCGAGTAGAGCGGGAACATTTTTTCGACTCCCACGCCGCTCGAGACTTTCCGCACCGTAAACATCGCGCCCGGCTCGGTGCCATGCTTGACCGCCAATACCAAGCCCTCAAAGGCTTGCTTGCGGATATTTTTGGTCGTGACCGCCTTTTTGTTGGCGCCTTTGCCGGTCTTCAATTCCTCGATTTTTTGCCAGACACGCACCGTGTCGCCCGAGCGGATGCCGAGGCCTGCGCGTTCCTTTATATTAATGGTGGTGTGTTTTACGCCGGATTTCATTGCTCAAAGACTTTAACACAAGGCACCTAAAGGAGCAACTTTTCTGCTTTTATAAAATCCTCGGGCAATGGCGCCTCAAACCTCATCTCTTTACCATTGGGATGGGTAAACACAATAGAAAATGCATGTAGTGCCAGTCGTTTGAACCCTAGGATTTTTGGACGGCTCGGCGCATAGAGTTGATCGGCCACAATAGGATGTTGCACCGCGCTTAAATGCACGCGTATCTGATGCGTGCGCCCGGTTTTAGGGAACGCTTCTATATAGGTTGCCTCACTTCCCCGCTCAACAACGCGATAAGCAGTGACGGCCTCGCGTATCGTGCCGCGCGGTATTTTTGCCGAGCGCGGGCCGCGGCCTCCGCGGCTGCTGCCTATTGGTTTGTCGATGACGCCCCGGTCTTTGGCAATCGAGCCGTATACAAATGCGCGGTAGGTTTTTTGTATCTCGCGCTCGGCAAATTGTTTTTTTAAAAATTCATATGCCGAGGCGGTGTGCGCAACTACCAACACGCCCGACGTTTCCCTATCGATGCGATGCACAAAATGAAAGTTGCCCTCGCCATACTTTTTTTCGAGCCAGTGACTCAAAGCCGGGTAGTCGTGCTTGCCATCGGGGTACACAATCATCCCCGCCGGTTTGTTTACCACCAGCACCTCGGCGTCTTCGTATATAACTTTGGGCTCCATCATGGTGCACGCTGCAGGACTCGAACCTGCGACCATCCCGGTGTAAACGGGGCGCTCTACCAACTGAGCTAAGCGTGCGCGCGCGTGCCCTTATTTATACTGGTTTTTGAACAATTGTCACTGCGCGGGTCGCAATCTAATTTGTGCCCCCGGTAGGAATCGGACCTACATAACCGGCTTAGAAGTCCGGTGTTCTATCCATTGAACTACGAGGGCTTGACCTTAATGTAACCATCTTTTAGCATTTTCTCAATGTAATCTTTGCGTTTTAATTTCTTAATTTTTAATTCAACTTTTCGAGCTTCTGCAAGGGTTTTGTATTCTTGTTTTAATACTAGAGATTCAATTTCAAGCCTTTTAGTAGTTTTGGTATTCCCATGTGCATGTTGTTTTAGACGCCTTTCTATATTATCGGTGCTGCCGACGTAATATTGCTGGTTTTTAGTTTTTAAAATATATACCCAGGCCATACAAAATAGTCCGCAGTTATATCCAAGCCGACGCCTTGGTCGGCTCCCCGACCCGCATGCGGCGTCGGGGTTGAACTACAGGGGCATTATGGCTATGGCACCAGAACACTGGCACAATACCATAGTACCGCTATTATTGAGTACAACATGCATATCCTCCGGGAAAAATATTGGCACGAACTTTTTGAAACGGGCGTTTTGCTCAAAGCTTTTAACAGCGCGTGGGAAATTACGGGCGGCTTTTTACTCCTTGCCAACGTGCGCGGCTGGTTCCCCCACTTGTTTGTCTTGCTTACGCGCGCGGTGTTTTTAGGAGATTCCGATAATCGAGTACTGCATTTGGTTGTCACTCATGTGCACACCCTCGCGCCGGGCACGCAACTGTTTGTCGCTATATATCTGCTCTTCCACGGCATCATGAATCTCTTTCTTTCATACAACTTATATAAAAGTCACCTCTGGGCGTATCCGTTTTCGATGGTGTTTACAAGCACATTTTTTGTGTACCAAGTGTATCGCCTTGCACACACGCACTCGCTGGTGCTCCTCATGGTAAGCATACTCGATATCATCTTTATCATTCTCACCTGGCACGAGTACCGGCACCAACTTGCCAAAGCAACACATCATGTATCTCACGCTTGACCCTATAGCGATTATCACGACGCTCGGCTACATCGGGCTTTTTGCAATTATATTTGCGGAGTCCGGACTTTTTTTTGGATTCTTTTTCCCCGGCGACAGTTTACTTTTTACCGCGGGGCTCTTGGCCGCCACGCACGTGCTCAACCTCACCGCACTTTTGGTGTTGGTGCCGCTCGCGGCAATCCTCGGCGACTCGGCAGGCTACGCGTTTGGCAAATGGATCGGCCCCAAGATTTTTACCAAAGAAGATTCGTTCTTCTTTAACAAAAAGCACATCGAGCGCTCCGAGGAGTTTTACAAAAAATACGGCGCGCGAGCGCTAGTGTTGGCACGATTTGTGCCGGTAGTGCGCACCTTTGTACCGATAGTGGCAGGCGTTGGCAGAATGGCCTACTCCACCTTTATCGTATTCAACAGCATCGGCGGCGTGTTGTGGGGCTTGGGCATCACACTCATCGGCTACTTTTTGGGCAACGCCTTCCCCGCCACAGAGCATTACCTCACGCCGATTATTGTGCTCATCGTTTTTGTATCAATCCTGCCAATAGCGCGCGAGCTGTGGCTCGCACGCTCAAAAACAAAAGTAAAAGAAAGTTGATGGAGGGTCTGCAGCCGTGACGACGGCGTGCAGTAGGAAAATTTTTAGCAAAAAATTTTCTGCCCTCCAGAGACTTTGCTTTTATTTTTGTCTTTAGTGAATAGTCGAGCCAGGCTTGGCTGTTGATTCGAGTAGCGAAAGCGGTTCATCGCCGCCGCCGCTCGCAAGTATCATCGCTTGGCTTTCGAGGCCCATCATCACTCGGGGCACCAAGTTGGTGGCAAATGCAACGCGCTTCCCCACCAACGCACTTGGCTCGGGATAGTAGGCCGCGATGCCCGAGAGCACTTGCCGGTCTTCTGTACCAAAATTAACTTTGAGCTTGAGCAATTTATCCGAGCCCTCGATGCGCTCGGCGCTCACAATCTCGCCGATGCGGATTTCTACTTTCTTAAAATCGTCGATACTAATTGGTTCCATTGTTTTTTATTCGGTCTAAATAACTTTGTAATATCACAGCCGCCGCCGAGGCGTCGAGCTTTGACTCCGACGCTTTGGTCGGAGCCCCGACCCTTTCAGGGCGTCGGGGTTGGCTATAGTCATGGTACTGCCGCGCGGCGGCCGCACTGCTCAAAAACTCCGCCTCGTACACCACCGAGATACCCGCAACCTCCTCCAAATCTTTTTTAAATTGCTCGATGTCCTCCATTATCTTGTTAGCTTCGCCTTTAAAGTTGTGCGACTCGCCCAAAATTATTTTTTGTGCGCCTTCTTTTTGAGCTATCGCGGCTATCTCGCCCACCGCATGCGGCCCTGCGGCAAGAGTAACGAGCGGGAAAGCCACTGCGCCGCCTTCGTCGGAGCGCGCAACTCCAATGCGCTTAGTGCCATAGTCGATGCCTACAAATTTCATTACCTCCTTAGCATAGCCAATAAAGCACAAAAAGTGTATTGTGTCGCATATAAGGAGGGGTCGCATAGTGGTCTAGTGCACC
>CAYWJX010000029.1:0-5333 GCA_964459335.1 uncultured Candidatus Saccharibacteria bacterium | reverse complement strand
CGCCCGCCGGCATATTGACCTGCGTGAGCCTTTCGAGCACCTTCTGCCGGTTCCAGTCGTTGACGGATTGGTCGTCGAAGATCAATGTGATCAGGGAAAGACCAAAAATCGATTCCGACCGCACCGTCGTGAGATGCGGAATCCCAAACACCTGAATTTCGACGGGGACCGATACCTGCTGTTCCATTTCTTCGGCGGAATGCCCGGGCCACTGGCTGATGATATTCACGTAATTATCGGCAATGTCCGGATAGGCCTCGACGGGCATGTTGTGAAACGATACCGCGCCCCAGCCCAGCAATAACAACCCAATCGCCAGCACCACGTATCGATTGTTGAGTGCAAAATCTACGAGATTGCGAATCATGGTTTCGTCCTCTTGCCACGCAGTTGTGCGTCATTCATTGTCAATTGCATTTTGGAGATTGATCGCGTTTGACACCACCTGCTGGCCAGGCTGCAACCCGGATAAAATCTCCTGCATATTGTTCGGCAACTGTTCGCCGCCGACAACCTGAATGCGCTTGAACTTCTCTTGCACCGGAATAAAAACCCAATCGCGGTCGTGCAGATGTACGATTGCGGAAGCCGGAACTGCCGTGTAGGTTTGCTTCTCCTTGCCAAACAACGTAACCGAGGCGAACATGCCCGGCCGCATCATCTCGCCCGGATTGGCTACTTCAATACGGACCTTCGTTGTGCGTATGCTCGGGTCGAGAATCGAGCCAATGTTGCTTATCGCGCCTTTGAGAACTTTGTTCGGATAGGCGTTCAGCTTGATGTCGGCGGATTGACCGACACGCACATTGGCCATGTCGTTTTCGTAGACGTCACTCACGATCCACACCGTAGATAGGTCGGAAATAGTGAAAGGATTCGGCATAGAGTAGGCCTGCACGGCCGCCCCGATCGTCACTTCCTGATCGGTAATCACGCCGGAGACCGGAGCGTGGATATCGACAATTCCCTTTGGATTTTCAGGGTCGCTGCCGAGCAGATGCAGATGCTCCGTGGCAGTATCGAGGGTGGTTTTGGCGTCGTCCTCGGTGTCTTGCGCTACCTCAAGATCTCCCTGCGCTATGGCCCCGTGCTCATAAAGCACCTTCGCTCGATCCAATTGCTTGCGCGCAAGCAACTCATCGGAAATGGCCTTGCGGTAAGCGTCGAAGCCTCCAGAAATATCGTCGCTCCGAACACGCAGCAACAACTGGCCCTTTTTTACTGAGTCGCCGAGGCGAGCGCGAATATCTACAATGCGGCCGGAGGCAAGCGAAATTACCGGAACTGTTCGCGAGATGTCGGGAAATACAGTGCCGGTCACGGACAACTGCGACGGAGCCTGAAATTCGGTCGCTGTTATGATCGGATACAACTCCGGATGCTCGACCGCGAAGAAGGAGACGTCCACTCCAGATATTACCTTGGCCGGCGGCGGCGCCTCCGCGTCCGCATTGACCTTGTCGCTCTTGCATCCGCCGATTGTAAGCGATGCGGCCATTACCGTCAGCATCAGGCCAAATTCAATACTTAGTTTTCTCATACGATTTCTTGCACCTCTTCGCTTGCGCCATCCACATTTCAACCACATCACTGGCAATTGACAGCGCAGGCCGCCAAATTAACAATTACTGGGCTGAGCTATTTTTGTTTTCTAGCGGCACCGGGATTTCCTACGAATCCCGATGCCACTATTTGCGGTATTAACTTATGATTCTTTGAGTATCCATCGATGGGCGTTAGTACCACATGATGGTTCTCGAAAGAGATCATAGTGAATAGAGTTTGCCCAGCAGGAATGTTCACCTTCACAGGTCGGCCGCTTCCTGACAAATTTGAACGGCTAGAACCTGACCTTGATGGCAAGCGTCGTGTTGGTTTGGTTAGTGCGCAGATCAGGCCACCAAAGAGCAGTGGCGGGGTTGGCGCCTGAGGGGACGTTCGCACAGAAATTTGCTGCCGCCTGTATGTTTCCATATGTTTGGCCGGAAGGTGAGCCGTTGGCGCATGCATACTGCGTGGGAGCGCCGTTGTTACCTCCCGGAGGCGTGATACCGCCGCGTCCAGACCAGTAGGGAACATCGGAGTAGCGATAGCCTTCCTCCAGAGTGAAGGTGATGAACTGGCTTGGCATGTAGTCAAGGGTTACGGTTCCGTCATGCATCAGTGAACGATCCCCGCCGTTCTCGGTAAAGTACGGAGTGCCGGAGAAAGCTGTCGCACCGTTGATCGGGGGCAAGAGGGTCAAGTAACGGCCAGGGTTACTCATTACGCCGCCGCCCAGGGTTATGGCGTAGAGGTCTTTCTTGAACCACGTGCGATCGTAGATCATATAGCCCAGGAAGTCCTGCTTGGGCCTGCCGTTCTTGCTGTTGTGGCAGTTTACGCCGCCGCTGTAAGTTGAACTGGTGCCCATCTCCGGAGAGTATCCGTGGGGGTCATACGGCCCACTGGAAGGTCCGCCGCCATACTCGCACCCAGCATCCCCCGTAATGGTAAACGCCGCCTTGTCGAGGAGTTTTTTGGGGTTGTCGTAGTATTTGACTTGGGCACTGTAGTCGGCGTGAATGCGTGAACGTCCCGGGAAGCCAACGGCGTCTTCTCCTAGACCGTAGTTATTAAAGACGAAGTCGAGGTACGGCTTAGGACGCCATAGAATTTGTCCGCCCAGGCCGGGCTTTCCATTAGCTCGCGCATAGGACTGCCAGCCGTTGATGATCCACGGTTCAATCTTCAGATTCTTGGTTGGAAAATACTGGATGCGCAGGCCGTTGAAGAACCACGGCGTGTTCGAGGACACGAACGAAGGCTGGTAAGTCCAGTTATCGAAGTTATAGTAACTGAACAGGCCAATGTAAGAGACGAAAATACCCGCATCAACGTTCAGGCCATGCGCGACATCCCAGTGATAACCGCCCCATGCTTCCGAAACGTACTTATACGCGCCGGCCAAATCCCATTGGCCGCGGCTAGGGCTGGCGTCGTTGCGAGGTGTCGTTGTGGCGAATAAACCGTTCATCGTCAAGATACGCCCACGCACATTGTCGATGCGAATATCGCCGCCAATGCTGATCTGCTCGAGCTGCCACTCGTCGGAACGGAAACTCTCGGTAGCACCGCCCATGGTGTCGTCATGGGGATGGTTATAGTCAAGGATGTAATTTGCATCGGCGCGAAATTCCGGCGTAAAGTACTTGGTGGCCATCGGACTGTCAACATTGTGTCCAGCGCTATTCAACCAGGTCCAGTCTCCTGGAAATGGCGTCTCCTTTGTTGTTCTCTCCGCGCTGATCTCCGGTGGCGCGGGAGCCGCGGCTGGTGGGGGCGGCGTTGCAGCCTGGCCCATGGACGCCGAACTGCTACTGGCGTCCGCGGTCTCCGCGGCTCGCAGCGCACTCGCAACCCGATTCACACCAGCTTCGCGGTTTGCCTTTAACTCGGCTTCCAGAAGCGCAATGCGAGCCTTCATTTCCGCTAATTCCTTGATGACTTCATCATTGTTCGCCGTTGAGGTAACCTCGGTTGAAGTGTTTGGCGCACTGGTAGATTGAGTAGTTGTGGTAGCGTCGGCCGCCGAGCGCGGATCCGCGGGCTGTTCCGCACTAGCCGATGCCAGCAATTCTCTGGCGGCCCGGTCCAGCGAAGAAGAGCCAGCGAGCGAGGGAATACTGTTCTTGCTGGAATCCAAGGTTATGCCTTGTGCGTGACATGCTACCTGCAAAAATAAGCCGCAGATTGCAATTCCTGTTGCGATAGCTGGTCTGAAGTTTTTCATCATCGGTATCTGAACTCCTTGACGCCTTGCGTCGCCGGGCTAATAGACGTTGGCCTGCGGTGAGGAATGGCTAGCCTATCGGTTCCGCCCACCTCATCCCAATTGTTATGCGTTGCGACATAAAGGAGCCGCAAGAGAACTGCAATGTTTTCGATAAGGCTATGCGGCTCTGCGCCTGATGATAAGCACGCTCCATATGACACATGCATTCACTCAATACCAAAGAGTGAAGCAGCGATTTATTTAGACATTAAGATGGTTCTCATAAATATTCCGTATGTGTTTTTCAGATTGTTGTAAGCGTTACATGAGATATTTATAAGCAAGTTATAAGTTCTATGTATTTTTAATCTCATTTAACCGTTATTTATCGCGACATTTAGTCTGCGAGTAATCTTCCTTTGTCTTTGAGGTACAACACCAAAGGTCTGAGCAATAAGGTAAGGCCCAAAGAATATGAGCCGTATTTAAGCTGGTGAAGCCCCGAGTTTTGGCAGTTAAGACCGATGGCTCACGGGAGTTTTTGCAAGCCCATCCAACAGTGTGGTTCTGGGCCCCATGCTCAATACAGTGATGACGTTCTTGCTCCTCGCTTGTTGTCCGAGGGATGACAGTCTCGTTTGGAAAACTATTATTTTGCACGGCTTATCGCGACAACCTTATCCAGTTAATTACCCTTTACCTCCAGCACATGCAAAAGGCAATGGATCCGCCGGGGGCCCCACGAATAGGTCTTCGTCCGTGGGGCGGAAAACCGAGAACGGCGTGCCTATGGAATCCGGCGCAGTGGTTGTGTCACCTTGCAAGGCCGCCGACCCGGGCGACACCACGACCGTGCATCTAACTCTGACCGAAGCAGGCTTGGCGGTGGCCGAGTTAGTTGGGCGCGAAGCAGAGTTATATTCCGACGATACGCCGAAGGTCAATGTTGACAGGGTCGGGGACTTATTGACGGACAATGGTCTTTATAAAGGCACGGTTGTTGAGCCGGTGAAGAAACGTGAAGTTAGTGCTTACATTCCCGAGAAGAGGCAAGCGAGCAAACGCAACTGAAATGGAAAGTAGAGTGACAACAAGCGCTCGAGGCCAACCATAGCAGTGTAACTGGAGAGTATGGTAAATAGTTACTTAAAAAACGTGGCTAGTTGGTCGAGCGCAGCTTTTCCCACTGTTGCGAAGCAGGTGGAATGCGCGCTGCACCTTGCGCAGACATGAGAATTTATTGAAGCGTCTACTGATCCACGTTGCCGCATTTAATATCACTCTGGTACAGCAGAAGATATTGGGCGCAGGTGAGTTCCGTGAGCTGAAAAGCCGTGCGGGAAACTTCTTTTGCGCCTTGTTGAGTGGCTCAACTGCCGCGAAACCGACCGAATGGCGCAGCAGAATCTAGCACTGCACCGGTTCTTGTTTTTTCAACACTTACTGCTTCGGAAAACCACCATACCGCTTTATCTTGAATTTTGCAACATTAACCACGGGCTGCTAGCTCGCACAAAAGCGATTAGATTAAGCCCGTAAAGTTCTGTAGAAGCGTCTGAGTGGCTTGAGCGAGCCACCG
>CAYWJX010000028.1:0-5776 GCA_964459335.1 uncultured Candidatus Saccharibacteria bacterium | reverse complement strand
GCAAGCGTTCAGTAGAGGATGATATGATCTGCGCTGTCTGTTTCCAGCCTATCGAACAGGACGAGGATGAGTCAGAGGAGTATTGTCATAGTTTGGACGCGGATTTGAAGTGGTGTTTGGATTTAGGGTGTTTGGGAGAGGCTGTACCGAAGGAAGACAAGGAGAAGTAAAATGGTTGAAAAGACACTTTATGTGATATGGCACAAGAAATCCGGGCGTTGGCGTAGTACCTTGTGGACGAGGCAAGGAAAACCAGTTTCAAAACGAGCGGCAGTGAAGGCTCTGGCAAGGGCGCAGAAGGATTGGCCTAATGAAGAGTACCGAATCGCTGAGGTGAAGTGATGGTAGCTACACAGATAGTTCATTGGCCGGGACGGGATGCTGCGGCTTGCGATGACCATGCAAACAAGCTACGTACCATATCGAGAGTGATTGGATTCGATCTGAGTTCTACCGCGCTTCCTCCTGACACAGAGATTCCCTGCGCGAACTGCGTGAATGAAGCGAAAGTCAAGGTGAAGTGATGGCTCGACACGGGACGTTCAAAGGGGGTATCGAGAAGACTAAACTAGGAAAAGAACTGGCTGATTTGCGCGACCACGGCGGACAGGTTGAATGTGTTAAATGGTCGGTTGTCGCCGCTGCTCTGTTGGAAATACTGGAACAGTTGCACGAGGCACCAAAGCGATGAATCGGTTTGAGAACCTGCTGCTCACGTTCTGTGGGTGGCGAGAACTGGAGGAAGCATGATACTCAATACCCCCTCTCGCTCAAAGGCTTTCACCGAATTTGTCACTTTCAGCATTTGCTGAAAATAGCACATTTAGTGAAACTCTGAAAGCGCAAAGGCACTCCCGGAACAAACATAACCACTCCTCTCAAGGTATATAGAAGTTTAGCACCGGCGATTAGCTCGATAATAGGAACCAACGCGGCGAGGGCCGCAGGAGGCAAGTAATGAACGATAATCAGATCAAGCACATCATGGCTGCAATCGAATCGGCTCCCTGCGAGTTAGAGTATCCTCGCTACAAACTTATCTCCAGTCTGTACCGTCCAGCGAAGGGTGGAGGATGCAAGGGAGTTCGTGTTGTATGGGAGATCAAGTAATGGCGGACGAAACTTTCAAGATTTATCTGCCGCGCATGGTTCATGGCGACTGGCCTTTCGGTCACAAGTTAATCGCCGATAAGGGAGTCCATGATGCCGTCAGGAATCCGCATGGAGCGGTTTCGGTAATGCTTCCAGATGGACAGCTACTCGGGGTAAAACCGGATGAGTTTGAGGAGATTGACGATTTAGAGTCAGTCGAGAGTATTGCGGAGCGTACTTTTCCCGAAGAAGTCGCATGGCTTCGCAAGAACAAGGATAAACTCGTCCCGCATATTGACTCTGACAGAACCGTAGGGCCAACGGATTGGGATCGGGAGTGCCAAGAGTCGGGAAGGCTCAATAGGAGATGATGGGCAAGAATTTTTCCTGTAATAATGTAAACAAGTGTCGAAGGGCTGCTGACCTATATGAGACGCCATATTCGATAACTCGTCAGTTATTAGAGGTAGAGGAGTTCCCGAAGTTCGTATTGGAGCCAGCCTGTGGTAACGGAGCAATCGTAAAGATACTGGAAGAGAAGGGACACACTGTAGAGTCCTATGACAAAGTACAGGATTTTCTTCTTGAGGAAAGGATGTTCCCTTCTGTAGTAACAAATCCTCCGTACAGTTTTGCCTTCGAGTTCATCCAGAAGAGTAAAATCGTAGCACAAGAGAAGTTTGCTCTTCTTCTACCTATCGCATATCTGCACGGGAAACAGAGGTTTGACAGGATATGGACTGATTATACCTACCCTCTTGCTAGGGTATATGTGTTTACGAGGTATCCCATGCTTGGCGACCCGCTGCGAGAAGACGGATGCTACCGTACTGGAATGATGGTATACGCTTGGTATGTGTGGGAACATGGGTACAAAGGATCGCCGGAGATTCATTGGTTGGATAACAATAAGTATGTGATTGGTGCGAGAAAGAAATAGGCAATGACTACAAATGAAGCCATTATTATGATTGTGGTCGGGGTAAGTATATTTATATTTATCGCTGGATATATCTTGGGAGAGTTAGTTGAGAAACGTAAGCGCGATAAGGAAATGGCGGGCATTGTTGCGGAAAGACTTCTACGCAAGCCAGAGGTGCCATCGTCGTCAACTACACAGTTGGGTAGTGGATGGCAGAATGCAAACATGAATCAGTTGGGAGCGATGCAGGGACAGTCGAGTATGCTAGGCGGTTTGATAGGCAATAGTGCGAGGGGAAGTAGTAAAAGTATGTCCCTAAGTCAATATATAGGGAAGCAATGACCATTGATGGGAAGGAGTATCTACCAGACCACAGAGGACGATACTACTGCCCCAACAAATGTGGGAACCCTGATTGGCCAGCCCCGCATTGGGCAACAGAGAAAGGCTTCGCTGGTCACATGGCGAAGTGTAAATCCAAGCCTGACAATCTTGGGGAGTGGACACCGCCTCCAGAGATGCCTAAAGTTCTCTGGGGTTTGTGTTCCTGTGGCGAAGTGATCTACGAGGGCGATACGGTCACAATGTATGGCGATCACGATCAAGTAGCTTGCATCGCATGTTTCGAAACGATTCCAGATGCACACGTTGACTGCGCTGGGCTAAAGTTTCCAGAGATTACGCTGTCGCAATAATTACTTGACTTGAGCGCAGAGTTTGGTTTACTGTTCTTGAAACGGGAGGAAGCAAAATGTTATTCAAAATCGTCAATCCGTCTGACCCCTATACTATCGAGGCGAGTTCTCTGGACGTAGCTGTGATGGCATCCGTCCTGCTCGGCCAAGGAAACTATCAGTTCACTTCACTGGACGGCGGGAAGGATATTCCATTCTTTGCCTTTGGTGGCGGGGACAAGTGGACTCAGGAGTACTTCAAAGAATCTCTCATGGAACTGTCGAATAGGGTGATGGACACGAAATTGGCTGAGGTTGCCGACTCTCTTGACTCCGTGCTGTACGGTGATAAGGATGATCATGTACAATTCCTAGCGAAGACAAAGGATATGGATCGGAACGACTTTATGGCGGAAAGGATCATGCGGCAGGATAAAAATCGTTCTTCAATGAACGATATTGGTGAGCGAGCGTATCGTATGGCGGCTCAGTTACGGAAGTCGATTCAAGAAGGAATGAAAACGCTCCAGTAGAGAATTATCGGAAAGGACGTACAGGTGGGCAAAGGTAAATCTCCAGCGTGGTCAATCAAAGGATGCATATACGAAGATATTCCAAACGAGTTAACACACTGGGAACTATTCCTTATCGCCGAAGGGATAGAAGAAGACAAGGCGATTGGAAATCCGAAAGTTCTCGATTTTATTGTAAAGAACTCACATCTATATTTTGTACCAACTAAAGTTCTAAAGGCTTACAGGATGGAGTGGTTTGATGCGTAAGCAAATACTCCCTAACACGCCACAGAGGGAGAAGGTCGATGCTGTGGCGAAGATCGTGAAGAGCGTCTGCGGAGTATCACAGTCTGACGCCTTCAATATTGCGAAACAGGCTTGCGTTTTCAATGTTCCGAGAAGGAACGTAGGGAAGGAATCCGGGAGAGGAAAATAATGGCACGTATTGCATCAGCAGAAACTATCTACGCACGAGAACTTGGAATAAAGGGGAATAAATGCCACATGGTCATACGAAGTCTTGGCGGTTGCGAGAAACTTCGTGCGCTGTCACCTGAGTGCAGAAATGTACTCCTAGCTCCGTTGGGTCACGGGAACAGTCTTGAGTTTCACAAGGGCGGGCTTAGGGCGCGAGGAATGTTGCGGGCGAAGGATATAAGGCTCCAGCCATGAATACACAGCCATCTTTATTCGACGAACGCGCTGCGCCGACCGTAGGGACGCTGAATGCTATCGTTCTGGAAATTATGGCGGACGGGAGATGGAGAACTCCGTGGGAGATATGCGATATTATTTTGCTTGCTTATCAAATTAAGATAAGCGACTCGTCTTTAACTGCTAGGCTACGCGATCTTCGTAAAGGAAAGTATGGAAATTACGATGTCGAAAAACAGCCACGCGCAGGATCACGAGCTTATGAATACAGAATTGCGAAAGGATAATTATGAAACCAATCTCTCCAGTTTATCTTGATTCAGCAGATCGTTGGGGAATATCTGAAATAACCTTAGCAAAGGATCAGCCACCATACATTCCATTGCCTGTTCTTAGGTTCTCAGATGGGCTTGTAGTATCGCGCTGGAGTTTGTCATGGGCGGAGAGGATACATCTTATCCTTGGCGGTAGCTTGTTTCTTGGCATATTGACGTTCAACAAACCCCTGCAACCCATTCGTATGTCAACGTCGGTGGATGAGGTTGTCGGTCTGATGCCGAAGGATGAGTAAGTGGCTGATCTTCGTGCCCCGTTCCCTTGGTTTGGGGGGAAATCTCGCGTTGCAGACTTGGTTTGGGATCACTTCGGCGATGTGCCTAACTATGTCGAGCCGTTCTTCGGGTCAGGAGCGGTACTGCTTGGGCGTCCGCACGCCGCGCATACTGAGACAGTAAACGATCTGGATTGTATGGTAGCGAACTTTTGGAGAGCCTGCCAGGATGACCCCGATGAGGTAGCTTTCTATGCCGACTCTCCCGTAAACGAGGCCGATCAACATGCGCGTCATCTATGGCTGGTTTCGCAGGAAGAGTTTCGCGAGAGGATGAAGGTTGACCCTGATTTCTATGATCCAAAGATTGCTGGATGGTGGGTGTGGGGGCAGTGCGTGTGGATTGGATCAGGATGGTGCTCAGTAAAGCTACCGCATCTAGGGGACGCTGGACGCGGTGTGAATCGACAGCTACCGCATCTAGGGAACGCTGGAACAGGGGTGCATAGGAAGCTACCGCATCTAGGGGACGCTGCGGAGGAAAATTACGTTGACACCCCAACTCAGGCGTACATGGGAGAACTCGCAAAGCGTTTGCGGCGGGTTCGCGTAGCGTGCGGAAACTGGGAACGAATCTGTGGCCCTTCGGTAACGTTCCATCATGGACTAACTGGCGTATTCCTTGATCCACCTTATGCCGACACTGCTGATCGTCAGGACAATATCTATTCTTCAGACAGCAATGAAGTGTCCCATGAGGTCAGAGAATGGGCTATCGAAAACGGGAATAATAGGGAACTCAGGATTGCGCTTTGCGGATACGACGGAGAGCACGAGATGCCGGACTCATGGGAATGTGTTGCATGGAAGGGGCGCGGTGGGTATGGATCGCAAGGCAACGGTTCGGGAAGAGAAAACGCAGATCGGGAGCGTATTTGGTTCTCTCCGCACTGTCTGGGAGTTACGCAAAATGTTTTCACGTTTTCCGCTTGACATCTGCGCCTCGTAAGCGCAGAGTATCAATAAGCCGCATCCGGGAGGATGAAAATGTACTCAAAGTTTACGACAATCACGCCTACAGAAGCCGCTCTCTGGCTTGACACAAAGAATAGCAACAACCGCCCCGTATCTCAATCGACTGTGGAACGCTACATCCAAGAGATTAAATCTGGCAGATGGAAAACAAATGGACAGCCCGTGATCTTCTCGAAAAGCGGCTGGTTGATGAATGGCCAACACCGCCTCAAGGCGATTGTTGCCGCCAACAAATCCATCGAAACTCTGATTGTGTGGGGGATTGATGACGATGCCTTCGATACGATTGACGATGGAAGCCAACGCTCTTTAGGGGACGTGTTTGCTATTAGGG
>CAYWJX010000027.1:0-7119 GCA_964459335.1 uncultured Candidatus Saccharibacteria bacterium | reverse complement strand
AGGTCGGCAATTGTTTGCGCAACTTTTATTACGCGATGAAATGCTCTTGGTGATAACGCCAAACGCGTGCCGGCTTTCTCAAGTGTTACGCGCACTGCTGGCTCGAGCTCTACAAATTTTTCGAGCTCGCGCGGAGAAAGATCGCTGTTTGTTTTGCCCGGCGTTTTGTAACGCGCCGCTTGTCGCTCGCGCGCTTTTTTTACTTGCGCACGCGCAACAAGTGTCTCACTTCCCTGCTTCGATTTCTTTCCGAGCTCGGTCAACTCGACCGGACCCATTTGTATCCAAAGGTCGATGCGGTCGGCAATCGGCCCGGATATTTTGCGTCGGTATTTTTCGAGCGCAAACGGGCTGCACGTGCATGCAATCTCAGGATGGCCGTAATTGCCGCACGGACACGGATTCATCGCGGCAATTAAAGTAAATCGCGCGGGGAAAAGCGCCGTGCCTTTTGAACGTGCGATTGATATCACGCGGTCTTCCAATGGTTGGCGCAAAGCCTCTATCACGCGCCTATCAAACTCGGGGAACTCGTCGAGGAAGAGCACGCCTTTGTGTGCAAGTGTTGCCTCGCCGGGGCGCGGTGTGGTGCCGCCTCCCACAATCGAGACATAACTTGAAGTGTGGTGCGGTGCGCGTATCGGCGGCATGGTTAACAGCTCGCCACGCAAAGTGCCGGCCACCGAGTGGATGCTGTTGACTTCGAGCATTTCATCAAACGAGAGCGGCGGGAGTATTGATGCAAGCGCCCGTGCGAGCATTGTTTTGCCGGTGCCGGGCGGCCCCGAAAGGCCAAGATTGTGTCCGCCTGCCGCAGCAATTATTGCCGCGCGCTTGGCACTCTCCTGCCCGCGGATGTCCTCAAACGCAAACTGCGTTTCGACATCACTCGCCACGAGCTTGGTTTGGAGCGCAGGTGTTAATCTTTTCTGCTCTTTCTTTTCTTCGGTAGTTTTTTTCTTTGTATCCAAATGCTCAATTATCTCGCGCAACGTTTCGACACCATACACGGTGATGCCGGGCACGAGCGCCGCTTCCCTTTCATTTTCCTTCGGGACAAACACCGCACGCTTGCCTCTTTTTTTGGCATCGGCAACGAGCGGCAAAATCCCGCGCACCGGGCACAGGTGCCCGTCGAGCGAAAGCTCGCCGATAAAAAGATACGGCTCCGGATTAAAGCGGATGTCGTCGGAAGCAAGCAAGTACGAAATCGCAATCGGCAAATCAAACATCGGCCCTTCTTTTTTTAAATCGGCGGGCGCGAGCGAAATAACAATTTTTTGGTTGCGGCTTTTGGGCGAGTCAAAGCCCGCATGTTTTATCGCGGCGGCCACGCGGTCGCGCGACTCCTCCACTGCTTTGTCGGGCAACCCCACGAGCGTAAAGGTGTGCAAGCCTCTCGAGAGGTCGGTTTCGATGGAAACAAGATGGGGTGTTAAAAGCGAAGTCTGCGCCCCATAAACTTTGGCATAGTGCATGCCGGGGAGCTTACCAAATTGTTTTTACAATACAAGTGTTTAAACTGCGGTGGTGCTCACGTGTGCAAGGCAGGTGCGGGCGGCGGGGTTTGCCTCAAGACGATCATCCTCAATGGCAACGTCGCACACCTCGCAGGTGCCATAAATATTTTCGTCTATCTTTTCGAGCGCGTGTTTAATTTCAATATAGCGCAGCTCCAGCGGCTCTATCTCAGCCTGGTGCTCCTCAAGTTCCTCCTGGTTGTCGGCAAGCTCATCCTCCTCCGTGGCGGAGGCGTCGAGGTCGGCGGTCGTGGCCTCCCACTCCCCTGTTTCGGGGTTTTTCCAGCCCAGCTCGTCGAGCTCTTTTGTAAGGGTTTTTGACTCGTCCTCGAGTTTCTTTTTAAAGTGGTCGGTATTCATGGGAAATAGTATACCCTATTGGGCGTCTTTTTACTGCCCCGGTATGGGGGTGACCGGCGCCTCCTCAAGGCGCGAGATAATCTCGCGCAGTGTGGCGTCGTTGGTGGTTATCACCAATGTATTGCGGTCGATAAAGGTCCACAAAAGGCTGATGTCGCCGGTGCTGTTTTCTATCACACGGGCGTCGTGGTTTTCGACAATCTTGTCCACAAACCCTGTTTGGATAAACTGCGCAGGCGTCGTCGTGGTAGCAACGCCCTGCTCGGGTATATGCGGCGATGGCGTGTAATCAAACAAGGGCGATAGATCCATCTGCATCGTTGGCTCCCACGCGAGCATGGCCGCATAGGCCTGTTCATAGGAGTCGACGCTTATGATAAGAAAAGGTTGGTTGTCGTTGTATACGTGCACACCCAAAAGGAAGGTTGGCCGCATCGTCAACAAAAGATTTTGTGGTATGTCAGGTGCGATGAGCGTAAAAAAACTTTGTGCGTCAACCGGCATCAATACTTGTCCACTCGGAGTTGTGGAGGCGGTGGTAACGAGGAGCCGCGACATGAGCCCGAGCGAGAGCGCGGTGGCTTGCTTTGCGGCGGTGAGTGTCGACATAAGCGAGTTCCTCGTCGTGTTTTGGTCTATCGTAATTTGTTTTGTATCATCGACCGCAATAAAGGGAGAGGCTATCGCTTGCGGTGTGCTCACCGAGGTGGGGCGCTCTACTATATAGGCAAGCGCACCCGATGCGGCAACTAAAAACAAAAAGCCGAGCCCGTAGAGGCCGATATTTTTAATGAGCACTGACCTGTCTTGTACGGGTGTGCTCTCTTCGGGAGTGTGTGTCTGCGAGCGGCGCGCGGCTTCTGCCGCGGCAATGGAGAGTACCGAAACGTTTTTATCTTTTACCAAATCCTCGATGTCTCTCTGGTAGGTTTCGATTGGTTGCACCACGGGAGTTTCCGGTGCGGGCGTAGATACGAGCGCAGGCGCGGGCGTTTGCACCGGTGCAGCTTCTTTATCGTCAAGCAATGTGGCGTTTTGTTCTTGCTCGAGCAAAGCCCCCGCGTTGACGCGGGAGGCACTCGCGGGCGTTTGGCCCGGCGTTTCTTTTTTTGGCAGGAGTATCTTCCCTAAATCAAAAGGGTCGTTGGGAGGATTACTAGGCGCGGGGCCTTTCGGTTCTTGAGGTGTTTGTTCCGTTGGTTCCATTGGGGTTGGTCGAGGCGACAAGACCTTTACGCGTAGCAAAGTCCGGGTCCGCAGCTTTTATCGAGAGATTGATGCGGCCTTTTTCATCGATCTCTTTTATCATAACCCGCACATGCTCCCCCACGCTAACTGCCTGTGCAATACGCTCAATCCGAAACGGCGCAACTTCCGAAACATGCACCAATCCTTCGGCATCTTTACCCGGGCCGATGCGCACAAATGCGCCAAAGTCCATGAGGCGCGTCACTTCCCCTTCATACACCTCGCCCGGCTTATACTCTTTAACAAGAGCCTCAATCATGTCGCGTGCTTTTTCGGCAGTACCATTTTTGCCGGTGATAAATATTGAGCCGTCATCCTCGATAGTGATGTCGGAGACGCTGGTTATATCTTTGATACCGTTGATTGTTTTGCCGCCGCCGCCGATAACAAGACCAATTTGGTCGGGGCGCACGCGCATGGTGATAATCTCCGGAGCGCGCGGTGATATCGCAGAGCGCGGTACGGCAATTTCTTTTTCGATTACATCCAATATATGCAAGCGCGCGGCTTTGGCGCCCGCGAGCGCCTCCACCAATATCGGCACCGGTACGCCGCCAAGCTTGATGTCCATTTGTATGGCGGTGACACCATTGCGCGTACCGGCGACCTTAAAGTCCATGTCGCCAAACTCGTCCTCTGGCCCTTGGATGTCGGTGAGCACTTTGTATTTTTTATCCCGAGCGTAGTTGAGGGAAAGCATGAGGCCCATCGCAATGCCGGCCACCGGTGCAATAATCGGCACACCGCCGTCCATGAGCGCGAGCGTCGAGGCGCATACCGAGCCCATCGAAGTTGAGCCGTTGCTTGCAAAACACTCCGACACGAGGCGGATAGTGTATGGGAATTGCTCTGCCGGCGGTATCACCGCGCTCAAGGCTTTTTCGGCCAAGGCGCCGTGCCCTATCGCGCGGCGATTGATCCCGCCCATGCGGCCTGTCTCGCCGGAGGAGTACGGCGGGAAGTTGTAGTGATGCATAAAACGTTTTTTGACGTCATGCTCTTCCATCGTGTCGACAATTTGCGAGTCGCCCGGGCCGCCGAGGGTCAGCGCCGTAAACACGTGCGTGCCGCCGCGATAAAAGATGCCCGAGCCGTGCAATATTTCCGACATGCCGCCAGCTTTTGCAAACAACGGGCGCACTTCGTCGAAGCGGCGGTTGTCTGCGCGTTTGTTGTCCTCCACTGCGCCGCGGTGTATCTCCTCGTCAACTTTGTCTTCTAAAAACCTTTTTGCAACTCCAAGATCGAGCGAAGGAGAAACTTGTTGAGCGGACACGCCGAAGCCGTCTGCGGCGGAGGGTGGCCGTGAGGCAAGTTTCTCCGAAGCAATGAGTATTTTAATGCGCTCCATCCACTCGTCTTGCACCGCGTGTATTGCATCTTTGCTGGGTGCGCCGCAAAACACCGCTTCGCCTAATTTTGTTTTAAATTCGTTTTCAAAAAGCTCAAGCATTGCCGCAGGCAACGTAGGTTTTTCGGCAGTGCGTTTTGCTTTGCCAATCTCGGCGATAATCTTTTTTTGCCACTCAAGTATTTTGTCGTGCTCCTCAACCGCTTTTACAAATCCAGCGGCAATATCATCCTCGCTTGTTTGCTCAGCCCCCACCTCTATCATGTTGATAGTGCTGTCCTTGCCGCACGCGAGTATCTCAAGCGTCATATCCTTCGATTCTCGCTCGATAAACGTTGGATTTATCACATACACACCTTTGTTCATGCCAATGCGCACGGCCGCAACCGGTCCGTCCCACGGGATACTCGAGGTGGCAATCGCGAGCGATGCGGCGTTGACCGCAACCGGGCTCGGGTCCTCCTCGTCAACCGCGAGCATGGTAATAATCACCTGCACCTCGTTGCGCATATGTTGCGGAAAGAGCGGCCGGATAGTGCGGTCGACAACGCGGCCCGAGAGTATTGCCTGCTCGGAGGGCCTCCCCTCGCGGCGCATAAAGCGGCTGCCGAGTATTGCACCTGCTGCGTAAAAACGCTCTTCGTAATCGACAGTGAGCGGGAAGTAATCGATATCGTCTCGTGTTTTGTCGGACATCACTACCGTTGCCAACACCGCGGTGTTGCCATAGCGCACGATAACCGAGCCGTCGGCCTGCTCCGCCAAGTCGGTAAATTCTGCCGTCATTTTTTTGCCGCCAACCTCAACACTAAAACTTTTGCTTTGCATAGGGCTTTGTGCCCCCAGATTTTAGGCCTCAATCAAAATTGAGAACTACCTATCCAAGGGCGTTTATATATTAATGAATACCCGTTTACTTTACGCCAAAAATTTCCAAAACAAAAGCCCCGCAGGTGAGCCTGCGGGGCTTTTACAAAGGTTAAACCTCCGTAGTTTATTTCTCCTCTCCCGAATCGTCGTAGACTTCGGTGCCAATATCTATGCCTTCGTCGGTCGACTCAGTGCCGTTTTCGGCGTTTTCATGAGATGCGGCAAAACCCGGCATCCAGCGGCTCTTGCCGCCTTCGCGATAGCCAATGAGATAATTTTTTGGATTGTCGCACATGTCGATAAAATCGTCGACCACCTCTTTGAGCTGGCCCGAAGACGATTTGCCAAAGGAGATGACCTCTACTTGGATGCCGGAGGAGTAGCGGAGATACTCCACGAGCGGGACAAAGTCGCCATCGCCGGTTGCGAGTATCACGGTGTCGAGCTTGTTGGCCATCGCGATGGCGTCTATTGCCATACCAATGTCCCAGTCGGCCTTTTTAGCGCCGCCAGCAAAGATGCGGATATCTTTAACCTTGGTCTCGATGCCGATTTTGTTGAGTGCGTCAAAAAAACCGCGCTCTTCCTCGCTCTCGGTGCGGATAACGTAGGCCACCGCGCGTATAAGCACGCGCCCGGCGAGCGCTTCTTTTACCACATTGCCAAAGTTGACCTTGGCTTTGTAGAGATTTTTGGCGCTGTGATAAAGATTTTGCGTGTCAATAAAAATGCCGACACGCTGGCTTTTGTGCTTAATGATAGCCATAAAATGAAACTGCGTTTAAAAATAATGAACACCTAATAAAATGTTTCCAAACAAACAAAAAAGACGATTGCTACATATATAAAAGTAGCACGCTTCCCCCTATCTATACGATGAAGGTCTTAAAAAAGATGCACGCCTTATTATTTCTTAAGGCCGAGTTTTTTAACAAGTGCGTTGTAGCGCTTCTTGTTGCTTCCTTCCAAATATCTCAAATGAGTGCGGCGGTCTGCAACCATCTGCAGCAAGCCGCGGCGCGAGTGCGTATCCTTGAGGTGTTTTTTCAAATGCGAGGTGAGCTCGTCGATTTTTTTAGACAAAAGCGCAACTTGGACCTCCGGCGAGCCGGTGTCTTTGTCGTGCATAGCCGCTTCTTTAATGGTAGCCGCCTTTTTCCGCTTGGTAAGCATGGCCCATATGGTAGCACAGGCTAGCAATTTGCGCAAGACCCCACGACGTGTTCCAACAATGTCGTGCTAAAATTGTGCGACGCATGGCTATACAAAATCTCAAGGAGTTAAAGTCACAATTTTTGGAATATTTAGAGATTGAGAAAGGCCGCGGTGTCAAAACGGTCGAAAATTACGACCGTTATCTCACGCGTTTTTTAGCACACACCAAAGCCACCAGCCCCTCGAGCATTACCGAGCAAATGGTGCGCGAGTTTAGGCTCCATCTCAATCGTCAACCGGGCACCACCGGCACGATGAAGTTAAAAACGCAAAACTACTACATGATTTCGCTTCGCGCGTTTTTAAAGTTTTTGCGCAAACGCGGGGTAGAGTCGCTCAACCCCGAGCGCATCGAGCTTGCTAAGGTTGGTCAGCGCGACCTCGATTTGATTACCTCAACTGAGCTCGATCGTTTACTAAAAGCTCCCGCTAACGCGGGAAGCGCGTCTACTTCTATTCAATCGCTTCGCGATTCGGCAATACTCGAACTTTTTTTCTCTACCGGCTTGCGCGTCTCGGAGCTGTGCTCGCTCAATCGCGACCTCGACCTCTCGC
>CAYWJX010000026.1:0-8345 GCA_964459335.1 uncultured Candidatus Saccharibacteria bacterium | reverse complement strand
GGTCAGCTATACCGCGGTGAATACGTTCTCAAGTCTTGTACTCACCGCCCGTCAACTCAAGGGAGCCGGGAGCACCCGAAGTTCGCTGCAAAGCGACCCACGGTAAGCTCGGTGACAGGGAGTAAGTCGTAACAAGGCACGGGTAGCGGAAGCTGCTCGTGGAATAATTCAAATGAAAAGCGTTCTGTGCCTCAATTGAGCACAGAATTGAATCGGCGATAAGTATCGCAAGATACTTGGATGATAGTGCTAATCCTATATTGCACTCGGTACGCCCTTTGACAGCAATGTCAAAACCGCAGGGCCTTGATGGTTCATGAGTACTGCTTACAAGTACAAAGCAGGAAAACGAGCAAACAACGGAACAAGAGAAAGGTGTGGAAGCTCTCATTTACGTATTCAATTGTAGGCGAACTATCGCAAACAAAAATCCCCGCTTTAACGCGGGGCTTTTTGTTTGTCACTCTTACCGTACTTACTTTCGCAAGGTGTAGGAGAGGTTGTAATCTTTTGCCTTAAAGAACTCTTTGGCAAACTCCGATGCTTCGTATGGGTTGTAATATTTGCAAGAGAAGATGTCCAAGTACGTTGTGTTGGTTGCGTTGGCAAAGTGGGCCGAGATGCATGAGGTTTCGATGAGCTGTACCATCGAAAAGCCCGCCACCTTCTCGTCCTCGCCAAAATCGACAACCGTGCACTCGCCAAAACGCTTCATCTTGATGCGCTCGCAGAGCTCAACAACAAACCGCTGTATCTCCTCGGCGCTCCGGATGGTATCCGGATTGCAATCGTGGAGGTCGATAGACGCCAAAAGGCCCCAGGCATTTTGGCTCTTATAATCCCGGCGGATGCCGGAGTCGTCGCGTGCGATAGCGTCTAGTGCATCGCTATGCAAAACCACGCGCGCAGAACTTTGTGTTTCCATTTCTTATATACATGCATTAATTGGCTGACAAAATTGCCCTTCGACATGTCTCGGGGCAGAAAACTTTTTTACTATACGCTCATGAGCTCTGAGCGCAAGGGTTTTTTGGCCTCAAAACGGAAATGTGTGGATAACTCGGCAAGCAGGTTTTGCGCGCTGGCAAAGTAGCGTGCTTTTTGTTATTATCGCACGGACGCGCGCTTAGCTCAGTTGGTAGAGCATTCGACTGATACTCGAAAGGTCCTAGGTTCGATCCCTAGAGCGCGCACCAAGACAATAAATCTGCCCTGCGGCAGATTTTTTGCTTGGTGCGGGCCGGAGCGATGTTCCGCTAGCAAGCGGAACCGCGAGGCAGGGTCGTGCGGCACTGTGCGCGACGGCGCACAGTGAACGCCTGACCACTAAATCACTTGGCTGTTACAATGGATATATGGCTATAAACAATGAAAATAATTTTGTAGGAGAAATTGGTCAAAAGGCTTTTATTGTACGAGAAGGGCAAGTTTTAATGTGTAGAGGAGTGGGAGAGGATGTGTGGGATTTTCCGGGCGGACGGCTTCATTTTAACGAGGTTCCCTCAGACGGTCTTAGACGTGAGTTGAAAGAAGAGCTTGGCGTGGATAGTGTTGATATAGAAGCTCCTATATATACCTTTTCAATCATTCCTAAATCAGGTACTCCTCGCTTTTTTGTACTATACAAATGTTCGCTAAAAGATAATTCCGCAAACTTTACGCTACAGAAGGAAGAAATTGAGGAGATTAGATGGATATCTAAAGAAGAGATAGAAGGCCTCCAAACTATTTTTGAATGGAAAGATGCACTAAATCGATATTTTAGTGTAAAGTAATCCGACGGGCATGTGGCGGAATTGGTATACGCTGTCGTCTCAGAAGCGGCTGGAGTAATCCTTGGGAGTTCGAGTCTCCCCATGCCCACCGTATAATCAGCATATGATAGGATTTTTTGACTCAGGCTCCGGAGGCTTGTCGGTACTTTCTGCATTTCGCGCATTGGCTCCCAGAGCAGATGTGGTGTATTTCGGCGATATTACCAATGCCCCCTACGGAGAAAAACCCCAAGCCGAACTGGTAGCCTTGACGAAAGCAGGGATAGAAAAATTGAGGGAGTTTGGCGCAATGCAGATTGTAGCCGCCTGCAACAGTGTTTCTGCTTCGGTATTGGCGGGAGTGGCGGAGGATACGCCGATGATTGAAATGACCGCGCCAACCGCAACATATATGACGCAGTATGCAGACAAAAAATTTTTGCTTATTGCAACTCCCGCGACGATTGCATCGGGTATTTATGATAGGGCACTTACCTCTATCGTTGAACTTGACTCGCTCGCCATACCCGGGCTTGCCGGGGCGATAGAGTTTGATGCTCCGGAGGCGGAGGTGCGGGCTATAGTGCACTCGGCATTGAGCACCAAAAAAAGCGCAACATACGGTGGTATGATACTTGCGTGCACTCATTATCCGCTTGTGTTTCCGATCTTAGCCAAAGAGGCAAAGGAAATGCTCGGCATCACTTTGGTTGTCGATCCGGCGGTTGCAGTTGCGGCAGAAGTTGCAAACAGGTTTGATATACAAGGGCAAGGAGCCATGCAGTTTCTCATTTCAAAAGAATCAGCTATATTTCGTAAGCGCGTTGCAGATTTGTTTCCGAATGTGCCGGGTGAAGTTGTACTCGTATGAAAAATTACAAAGCATTTTTTGAAGGCAAAAAAATTACCCTCATGGGGCTCGGGCTCTTGGGGCGCGGCGTGGGCGACGCGCGTTTTTTAGCTTCGCTTGGCACAATACTCACCATTACTGATTTAAAAAGCGAGGATGAGCTTGCCTCCTCGCTCGAAGAGCTTAAACCATTTTCAAACATCACCTACCACTTAGGTGGCCACATGCTCGAAGATTTTAGGCACTGCGATATGGTTATTAAGGCGGCAGGCGTGCCGCAGAATTCGCCGTATATTGCCGAGGCGCATAAGCACGGCATCCCGGTGCGGATGAGCGCCGATTTGTTTGCCGAATTTTCAGAGATACAAATTGTTGGGGTAACCGGTACGCGCGGCAAGTCAACTATCACATACATGATTGAGCACGTGATGAAATCCGTAGGCAAAAATGTTTTACTTGGCGGCAATGTTCGTGGAGTCTCTTCTCTCGCGCTTCTGCCACAGGTTACCCCCGGCGCGGTCGGTATCCTCGAGCTCGACTCGTGGCAGCTGCAGGGTTTTGGCGAGGCTCGTATGTCGCCGCACATCGCCGTCTTTGCAACTTTTATGCCCGACCATATGAATTATTACAAGGACAGCATGGAAAAATATTTTGACGATAAGGCAAATATTTTTTTATATCAAGGTTCTGGCGATGTCCTAGTGCTCAGCGAGCAAGTGGAGGAGTATATCGATGCATTTGGATATGAAAATAAAGTGGGGGGGAACAAGCTTGTAGTAAATGCAAAGACGCTTCCCAGCGATGTGGAGTTGAAAATACCAGGAGAGCATAACCGGCTCAATGCGAGCCTTGCTGCTGCAGCCTGTCGCGCGTTTGGCGTTGAGGATAAAGAGATTTTTGCGGCATTGAGCACTTTTAAAGGTGTGCCAGGGCGCCTACAATTCATCCGAGCAATAAACGGGACTACCATATACAATGACAACAATGCTACAACCCTGCATGCCACTATTGCAGCGATTCGTTCTGTCGAGCAGCCGATTGCTCTTATCGTAGGAGGTGCAAACAAACTTAAAGGATTTGATCTCGGACCATTGGCTCAAGAAATCAATACCAAAGTGAACCGAGTGATCCTCCTCGATGGAGAAAATACAACAGGCAGTGATGCACTGGAGCCATTGCTAAAAGTTGACTATGTGAAAGCAAGGAATCTCGAACGAGCGGTTACCGAAGCACTTGCGACGTCCCCTGCCACTGTTTTGTTTAGCCCCGGCTTTGCCTCGTTTGGCATGTTTAAAAACGAGTATGACCGCAACGACCAATTCGTAAAAATTGTTACTGGACTCTAATATCATGCCTGCTCCTAAAAAAATATATATGGTCGGGATTGGCGGCATCGGAATGTCCGCCTTAGCACAATGGTATGCGTGGCAAGGTGCGCAAGTTTTGGGCTCCGATAGGGAAGAATCGCCGACTACTCGCATGCTTGTACAAAAAGGCATTGTGGTTTATATCGGTCAACACGCATCACAAGTACCTGCCGACGCCGAGCTTGTGGTGTATAGCGATGCGGTACCAATGGAAAATCCGGAACGAACACGTGCGGCGGAGTTACATATTTCCCAACTTAATTATTTTGAAGCACTTGGCAAAATGGCCGAAGACAAGCGTGTCGTCGCCGTTGCCGGCACGCATGGCAAAACAACCACCACGGCCATGCTGGGGAAGATACTGATTGACGCCGATTGCGACCCGACGGTAGTAGTGGGAAGTATCGTGGAGGAGTGGGGAAGCAATTTCCGCGCGGGCAAGAGCAACTTGTTTGTAGTAGAGGCATGCGAATATCGCAAGCATTTTTTGGTCTTCCATCCCGAGGTTTTGGTCATTACCAACATAGAGTGGGACCACACCGACTACTTTAAAACCCCCGAGGAGTTTACTTCAGCATTCGACGAGGTACAGTCTCAGGCCAAACAGGTCATTGATAAAGAAAAGTATGGCAAAGAAATCATCCCCGTACTTTTGGTGCCGGGCGAGTTTAACAAAGACAATGCGCGCGCTGCCAAAGCCGCGGCGCGCGCCATCGCCCCGACTATCGCCGAGACAAATATTGATGCCTCGCTCTCCGCGTACAAAGGCACGTGGCGGCGTTTTGAGCACAAAGGCACAGTGCCCGGCGGCGCCGAGCTTTATGACGATTATGCGCATCATCCTACTGCCGTTGCTAAAACGATCGCCGCGGCGAGAGACATGTTTCCTGCTAAAAAAATTGTCGTGTTTTTCCACCCGCACCTCTACAGCCGCACGCGCGATCTTTTTGACGAGTTTGCGCAGGCGCTCGCAACCGCCGATGACGCCTATATTTTGCCGGTGTATGCGGCGCGCGAGGCATTTGATGGAAGTGTCTCAAACGAAGCCCTTGCCGAAGCAATAAATAAAAAAGGAGGGCATGCCGGTGCAGTGGCCACCATGGAGGAAACCGCAAAAAAACTGGCTGAGCTCGGGCCTGATACGGTCGCCTTTACTATGGGTGCCGGCGATGTGTACAAAGCAGGAGAAGCGGCATTGAAAAAATAAAAACAGCCAGCTCCGCGCAGGGAGTTAGCTGTGGACTCACTTGCACTCAAAGTGAAGTGTCGGGTTGAACGAAACAAATTCGCATTCCAGGCATGCGAGCCGTTTCCCTGCACCTTTCTCAAGATAGGCCGGCTGGCCGCATATCTTGCACGTAAATTCGAGATTTTTCCACCATAGCCCTTTTTCAATATCGTGCAAGATTTCTTCCGTCAACGGAGATGCGTTGACTGGAGTTGGCTTACGTACGAGGGTGTTCATGCGAGCCTCCAGGAACTGGTTCAGAAAAAATGTACCAGACTTTTATTGTTACGTCAAACATGGTACAGTGTGGCGCATGAAGTCAGAATCTCTCGTGACTCGCGGTAAGCTCTCGATGGTGGCTACGCCCATTGGCAATCTTGAGGACATTACTTTACGCGCTTTGCGCACGCTCAAAGAGGCTGATGTAATCGCTTGTGAGGATACGCGCGTGACAAAAAAATTACTCGCGCATTACGACATCCACACGCCGACTACTTCATATCAAACGGGCGCAAAGGCCCGCCCGAACGACCGAAGTCCTTCGGTCGGGCGGGGGTTTGAAAAAATAATTTCTCTCTTAGAAGAAGGTAAAAATGTTGCACTTGTTTCCGACGCCGGCACACCGGGGGTTTCCGACCCGGGGCTTGAGCTCGTTTCAATCGTGCGAGAGCGGCTGCCTGATATAAAAATAGAAGCCATACCGGGCGCGAGTGCACTCGCCGCGGCAATCTCTATCGCGGGCCTGCGTGCGCCGTCGTTTATCTTTTACGGATTTTTGCCGCAAAAAAAGGGGAGAGAGACGATGTTTAAAGAAATCGTCGCAAGCGAACGCGCGAGCATTTTTTACGAGTCGCCGCATCGGATTATGAAAGCCTTGGAAGTTTTGGCGGCGCACCTGCCCGCCAGCAGGCGGGTTGGAGTCTTTCGTGAGCTCACCAAAATGTTCGAGGAGTCGGTCGTCGGCTCGGCCGAGCAAGTATTGGCCTATTTTGTTGCCAACGAAGGTAAACAGCGCGGCGAGTTTGTCGTAATAGTAGAGGGAGAGTAATATAAAGATATGTCTAAAGAAATGGGTATTATTTTGCTCGGGCTCTTTGTGCTTATACAGCCGTATCTGGGCGTGCCCAACAGCTGGCACACCTTTTTTGCAGTCGTTGCAGGTATTGCCATTATGGTGATTGGCTTTTTGCTGCGCGGCGAGACGCTCGGCCGCGGCGGGGAGGCCAAAGAGTCGCATCGTAATCTCTTTGTCGAAAACACCACCGTATTTATAGAGCAAGACCGTTCCGAGTGATGTTATTTTTTGAGCAAAGCGTGCTGCCTGTGATGCTATAATTAGCTTAATGCAGGAGGACCCAAATAAAATAACTTATTTTGCCACCACCAACTCGCGCGGCGAGGAGGTGCCTTTTGGCATTAAAAAAAAGGACCGCGGCAAGCACATGTACATCATCGGCAAGACCGGCATGGGCAAGTCGACCTTGCTCGAGAACTTGGCGATACAAGACATTCGCAATGGCGAGGCGGTTGCATTTATCGACCCGCACGGCCAAACCGCCGAGCGTTTGCTTGAGTACATCCCCGAGCATCGCAAAAATGACGTGGTGTATTTTGCGCCGTTCGACATGGAGCACCCCATCGGCTTTAACGTGATGGAGGATGTGGGCTATGACAAACGACACCTCGTGGTCTCGGGCCTTATCACCGCGTTTAAAAAAATATGGGTCGACGCTTTTAGCGCCCGCATGGAGTACATCCTCTCCAACACGCTGTTGGCACTCTTGGAGTATCCGGGCGCCACGATGCTCGACGTTAACCGCATGTTGGTCAACAAAAACTACCGCAAAAAAGTGGTCGACAACGTTAAAGACCCGATCGTTAAAGATTTTTGGAACGGCGAGTTTGCCAGCTACTCCGATAGGTACACGCAAGAGGCGACACCTGCCATCCAAAACAAAGTGGGGCAGTTTACTTCGAACCCCTTGATCCGCAACATTGTGGGGCAGGCAAAGTCATCTTTCGATTTGCGCGAGATGATGGACAACAAAAAGATTTTAATCATCAACCTCTCTAAAGGTCGTGTGGGTGAGGTCAACGCACAGCTCTTGGGCTCGATGCTTGTCACCAAAATTTATTTGGCAGCAATGTCGCGCGCCGACATCTCTGCCGCGACGCTCGCGACGCTCCCGCAATTTTATTTTTACGTCGACGAGTTTCAAAACTTTGCCAATGAGAGCTTTGCCGACATTCTCTCCGAGGCGCGCAAGTACAAACTAAATTTAATTATTGCGCACCAATATATCGAGCAAATGGAGGAGGAGGTGCGCGACGCGGTGTTTGGCAACGTGGGCACGACCATTTCCTTCCGCGTTGGGCCGTTTGATGCCGAGGTGCTCGAAACCATCTTCCAGCCTGTGTTTATGGCGACCGACTTGGTCAACTTGGGTTTTGCACAAATATATTTGAGCCTGATGATAGACGGCGTCGGTTCGCCGCCTTTTAGCGCCGCAACATTGCCGCCGTTTGACCCGCTGCCGCAAAGTTTTGTCAATGAAGTGATTGCAAGCTCCCGCGCACAATTTGGCGCGGCGCGCGCCGAGGTAGAGCGTGTCATCCAGCAGGTGCAAGATGACAATCCATTAGTAGAAGAGAAACCAAAAGTTAAACTCCGACGCCCCGAAGGGGTCGGGACCCCGACCGAAGCATCGGGGAAAACGGCATACGCTCCACGACCCACTCACACGCCTGTTTCGCATATGCAACAATCTCTTACCGAACGGGCCGATGCAATCAAAAGCGAGGTGGCCAAGATAATCCCCGAGTACCAAAAAGCCGCGCCCTCGTCACGTACTCCAAACAAGCCAACAGTGCCTCAAACCCCTCAAAAACCCCCTCTAGAGGGCTCCCAGAGCCTTAAAGAGGCCCTTGCACAAGCACTTGGTAAGAAGCCTCAAAACGAGCCCCCAGGCAATGTTCAGGGTAAACCGGTACACGCAGTGGACCTTAAAGCAACGCTCCATGCCGTTGCACCAAAAGCCGAGGCCCCCCTCGACGAGGCTCGGGGTAAACAGGCCCTAGCTGCGGCCAAGTTGCCAGAAGACGAGCTGCGCTCTATGCTAGCCGTCGATGAAAGTTTGGACAACGAA
>CAYWJX010000025.1:0-8413 GCA_964459335.1 uncultured Candidatus Saccharibacteria bacterium | reverse complement strand
TTCGATATCCTGCGCCACCTGCGAGATGGAGATGGTGGCGGGCGCGGGCTTATTGTTTGTTTCGAAATAGGCATAGGCCCCGGCCAAGAGGAGGAGCAAAGCCACCGAGGTTGCGAGGTTTATCCAAAAAGAGTCGCCGCTTGGCATGGGCGGCATCTTAGAACCCTTGCCTCCCTTCCGGGGTTTCTCTGGTTTGGTGTTTGGATTAGGCATGAATACCACATAATAACATTTTTACGCGTTTTGGCAAAAGAACCTTAAAAAGTGATATAGTCAGTACGTGAATTTGCTTGAGCATAAAAAGGTGCATTTTGACTACGAGACCCTCGAGGAGTTTGAGGCTGGTATCGAATTGCTCGGCCACGAGGTTAAATCGCTCCGCGCCAAGCACGGAAAGCTCGAAGGCGCACATATAATAGTGCGCCCGAGCGGGCGGCGCGGCGGCCTCGAGGCCTACATTGTGGGCATGGACATCCCCCCCTATCAGCCGGCCAACACGCCAAAGGAGTACGACTCCAGCCGCACGCGCCGCTTGCTTCTTACTAAAAAAGAATTGCAAAAACTCGCCGATGCCGAAGGCCAGAAAGGATTGACAATAGTGCCTTTAACAGTGTACAATAAAGGCTCGAAGATAAAGATGCGCGTGGCAATAGCCAAAGGCCGTAAAAAGTACGACAAGCGCTCCGTCTTAAAAGAGCGGGACACGAAACGCGACATACAAAGAACTTTGAAAAATCAACCCCGACGTTAGCAGTCGGGGCCCCGACAGAATCGTCGGGGTAAATATATGGGGATGCCGGGCCTAGACAATGAAGCCTTTGCACCGAGTGCGAGGTAGAAGTCCGGAACTTCTTAAAAATCCGGTAACCATAACTGCAAAGTCAGTTGCATCGCCGTATTTCTCGGCGAACGAGGTCTCTTACGCGTTAGCCTAAGGACTTCGCATCTTCTCCGCGTGGCCTGATCGCGGATGTAGGATGTTATAAAACAGGATATAGCGAGTGGGGTTGATTCGACCATTTGCCGAAACTTGCAATCTGCGGCTCAAAATGATTTTGCTCATTTTAAACATGCGAGCCTAAGCCTGTCTGTAAAAAGACGGGTAAACATAAAATGTCCTACACCTCGTAAAATCTCTCTGTAAAACTTCATTGCACGCGCGTTCAACTCGCGCCATCTCCACTCGATTCGGCTATCGAATAGCCTCACTCGTGGCAAGCCACCTCGACTCGTCACAACCGCACCTCAAATGCGGCTATTCTTCATGCCGAATCGAGTGCCCTGAGCGCAGTCGAAGGGCTGCTTGCTTAAGCAAGCGAGTTTTACTACGATTCGCAGATGTATTATGTCTATATGCTCAAAAACTCAGCCGACAAGCTTTACATCGGCATTACCGACAATCCGGAACGGAGATTGAGTGAGCACAACTCTGAACGCGGAGCACAATTTACCTCGCACATTCCAACCTATAGAATAGTTTTTCTTGAAAAATACGCGACCTTGGCCGAAGCAAGAAAACGTGAAATTCAAATTAAAAAATGGCGCCGTGATAAAAAAGAGGTTTTAATCGAACGTTACAAAAAAAGTTTATTAACTAAGATGTAAATATTTGTAAAGATTTTGCAAAATCTTCCACAGTTTTGTAATACTCGTCAAAAATAAAATAGAGCGTCTCGGGCTTTTCCTGCTCACCTATTAAAATGAGCTTTTTGCGCAAGCCAAACGCTATACCCGCTTCGATATGCGCCGAGGTCCCGGCGGGGAGAAGCAAAACAACGGTTTGTGCATTTTGTAACCCTGCCAAATCGGTTTCAAAATGATTTCGATGGATTGGGTCGTTCAAAAAATCCGGGTGCGATTCGAGCACACGCATCTGCTCCTCGCCCGAGGCCTGTGGTTGGCTTGGGTCAGCCGGCTTTGCAGTAAAGTCGTAACATGTTTTGCCTTTGCTCCGTATCAACGCAATAAGCTCCCTTACTTTTTCCTTATTTCTAAATTTTCCAATTACCGTGAAGTCGGTCATGGCACTACTATAACCCCGAAATAATTATTTTCTAGCACAATCAAAAAAACACCCACTGTGGGTGTTTTTTTGATTTATTTACTTTGCGAAATTACTGGCGAGTGGTTGAGGCCACTCGCATCATTTGCACGCTCACGCTCGGAGCGGGCACCGCACTCGTAGTCCAGCCGCCCATCATCCCGCCCGGTTCAGAGTTGAGATAGTAGGCGTTATGGCCGTAGCCCATGCCGCCGGCAGTAAAGCTGTCTACCGCAGCTTTAAGCTCGCCAAACTGTACGCCCGCCCAAAATATAAATAGCACAATAAAAAGTTTAATAAGCATGTGGCCCCAATGATGATGACCCCACATGCCTCCGCACGCTCCCCCGTGGCATCCGCACTCGCACCCCTCGCCATGCTCTTTGTCCATATCTTTTGCCATTATTTTTACAACAATTAATAATTAAAAATGTTTTACTCCATTAGTATACCGCAGGTTTATCTTGCTATATCCACACTCAACATTTTTGAGGGGCTATGGTGACCGTTTATGATGCGCACTTTGTTGACAGGCACGTTGCACTCGGTTGCAATCAACGCGACAACCCGCGCGTTGGCGCGGTTTTGCAAAGCGGGTTCTTTAACGCTGAGTACGTAGCTTGTGTTCGAGAGTTTTTTTACCAGTTCTTTTTTAGCGCCGGCAATAACTTTTACTTTTATATACATGATTACCACGCAAACCACCGTGTTATCGTTTGAAACACCTGCGTAAAGCCGCTCAAAAAACCAACGAGTGCTGCAGCCATGTTGGAAGTGTTCCCGTTAAAGGCGACCTTGGCTTTTGCCACTATCACCTGCGTTTGAATACGCTGTGCTGTCGAGGTTCCCACACCTTTATACAGCCCTGCGGTGGTAGTGCCCACTTTGGTGTAGCTGTGCGTAAAGGTAAATGCTTGCGCTTTACAAACATTGACCGCAACCGCGATAGTGCTCGTGGCACCGTCGCCATAGCCGAGAGAAAACGTTTGCGCCGCGCACGATTTGGCGTTGTTGACCGAGCCCGCAAAGGTAACCGAGAGCGGGATACTGCCCGTTGTGGGTGTTGCGGTAAAGCCGTCGACCGTGGTAGTGGCCACAACCGTCGCGCTCGGCACAACCACTGTGGCAAAGCAATTGCTCTGTCCGTATGGACCCGACACGTTCAAAATATAGGTATGCGTCGTTGAACCGAGCGTGTATGTTTTAACACCAAAAAAAGCATCGTGCGCGCCGGTGTCCCACACAACACTTGTGGCACCGGTCGTGCTCCACGTGAGCGTAACCGGCGTACCTTGCGGTGCGCTGCTCGTGCTTGCATCAAGCGAACACGCGGGCGCATTGGTCGGCGGAGGATTGGTGCGCACTTCTATCAAGCCGTCTTGTGGCACTCCCCCCACGAGAGCGCCGTTAATCCAGTCGAGCATATCAGGCGACGACACACCATACGTGTTGGGAGACCACACCAGGTTGCTTGTCGAAGCAATATCGTTGTACACGCCAAAGTGCGGGTCGGTGTCGTTAAGGAGGGTGGTCTCAACGTTGTACGCCGTACTCTGCGGTGTTACCGTACCGACTAAATCAAAGTAGTACGTGTCGCCCGCGGATATTTCTATAGGAGTATCGGGGACAATGGTAACCACCGACGAGGTCGCGCTTATCTCGGTAGAGGTGCTGTTAAGGAGGCCCGTACTGCTGGCAATAATCGGGATTGTAAAATTTGGGTCGGTGTAGCCGTAGAGCGAAATATCCTGAACAGTGGCATTGCTCGGCATGACAGCAAACGAGAGCTGGCCAACCCCTACCCCGCTCGTACCGCGCGCCTGTAGTGTAAATCGCATGAGGTGTCCGTCGGCTACATCATACGAAGAGAGCGAGTCGTCGAGCCCGACAATCGGTTCGGTGCGCAAGCCCACGGTAAGCGTGCTGGTGGCAAGCGTCGTACTGCCCAGAGTGATTGCTAGAGAATAGGCGCCGTTAGCAATAGGCGGATAAATAGTTTCGCTAAAACGGCCACCCGAGACCCAGAGGCTTTGGTCGCTAAACATCAGAGTTCCACTGGCGTCGGTAGCGGTAAAACGTAGCGGCGCCGAGGAAGATGCACTGCCGGTTATGGTGGGGTTGGCTTTAAGCGATGTTAGAGGGTTGTAATCAAATGATGCTTGGCCGACCGGTATAGGCGCCGGAGTGGATACGGCGGCTCGGGCACCAGCAATTATGGGGGCACCGGCAACGACAAGCCACAACACCGAAATTCCGGCAAGGAGGAGCGCCAACCCGTAATCCCCAACCCCCATGTGCGCCTCACGTGCGCGGGGTATACTATGTGTGCGGTTCATTTAGTTATCATTATACGTAAACATTTCATATGTCGACAAAACAATGGGTCTGGGCGGTAGTCATCATTATCATTATACTGCTTGCTTTGTGGTGGAGCGGCGTCTTTAGCTCTCTCATGCCGGCACCGGCGGTAACGCAGCCTGCGGCAGTCACTACGGCAGTAACGACGACAAACAGCATGGCCGCGCAAGATTCGGCCATCAAAACGGATGTGGCAACTTTGGACACGCAGATTGCAGCCATCAATAGCGGCATTGCGGCAAGTGCAACGCCTTCCAAACAGCAAATCGGTACGATTGCGGCAAGTGTAAGCGCAGCGGGAGGCACCTTTAATAAACTTTTGGTTGAGCTCAGATCGCGCATAACCAATGCGCAGACCGCCGGCTCATCAGTAGCCGCGTTGCAGACAGCTCTTAGAGATCTTGCGATGCAAGTCTCCAACATGACTTCACAAGCGGGTGCTGCTGCCAAAAACGTCATGGCGGCCTCTGCAACCAACACCACCATCACGGCGTCGTTTAGCCAGCTCAAAACGGCCAAAGCGTACGCAAGCGCCGCGCGTGCTGACGTCCAGACGATTTTGCAGGGGTTAAACATACACTAGAGCAAATAACACGTACACAAAAACCCGCGCATGGTGCGCGGGTTTTTGTACATAGTGTAAGATAAGAGTATGCTCTTTTCTTTCCTCTTGGTCTGGGGCTCGGTGTTTTCTACCCTCGCGGGGCTGGTCGCTTTTCTCATTAACTATATGGAAATGTCGCGCCACTATGCGGAAAAGAGAAAGCCGCTTATACAGGCCTTTCAAACAGGGGCGCTTACGTTTTTATTTTTTATGTTTATCACGACACTGCTGTCGTTTGGTCTCCCTTCTTTGTTTTAAAATCGCATCAGTACAAAGCTAAACCCAAAGTGGCGGCCGCGGCGTACGAAAGTAAAGCCGGGGTCGGAGCCCGGTGTTGAGGTGGCCGTCTGTATCACATGCCAGCGGCCCATGGTGCCGCGCGGCATCGCCGCGCTCGGCGAAGAATTCGTGCGCGTGACGTTAAAGCTTGCACCATCGCCACCGAGCACGGAGACGCTTGCCAATACGGAGCCCGCGCTGTTGACCATCGGGAGCGGTTGCGCACCAAGCTCGGCGAGATTTTGGCTCATGCCGTTAACCGTGGCACTCGCGCCGGTAAATCCAACCGAACCAAACGAGTCGAGCGGTATAAACGCGCCGTTTTGATTGCTTACCATTTCCTCCACCCACTCGGCCGAAGAGAGAGATGAGCTGTAATCGAGTTGTGCGCTGTAGCTTTGGCCGCTCGTGTTGTCTTGTATGACGACGCTCCAAATGCCCTGCGACACTTGGCTGAGCGTTGCGGTGATGGAGTCGCCGCTTGTAACAGGCAGAGAAACCGTTTGCGAATATCCGGGGAGGGTCTCAACCCATGCAGTATAGGTAACCGTGCCGTTTCCATTTACCAACGCTTGCGTGCCCGCTTGTATCAAATCGTGCGTTTGCACGCCGCCTATGCCCACCCATGTTGCGTCGGCGGCGCCGGGGGTAGCGGCAGGCACGGTAGGCACAGTCCATGTGCCGGTGACACTCGTATAGGTGCCCTGCTCCTTTGCCACATAGCCCGCCCAATTGAGCGAAGCACTGCCTTGCGGCACATTTAATTGCCGGCCGAGTATCGTTGCGGCGTAAGCCGGCTGGCACACGAGCAAGCTCGCACAGAGTGCCACACCGGCTACCATGTACCTGATATATCCCTGCATACTATCTCTTACGGACGAGCCTGTGCAAAAGTTGCCGCACGCATTAATTTTACCTGTGGTATCTTACCAGTATATGAAACATATAGGATATGTGGCTGTGACGGTTGGATTACTCTTTATCGGAAGTCCTGTAGCCTGGGCAAGCGTCGCAAGTGCTCCAAACCCTTCGCTAACTCCGCTCCCCTTTAGCGTCACGTGCGATCCGTACACGGCGCCTTTTGTGGCAGGCGGCTCGTATGCGCCCACAGCTGGTGGCGTGTGCACCTATACCATCCCTCAAACCGGTAACGTCAAAGTGATGGGCATATTTAAAGGTGTCGTAGGCAGCTCCACAGCAGTCGAAGCCGAGGCGGCCCCGGCAGGCAGCCCTTATTTTTCTTTTATTCTCTATCCCAACCCTTTTGGTACACCAAATCCCGGTGATAAATATTTTGCTGCCGCATATTCGGCAAGCACTTTAGGTGACGCGGGCAATCCCAACGACGCTCTCAACGTATATACCTACCTTACGAGCTATTTGACCACCGGCCAAGGCACCACCTCGCCCGACCTCACTACTCTTGCATGGCAGTGGGCACGCTCACCGCTTACTGTTACCGCCAACAATCAAACCGTAGCAGTAGGCTCGCCGTTGCCCGCACTTACGGCAACTGTAAGCGGCTTTGTGGCGCCCGACACCGCAAGCTCCAGTGACGTAACCGGCGCAGCGAACTGTATAACGACCGTCGCAACAACAAGCACGCCGGGTACATACCCTATTACCTGCACGATAGGCACCTTGGCATCTGCCAACAACTACATGTTTAGTACGTTTGTCCCGGGCACCCTTACCATTGTCGACACTATCCCGCCCGTCATCGTCATCAACAATCCTCAAAACGGCCACTCGTATCTCCAAAACGACGTAGAGTCGATTGATGCCACCGTGACCGACAACGTAGCGGTTGCTACCACCACATACACGCTGAACGGTGTTGCAGTGAGCCAGACACAGCCGCTGCCGTTTATCAATCTGCCCTTAGGAACCGAGACACTGGTCGTGTCAGCCACCGACACATCCGGCAACGTGGCCTATGCCACGAGTACCTTTACGCTTTTGCCTCCGGATCTGACGCCGCCCACCATCACTGTCACGAGCCCAACAGCCGGCGCAACGTATACCAACACCTCTAGTGTGTTTCTCACGGCTTCAATTACAGACGCTTCTCCTATAGCCGCAACCTCTTATACCTTTAACGGCCAGACAATTGACCCAACCAAGCCTTTGCCGCTTTTGGGTGCGCCACTTGGCGCCGCCAATGTATCGGTCGCGGCCGCCGACGTATACGGCAACGCTGCTTCAACGACGGTAAACTTCTTTATCAAATCAGCCGACGTAACGCCTCCCACCATTATCATCACCAGCCCGATTGCCGGCTATACCTACGCGGCAACAAGCAGCGTACTCGTGGCTGCGACAATCACCGACGCATCGGGCATAGCAACCTCGAGCTACACGCTCAATGGCATGCCAATAAACCCAAGCTTGCCGTTGCCGTTTGCTCAGGCAGGTGCGGGTCCTGCAACACTCGTGGTCACCGCAGTAGACAACTTCGGTAATGCAGCGAGCTCAAGTGTTTCGTTTACCATCGCTCCGCCTTACATACAGCCAACCACACAGGCCCCGGTGGTAACCATCACGAGCCCGGTCGCCGGCAAACTCTATACCCGCGAGGACACGGTGTTTCTCACGGCCACGATCACGAGCCAGTTACCTATTGCAAACGTGCGCTACTACTTTAACGGACAGTTGATCAATCAGACAAAAGCGCTGCCATTAATGACAGCGCCCCTCGGCAGCGCAACTGTTTCGGTTATTGCAAAAGACAGTGCGGGCAACACCACCACTGCAACCATCACCTTCCGCATCGTGCCGGGAGTAGACACGTGCATTCCCGATATCACTCAGGGTTTTGACAACAGGTGGATAGCGAACAAACAAATATTTAGCAAGCTCTTCGATGATTGCAACTTCATCAGCGGTCGCGAGCACGATTACAATGGGTATTACCAAGACGACAACAATCATCATAAAAACCCGGGCGACGACAACCGTTGTACACAAGCGGTTGCAGATATCAACAACGCGTTTGTCGATATCGACCACAACATAAACCACTAGTGTTTTTGGGGTTGTGTGCTACACTAAAGCCCTCAAAGCTTTGGATACTACTCGCATCAATCATCAGATACGCGCCGCCGAGGTGCGCGTTATCGGCCCCGAAGGGG
>CAYWJX010000024.1:0-9364 GCA_964459335.1 uncultured Candidatus Saccharibacteria bacterium | reverse complement strand
GCCAGAAGACGAGCTGCGCTCTATGCTAGCCGTCGATGAAAGTTTGGACAACGAACAGTCGTAATTTTATAGCCATAGTTGCTATCTTTTTTATTATTGCCACTCCTGCGGCAGCTTTTGCGAGTGTAAAATTTACCGAAATCATGTACGACGCGCCCGGTGCGGACACCGGGCGCGAATGGATAGAAATTACCAACATGGGGACGAGTAGCGTCGACCTCGCTGGGTACAAATTGTTTGAGTCGGGCGTTAATCATAATCTCACGCCGGTGCAAGGTACTTCGACATTGATAGCAGGAGAGTCGGCGATTATTACCGCCGATATGCAAAAGTTTTTGGCCGACTATCCGGCGTATACGGGTACGATTTTTAAAAGTCCTTTTAGTTTACCCAACACAAGCGGGAGTTTTGCGCTCAAAGACAAAACACTCGCGATTGTTGACTCCGTATCTTACTCATCCACCATGGGTGCAAATGGCGACGGCAACTCACTCCATTTAAATGGAGTGAGTTGGGTACCGGGCGCGCCAAACCCCGGCAGTGATGCGCCGAGCGGGAAAATAGTAAAACCGGCACCATCTTCAAAAACTGTAATGTCTACAGCCTCAACAAAAAAATCTGCTGCTACAAAAACATCCGCACCGTTAAGCGGTATAAAATCAACGCTCGGCGCGTCGCCTTTGCTGGCCGATGTGTCGCCTGCCTATTGGTATGCGCTTGGGCTTCTTGCGTTAGTCATGCTTGGGATTGGGACCGTGTTATATGCGGGGCCCATGCTCCGCAAAAGAGTTTCTGAAACCGATAGTGGTGCCGAAGAGTTTGAGTTAGAATAGTCTTATTGTATGAAAACAATCGTAGTAACCGGCGGGGCGGGTTTTATTGGCTCGCATCTGTGTGAGCGCCTCGTTAAGGACGGCCACAAAGTTATCTCGCTCGACAATTATTTTACCGGCTCGCGGGACAATCACGTGGCCGGTGTGGAGTATCGCGAGGGTCATACCAAAGACATTAATAAGCTCATCCCCGAAGCGCCCGACCTTATCTATCACTTGGGCGAGTACTCGCGCGTAGCAAAGAGCATTGAGGAGCCGGCGCTCGTGTGGGACTTAAACATGGAGGGTACGTTTGGCGTGCTCGAATATTGGCGAGAAAAAAACAAAGAGAAGAAGTGCAAGCTCGTGTATGCGGGCTCGTCTACCAAAATGGCGACGCCGCGCCCCGACGGCATCGCAGGGCGTGACCTCTCGCCCTACACGTGGGCCAAAGCATCCAACACCGAGCTCGTGCGCAACTATGGCCATTGGTACAACCTGCCGTACTCGGTTGCGTATTTTTACAATGTATATGGCCCGCGCGAGCAAGCGGGCGAGTATGGCACGGTGATAGAAATCTTCCGCCGCAAAAAACTTGCAGGTGAGCCCTTGCCGGTGCGCGCGCCCGGCACGCAAGAGCGCATCTACACGCATGTTAACGATACGGTAAACGGGCTCATTTTGGTGGGAGAAAAAGGCGAGCGCGACGAGTACAGCATCGCCGCTAAAGAAAGCTACCCAATTTTAGAAGTGGCAAAACTTTTTGGCGGCGCTATTGAAATGCTGCCGGCCCGCACGACTAGCCGCCCATCGGCTGCTGTTGATACCGACACGCGCAAAATCGAAGCGCTCGGATGGCATCAAGAGCATGAACTGACCGACTATATTGCATCCGCGCGCTAACGACATGAAAAAAATCCTCATTTTTTCGCTCGCGTATTATCCCGCGCAAGTTGGCGGTGCGGAAGTTGCGATTAAAGAGATTACCGACCGTATCGCGCCAAGCGATATCGAGTTCCACATGGTGACGCTCAGGTTTAATGCGCGTGCGCTTGCTGATGAGCATATTGGAAACGTACATGTACATCGTGTGGGTTTTGGCGGTGCATACCTTTCAAAAATATTGTTCCCGCTTCTGGCGGCGTTTCGCGCGCGGCGGCTCAATAAAAGCGAACATTTTGACGCGCTGTGGGCGATGATGACCTATATGCTCTTCCCGCTCGTGCTCGCGCGAGCGCTCGGGCTTCGCGTGCCCTATGTGCTCACGCTCCAAGACGGTGACTCGTACGAAAAAGTTTTTGAACGCTGGTATATACGCCCGTTTACGCCATTGCTCGATTTGGGCTTTCGCAAAGCGAGCGTCGTGCAAACGATATCCACCTATTTGGCAGGGTGGGCAAAGAAGCGTGGCTATAAGGGAGCGATTGAAGTGATACCAAACGGCGCATCGCTCCCACCGCAACAAGAATATGCGCCGGAGGAGCTTGAGGCGTTGCGTACACAGGTTGGTAAAAAGGCTGGCGATGTATTGCTTATAAGTGTCTCGCGCTTAGTGCATCAAAAAGCAATCGATGTGGTGATACAAGCGCTTGCGCTCTTGCCGCAAAACATAAAATTACTGCCGGTAGGTGATGGCGATGAGCGGCCTATGCTCGAGCAGTTGGTGCAAACATTACAGCTTGGCGAGCGCGTAACATTTGTGGGCCAAGTAGAGCGCGACATGACCGCCAAGTATCGAGCAATTGCCGACATTTTTGTTACGCCGAGCCGCACCGAGGGGTTGGGCATCGCGTTTCTATCCGCGATGGCGGCGGGTTTGCCGGTGATTGCCACGCAAGAGGGAGGCTTAGCCGATTTTATTTTTGATAGCAAAAAAAATCCCGATAAAGAACCAACTGCGTGGGCGGTGGATAAAGACAACCCGGCACAAATTGCCGAGGCGGTAAAAAATATTTTAAATAATCCCGAGCAAACAAAAAAAGTGGTAGCCAATGCAAAGCAAATGGTGGAGCAAAAATTTAATTGGGAGAGCATATCGAAACAAATGAGCCAAAAAGTCTTCGCCAGAGTCCTAGGTGAGCAGGCATTGACAGACACTACAAAATAGTGTATGCTAGCGCAGGTTAAGTTCGGTGCAGGGGTTATCTCCTGGACTCGCTAAAACGGTCAGGTATGGCCAAAACGCCCAAAGAAAATGGACGAGGAAAGGGGACTAGCGATGGGTTACCGCAAGCTCACAGTCAAGCATGCCAGAAAATCTGCCTCTGGAGAGCGGGTTTTTCTGGACTTCGAAGACTCTAAGATCTCGTTCGAGTTGTCGGCGAAATACTTGAAGGAAAAGGGTCTCGCCGACATATCGGTCGGGCAACAGATCCTCATCAAAGGCAAACATGGCAACGAGGACCACGAACTGTGGGGGGTCGATATCCTCGACGACCTCAAGGCTGCCTAAGAGCTTCGATTCTAAACTAATCGGCGCTGTCGGACCCGCGGGGAAATTCGCGGGCTTTTTTATTGGTCACCTTACTCTTGCACACACGGTTGTAGAGGGTGAGTTAATTGGATACTATTTCGACATGGGTAAGATTCCTCTTTTTATACCGGAGCCTATCCCGGGCGATACCGCTTTGGCGCCATGGTTTTCATCGTACTCTTCAAAGATCCTCTACAACAAAGGTTTGCCACCCAATTTTTTTGAGCATCAGGTGGAGCGCGTGCCGATAGATAAAGCGGTTGCCGTGGTGCTCCCGCACAACTTTCATTTTACAAACGCCGCGCGGGACGCCTATGTCAAAAAATATGCCGACGAGGCGGGCAAACACAACATCCCGATTTTTTGTTTTGCGCTCGGCGACTTTACCGAGCATATCCGCTTCGACCCTCGCGTAAAAGTTTTTAGGCTCTCTGTGTATCGCTCGCACATGACCGCACAGGATATTGTCATGCCGACCACGACCGAAGACCATGGTAGGGAGAGTGTTGTGATGCGAGGCAAAGGAGAGCGGCCGCTCGTCTCGTTTTGCGGGATGGGAGCGTTTCCTTCGTGGAAGGGATGGGTCAAGTTTTATATTAAAAATATTTTTTATGATTTTTGGGCAATCGGTAACCCACTCGTGCGCGCTCGCAAACTCGGCGTATATTGGCGGCGCGCGATGATGCGCGCCTGCGAGCGCTCGCCCTCGGTGGAGACGCATTTTATCGTGCGGCACAGCTTCTCCGGCAGCAAAGAAACCATCGAGCTCGACCCGGCGCAGGCGCGGCAGGAATATTTGGAGAGCATCATCCATGCCGACTTTGTATTGGCGCCCAAAGGTGACGGCAATTACTCAAACCGCTTTTTAAAAACACTTTCGCTTGGGCGCATCCCGGTGGTGGTCGACACCGATATCGTGTTGCCGCTTGAAGAGATAATCGACTACTCAAAAATTATGGTGCGCGTGCCGATGAGCGAGGTTGCAAAAACTCCGGAGTATATCCGCGCGTTTTACGACAAACTCGACGATGATGAGTGGCAAGTAAGGCAGCATATGGCGCGCGAGGTGTTTGAAAAATATTTGCGCCAAGATGCTTTCCTTCTTTATTTCTTTCAAAAATTGGTATGAGAGTGTTAATGATAACGGGCGACAAAACATTTGGCCCTGGGCACGAGCGCTATGAGTTGCAGCGCAGTATTGTCGATGAGTTGGCGGTAGTGTACTTCGGCCGCGGTACATGGTGGCCAAAAGTGCCGGCCGGGCAGTGGAATGTGGTAACGGCGCAAGACCCGTTTTGGCGCGGGCTTTTTGCATGGCGCGTGGCAAAACGGTTCCATGCAAAATTTAATGTGCAAGTGCACACCGATCTTGGTGTCTACGGCTGGTTTAAGCGTGCGCTTGCAAAATATGTGCTCGGTAAAGCTACCAGTGTCCGTGTCGTATCAAACAAAATTAAACAGCAAGTCGAACAAATGAGTGCGCACGCAAACATCTCGGTGTTGCCGGTATATGTAGATGTGAGTCGCTTTAAAAATCTTATACGAGAGCCGCATGGTATAAAAACTATTCTTTGGTTCGGCCGTTTTGAGGATGAAAAAGATCCGCTACTTGCAATTTCGACATTTAAAGAAGTTTTGAAGAGTTATCACGATGCAAAGTTGATAATGCTCGGCAAAGGTAGTCTTGAAGTTTCGTTAAAGCATGCAGCAGGCGGACTGGCTGTTGAGTTTCCCGGTTGGCAAGACACGGCGGCTTATCTTGCAGCTGCTGATGTTGTACTTTCAACCTCCAAACACGAGAGTTGGGGCGCGAGCATTGTTGAGGCGCTTGCAGCGGGCGTGCCTGTGGTGGCACCCGATGTTGGTATTGCACGCGAGGCGGGCGCCACGGTGGTGCCTAAGCTCGAGCTTGCTAAAGCGGTTATAGAGGCGCTACACTCCAATACACGAGGTGTGCTTGCGTTACCGCTCCTCACTAAAGATGAGTGGGCACGTGCGTGGGTGGCTACGCTACAATAATTTTATGACCATAGGATTTATAGGACAAGGATTTATCGGCAAAAGTTATGCCGACGATTTTGAAAAGCGCGGCCACAAAGTGGTGCGTTATGGTTTACAGCCGGAATATGCCGGCAATAAAGAAAAAATACAGGAGTGCGACATTGTGTTTATTGCCGTTAACGCCGCCACGGTGCCTGCAGGAACGGTGCGCGACGACGGCCACCCCGCTGTGCATTACGATGACAGCAACGTGCGCAGTACTCCGGCACTTGCGCGGCCGGGCGCTGTTGTGGTGATCAAATCCACCTTGCCGCCGGGCATGACGGCGTCTATCCAGGCGCAATATCCCGACCGCATAGTTCTCCACAGCCCCGAATTTTTGCTTGAGACCACGGCGGCTAAAGATGCATCGAGCCCTGAGCGCAACATTGTGGGCATGCCGGTTGATGACGACGCGCATCGCGCCGCCGCAAAAACGGTGATGGGGCTTTTGCCAAAAGCGCCGTACGAGCTTATAACTTCCGCAGAAAATGCCGAGCTGATAAAATACGGCAGCAACGCGTACCTTTTTGTTAAAATTGTTTTCTCAAATATGTTTTTTGAGTTGGTACACAAACACGGGGCCGATTGGGAGGTCGTGCGCGAGGCTATCGGCAAAGACCCGCGCATTGGCGGGGCGCACATGGACCTGCATCTTAAGGATGACCCGGCCGGCGTGTACAACCGCCGCGGCGCGGGGCGCAGTTGTTTTATCAAAGATTGGGCGGAATTGAGCGAGATGTATGCAAGCGCGTTCCCCGACGAGCATGCAACCATACAAGCCATGCGCGGTTTTGAGTATAAAAACGCCGAGCTTTTGCGCGAATATAACCGGTATATTAATTTACTCGAGGGCGTGTACGGCAAAGACGCGGGTAAAAAATAATATGGGCCATCACGATTTTGCAGTAGAGCTAGTGCGCAAAGCAGGTGAACGGTTGAAAAAAATACATCCGGAGCTGCTTAATGTGACGTTTAAAGAAGGCGACCCTCGTAATCTGCTTACGAACGCGGATATAGAAATCAATACCATGATGCACGAGCAGATTGCACAGGCATTTCCGGGCCACCACATCTATTCGGAGGAAGACTCACACGTTGAACAAGCAAATGCCACCGGTTTTTCGTGGACGCTCGACCCGATAGACGGCACGTCAAACTTTTCACGCGGATTGCCGTTCTTTTCCTCCTGCGCAACGTTATTAGAAAACGGGATACCGATTGTCGGAGCAATTTATAGCCCGATTATCGATGAGCTATACAGTTTTGACGTGCATACGGGAGCGTTTTTAAATGGCCGGCCCATTAAAACGTCAAGTATTACCGAGCTATCGAAATCTTCAGGCCTGCTCCATATTGGCCGCAACAAGCCTTTATGGAATTGGGGTTTGGCGGTTAAGAGAACTTTTCTTGAATCACTAAGTAAAACCAAAGACTTTGCCGCCTCCGCACTCGACATGGCTTTTTTGGCGGCGGGGCGAGTGGATATAGTAGTGTACGGTACATTTAACTCGCAGGATATGGCGGGAGCTGTCGGGCTCGTGCGCGCGGCAGGCGGCGAGGTGTATACCATGCAAGGCGCGCCGGTAGCTATCACTCCTATTTCTCAGACTGTCGTCGCGACCGCGAATAAAGAACTGTTCGAAAAAGTAAAGCCGTTACTTCACACGGACCTTCTCCAATCCTAAAATTTCTTTTTGACGCGCTTTTTCTTCTGCCGAACGCAAACGCTCCTGCTCTTCCAAAAACGGCGCAATAACTTCTTCGGGTACCGGTTTGTCGTCGAGTATGGTTTGCATCACGCGTGTCCAAAAGCCGATACGCAAGCGCATCATGGCATGCAAGTCGCCCTCGGTTTTGCCAAGCCCACTGGTATAAAAGTTGAGCAATATGCCGATGATATGGAGGCGCATGAGCCGCAAGCTCAAATACTCCTCGGGACCGCGATTGGTGCGCACATAGTTGGCGAGCGCAAGCTCGAGCGGTCGGTTGTGATGGATCATAAAGTTGAGGAACCGCGCCCAGCTCTCATACTTGTTGCCAAATAAAATAGCTGAGTAATCAAGCAAGTACACTTCCTTACCGGAGACGCGCAAATTGTGCGGCACAAAATCATTGTGTGTTAAAAAGCCGGAGTACCGCTCGATGATAGTGCGATGCTCTTCCATAAATGCGAGCGCGTCGGCCATAGTGCTCGCGAGCTCTTTGTTACCGCGATCGTTTGCGACGGATGCTTCCATGTTCATCCTAAATGTTTGGATATATTCGCGCGCGCCCATCGTACCAAACGCTTCGCGTATCGTGGCCGCGTGCGAGTAGGTGGTGGCATGCACGCCCTCTTGTGTCTCAAATGCGCGCAAAGCGAGGAAAAATTGTTCTTCGAGCTCGTGCATAATAAACGGCCGCTCCTGCTCGATGTAAGCGGTTACGTCGACGGTGTAGCCGTCTTTTTTTGTAAACAGCAGTTCTTGGGGGATAAAAAAATTGCGGTAGGCAAAATTGATTTTTTTAAGCACCTCGCGCGCGGTGTGCTCATCCTCTATCTCTTTAGAGCCGCTTGCGTAACTGCTAACTTTTATCACGACGCGTTTGTTATCACTGGTGCGGCGGCCGGTCAACACCAGCTTGTGGCCGCTCATCAAGTAGCGCTCGCCGCCGGTGTGCACTTGTGTGGTGTCGAGTGTAAACCCCAGTTTTTCTAAAATTGGGGAGGCACCCTTAAGCTCGCGGGTGGAGTACTCCACCCACGCCTCTTTACTCGCATGTGTTTGTCGGTTTGCCTGCATGCTAAACGTATCTTACTATAACCCTATGAAAACCGTACTGGTCACCGGCGGAGCCGGGTTTATAGGCTCCAACCTGGTAGGGAAGCTTCTGCAAGAAGGATACCGGGTTGCCTGTGTCGATAACTTTGATACCACCTACGATCCCTCCTTTAAAGAAGAGAACATTGCTCCTTTCCTGCACGATAAAAATTTTTCTTTATATAGAGTTGATATCCGCAACCTCGACGAATTGAGAACGGTCTTTGAGAAAGAAAAGCCAACGCACGTTGCGCACTTGGCCGCTAAAGCCGATACGCGCGCCGCGGTGGAAAATCCGCGGGTATATGTATCGGTAAACATGGACGGCACACTTAATATGTTGGAGTTATGCCGCGAATTCGGCGTGCAGATGACGGTGTTGGCGTCGTCGGGTTCCGTATACGGCAATAATCCGAATGTTCCTTGGAAAGAAGACGAGCGAACGGATTTTCCTCTCTCTGCATACGGAGTGACTAAAAAAGCGATGGAACTACTCGCGTATACCTACCATCACAACTTTAATATGCATATTATCTGTCTACGGTATTTTAACGTCTACGGCGAAAATAACCGTCCTACCATGGTCCCGTATATGTGGGCAAAGGCTTTTCTTACAGGAGAGGAGATTGAAATGTCGGGAGAGGGCACCCGCAGGCGGGATTTTACATACGTCGGGGATGTTGCGGACGCGACCATGCTTGCCCTCGAATCTTCACTCGGGTATGAAGTCATAAACGTTGCCGACAGCAAGCCTCATTCGCTCACGGATTTATTTGCCGTGTTTGAAAAGGTAACCGGCGTTGCGCCGCCCGTGCGCAAGCGCTCCAGCCATCCTGCAAGCGTCAACGAGATGTATGCCGACAGTTCAAAAGCTAAAAAACTTCTCGGTTGGGAGCCGAAGGTATTTCTTGAAGAAGGAGTTACGCGCTTAGTAGCGTGGTTTAAAGCGAACCGACTCACATAGACCAAGCAGTGTATTGAGGTGTGCGCTCCATGAAAACTTTTCTTCCGCAATTTTTTTGCCGCCCGCAATGAGTGCGACACGCAATTGCTCGTCGGTAAAAAGGCGCCCGATAGCGCGCGCGAGCGCCGCATCGTCGCCGGGAGGCACCAGGAGCCCGCTTTGCTCGTTGTACACGGCCTCGTTGGTGCCCGGCGTGTTTGTTGCAACAATCGGGATGCCCGCCACAAAACTCGTGAGCGCTGTGTGCGGCAGGCCTTCGTAGCTTGAGTTG
>CAYWJX010000023.1:0-10280 GCA_964459335.1 uncultured Candidatus Saccharibacteria bacterium | reverse complement strand
CGCATCAATCATCAGATACGCGCCGCCGAGGTGCGCGTTATCGGCCCCGAAGGGGAAAATATAGGCGTCATAAGCCTGGGGGATGCCCTGGCGCGCGCCGAGGAGCTCGGTCTCGACCTTATCGAGATATCGCCCAACGCCGTCCCGCCGGTTGCAAAAATAATGGAATATGGTAAATTCTCTTACGAGCAGGAGAAGAAACGCCGTGAAATAAAGGCTAAATCGCACACCACCGAAACGAAGTCCGTCCAGGTAAAAATAGGCACCGGCGACAACGATATGGCCCTCAAAGCCAAGCGAGCCGCCGAGTGGCTGAGTGAAGGCCACCGTGTTAAAGTAGATCTCTTTTTGTGGGGGCGCTACAAGTACATGGAGTTTGCCTTTTTAAAGGAGCGGCTCGAGCGGTTTCTCAAGCTTATACCGGCTGAGTTTAAGCTCGGCGAGCCCATCAGCAAAAGCCCTAAAGGCTTGAGCACGGTAATCGAAAAAGCAGGAAAGAAGTAAGAATCACCCTTCGACTTTGCTCAGGGTAAAATTAAGAAATTTTATGAAAACCAACAAATCATTTACCAAGCGCATTAAAATTAGCAAAAACGGCAAGCTTACCGCGCGCCGTCCCGGTCAAGACCATTTTAATGCCAAGGAGAGCCGTCGCACGCAAATGGGCACCAACCGCACGCAAAACTACGCGGTAACCCCAAAGGTATCCCAGCGCTTTATTAAAACGGCTGCAAAGTCAAAGAATTAATTTATGTCCAGAGTAAAAGGAGGAGTCAACACGTTAAAGCGCCGCCGCAATGTTCTTAAAACGGTCAAAGGCTACCGCTTTGCCCGTAGCAAAAAGGAGCGCGCTGCAAAAGAGGCGGTCTTTCATGCCGGCAAGTCGGCCTTTGCACACCGCCGCGACAAGAAAAACGACTTTCGCCGCCTGTGGAACGTCCGCATCAATGCCGGTCTCGACAATGTCGGCGAAGGCGCCCTCTCCTACAGCAAGTTTATCGGCGCACTCAAGAAAAACGGCGTATTGATAAACCGCAAAATGCTCGCCGAGCTCGCAGCCAAATCTCCCGAAACGTTTGCAAGAGTAGTCTCCAAAGTTTCTTAGGCGTTGTCGGGATTTTCAAATCTAAACGAAGCACGGTTTATTTTGTCTTCTTTAACCAGGGCGAGTATCTCCCCTACCAACGCCTTTGGGTCGGCGCCAAAGCGTATGTGCTCGTTGGGCCGATGACCGTTGGCTAAAATATTTTTTATTTCATCGGCGGTGGGCCATCCGCCCTCGTACACGCCGAGCGGTTTGTTATCTTCAAACGCAATCGTAAACTCGTGTATCGTGCCGATACGTCCGCATCCAAACAACATGCCGTCGACCGAGCGCGTAAAAATAAGGTCACGGCCCGGATAGCCAAAACCGGTGTACACGATGAGGTCGTGGTACTCCACCGGCAGATTGTATTGCTCAATATGCTCCTTCTCCGAGGAGGCCGGCGAAAATCCGATGACAAACCCGCCCGCCGCTTTGGCGCCCATCGCCACCCACAACGGGAAGCCGGTGGTCGCACCGGTGACGCACACCGCGCCCTGCTTGGCAATCTCGCGCCCAAGTGCCAAGCCTTTGTCGTACGCATCAACGCCGCAGTGGCCGGTCTCGGCGGCGCCCGAGACGCCGAGTTTAATGTGAAGATGCAGATTTTTCGGATCGACCGTAGTGGTTTTGTGCAATGTTTCTTCCATTTTGTTTATTATAGCTCAATTGTTGCGCTCTCCCCTGCTTCGGGCGCTATAGCTTTAACGCTCAAATAATCGCGGATGCGCTGTACCAGCGTGGCCGATGCGGCAGGCTCGCCCATTACGACAAACACTTCTTTGAGCGTGTCTCTTGTTTTATTTACAAACTCAACCAACTGCTCGCCATCCATGTGTGCCGAGTAGCCGTAGATTGCCTCTACACGGCAGTGTACCGGCACTTTTTGTTTATGGATTTCTACCAGGCTGGCGCCCTCCACAAGCCGGCGGCCTAGGCTCCCCGCCGCCTGATAGCCCACAATAAGGAGCGTTGATTTTTTGTCGGGCAAAATACGGCGCTCATGGTCTATCACGCGGCCGCCGTTGCTCATGCCCGAGCCTGCAAGAATGATGTTGGGTCCGGGCTCCTCCCCCAGGTGCCGCGACTCGTCCTCGTCTTCGACAATGTGCATCTCGGGGAAATCAAAAATCTTTTCGCCGTTTTTGATGCGTTGCTTAAGCTCCTCGCTAAAGTATTGCGGGTAGGCTAAAAACGCTTCAGTCATTTGCTTTGCCAGAGGCGAGTCGATATACACCGGAACCCCCGGCACGCGCTTTTCCACCATCAACATGCGGATTTCAAACAACAAATCTTGCGTGCGCTCGGTTGAAAAGGCGGGTATCAGCAACGTGCCGCCGCGCGTGACGCTCTCTTCAATAACATCCTCGAGCATGTCACGCGTGTGCTCTGGCTCTCCCTCAGACCGCACTTTGTTACCATAGACGCTCTCCATCACTAAATATTGTGCATCGGTTAAATCATCTATCGGAGGCAAAAGCGGTGAGTTGCCGCCGCCCAAATCGCCGGTAAACACAATATTGCTCCCCCCGCGTGTAAACTTTGCCATTGCCGAGCCCAAAATGTGCCCCGAATCTAGAAGCTCTACCTGTATGCCGTCATCCAAATCTATTTTTTGATGATACGAGACGCCCTCCCATCGCTCAAAAGCCGCGTTGATGTCGTGCTCGTCGTAGAGCGGCTCTTTGCCATGTATTTCGGCATCGTGTTTGAGGAGGTCCATACAATCGAGGAGAAGCGGTAGGGCCATCGCGCGCGTTGCCTCGGTCGAGATGATGCGGCCCTTAAAGCCGCGTTTTACCAAAAGCGGAATGCGGCCGATGTGGTCGATGTGCGCGTGCGTGTTTACCAACACCGGGATTGCTTTGACATCAAACGGGAACTCGGCCCAATTGTTTTCCTCCCCCGCATGTTTGCCTTGGAAGAGCCCGCAGTCGATGAGTATTTTATTTGCGCCCGTGTCCAGCAAAAAATTAGAGCCCGTTACCGAGCCTGCCGCGCCGTAGAAGTAAACTTTTGATTGCATGGTTTAGAGAAAATAAAATAATAAGTTTTTAAAGGGTTAGACTTGGCCTAGCGGCCCGGAGCGCACTTTAAAAAGTTGTTATTTTATTTTCTCTATACACTATAACAAAAAATCTCACCTAAGGGTGAGATTTTTTGTGGGACTCCGAAAGCTTGTCCTGGTTAGTACCAGGTGGGTGCTCTGTGTGCAGCCTTTACGGCCGCACAACTCCAAGCTCCCGATTGTGTATTTAAGGACTTTGCCTCCGCAGTCCTACCGTAATTATACTCTCTCTAAAAAAATTGCAACTACTCGTCAATACCAAACCTTTTGTATTTAAATACGCCTTTCTTGCCAAACCAGTGTTTGATTTCGTGCTTGGCCTCTTCCTGCGTCTCGCTCGCGTGCACCAAGTTCATAACCGCACGCTTCTCCATGTTGGCACTGATGGCCGAATCGACGGAGTAATCGCCCCGAATAGTACCCATCTCGGCAAGAGACGGCATCGTGGGGCCCGCAATCTTACGCACCATGTCTACCGCATGGACGCCTTGCACTACCATTTTAACAAGCGGGGCCGAAATCATGTAGGTAATAACCCAGCCGCGCACCTCTTTTCCTATGGTAAGAAGATCGGTAGTGCCAAAGTCACGCTTAATGTCGTAGCCATATTTTTGATACGTCGCGGTTGTCTTTTCGCCAAGACGACGGACCCAAGCTTCACTCTTGGGATAATGGTTGTCCATCTCCTTGTGGGTAGGCCGGAACATCTCAAGCGCAATTATCTTAAGGTCGCGCTGTTCAAAACGCTTGATAATTTCGCCGATAAGACCCTTGCGCACGCCGTCGGGCTTTATCATTACATAGGTTATCTCCTCTTTCGGTTTTATCATGACCGCACTGTACAATAAACAAGACCTTATTGCAATGATTATGCGGTTAAAATCTCAGGGCCTTTGTTGGTGATTATGATAGTGTGCTCTACGTGCGCGCAGCGTTTTTTGTCGCGCATACGGTAGGTCCACTCGTCTTCCATGAGCGTAATAGCGCCCTTACCCTCGGCGAGCATCGGCTCAATGGCTATCACCAAACCCTCGGGGAGTTTTTGGCCCATGCCGGCAACACCCTCGTTGGGGATGTATGGTTTTTCGTGCACCTCTTTGCCAAGCGCATGGCCGCCCAAATCCTCCACCACCGCAAAATGATATTTTTTTGCAACCGCTTCGATGGCTGAGCCAATGTCGCCAATGCGATTGCCCACGCGCGCGGCTTTGATACCGGCCATCGTTGCCTCTTTAGTTGCTTTGATAAGTTTCTCTGCAACCTCATCGCATGTGCCGACGCACACCGTAACGGCCGAGTCGACAAAATAGCCGTTGTACGAGAGGCCGAGGTCGAGCGAGACCATGTCTCCTGCCTTGAGTACGCGCCCCTCCGAGGGGATACCGTGCACCACCTCCTCGTTTATGGAGACACATAACGTTGCCGGAAACGGGTATGCCGCGCCATCGGGCAAATACTGTAAAAACGCCGGAACTCCCCCGCCCTCGCGAATGATTTTCTCCGCAGCAACATCAAGTGAGGTAGTGGTAATACCGGGTAAAACCATCACACTCAACTCACGCAACACGTGAGCCAAAAGCTTGCCTCCCGTGCGCAAATTTTTTATTTCGTGCTCGGTTTTTGCAATCACGACAGTTTTAGGGCTTTAAGAACATCGGCGTGCACAGCCTCGACTGATTGGTCGCCATTAACGGTAAGCAGGGTGCCTTCACTTTTAAAATAATTTAAGGATTGCATCGTGAGCTCGGTAAAATTGTCGAAACGTTCCTTGAGTATTGCTGCGTTGTCGTCGGTGCGTTGTTCTATACTTGTGCGTTTTAAAATACGCTCGCGCAATGCATCCTCCGGCGCATCAAGATATATGGCTATGTACTTCCGCCCCAGCCATGTAGCAGCCTCATGAAAATGTTTTGCCTCTTCCAATATGCGGCACGAACCCTCAAAAACAACGGCATCGTTTGGTTCGAGCTTAAGCAGCGCCTCCTCAAATAAATACTGCGAGACCCACACCGGCATCAAGTCGCCCGTGTCCATGACCTTTTTTGCACGAAGGCCAAAGTAGCTCCCCGATGCGGCCATCTCCCGCAAGCGCGAACCCGAGGAATATACGGTGCCGCCGATCTTGTCGGCCAAGAGTTTTGCCTGGGTGCCCTTGCCCGAACCGGGGCGTCCCATCATCAAAAACGTGCGCGTGTCCATGTGCTTAATACTCGCGTATAGATATCTGCGCGTCAACCCGGCGCGCAAGGTCGAGAATGACCGAAACGACAATGAGGAGTGCGGTGCCGCCGATAGTGAGGCTCTGGATGCCGCTCAATGATTGCATGATAATCGGCAATACCGCGATGATGCCGAGGAAGAGCGCGCCCACGAGCGTGATGCGCGTAATCACTTTGCCCAAGTACTCTTGCGTCGAGCCGCCGGGGCGCACGCCGGGGATAAACGCGCCGTTCTTTTGCAAATTTTCGGCAATGGCATGCGGGTCAAAGGTAACGGCCGTATAAAAATAGGTAAACAATACGACAAGCACAAAGTAGACGCCGCCGTAAAAAGCCAAGTTTTGGAGCCACGAGAGTATAAACTCGGAACTAGCCGCGAGCCATGCGTGTGTTGACGCCTGGAAGAACGTGGCGAACATTTGCGGAATGAGTAAAAACGAAAGCGCAAAGATAATCGGGATAACGCCCGCTTGATTGAGACGCAGAGGCAGGTAGGTCGACTGACCGCCATAGGTCTTCATCCCGCGGATGCGCTTGGCGTAGGTGACCGGCACGGGGCGCTCAGCCTCGTTGACCACTACCACCGCCGCCACGATAGCGCAGGCGGCAACGGCAAAGGCAAGATACATCGGCAATTGCGCGGTGTTAAACGAAAAGAGCGCCTGGCTTGCGGTGCGCGGGATACGTGCCACAATGCCTGCAAAAATGATGAGCGACACGCCGTTGCCGAGGCCAAACTCGGAGATGAGCTCGCCTATCCACATCAGCAGCATTGAGCCCGCCACTACCACGAGGATGTTGACCCCAAGCTGGAAGGGCGAGAGCGAGGCAATGACGCCCTGACGCTCGAGTATCAAAATAAAGCTAAAGCCTTGGAGCGCGGCAATCGGGAGCGTGATGAGGCGCGAGTATTGGCTAAACTTTTGGCGGCCAAGCTCACCCTCCTCTTGATAGAGCTGTTTAAGGCTTGGCACCATGATGGTGAGGAGTTGCATGATGATAGAGGCGGTAATGTAGGGGCCGACACCAAGGAGCACCAACGAGAGGCTCGAGAGGCCGCCGCCGGAGAAGAGGTTGAGCAAACCAAAAAATTGATTGTTTGCAAAAAATACCTGGAGCTGCGCGGCGTTGACGCCCGGGATAGGGATGGCCGCAAGCACGCGAAACATGGCCAATGCGCCGAGCACAAAAAGGAGGCGGTTACGCAATTGCGCGTCACGGACGAGTAACGCAAATTTTTGGAAAAAGGTGTTCATCATACCATGTTATGCAACTGAACCGCCCGCATGCTCTATCTTTGCCCGGGCACTGCCCGACACACTGCAACCGGTAATGACAAACTTTTTGGTGAGCTCGCCTCCGCCGAGGATTTTAACCACCGGGACTTTGGACATATTTTTGCGCGTGCGGATAAGGCCGCGCTCGATGAGCGTTTTAGGATTGACTGCGTCACCGGCAAGAAACGCCGTCTCGAGGCTCGAGAGGTTGACGACGAGCGGCTTGCTCTGAATGGTGATAAGACCGCCTACGCCGCGACCGCGCAGTTTGGGGAGCTTTTTGAGCTGCTCGCGGATAGCCGGCATGATGCTGTGTCCGGCGCGCGCCTTTTGACCCTTGGTACCGCGACCGGAGGTTTTACCCCTGCCCCCGCCGCGACCAACGCGCTTAGGCGACTTGTTTTCTGTTTTGCGTTTTACATCGTGGAGTTGCATATAGGTATTAGGCTTTGAGTGTCTTTAATGCTTCTATCGCGGCGCGCGCATTGTTGAGACCGTTTTTGCTGCCCGAGTGTATTTTGGCAACGATGTCGTTGATACCGCAGAGCTCAAGCACGGGGCGAACGGAGGAGCCTGCCACCAAACCGCGGCCGCGTGCCGGTGTGAGAGTGACAACCGATGCGCAATATTTTGCAGATATATCGTGCGCGATTGAGGAGTTTTTGGTGAGCGGCACGGTTATCATGTTTTTCTTTGCATTACGCACAGCCTTGTCGATGGCGAGCGTCGTATCCCCCGCTTTGCCGAGGCCTACACCGACTTTGCCTTTTTTATTACCAATGATGATAGCAACCGAAAACGAGAAGCGGCGACCGCCGGCAACCACGCGGGCCACGCGGCGTATCGTGATGATGCGCTGGTCAAACTCGCTCTTGCGCTCAGGGCGGCGGGTAGATGGACGGCGGCCGCCGCGCTCACCCGGCTTGCCACCGCGCCTGTCGGGGCGTGCACGGCGCGTATCAGCAGCAACTGGTGCCACTTCGTCGGCAACAGGAAGAGCCACGTCGGCAACAATCTCCGGTGCCTCTTCTGCTATAACATCTTTTTGTTCAATGTCGCTCATATGATATTAAAATTTGAGTCCGCCCTCGCGCGCGGCGTCGGCCAATGTGGTAATGCGCCCGGTGTAACGGAAGCCGCCCCTGTCAAACACCACAGCCTCAATACCCGCCGCTTTGGCACGCTTTGCCAAGTCGAGACCAAGCAGTTTGGCTGCATCCATTTTTTTAACACCCGCTTTTGCGGCGCCAACCTCTTTGGTACTGCCCGCGATAAGCGTTTTGCCGAGCGTATCGTCGATTATCTGCGCGTGCAAATAACGGTTGGATTTAAACACGGCGAGGCGCGGACGCTCGCTCGTGCCCATAATCTTGGCACGGATGCGCGCATGGCGGCGCTCGCGGTTTATTTGATTGGTAATGCTTTTAGTAGTCATACATTTTTACGCGGCTTTCTTACCCTGCTTGCGGCGGATAACCTCACCCTCGTAGCGGATACCTTTGCCTTTGTACGGCTCCGGCTTTTTGAGTGCGCGCACGTTGGCGGCAAATTGTCCGACCAGTTCTTTATCAAAACCCTCAATCGTGAGCGTGCCTTTGTCGGCCTTAACCGTGAGTCCTTCGGGGATGTCCATTTTTACCGGGTGAGAAAATCCAAGCGCGAGGTTGAGCGTCTTGCCCCCGCCCGAATGACCGGAGCCATCCGGTCGGGCGGGCTGCACCTCCCATTTGTAGCCGACACCTTCGATCAAAAGTTTTTTAGCAAAACCTTTGGTGACACCCTCAAGCATGTTGCGCACGTGGCTCGCGTAGGTGCCCAGAAGCGCGCGCGCCTCGAGTGTATCCGACTTGGTCGATACTTGCACGCCCTCGGGCACGTTCTCGATACCAATGAGGCGATGCCCCGCTTTGGTGAGCGTACCTTTAGGGCCCATAACACGCAGCTCGTTAGCCTTGAACGTGAGTTCAGTTTTGGCGGGCAGTGCAATGGGTCGTTTAGCAAGTCGTGACATAGTGTTTATTTATAGTGAGCATAGTCGAACTACCAAATTTCAAACAGAGCCTCGCCACCAACGCGCTTAACCTGCGCCTCTTTACCGGTGAGGATGCCTGCGGGAGTTGAGAGCACCAGAAGACCATGGCCGCGTTTGACCGGTTTGATATCGCGTACGCCCATGTACATGCGGCGTGAGAGTTTGCTGACGCGCTTAAATCCGCCAAACGCCGGGCGGCCGTTTTTGTAGGCGAGCACAAGCGAGAGGTCGTTGTTTTTTGATTTTTTGTCTACTTCGCTCACGTAGCCCTCGCGCTTGAGTATCTCAGCGATAGCGAGCTTCATTTGTGAGCGAGGCAACGTCACGCGCTCCTTACCCGCCATTGAGGCGTTTTGGATGCGCACTAACATGTCTGCGATAGGGTCAGTAATCATGGTGTTATATTCGTAGATTCGATTTGATTCGTAGGATTCGTATTACCAAGATGATTTGCGAACGCCCGGAATGAGGCCCTCGTTAGCAGCCTCCCTAAAGCAGGCGCGGCAAAGGCCAAAGTCACGCATGTAGGCGCGCTTGCGGCCGCAGCGGAAACAACGATTAACCACCCGAGATTTAAACTTGGGTGCGCGATTTGAGCGTGCGACTGTTGACTTTTTTGCCATGAATTTCTTAATTCACCCTGAGCTTGTCGAACGGGTGCTTTGTTACCCTTTTGGCCTTTGGGTTACGATTCTGGAGGTATGCCTCGCCCCACTTATATTGCGGCCAATAAATTGGCCGTTGGACTAAGCGGCACCGTCTAGAAAAAAGGAGCCCGACAGGGCTAGAGGGATACTACCACAAGGGGTGGCAGGGTGCAAATAATGGCTAACTACTCGTAAATATCGTGTTTTCCTATTTCGTAAAATACAACCGTACTGGCGTCTATAAATTCAAAAATGATACGGTAGGAGTAATCTATCGAAAAGCTCATAAACTCCTCTTGCGAACCATGGAGTTTATGGGTCTTGAGCCGCGGGTCAAAGGGATTTTTGCGAAACAGCACTTCCCTCTTTTCGGCGCGAGCCTTTATTCCTTGGGGTAACTTTTTATACTGCCTCCCAAATTTTGGCGAATAGCGGATTTCCATCCGCTACAACTTACCGCAAGTCCTTGAGCGAGTGCAAGATCTTAAAAGATTTAGGGTTTTTGCGGTATGATGCCTGCTGCTTTTTCAAGCCAACAAAAAGTTTTTCGTTCTTATACGTGCGCAGTACATGGCGCATAAACTCGCTGGTTGAAGCAAAGCCTTGTTCTGTAGCCTCCCGCTTGACCTCTTTAGCCACGGCAGATGGGAGCGATATGGTGGTAACGGTACGCATAAGCAATAGTATTACTTTGTAATACATCAACTATACTCCCATTACTCTGATAGTCAAATGAACTACACAAAAAACGCCCTTATCGGGCGCTTTTTAATTATTTCTACTTTTTATATTTCTTCAAAAAATCTAGCTCGTTTTTTTGAATGGGAAGCCGAGGTGGGTTAGGTACGCCTTTGCTTCTTTGGGGTTTTTGGCTGTCGTTACAACCGTTGCGGCCATGCCAAAGACATCTTTGATGTCTTCGTCGGCTGTCTCGGGGAAGACGATGTGCTCTT
>CAYWJX010000022.1:0-10530 GCA_964459335.1 uncultured Candidatus Saccharibacteria bacterium | reverse complement strand
CGCTTCGTCAAATTGTCCGGCCATGCTCGTATTGTACAACGCCTTTTGGTACTCTTGTGGGTATGGAAACGGTACAGCTTGCGCATTTGGATAATTTTGCACAAAAAATTGTAGATCTTTTGCAGCAGCCCCTCGACCTTGCTCGGGGTAAATCGCACGCAACGCTTCTAGCATTGCAAGGTGATTTAGGCTCGGGCAAAACAACTTTTGTGCAAGCGCTCGCCAAAGCGCTTGGCATTACCGAGACGCTGCAGAGCCCCACCTATGTGTTGATGAAGAGCTACGACATCCCAAAATCTCCCAATCAAAATGTTGAGTTTGAAAAATTAGTGCACATCGATGCCTACCGACTAGAAAATCCAAAACAATTTGCCGCACTCCTGCCTGCGCAGGCAGGAATGCCCTCGTTTTTAGAAGACCCAAAAGTCCTGGTGTGCATAGAGTGGCCCGAGAGGGTAGAGGGCGAGCTCCCCAAACCCGACCTCGTAATAAACTTTTCGTCCGAAGGGATGCAAGAAGGTGAGCGTGGTGTGGAGATAGAAAAATAAAAATTAGTTGACGGTAGGAATAGTCGGTAGCGTGCAGGCGCCCGCTCCACTTCGTGTCGTAACGGCGGAACTATCTTGTGGGTTAACAGCGGTCTGCCATGCAGACAGCGAATTATATGTGGTGTTGTTGAGAACAAATCTCGTCGTATTGTCGGTAGCATTATAGCTATTAGCGGTGCCGCTCGTCGTTCCACCTGTAAATGTGGCACTGGTCCCGTAAAGATTGTACGGATACATTACAAATGCGATATTGTTGTCGAATGTATCGTTGTTGATCGTCAATGCCGCCGAGCTTCCTTCAAACGTATCAAAGGTCGAAGCATAGGGAGCTTTGAGATACCATGTGCTACCCGAGTCGTTTATTGTCATGCCGGTGCCAAAACCCACCTGATGCGCGTCATTTGATGTGCACGTCTGGTCGCCAGAGAATGTGAGCGTCAAGTTATTTGCTTGGGCAATATACTGCGTATTTGATGAAGCATCACTAACTGCCTGTGTGTTGCTCACAGAAATGTTTGTAAATGCCGAAACAAATTGCGACATCTGACTTGCATGAGCGCCGACGATATTCAGAAGCGACGTGTATTGAACACTAAAACCATAACCCGCCGTGCCATTCTTCGCGATGAACCAATCGTTGGTCGAGTTAATCTGCGCCATAGTCGACGAATCGCCAGTGTGCGAGATAATTCCGGTCATCCCAGCAGAGTTGGCAATGGCTTGATCAAATTGGAAAATGTTATTGACCGACGAGTTTTGCTGTCCCGACGCAGTTGGTTCGTAAAACACCAACAGTGTCGCGTTCAGAGTGCTCCAATATCCGTCGATAAGTAAAGAATTTTCTACCGTAGTACCGCCGCCAGCGACTATACAATGATCATTGCAGTCGCGGGCGATGACGTTATTAAGAGTGAAATGTCCGCTTGATCCATCCGCTATATCAAACGGGCCACTTGTAACAGCAGATTTACGGCCTTCAATTCCTGTAATAATACCGTTGGTGCCGTTAATATACACAGCCGAGCGACGATTGGCATACTCATAGGTGTACCCGTTTGCGATTGGGCTTGTGCCATCGCAACTGTGTATATAGATTGCGGCGCTAGTTGGCGTCCCGCTAGTCGTCATCCCTGAAATGTAATAGCTACATGAGGTTGAATCAACGAGCGCGATGCTTGCCACATTCTGCAAGAATTTTCCAGTTGCGCTGTCGCCCGCTCCGCCAGTTTCCCAAACGTTAATCCACGCATTGGCCCCACTATAGCCGAATGTAAGGGTTGCCGTGTTGTAGACGTTTGTGTATCCGCCGGTTTTTGTGAATGTAGCATTGGCGACAACGTCGGAACCGTCAAGAATTGGCAGTGCACCTGAACCGTAGGAAGTGATTTTAACGTTGTTCGCAATTGCTGCTAGTTCTTGCCTCCAATACGACCCGCTAGCAAGCCCCACACTCTGCCCCGCATTGATAGTTGGTAACGCAGTAATATTTTTGAATGCAAGAGAGGGAGAGGTGCCGGGGTTAGAGTCACTGCCATTTACGCTGTCCACGTAGTAGGTGTAGGCGGCAGTGGTAAAGGATTGGTTGGTCGAGGAGGCAGTGTTGCCCACAGCATCGGTGGATGAAACTTTAAAGTAATAGGTGGTGCTCGCGGTCAACCCAGTGAGGGTGATGGAGTGACTGGTAGTAAAGACTGCAGAAGAGGAGGCAGTACCGTAGCTGGTGGTAGTACCATAGTAGACGGTTGAAGTGGCAACTTCGTCAGTAGTCCATGTAATAGTCTGTGTTGTAGAGGCAATAGAGCTTGAGGCGATTGAGCTAATGATAGGCGGTGTATTACGTACGGTAACAGCAACTCCCGCACTCGTCGTGGTATTCCCCGAGGTGTCTTTAGCAGTAGCAGTCAAGGTATGTGAGCCGTCAGCAACAGCGGTACTACTCCACACCGTGGTGTAGGGAGAGGAAGAGACGGTGGTGATGGGCGTACCGTCTACGTTGAACTGCACGTTGGCTACGGCTATGTTGTCGGAGGCGTTTGCGGTAAGTGTCACAGAGCCTCCCAGCGTGGTTCCACCGGTGGGTGCGGTGAGTGAGACGCTCGGTGGTGTTTTGTCAGGGTTAGAGCCTCCTCCCATGATGACCTGGCCGGGTGCGTACCCGGGGAGCGTGCACCAACCGGGGATGCAGGGAGTGGTTGGTGAGGTGGATGGAGTTGGAGTAGTTGGCGTTGAGGGTGCAGGGGTAGTTGCCGTAGTGGTGAGTGCGGTATTAAGCAGGGCACGGGTCTTGGGTCCTACGTTGCCTACGGGCTCAAGGTTATTGGCGGTTTGGTAGGCTTCGACGGCTTTGAGCGTGACAGTACCAAAGTAGCCGGTGATGGTGGGGTACGTAAAGTAGCCTTTGGACTTAAGAAACTGTTGGAGGGTGGAGACGTCAGGACCTTTGGTGCCTAGGTAGAGGGGGCGGGTAAAGGTGGAGGCAGAGACTGGAGTTCCGTTAGAGAAAAGAAGGAGGACACCACAAAGGAAAAGAGCTATAGACAGCGCTCGTTTTACCCCCCCCCGCAGTATAGGCTGTGCCCTTCATGGGTATGGAGTTAGTATACTACTATAGTTACTATGGCCACCCACTCTTCTCCACAACCCAAAACACACAAACGCCTCGTGATACTCGATATGCATGCGATTTTGCATCGCGCTTATCATGCTTTGCCCGACTTTAGCTCGAGCAAGGGCGAGCCAACGGGCGCTTTGTTTGGGCTTGTTTCGATGCTGGTGCGCATCATTACCGATCTTGCTCCCGACTACATCGTGGCGGCTTACGATTTGCCGGGGCCGACCTATCGCCATGTTGCGTATGAAAATTACAAAGCCCAGCGCGCAAAAACCGACGACGCGCTGGTGGCACAGCTTATTAAAAGTCGCGAGGTGCTCGACGCGTTTGGCATCCCGCACTATGAGGCGCCCGGCTTCGAGGCCGATGATGTCATTGGCACGGTGGTGGAGAAGATGCAAAAGATGGTAAATCCGCCAGCTGGCGGAGTCGACACCGTGGTGGCCTCTGGCGACATGGACATGCTCCAACTTTTGGACAATGAGCATGTACGCGTCTTCCGCATGCGCAAAGGCATCACCGACATGGTGCTCTACGACGAGGGCTCGTTTAAAGACGAGTTTGGTTTTGCCTCCAACCTTTTGCCCGACTACAAAGGTTTGCGCGGCGACGCCTCCGACAACATTAAAGGAGTCGCGGGCATTGGCGAAAAAACCGCGAGTACACTCATTGCCGCTTTTGGCTCGATAGAACATTTGTATAAAACACTCAAGAAAAATCCCAGCGCTCTTAAAAAAGCCGGCATTAAAGAGGGAATCATTGCAAAGCTCGTGGCAGGAGAGGAGGATGCAACATTTTCCAAAATGCTGGCCGAGATACGCCGCGACGCGCCGATAGACTTTGAGTTGCCAAAAAAAGAGTGGAAGGAGAGTGTCTCAACAAAAAAAGTGCTCGATATGCTTGCCGAGTTTGAATTTAGGTCACTCGTGCCGCGCGTTAAACTCCTGCTCGGCGTTGAGGGCAATGATGCAGAACAAGCCGACCCTGCAGGCTTGTTTGAAGAGGCGCCAAAAGAAGTTGTTAACGAGGACGAGCTCAACAAAGCGGCGATAGCGGTGTGGCTACTCGACTCGAGTGTTACCGAGCCGACCCTCGACGATATATATCGAGCAGGGAAGTCGGAGAAATTTGACGAGGCATTCAAGCATATTTTGGCGGAGATAAAAGAACGTAAGCTCGAGTTTGTGTACGAGCATATCGAGGTGCCGCTCGCGCCCGTGTTGCGCAAGATGGAGCGTCGCGGCGTGCTGGTGGACAAAGTTTTTTTGGCGCAACTTTCCAAAGAGTACACCAAAGAGCTGGGGGCTATTGCCAAGCGCATTTATGAGGCGGCAGGCGGCGAGTTTAACGTCAACTCACCCAAACAACTCGGCGAGGTGCTCTTTGATAAGCTCGGCCTCACACCCGAGAAGCAAAAAAAGACGGCAGGTGGCGCTCGCTCAACGCGTGAGTCGGAGTTGGTAAAGATGAAGGCGCTGCACCCGATTGTTGACGACATTTTGGCATATCGTGAGCTGCAAAAACTGCTCTCCACGTACATTGATGTTATCCCCACGCTCCTCGACAAGGATGGCCGCTTGCACACCTCGTTTATACAAACCGGCACGGCCACTGGCCGCCTCTCATCCAAAGACCCAAATCTGCAAAATATCCCTATAAAGACCGACCTTGGCCGCGCGATACGCCGCGCGTTTGTCGCCGACAAAAACTTTGTGCTCGTGTCGTTTGATTACTCGCAAATAGAGCTACGCATCGCGGCACTCCTCTCGCACGACGAGGCGTTGACCGACATTTTTAAAAACGGGCGCGATGTGCACAGCGAGGTTGCGGCGCGCGTTTTTCATGTGCGCGACGCGGATGTTAATTACGAGCAGCGCCGCCGCGCAAAGGTGATTAACTTTGGCATCCTCTACGGCATGGGCGTGACCGCGCTCCAAGCATCGCTCGGCACGAGCCGCGCCGAGGCGCAGGAGTTTTATCATCAATACTTTGCGGCGTTTCCGCGCTTAGCCGCGTACCTCGACGAGATAAAAGCCGACGCGTCGCGCGAGGGCTATGTTGAGACGTTTTTTGGCCGACGCCGCTACTTTGACGGCATCCGCTCGACGATACCGTTTGTGCGCGCCTCGGCCGAGCGCATGGCAATCAACGCGCCGATGCAAGGCACCTCGGCCGATGTGGTTAAGCTCGCGATGATAAAAATAGACGAGCTTTTTGAAAAGGAGGCTAAAGGCAAAGCATACCCGCTCCTCCAAGTGCACGACGAGTTGGTGTTTGAGATTGAGGAGGGTCTCGTTGATGAACTTGCGCCAAAAATAAAAGCGCTTATGGAGGGCGTGATACCAGCTAAAGAAGCACGCGGCATCCCGTTTATCACCGAAGGGGAGGTGGGTAAAAATTGGGGCGAGATGAAAAAGCTATGATAAAAGTTTTTGTTGGTAAAAACAACATAAAAGGTACCGAAGAACTGAAATGGGAGGCGTTGCCTACGGATGAACTTTTGGGTTTGGCTGCAACAAACAGCATGTTTGGCGGCACACAAACTTTTTTGTTGATTGGTGCGTTAAACAGTGAGCGACAAGAGGAATTTTTGGATGTCGCCAAAGAACTAGCAAGCTCGCCGCATACGTTTATTTTTGAAGAAGAAAAATTATTAAAAGCGCCCACGATTGTGCTCGAAAAAGCCGGCGCATATATTGAGGTAATTAAAGATCCGCCAGCTGGCGGAGCAGTAAAAGAAAGAGGGTTTGACCCGTTTGGCTTGACTCTTGCACTCGGTGCGCATGACAAAAAAAAGTTGTGGCTCAGTCTTACGGCCGCGCTTGCCGAGGGAGAAAAGGCCGAGGCGGTAGCCGGCCTCTTGGCGTGGAAGGCTCGCCAAATGAATGATAGTAAACTTTCACGCAAAATAGTTTTTATGTATCACGACTCGCACCGCGGTGCAGGGAGCTTAGAGTTGTTGCTCGAGAAGTTTGTGCTGACGTTTTGAGTAAAAAAACAAAAATTGCCTCAAAAAAGTCCTCGGGCCGCCTCAGCGCTCGCACAGCGCTGTAGGCTTCCAGACTTTTTCTCACCAATTTTTGTTTTTTTTATTTATTCTGGCCAAAAGACGCCGCGCTCTTTCATGTCGTTGGAGATAACGTTGGTAAAACGCTTCATCACCGGATAGTTCTCAGCTGCTTTAATTTTGTGTCCTAGGTGCCGGAGGTACGTAATTTTAAAACGTTTGACCGAGCGTTCGTTTACCGGATCGAGCAATTCGAAGACAGGTTCGACTTTATCCAATGCATAGGCAAAACGAGCTTCGGGGCTCGCTTGTGTTTCATACTCATGCCAACGCTCATGCCCAATTTTTTGCAACGAGGCCGGTAACGATGCAAAAACTTCTTTTGCATCGGCCGCTTCTCTTTCTCTGTCGGCTTCAGTTTTGTGATAGGTTAACACGTCGCCGCTGATGATCTCGCCAAAATCGTGGTAGAGCAATATCTCGTAGAGTTTTGCTTTGTCGAGCGAAGGGCCAACCTCCTCGAGCGGCAAAAAATAGGTTGCTAAAAAATGAGTGCAAACACATGCTCGGCTACCGACTCGCTGTGCACGGTAAAATCGCGTGTGCTGTTGTAGCGCAAAGTGCGCTTCATCCCGTAAGCTACGCGCAGTTGATGCGCGATAGCAAGTATCTCCGCATCTGATTTTTTTAGTAGTGAATCGCTGGGGTTCATAGGGTGGGGGAGTATGTATAAAACTTTAGCACGGCCTTAGGTGCCTAAAAACACTAGAATATTGAGACCATTTTTGTTATAGTGCTGTCAATCGCCATTTGGCGTGTTTGCGCCCATAGCTCAGTCGGTAGAGCGGCTCCCTTTTAAGGAGAAGGTCGTTGGTTCGAATCCAACTGGGCGCACAAGGATAAAAAAGAAACCCCTCGGGTGGAAGGGTCAGGAAACTACTTTGATTTCTTTTGTTATGTCCAGGGTGCTGTTCATCTTTTCCTTATGCACCCTGTTTACCACATGAAAAAGGGTGCGAGCCACTACTTCGTCTATTGCAATCCCTTTCTCGAGCCTGTAGATAGTGCTTAAGCTAGGCATGCCTTGTCTATCCATTAACCTACAAACGTCAAATGCCTCCATGCCCAAGCTCTCTCGTATCTCTCGTAGGCGCGCAAAAGTCGCTTTGATCATCGCATTGCCCTTTCTTATTTCAAACTCTCTAGCCGTAGTCTATTATTTTTTTCGCAGTAACGCAAAGAGCGCTATGCCTGTGGCGACGCTCACGTTTAAACTTTCTTTTTTGCCGCGCATAGGGATCTCTAACAGCACGTCCATTTTTTTGCGCAGGGCGGGGGAGATACCGCGCACCTCATTACCCACGATGAGTGCTATGTTCTCCGACGCTTTGGTCGGAGTCCCGACCTCAGAGCGTCGGGATTTGTTAGCATATGCAAAAAGCGGCGTTGAGTTTTTGTCTTGCTCCAGTGCCGCCAGTGTGTAACCCTCCTTTTTTAATTGTGTGAGCATGGTCGCGAGGCTCTTTACCTGCTGCCACGGTACGCTCGCCTCTGCACCAAGCGAGACTTTGGTAAAATCTTTACGCTCGCGGCCAAAGCGGTCGAGAGGCGCCGGCGTGTAGCCGCTCAAAATAATTTTTGACACACCGGCCGCATCGGCCGTGCGAAAGATAGAGCCCACATTATGCACGCTCCGAATGTTGTGGAGCATTAACACCAGCATCAGAGCGGTATATCAAACGCAAACGCTCCCGCTCCCATAAACACAAGTGCGAGGCAGATAATCATGAGCAAAAAGGCAGAGGTGCGCGAAATAGGGAAGAGTGTTCGCATGCGTTTGCCCCATACCAACTCTTTGAGAGCGGCCAAGGCACCGAGGAGTGCGCCAAATTGGGTGTAATAGCCAAATGTAAGCGTGAGTACGATGAGGCTATATACGATTATGACAAAACCCACCGACCATGGTTGGACTCCTACGACAGGCAAAGATGTTTGTTTAGCCGTTGCGCGATTTTTGTATACCGTATATGCCGCACACGCAAACACACCCGCAGCTGCAATGCGCAAAAGCACCGGCACATACTCAGGTGCAAGAAAAAATAATTGAGGAAACTGCAAAAATGGGTGCATGGTAGTTTTTTAATTGATTAATGTTGTTGCACCGTGGTGGTTGTAGTGCCAATCGTGGGGCCGTAGGAACCTCCTTGGCCAACCGGGGCCGGCGGATGAAGAAAGATGCCGGTGAGGTCTGCCGCTTTGTGTGCGCCCTGTGCAAACCAGAGCACAATGAGCACGCCAATAACACCGAGGATAAAAATAGCGTCGCCCACGGGACCGGCACCTTTTGGTTTTTCGTCTGCCATGTATTAATGATACCCTGCTTTTTTATTGGCCTGGGGCGTAACCCAGGCGTGCGAGTTCTTCCTCGGCAACTTTTTTGTCACTCCAGGGTTGCTTGGCCCCATGCGCGAGCATGATGTATGGGTCGGTGCCTTTGCCGGTGAGGAGCACCGTGTCGCCCTCTTTTGCTTCTTTGAGCGCGTCGCGTATTGCTTGACGGCGGTCGAGTACGATGAGCGGCTTCTTTTTGGTAAAACCTTTTGCCAAGCCCTCTACGATTTTTTGCGGGTCTTCGTCATAGGGGTCTTCGTTGGTGATAAACGCGATATCGCAAAACTCGTCGGCAACTTTGCCTTTTTCTGGATTTTTCCACTGATCGCGGCCGCCGCCGGTGCCGCCGATAACACCAATTATTTTTTGATGCGCGCGTGCGGAGCTTTTGTATGCTTCAAAAAGCGCGCGCAAAGAGTCGGGCGTGTGCGCATAGTCGACAATCACCGCAAACGGCTGGCCCTTTTCCACGCGCTCGGCGCGGCCGGCTATCGGTTTGATATGCTCAAGCGCGCGTTGCATGGCGCGCTCGTCGATGCCCATCGCGTCGCCGAGTGTGAGCGCCGCCAAAATATTTTTGATATTAAACACGCCGGGCAACGGCACCGTAAACAACGTGCCGCGGCGCCACACAAAGCGCACACTACGCTCGTTGGTGCTGTACGGCTCGGCGTCGCTGAGCCTAAACGGCGCGTGTGCCTCAACATCGATGGCCAAAAAATCTTTGCCGTATGTATCGTCGGCATTTGCCACGATGTAGCGCGGCCGCTTTGGCGAGCTCTCAAGATGTTTGGCGAGTGAGAGCTTTGCTTCGGCATACTTTTGCATGCCGCCATGGCTTTCGAGATGCTCGGGCTGGAGATTGGTAAAAATCAACGCATCAAGCGCGATGCCTTTGTGCCGGTACTGTTTGGCGCCCTCCGATGTCATCTCGACAACCGCGTGCGTAGCGCCCTTGCGCACCGCCTTGCGCAAAAATCGCTGCAAAAAAAACCTGCCCGGCATGGTCATCTTAAAAAGATTTGGCTCGCTCTCTTGGCCAATTGCAAAGCGTATCGTGGACGCAAGCGCCACGGTAAAACCGGCCTCCTCTAAAATTGCCGCGACCAGCTCAGCGGTGGTCGACTTACCTTTGGTGCCCGTGATACCGATGACAAAAAGTTTGCGGGAGGGAAACCGGTAATACAACGCGCCCGCCACGGCAAACGTATAGTGATAGCGGTCCAACACCGAGGCAGGTATGAGCGACTTTAAAAAAGATTTAATGCGGTACATCATGAAAGTGCGGGAGCGGTGCCGAGTGCTTTGAGTGCGGCGGATATCCGCTCATTTACCCCGAGTTTTTTAGTGGAGTCGATAGCTTTAAGTGCGCCGCGCGCCTCCGCGAGCGAGTAGCCGAGCGTTACGAGCGCTTCGATAACGTCGGTATCGTCACCCTTAACGCTCTCTCCGCGCGCCGTTTGCTCCTTTGCCAACTTGTCGCGCAGCTCAACCACGATGCGCTCGGCGCTTTTTTTGCCGATGCCAAACACTTTGGTGAGCGCAGCCGCGTCGCCCGCGGCAATATTGCGGCGGAGTGTCGAAACATCGGAGACATTTAAAATGCCGAGCGCGGTTTTGGGGCCGATGCCGGAGACGCTCATCAATTGTTTAAAAAACGAAAGCTCGTCCTCGGTGGGGAAGCCGTAGAGGTCGAACGCATTCTCCGCTACCTGCGTATGGATAAAAAGGGATATCTCACCAAGGCCTCTCTCCCGCAGTGTCGCGAGGGCGAAAAGCGGCACACGTGCCACATAGCCCACGCCGCCCACCTCCACTATCACGGCTCCCTCGGGGGTGGTGCCGCCAAACCGGCCTGTAAGCTTGCCTATCATGGCTCTATAGTAGAACGGTCGCCCTTGCTAAACAATGTTGTGCAGAGTAGCCATATTGTGCTAGTATCTTTTTACCTATGGCAATAACAACAGGAGCTA
>CAYWJX010000021.1:0-11674 GCA_964459335.1 uncultured Candidatus Saccharibacteria bacterium | reverse complement strand
ACCACCGAGTTTCAACAAATTAAAGAAGTGGTCGACGAAAGCTCCGTGCGTTTTGTCGATGAGGACGAGGAGCCCGAGGACGAGCGCCCTCATAAACATTTTGCAGATGAGGGTAACACCGAAGAGGGTGAGCTTCCCCGTTTTAACCCGGAGCAACACATCGTGCTTGCCGACGCCAAGTTTATCAAGCGCGACGCCAAAGTAGGCGAGGAGCTGGTCTTCCCTCTCGAAGTTAAAGAGGACTACGGCCGCATCGCCGCACAAACCGCCAAGCAAGTGATTATCCAAAAAATCCGCGAGGCCGAGAAGGTCTCGGTGGTTGCCGAGTTTGGCAAACGCCAGGGCGAAATTGTGAGCGGCACCGTACAGCGCATGGAGCGCGGCAATATGTATGTCGACCTCGGCCGCGCCACCGGTATCTTGCCGTACGACGAGCAAATCCCCGGCGAGCGTTACCGCCAAGGCGAGCGCATCCGCGGCCTGCTCTATCAAGTTGAGGAGTCACCGCGCGGTATTTACTTGCGCCTCTCGCGTGCCAATCCGCAATTTTTGGCAAAACTTTTTGAAATGGAAGTGCCCGAGGTTGCACACGGCACCGTTACCTTTAAAGCAATCGCGCGCGAGGCAGGTAGCCGCTCTAAAGTGGCTGTCGCATCGAGCGATGCACATGTCGACCCGGTCGGTTCTCTTGTCGGCCAGCGCGGTGTGCGAGTCTCCACGGTAACATCCGAGCTCGGCGGCGAAAAAATCGACATCATCGAGTGGAACGACGACCAAAAGTCGTTTATCGAGGAGGCTCTTTCCCCTGCACGCATCGCCTCAATCGAGCTCGACGAGGCCGAGCACAAAGCAAACATTAAAGTGGCTGAAGACCAGCAAAGCTTGGCAATAGGCCGCGGTGGTCAAAACGTGCGCCTTGCCGCAAAGCTCACCGGCTGGCGTATCGACATCCAGTCGATAGGCGGCGCCAAGGTTGCCGAAGCAGCAGAAGTTGCCGAGTAAAAATTAAAAATAATTGTGGTAGTCTAAATTGATATGGCAAACATCAATAACAAACCAAGCAGGTATATGCTCAACCTCCTGCACGTGCTCCCGCCGTTTGAGAAAGAGGCGGAGGGCGTGGTCAATACTATTGTCGAAGTTTCGGCAGGCTCAATTAACAAATATGAGCTCATCACCGAGAGCGGCCAACTCAAGCTCGACCGCGTTGGCTACTCCTCGCTTGCCTATCCGTTTACCTACGGCGCCATACCGCAAACATGGGACCTCGATAACGACCCGCTCGATATCATGATTGTCGACATCACCGAGCCGCTTGTGCCGGGCTCTGTGGCGGAGGTGCGCGTTATCGGCGCCATGAAATTTGTCGACACCGGCGAGGTAGACGACAAAATAATCGGCGTGCTCGCAGGCGACAAGCGCGTCGACCATATCAAGTCGGTTGAGGACTTGGGCGAGTATTTTATAAAAGAAACAAAGTATTATTGGGAAAACTACAAAGCGCTTAAAAAGCCGGGTACCGGCGTCGTTGGCGAGTTTGTAAGTGCGGCAGAGGCAATAAAAATTGTGCGCGAAAGTGCGGAGCGTTACGAAAAAGAGTACAAACCAACATTGGCCGACTAACATACAAGGAGCATGACAAAAAAGGAGATTAACTGGTCAGAGATCAGCAAAACATTTGCGCGCAAAGAGCTCCCCGACTCAGAAGTTGAGTTTACGGGCGAGGTTTCTGCCGACGTTGTAGCGCTCTACAAAGACGAAGCGCTCGCGCACATTGCGAGTGAGCTTGAGTTGCCGGGCTTCCGCAAAGGCCACGTGCCTGCCGATATCGCACTCAAAAAAGTCGGCGAGATAGCCGTGCTCGAGGAGTCGGTTGAGATGCTCATGCGCGATTTTTACCCGGCGCTCATTACCGAGTACGCCACCGACGCCGTGGGCCGTCCCGATATCCGCATTACCAAGTTGGCACCCGGCTCACCGGTTGGGCTTACGGTGCGTACGGCCGTGTACCCCACTGTTACCGTCCCGAGCGATTGGAAAAAAATTGCAGACAAGGTTCCGCTCGAGCCGGCACAGCCTGCAACCGATGAGGAAGTAGAGCGGACTATCGAGGATCTCCGCAAAAGCCGAGCGGTGGAAAATATTTTGCCCGAGTTAAACGATGCGTTTGCACAATCGCTCGGCGCGTTTAAAACGCTCGACGAGTTGCGCACGCAAATTAAAAAAGGCATCGGCGAGGAAAAAGAGCGTGCTGCCAAAGATGCGCGCCGCGGCAAAATAATCGACGCCTTGCTTGCAAAGGTGCAAGTGGCAGTGCCAAAGATTTTTGTTGAGAGCGAGCTCGACAAAATCATGGGCCAAATGCAAGAGGATGTCGCGCGTTTTGGCATGACGTTTGAGATTTATCTCAAACAAATAAATAAAACCGAGGAGGCAGTGAGACAAGACTTTTACGAGCAGGGCGCAAAGCGCGCAAAACTCCAGCTCACATTAAACAAACTTGCCGCCGACGAAAAAATCGACGCCGACAAAGAAGCGGTTGATGCCGAGATGAAGCACGCGGTAGAGCACTTCCCCGAGGCAAACCTCGAGCTTTTGAGGATCCATATAGAAACAGTCTTGCGTAACGAGAAGGTCCTAAAAATCCTCGAAGGTGAAGCAAAATAGTTTTTAGCCAGTAGACACGCCGTGTCTACTAAATATTGCTCAATAAAGTTTGTTAAAATAAAGAGGTGAAAACTTACGAATCAAAAATTGTTGAATTTGAGGGTCAGATTTGCATCGTCTTTTCTGACGAAATGTGCCGAGATGCGAATATAAAAGTAGGAGATCCTGTTGATGTTAGCTATGACGAAAAAGAAAGGCGCATTGTAATACAACTCAAAGATAAATAGTAGCCGCGTGGCTTGAAACAAATTCCAAAAAAGCGTAGGGCACTATGATATATCATAGTAAGCATCCTAAATAAAAACGCTATAGCGTGCTTATTGAGGAAGTTGTGTAAAAAGAGAAATGGCGCCGTCCGGTTAAGGATGGGCGCCATTTAAGCTTCCAAAGAAGCTCCGCTCAGAAGGCGTACAGCCTCCTCATTTGGCGACGCTCTTGAAGAAGCGCCGCAAAACCAATTGAGTCAGCGATCGTGAGAACGATCATGAGAACAACCATAACAACCCCCTGAGGTTGCCGTTGCGGAATGCAAACGGCGGTTAACGAAAGAACTCAACGCATCTCGCGGAAGGCGACAAACATGGCCGCCGCCGATCCAACGAAGCCAAGTCCAACGTGCATCGCGAGCTCGAGCGATCGGGGCTCAGGCGCGAAATCTGGACGAAGCAAAATGTGGCCATACAGTCCAAAATACTCCGGCACGGTTGCGAGCACGACTGCGCCAATGAAGGCGAAGCCGACCGCAGACACGAGACAAAAACTGCGAGCAATAACCATAGCAGACATGGTAGCCTCCGGTTGCGTAGCGCCGTTGCTCGATATGAGAACGGACGAGAAGAATTGCCCTGTAGGTTTATTTTCGCACGCTTACAAAACTTGTCAAATGCTAAAAACGAAGTATAATTTCTGCATGCAAAACAATCAAAAATCACACAAAAACGATATCGGAGACCAGCTTGTGCCTATGGTTATCGAAAAGTCGCCTTTTGGCGAGCGCGCTTTTGACATTTACTCGCGCTTGCTCAAGGAGCGCATCATTTTTTTGAGCGGTCCGATTGAGGACTACACCGCCAACCTTGTGATCGCCCAACTCCTCTTTTTGGAAAGTGAGGACCCTAAAAAAGACATCCAACTTTACATCAACTCCCCTGGCGGCTCGGTAACCGCGGGCCTCGCCATGCTCGACACGATGAATCACATCAAGCCCGATGTGGCTACGGTGTGCGTTGGCATTGCGGCATCGGCGGCGGCTATTATTTTGGCAGCCGGGCAAAAGGGCAAGCGTTTTGCCCTGCCCAACGCCGAGGTGATGATCCACCAGCCGTGGGGCGGTGCGCAAGGCCAAGCCACCGACATTGAGATAACCGCCAAGCATATTCTTGCCACCCGCGACCGGCTTAACAAAATTCTTGCCAAAGCAACCGGCCAAGACCTCAAAAAGATCGAAAAGGATGTCGAGCGCGACTATTTTATGTCTGCCGAGGAGGCCAAAAAATACGGCCTGGTTGACGAGATTTTCGTCCAAAAAGGCATCACGAGCCTCAAAAAATAGCTTGCGAGGGGGCTCTTTTCCTGCTATTGTGTAACCATCTGCCTAGTGTAGACAGATATAATTTCAGCATCATGTGTTTTGTAGTGTATTCATCCATCATTTATTTTAGTAATCGTTTCCATTCGCTTCGCTGATAATTGTACAAACTCTCTGTGAAACTCGCGCGACTCTCTATCGACACAGCATGTGCCTCACAGTAATCCACTCCGCGTAAAGCGGGGTGTCCGTACGAATATATTGCTCAAGCGATTTGGAAGCCCAAATCGCCTATGTCATTAAAAGTATTGTTTCTCCTCCTCGGTGTTGCCGCCCTACTCGGAGCGGTCATCGGATATGTGTTTCGTTTGCTGTCGGTAGGTGCGCGCCGCAACTCCATTGAAGTGGAGGTTAAGCGCATGTTGCTCGATGCGCGCGAACGCGCAGAAAAGATAACCGTCGAAGCGGAGGCAAGTGCGCGCGAAAAGCTCGCGACTGCCGAAGTGTCGCTGCAAGAAAAAGAGGAGAAGATAACCCGTCAGGAAGAGCGCGTATTTAAGCGCGAGGAAGCGCTCGACAAAAAACAAAGCGACCTCGACACCGAGATTGCCGCTGTCAAAAGTAAGATCGATGAGGTAAAAAATATTAAAGAACGTGCCGACGCCCTGCTTGGTGAGCGCGCCGAGGCGCTGGCACAAGTGGCCGGCCTTAGCAAAGACCAAGCAAAGGAGCAGCTCTTAGTCGAGGTGGAGCGTGAGAGCGACTCCGACTTGATGATGCGCGTGCAAAAACTCGAGCGCGACGGTATGGAAAAACTCGAGCATCGCGCGAAAGAAATTTTGACGACCGCGATACATCGCATGGGCAACTCGGTTGCCGCAGACACCATGGCCACCGCCGTGACCATCCCCAACGACGAGATCAAAGGCAAGATAATCGGCAAAGAAGGCCGTAATATAAAGGCTTTTGAGCGTGCCACCGGTTGCGAGGTTATCATCGACGACACGCCCGGCTCTATTGTGCTCTCCTCCTACGACCCGCTCCGCCGTGCCGTGGCGCGCATTGCGCTCGAAAATTTGATACTCGACGGCCGCATACAACCGGCAAAAATCGAGGAGACGGTTGAAAAGGCCAAAAACGATGTACAAAAAATAATTAAAGAAAAGGGCGAGCAAGCCGCATTTGAGGCGGGTGTCTTAAATCTCGACCCACGGCTCATCATGATACTCGGGCGTTTGCATTTCCGCACCAGCTATGGACAATCGGTGTTGCAACACTCGGTGGAGATGGCACACCTAGCCGGCATGATAGCCGAAGAGCTTGGTGCCAACCCGGCAGTGGCGCGTGCCGGTGCATTACTCCACGACATTGGCAAAGCACTCGACCACGAAGTGCAAGGCACGCATGTCGAGATTGGCCGCAGAGTGTTGCAAAAGTTTGGCGTCAGCGAGGAGGTGGTCAAAGCGATGCAATCACACCACGAAGAGTATCCGTATGAGACACCGGAGAGCGTCATTGTGCAGGTTGCCGATGCAATATCCGGCGGACGCCCCGGCGCACGCCGCGACAGTGTCGAAAATTACCTCAAACGTCTTGCCGATATTGAAGAAATAGCTAATTCGTTTACCGGCGTCGAAAAATCGTACGCCATCGCCGCAGGCCGCGAGGTGCGCGTGTTTGTTAAACCCGACGAGATGAGCGATTTTGCCGCACGCGAGCTCGCCCGCAACATCGCTAACCGCATCGAGAGCGACTTAAAGTACCCCGGAGAGATAAAAGTGCTCGTCATTCGTGAAACTCGTTCGATAGAATTTGCCCGCTAAATGATACTTTTGTCAAGTTTTTGCTCTACCCCGACGCTTTGGTCGGGGAGCCGACTGATAAACGTCGGCTTTGCGCGGTTTTTGATGGGTTGTATACTAGTCGCACAGGGCTTGTTCTATTATTAAATCAATAAGACTGAGCGATTACTCATATGAATAAGCAAGATATCGCAGAAAAGGTGCAAGGTGTGCTCGGTGGCACCAAAGCCGACGCGGAGCGTGCGGTTGAGTCGATGATAGCCACCATCGTCGGCGCCCTCAAAAAAAATGAGGAGGTATCTATCGCGGGTTTGGGCATTTTTAAGACAAAAATGCGCGCCGCTCGCACGGCACGCAACCCCCGCACCGGCGAGGCGGTACACGTGCCTTCGATGCGCGTACCAAAGTTCCAGGCCGCAAAAGCGCTTAAAGAGGCAGTCAAATAGCTTTTCTATCCTCTCGAGACGAAAGAACCCGCCACAAGGCGGGTTCTTTCGTTACGTAACGTAGTTACCTTTAATTCGTCACCGTAAAGCTAAGGGTGTTGCTTGTCCCATTCGCGTTGATAATAAAGACCGAATAGGTGCCGGGTGTAATCGCTTGTGCAATGTCCGGACATGCCATACCCGCTTGGGCAACACTGCACGGAGTGACAATGCCCGGGATGACATAAGCTATCTGCGTACCGTTGGAAGAAGAAATGTTTTGCGATCCCCCGCTGGCGAAACGCACCGTATTGCCTGTGGATGTAAATCCGCTACCGGTGATTATGATGGCAGTACCGACACGACCGGAAGCGGGCGAGATTGAAGAGATACTCACGGCTCCTTGTGAGGTGCCGGTAACCGTAATTGTCGCGGTGGCAAGGGAAACTCCTGAGGCAGGACAACTGCACGCCCCCGAGGTGCACGGACAGTTTATTTGCGACAACAGTTGGGCAGTGTACGTACCGGCGGCAGTGTAGGTATGCGAAGCTGAGTATGAACATTGTATACCGCCTGAACCGCCCACTACCGAGGAAACACCCACACAACCTCCTTGGTTCATTGACGCACTCGTTCCATCTCCAAAGTTGATGGTGTAGGAAGCGTTTTGACTGAAGCCTGTCGCGTTGAAGCTAACCGAAAGCGGAGCCGTGCCGGAGGTCGGCGAAGCGGTGAAGCTCACGCCGCCCTGCGTTGAGCCGTTGGTGACGGTGATTGTTGCCGTACCGACTACAGAGCCCGAAGTATTCGACAACTGGGCTGTGTAGGTGTTGGCAGTGGTGTAGGTGTGCGTAATCGAGTATGTAGGAGTCGGATTTACGCAATTTGTTCCTGATCCGCACACATACATGGGCATAGGATTCGGCACGAGTGTCCCTGTTGTACCGTCGCCGAAGTTAACCGTGCCCGGCGTGTTGGAGGTGAACTGCACTCCGAGCGGTGCCGCGCCATAGGTAGGAGAAGCGGTGAAGCTCACCGGACAGTTGGAAGTACAGCCGCTCGTGACGGTGAGGTAAACCGCATTACTTAAGGGGAAGCTACCGGCTTTTTCACTGACTTGAACGGTGTGAGTACCGGCGGCTGTATTTGTAGGGATGACAAAAGTGAGCTCGGTTGGCGAAACGAGACTTGGCGTGATTGCCTGCCCATAACTTCCATCCAGAGCGACGAACGTATATTGATCGAAGTTGGTGCCAAACACAGATACAGTGCTACCAGCCGCGGCTGATGTAGGACTTATAGAAGTAATCGTCGGCGCTCCGGTTTGTGAGCCGTTGGTGACGGTGATTGTTATGGTATTGGTGGTCGCGAAACCCACCGAAGTGAAAAGCCTTGCGGTATAGGTGCCGGCGGCGGTGTAGGTGTGAGAGGCCATGGAATTAGATCCGCAAGAACTGCTTGCCTGTGGACACGCTGTGGGACTCATGGTCCCCAATGTGCCGTCGCCAAAATCAACCGTGTCTCCGGCGACGCTTTGCGGGCCGGTGAACGTCACGGCAAGAGGAGCCGCGCCGGAAGTTGGGGAGGCGGAGAAGGCCGCGTTCTGCGTTGAACCGCTGCACGCCATCGCCGCTCGCGTTTGCGGACCGACAAAGCCATAGCCGGTAGTGTCGGGCGTGCCCGAGGAGACAATGCCGTGAGACGATTGCCAATTTTCTACCGCCTGCAACGTGAGGGGGCCAAAGTAGCCCGTCGGACTGACACCAAGAAACTGCTGCAGTTCCGTTACCTCACCGTTGGTTGTCGCATCGGTCTCGCCCGCGTAGAGATTTTCAGAAAGAGTGAGGCACGAGGAGCTCGAGCCGGTGTTTTGTCCGCCAAGCGCAGCTTGAACGTTGGCAATGGTACCAGAATCTGCACCAAACGACTGCAAAAGAGAAACAATCGCGGAGACTTGGGTACTGGAGAGAGCGGCCGCTTGTACCGGAGCCGCAACAAACCCAAGAGACAACACCAGACCAAGAATGAGAGAACCCGTCCCGAGTAATTTTTTCATGACAAAATAATAAATTTTATAAACACCAATAAACTACGCTTAGTATACCATAGCGCATAGAAACAAAAGGCCTACTAGCGTCCTATGCATCGTATGCCAAATCCTGTGCGGGATGGGAGAATCGAACTCCCAACTACAGTTTGGAAAACTGTCATTTTACCACTAAACTAATCCCGCATTCGTCTGCCTTTGCAGTATACTTTGGTTATGGGGTTTTTCAATTCTTTGCCGGGCTATGTTCATGCGTTTGTGCTCAGCTTGGCTTTGTTTATACAAGTGCTCATGGGGACCGTAAGTAACCACACTGTTGTGACCGTCTCCCCTCCCGCGCTACCGCAATCGGTTGCAACAACTTCCCTGCCCACACTTTCCATTAAAACAGCCTCAAGTACCTCCGCAAAAGTACCGGCAAAAACAAATAACGTGCCAGTGTCCACCACGCAACCGGTAAAACCGGTTGCGATTGCCCCACCTGCCGCTCCTGTTCCAACAACCCTTATCCCTGTCGACCAGCTCAACGCACAAACGCGGGCCTCGCTGGTAAACATCCTCTGCACCACCAAAGCGGGCGGTTCTTTTGAGCCTATATCGGGGAGCGGCGTCATCATAGATACGCGCGGCGTTATACTCACCAACGCACACGTTGGCCAATTTTTCTTGATTGTCAATTACGGCAGCCCAGGCAATGTGCAGTGCGTTGTGCGCACAGGCAGTCCTGCAACCCCCGCATACACCGCCGAGCTTTTGTATCTTCCGCCGTCGTGGATCGAAGCAAATGCGTCACAAATCATTTCGCAACAAGCAACGGGCACCGGTGAAAATGATTACGCGTTTTTGCTCATTACCGGGCCCGCTGCCACCGGCATGCCGTATCCATCTACCTTCCCCGCACTTCCCATGAGTGTCTCCGACCCAAGTGTTAATACCAACGTATTTCTCGCCGCATATCCGGCCGGATTTTTGGGCGGAACAACCATACAAATGGACTTATACGCCTCATCGGCATTGAGCACCGTACAAGAGCTTTACACATTTGATAATCCATCAAATGTCGACCTTGTTTCGCTCGGCGGCACGGTAGTTGCACAAAGCGGCTCGTCGGGAGGAGCAGTTGTCAATGCAACAACCGGCGGTCTCTTGGGAATTATCACTACCGAAACGCAAGGCACCACCACTTCATCACGCGACTTAAACGCTATTACACTTGCGCACATCAACAGAAGCCTCACCGCGTTAGGACAAGGCGGCATCGCCGGTATGCTTGCAGGAGACGTGTCAGAAAAGGCAAACAATTTTAATACCACGATTGCTCCAAGTGAGACACAAACACTTGAGACAGTGCTCAACAAAGCCTCTAATTAGCGCGCCAACGGGCAAAAATACCGGCGGGCAAAAGGCGATCATTTCCCTTTTCTTCTATCGTTAAATCGCCATACTCCACCTCCCCGCCCCACTTTTCTTTAAAGCCCACAAGATTGTAAGCAAAGGCAAGCGGCGAGTATCCTTCGGCGTAACCGTTAATCAATACAAAAAGAGGTGTGTCACTCAAAAGCTCGCGGCACAATTTTATAAGTTCAAGTAAATCCTCCTCGATTTTCCACAACTCTTTTTTAGGACCGTGACCAAAGGCCGGAGGGTCCATGATAATGGCGTCATATTTTGCACCTCGTTTCAGTTCACGTTTTACAAACACCAACACATCCTCGGTTATCCATCGTATTGGTTTGTCACTAAGCCCTGAGAGCGCAGCATTTTCGCGCGCCCACGCAACGGCCACTTTAGATGCATCCACATGCGTCACTTCTGCACCCGCCTGTGCCGCGGCAAGCGTTGCACCGCCAGTGTATGCAAATAAGTTAAGCACCGATGCTTTTGGCTTTGTTGCGAGCACTTCCCTCGCCCACTCCCAATTAGAAAGTTGCTCGGGAAAGAGCCCTGTGTGTTTAAACGATGTTGGCTTTACCAAAAACCGCAATCCGCCAAATTCTATCTGCCACTCTTTCGGCAACTTCCCCGTCCACTTCCCCTGCCTACCGGCAGGCAGGCCGCCATCACCACTTTCTCTTACATAAGAACCGTCTGCACTCCGCCATGTTTCATATGAAAGCTTTTGCTCCCACAAAGCCTGCGGGTCTGGTCGCGCAAGAGTTATATTGCCAAATTTCTCGAGCTTTTCTCCCCTACCCGAGTCAAGCAGTTCATACTGGCTCGATGGTTTTGTAATAAGTGTGATGCGATTCATACATTTCTTTTTATCCACCATTTGGTCGGGGCGCCGAGAATCGAACTCGGTCTAACTGCTCCCAAAGCAGACGTACTACCGGTATACTACGCCCCGACCAAACGGTTGATCCTTCTGCACACTCAGTATAGTATCCTATGTCCTTTATAACTCCTAAAGGACAATGTTTTCCATAAGCTCTACACGCGCCTTTTTTGTCGTAAAATTGAGATATACACAGGCCAACTCTATCTGCCAAGGCTTCGACTCAGGGACTTTATGTTGCAAAAGATACGTCTGTATCGCCCGATGCAACCGCTTTAATTTGCTGGTATGAAAATTCTCCTCGGGGCGTACGCTGTTAGCCGAGAAGTTTTCACATGTAACGGTCTTTACCTCGACAAAACTAAGGATATTGGCCTTTTCGGCCACTATATCTATCTCGCCCCAAGGTTTGAGATAATTTCTCTCCACCACCCTATATCCTTTGTTTTCAAGGTATTTACAAGCAACATCCTCACCTATGTCTCCCTTGCGCCTTTTTTCTGTTTTCATGTGAAAAGTGTTTCACGTGGTACATTTTTACCTCTAATTCACATATTCCTCATTAAGGACTGCCCTTTAACCCTCTTAGACATGTCTTTTATACACCTTTCCACAGAGTTATCCACACAAATGGGCTTTTCTCTTTGTTTTGCAACAAGTTTTTTGTCCCTGCCCTAGCTGTCTTTTACCTTTTGTTTCAAAGAGAGACCTGTAAATGCTGTGCGGATAGGGAGAATCGAACTCCCACCTCGTCCTTGGCAAGGACGCGTCCTACCATTAAACAATATCCGCTCAAATGAACACTAAGACTATAACATAGCGATTATATTTTGCACTTCTTTTGGTCCTCAAATAGTGCTCTCGGAGGGATTCGAACCCCCAACAACTGCTTCGAAGGCAGCGATGATATCCATTTCACCACGAGAGCGT
>CAYWJX010000020.1:0-11961 GCA_964459335.1 uncultured Candidatus Saccharibacteria bacterium | reverse complement strand
AAAATCAACCTTTTGTTTCGCTCCCGCGGCCGATGATTGGCACCAACAATTGCGATGTTTCTTTTTCGGGGCTCAAAACTGCCGCACTCTATGCTCTGCGCGATAGGGGTGGCATACAAAACCTCTCGGCCGATGAGATTGCAAACTTTGCGCGCGAGTTTGAGGACGCCGTTGCCGATGTGTTGGTGTACAAAACCAAGCGCGCACTTGAGACAACGGGTGCAGAGACGTTTGTGATAGGCGGAGGCGTCGCCGCCAATAAACACATCCGTGAACGTTTGGTACAGATGGTTGCCGAAAAGTTTAACGAAGTCGAGATACGCCTCCCCGAGCTCGGTATCACCGGCGACAATGCGGTGATGATAGCCGAGGCAGCGCTCGCCCGCGCCCTCGCGGGCAAAAACGACGCAGAGGGGGGCGAGGTTTTGGCCAAAGGAAATCTCTCGATTTCGAGCCTTATATAAAGTACAATTGGCCTCATGAAGCAAGAAGCTCCCGAAAAGTTTACAAAACCTTACCAACCGCAAGAGGTTGAGCCCGCTATATACAAAAAGTGGGCCGAGAGCGGCTATTTTAGCCCCGACAATTTGCCCAAGTTGCCAAACGGCGAGGCGCGAACCGAAGCCTATACGATAATCATGCCACCGCCCAATGCCAACGGTTCTTTGCATGCCGGACACGCGGTGTTTGTGACGCTCGAAGATTTGCTGATACGCTACAACCGCATGCGCGGCAAAAAAACATTGTGGCTCCCCGGCGCCGATCATGCCGGTTTTGAAACGCAGGTGGTGTACGAAAAAAAGCTGGAGAAGGAAGGCCGCACGCGCTTTGGCATGCAACCGGCCGTGCTCCGCAACGAAATATTGCAGTTTACAATGGCCAACAAAAGTTTTATGGAGGGCCAGATGCGCCAGCTTGGTGCCTCGTGCGACTGGAATCGCGAAAAGTTTACACTCGAGCCCGACATTGTCGCGATCGTCTACGACACCTTTAAAAAATTATACGCCGACAATTTGCTGTACCGCGGCGACCGCATTGTTAACTGGTGCTCAAAGCATCAAACATCGCTCTCCAACTTGGAGACCGAGCGTGTTTCGCGCAAAGACCCGTTTTATTACTTTCAATACGGGCCGTTTGTCATCGGCACTGTGCGCCCCGAAACAAAGTTTGGCGACAAATACGTGGTGATGCATCCAAACGACGCGCGCTATGCGCACTATAAGGAGGGTGACCAAATAGAGCTCGAGTGGATTAACGGCCCGATTACCGCAACCGTCATTAAAGATGAGGCCAGCGACCCCGCTGTGGGTAGCGGCGTCATGACCATCACACCGTGGCACTCGGGCATCGATTTTGAGATAGCGCGCCGGCACAACCTGCCTTACGAGCAAATTATCGACGAGCGCGGCAAGCTCCTCCCCATTGCAGGCGATTGTGCAGGCCTCTCGATAAAAGACGCACGTACAAAAGTGGTCGAAAAACTCAAAGCAAAAGGCTTGGTGGTAAAAATCGACGAGGAGTACCTGCACGAGGTGCCGGTGTGCTACAAATGCGAGCGCGAAATAGAGCCGCAAGTTAAACGCCAGTGGTTTGTCAAAGCTAAAGAGCTCGCACAACCTGCCATCGAGGCAATCGAGCATGGCGACATCGTGTTTTATCCCGAACACTTTAAAAAAATATTGCTCAACTGGCTTTCGGATATCGAAGACTGGAACATCTCACGCCAAATCGTGTGGGGCATCCCGATACCTGCGTGGTATAAGCACGGCGCCGACGGTGAGGAGGTGTTTGTCGGTGAAGAAGCTCCCGATGATACATGGGAGCACGACCCGGATACATTTGATACGTGGTTTTCGTCGGGTCAGTGGCCGTTTGCAACACTCGGCTACCCTAACGGCTCCGATTTTAAAACATTTTATCCGACGCAGGTGATGGAAACGGGCGGCGACCTCATCTTTTTTTGGGTTGCGCGCATGATTATGCTCGGTCTCTATCGCACCGGCAAAGTGCCTTTTAGCACGGTGTATCTGCACGGCATGGTCACCGCCAAAGACGGCAAAAAAATGAGTAAGAGCAGAGGCAACGTTATCTCCCCTCTCGAAATGTCGGAGAAGTTTGGCACCGACGCGCTCCGCATGGGGCTTATCATCGGCAATACGCCCGGCACTCCCACCGCGCTCTATGACGACAAGATAAAAGCATACAAACTTTTTGCCAACAAACTGTGGAACATCGCGCGCTTTGTGCTTTCACAAGAAAGGTCCGGCGACATCAAACCTGAGCTCAAAAAAGAATTTGATACGTTGGCTAAAGAAGTAACCGAAGATATCGAGCAATACCGATTTTATATGGCCGCCGAAAAACTCTATCATTATGTATGGGACCGCTTTGCCGCCAAGATACTTGAGGAGAGCAAAGGCAAACCCGAGCATAGCGAAACGCTGTATTACATTCTTGAAAACTCTCTCAAACTTCTCCATCCATTTATGCCATTTATTACCGAGGAAATCTGGGGTTCTCTTCCCGGCACATCCGGTCTGTTGATTGTGGAGCCTTGGCCACTCAATTAAAGGGTATACTAAAAGGGTGATCGCCCTTTCGCCTACGCTCTTTATCGCGCTTCTAGGAGGTATCACGCCCTCGCTTTTGTGGCTCGCGTTTTGGCTTTTTGAAGACCGGTGCGAGCCGGAGCCCAAGCGCTATATTTTTTTTACGTTTATCGTGGGAGGCCTTGCGGTGGCACCGGTGCTCTTTTTAGAGCAATACGCCGCGGGCATGTTTGCCGGCACGGCGCTCCTATTGGCGTGGGCTTTTATCGAAGAGTCGTTTAAGTTTGGGGCGGCCTATATCACCTCACTACGCGCGTATGTATTTGATGAGCCGCTCGATGCCGTGATATATCTCGTCACCGCCGCGCTTGGCTTTGCCGCGGTAGAAAACTCACTGTTCCTTTTTGGCTCGCTCGGGCAAGGCGTGCTACATGGCGTTATCACGGGCGACCTGCGCTTTATCGGCGCGACATTGCTCCACACACTTTCATCGGCCACTATCGGCGTTGCACTCGCACTGTCGTTTTATAAAAGCGCGGCCTTCCGTATATTGTATGCGCTGCTGGGAGTTATCCTCGCAACCGCCTTGCATACACTCTTTAACTTTTTTATACTGGGGACTGGTGGAGATACGACATTCTTCATTTTTATGGTCATCTGGATCGGTCTCGTCGGTATACTCCTTGCCGTCGAGCGGATAAAAGACCCGGTACGCGACTATTGTTAAATTGATATAGAGAAATTTGCATGGCAAAAGAAAAAAAATCCCTTTTTGAGTGGCTCACCGGCGCTTCCGGCTCCGACAATAACTACTCTTTTGAAGATTTGGAGAGCGGCGGCTCGGGGTATGCGCCGCAATCGCAAGTTCCCGCGCGTAAACTGAGCCCCTCACCCGGTCGCGGAGGCGAAAGTACTCTTGACCTCCCCGAGGAGGAGGCAGACGGCGAGCTGGCAGTGGACGTATACGAAACGCCGACGCATATACTCATAAAAGCTATGATAGCCGGTGTGCGGCCCGAGGATTTGGACGTTTCTATCACGCGCGATATGGTAACCGTACGCGGCAAGCGCGAGCGCGCCGTTGAGGGCAATGCGGGAGACTTTTTCTTTCAAGAACTATACTGGGGCTCGTTTAGCCGCACCATCGTGTTGCCGCAGGAGATTGAGATAGAGGAGGCCGAGGCAACAGAGAAACACGGCCTGCTTATCATACGGCTCCCCAAACTCGACAAAGGCCGCCAAGCAAAACTCAAAGTCAGGTCAAACTAAAAAATCCCCTTCTGGGGATTTTTTAGTTGCTTATACTAGTGTGCCTGGGGCCGGGATCGAACCGGCGACCCCTTCCTCTTCAGGGAAATGCTCTACCAACTGAGCTACCCAGGCAGTAGAAACACTTTACCACAGCGGCACATTTTTTTCATCACCTTAAACGGCTTTACTTAGCCGTGGTTGTAGGAGCTTGCCCTGAGCTCGCCTGCGGTGAGCCTGTCGAATCCGTCGAAGGGGTTGCGCTCGGTAGCCAATTGCCAAAAAAACTTGAAAGCTGTGAGCCGACGTTTTGTGCTTGCTGGCCTCCCTGCTCTACTTGCGCATAGAGTTGCGTTAATTTATCCACATACGGCTGTGCATAATAATAGTAAGCCGCGCCGGAGATGGCGAGTATGATTATCCACCACACCACTTGGTAAAACCGCCCCCACAATTGCGAGCTGCGCATCTTGCGCACGATGCGATTGGTGTCTTTTGTTATTCGTAAAATCTCGTCAATGCGCGGGTCCACAGCAATAACTATAACAAATAAAAAGGCGGTGCGAAGAGCGTTATCCTATGCTACATTGCTTGTGAGCCCTTGTAGTTCAATGGATAGAGCAGCTCCGTCCTAAGGAGTAGATGCAGGTTCGATTCCCGCCAAGGGCACACTCATGTAAACCACTATAACTCCACCTCCACCGGCACCAGACTAACTCGCACTTGGCTCATAAAGGAAGTGCCGTTGGCATCAAGACAGGAGAGCGTGTAGATTTCGGCGTGCGTGATAGCCGGAGTGGTCACACCGGTGGAGCTGAGTGCCGTGCTCAGGGTTTGTGGAGGCGTGTCGCTTGAGGTAACAGTGCATGAGGCCATGTTAGAGGTAGACCAGGCGAGCGTGGTCGATTTGCCAGGATGCACACGGCTTGGCGTAGCGGTGAGAGCGGAGCTGATGATGCCGGTAGGGTTACTGACTGTGCATGAACCGTTTGGATGAGCTTATGTTTGGAGAAGTTGGGACAAAGGTGCCGTTGGTGCAGGTAAAGGTCTGCGATGCGGAGTTGCAAGCGGCTTGAGAGGGGGCGGTTGCTACTGAGTAGGCAGTGACGATACTGCCGGAGGATACCGGGCCATTAAAGGTGCAAGAAAGCGGGTTGGCGCAACTATTATTGCTTGCGTTGTAGGTGCCGGTATTGTTGCATACGCAATTTTGGTAGCTGCCCGTGGCACCGCCGTTGGATGCTGCGGAGCACAGCGGGTTGGTAACGGTGACGGTCACTGATTGGCCCTCGGTTGCCCACGACGGATACACGACTGTTTCTACGTAAGGTTTAAAGGTATACGTCCCGGGAGTAGTGGTAGAAAACGTATAGGTGTATGGCGAAGTAGGACCACCGCCGCCGAGTACCGTGTACTCATTGTTAGTCGGTGGCCCTAGATTTACATTGAGCGCGGTGTTTGTAAGCGTGTCGCCGGAGCCGGGAGTATACGTGGCATTGATGGTGGTTGATTGCAGAGTGGTGATAGAGGTTGAAGAGGCGGAGATGGTGAGGAGCGGTCTGGCTGTCCCTGACACGTCTACCGTAACAGGGAGTACTCCAAACAAGTCCCCTATGGTATAGGTAAAGTTCCCCGGTGTTGAAGGCGCCGATATGACAGTCGAGCCGTACTGCGAAGTTTGGCCAAAGGTGCTGGTAATGCCCGAATTAAAGTAATTGTTTTGTTCGGATACATTGTTAAAATTGAGACAGACACCCAAAAAAGAGCTCGTGCATTCCCAATGCCGTATTATCATCTGCGGATCAAGCGACCATGTAAAGTATAGAGGGTCTCCGGGCGCGGCGGCGAGAAGTGCGCCCATACTGATTGCATAAATAGGATAGCTATATTGAGTGTAAGTGGAATTGTATTGCGCGCCACTACTTCCCGCATAGAGATTACCGGCGGAGTCGGTGACAAGGGAGGAAATATGGCTGTCGCTTGGGGTCGCATAGACACTGGTGGTGCCGCTTGGAGTAGTTTTGTAGATAGTGGTACCTGTAAAACTGGTAGCCACCGTATAGAAATTATCGGACGGGTCGACTGCAAGAATGGCCATGTTCGGTGCAATACCAGAACTCATCCCGAAGGTGAAGGATGTGTAAAGGCTGGCGTTGCCCGAGGTGATTTTGTAAATATTGTAACTGTATTGAGTGTAAGTGGAATTGTATTGCGCGCCACTACTTCCCGCATAGAGATTACCGGCGGAGTCGGTGACAAGGGAGGAAATATGGCTGTCGCTTGGGGTCGCATAGACACTGGTGGTGCCGCTTGGAGTAGTTTTGTAGATAGTGGTACCTGTAAAACTGGTAGCCACCGTATAGAAATTATCGGACGGGTCGACTGCAAGAATGGCCATGTTCGGTGCAATACCAGAACTCATCCCGAAGGTGAAGGATGTGTAAAGGCTGGCGTTGCCCGAGGTGATTTTGTAAATATTGTAACTGTATTGAGTGTAAGTGGAATTGTATTGCGCGCCACTACTTCCCGCATAGAGATTACCGGCGGAGTCGGTGACAAGGGAGGAAATATGGCTGTCGCTTATGGTCGCATAGACACTGGTGGTGCCGCTTGGAGTAGTTTTGTAGATAGTGGTTTTGCCTACAGAACTGGTAGCCACCGTATAGAAATTATCGGACGGGTCGACTGCAAGAAGATACATGCTCGGTGCAATACCAGAACTCATCTCAAAGGTGAAGGACGTGTAGGTACTGATATATGGCGGCACGGTAATACCGCCGGTGTTAGAGGTGCTTTGGACAGTGGTCCCGGTCACCTCATTGGTAATAGTAAACTCCCCGATTGTTTGAGTGCCGTTAAGCTCCGAGTCTGAACAGCGCAACTCGTTTTCTCCATAGCCTGGGTAGCCATTACTATAATCGTGGCATGTCCACCAGACAGGATTGGGAGGGTTGCCCATGTTGGGGTCGATAGGATACGGGAGCGACTGCGCGTGTGCGGCATACGGCAGAAACATACATACCGATATCGCCGCTGCAAACAGGAAAAAGCGAGTGCTGGTTTTTTTGAAAGACATGGCCATATACCCGTCGTTAAGTATACCTTCGACGGTTGCCGGTTAAAAAACAAGTGGGGATAACTGGTATGAACTTTTCTTTTGCGAGTATACTGAATAGTAAGAGGCACGCCTTATGATGAACAAGGAACTTTCCGCAAATCAGATATTCTTTACCCTTCTTGGAGTGGTGGTAGTGCTCGCCATGGTGTTTGTGCTGGTGCGTGCGTTTAGTTTACAGAGTCCCATCGGTCCCAGTCCTGTCGTGGTGTTGCCCGCTCAAAATCCATACTCGTTTTCGACCTCCTCACCTTTGACTATTACCCGCACCTCATCGCAGGTGAGCGGTATGGGTATGATCGCGAACTATACGGGTACTCTGCCCGCGGTTGGCTCCTGTCAGGAAGTAAGCGTACAAACACCAAGCTACGGTAAAAATCCCGTTCGCTTTGCCTTTATTGTTAATACTGCAGCCACCAGCTCATGTGCCAACCCACAAGCGCCGCAAACCTTTACCGCTAGCTTTGGGGAAGACAGCGCGGGCAACGTTCCAGTCCTCAGCGCAGTGTTTATCAACGGCGATAAAGTGATATATACCGTAAACGGCGAGTAAAGTTGTATTACGCCGCAATCCCGAGTTTTGCGGCAACTTTTTCCCTGTCGAAACCAATGAGGATGTCGTCGCCAATGACAATGACCGGCACGCCAAGCTGGCCGGTGAGTTTTATCATTTCGGTGCGCTTTTCGGCATCGCTCGCAACGTCGTAGGCGGTATACTGCACATTTTTTTCGGCAAAAAACTCTTTGGCCATCTGGCAAAAGTGGCACGTCGGCGTTGAGTAGATGGTGATTTTTTTGTCCATAAAAAATTACATTAGTGGCTAGCGGATTTAGTATATCAATTATATAATCGTAGCTCAAGCGAGTGTAGTTTAGTGGCAGAACTGCTGCTTCCCAAGCAGTAGGCGGGAGTTCGATTCTCCCCACTCGCACAGGTGGAAGACACGTCTTTTTAGGGGAATAGCGCATGCCACAGGCGCGCAAAGAAGTTTTGTTGCTGTGGTTGCGGCGGCGTGCTTGAAGGACTCTCCTCTATTATCTGTATCTCGCCCTCGCCCGGGAGCGCCACGCCGTAGGTTTGGCGGAGCGCCGCTTCCTGTCCCCTCTCGCTACTGAGCGCCACTACCTCGGCGCTCATTTGTGCCTCCTCGGCGGTAAGTTGGCTCAAGTTTTGCTCGGCAGTGGCGTTGTCCCCCGCCGCCTCGGCAAACTTGCCGTACATGCCCCACGCTGCGTGCGCCGCCTCAAAGGTGATAAAGCCAAGGACAATGATGCCAACGACCCCGGCCAACAGCCGGAGCTTTTGCCGCCGCGGGCCGGTGTGTTTGGCAAAATCACGCATATCCGTTTATAATACAGTATCTATGAACATGTACGGACTAGACAAAGTTAAACACGCCAAGCGCATGCGCGTTTTGGGGTATGTTCTCGCGATAGTAGTTATCCTTTCGATGGTATTTTCCTACTTCGCGCTGGTGGTGTAACGAGCTACTCACTCTTTATCATTTTTAAAAACACTTCTTCGGGGATGTTGACCCGCCCGCGGTTGAGCATCCTCTTTTTGCCTTTCTTTTGCTTTTCGCGCAGCTTCATTTTGCGTGTGATGTCGCCACCGTACATGTGTTGCGTAACATCTTTGCTCATAGCGGAGAGTGTTTTTGACGAAAGTATGCGGCCGAGCGCTTGAGCTTGGATTTTGGTAGTAAACAACTGCCGCGGCAAAATCTTGTACAATTTTTCCACCGCCGCGACAGCCTCTTCGTAGGCGCGATGTTTGGCCACGATGCGCGTAAACGCGGCGACCGGCTCCTCAGCCACGAGCAAATCGAGACGCGCCACCTCGGCCTCACGCAACTCGCGCAAGTCATACGAGATTGAGGCATAGCCTTGGGTCACGCTCTTCATCTTGTCAAAAAAGTTGCGCATGAGCTCGCGCAGCGGCATTACCACTTTAATAATGAGTCTCCCTTCCGAAAAGTTTTCGGTACTCTCTATAACCGCCTCGTGCTCGTAAAGGAGCGGCGTGACCTGCCCCACATACTCGGCGGGCACCAAGATTTCGGCGGCAACATACGGCTCCCAAACTTTTTTAATATCTCCATACTCGGGGAACTGCGGCGGTGAGTATACCGCGATGCGCTTGCCGTTTTCGAGCTCCACCTCGTAGGTGATGGTGGGCGTCGTAACCACAAGTGAGAGGTTGGCCTCGCGGCGCAAACGTTCGGTAACAATCTCAAGATGGAGCATGCCGAGAAGTCCACATCTAAATCCGCGGCCGAGCATGCCGGACGACTCCTCTTCAAACGAGAGCGACGAGTCGGAGAGGCGTAGACGCGTGAGCGCTTGGCGCAGTGCGGTAAAGTCGTCTTGGGCTTGGGGATACACCGAGGCCCATACCACCGGCCGCGGCTCGGCGTAGCCCGCGAGGGGTAAAGAGTTTGAGCTGCGGGCACGTATCGTATCGCCAACGCGTGCAAAACCCGGCTCTTTGATGCCGGTGACCACGTAGCCGATGGAGCCGCTCCCCAACTCGGCGCGCGGCGTGGGTTTGGGAGAAAAAGTGCCAACCTCGAGCGCCACAAACTTTTTATCGCTCGCGGCAAACTCGAGCGCGTCGCCTTTTTTAATTAAGCCTTCAAACATGCGCAAAAAAACAATGACACCTTGATGGTCGGAGTATTGAAAGTCAAAGATGAGCGCACGCGGAAGCAAATCTTGCCGGACAGATACGCCGATCCCGCCCATGGCGGGTGAGGGTAGCTGGGAGACAAGATTTGCTGAAGCTTTGCCGGTTTCCTCACGCGGCGGTGGCACGCGCTCTATTACCGCTTGGAGCAATGCCTCGACACCCTCCCCTGTTTTGCCGGAGCAAAACAAAATCGTGGCAGGATCTATCTCAAGCAGTTTTGCCACTTGTACTTTTACATCATCAACGTTGGCGAGCGGCGAGTCGATTTTAGATATGGCAGGCACAATAACCAGCCCGAGTTCGCGCGCACTGCGCAAGGTGGTGAGTGTCTGCGCCTGCACGCCCTGCGTGGCATCCACAAGCAGTATTGCACCCTCAACCGCCGTGAGCGCGCGCGACACTTCGTACGAAAAGTCGATATGCCCCGGTGTATCTATGAGGTTGAGCTCGTATTGCGAACCTTTGTAACCATATTGCATGCGCACGGGCTGCATCTTGATGGTGATGCCGCGCTCGCGCTCCAGGTCCATAGAGTCGAGCACCTGCTCGCGCATTTTGCGTTGTTCGATGGTATGGGTTATCTCCAAAAACCTATCCGCAAGGGTAGATTTGCCGTGGTCGATGTGGGCGATGATAGAAAAGTTGCGTATATGCTTCATGAGCTAGTATCAGAGACTATACCCTATCGACTGGCGGCTAGCTACTGACATCGGTTGGCTCGAGGGCCACTTGCGGGCTGTCTTTAAAGTAACGGGTGAACGCATTGAGTGCCTCCGCAAGTTCTTGATTTTTGAGGAGCCAGAGCACAAACACTGTCACAAGGAGGCCCGTGCCACCGGAGAGGATCCCTTGAAACACCAGACCAAACAAGGTGTTAACCTCACCGGCAATACCGGTTAGGGTGAGCACCAGGTAACTTGCGCCACCGCCGAGTATTGCCGCGCAAAAACTTTGAAAGCTCAGCGTAAGGAGTTTGTCATGCGGGATGGCAAAGTCGCGCAACACAAAGGTAAACCCGACAAAACATTGCGCAAGCGCGCCGAGCGTGTAACCGAGGGCGAGCATGAGCACGGTTGTGCCGGGGATATTGGAGACGCGGAGGAGCGACTCGACAAAGTCGCGAATAAATTGGCTCTCGTGGAAAATCGCGACGAACAAAAACGCACTGCCTATCGACACCACAATGTCGATGACGCCGCGATACAAGGGCTTGCGGGTATCACCCACCGCGTAGTAGGCGCGCGCGATAAGGAGCGAGATACTCTGCGCCGCAAGCGAGAGTATAAAGAGCGCGAGCGCCGCGGCTGTGAGCCTCGTGGCAGACCAATCAAACGCACCGGCACCAAGGATGACGCGCACGAGCTGAGCGCGCAGGACAATAACAAACACCGTTGCGGGTATCGCCCAAAAGAGCATGTGCCGGAGCGCCGCCTCTATATGCTCGGCAAACTCCTGGCGTTTGCCCTCGGCATGCAGGCGCGCCAAAGTTGGGAACGCCGCGACCGAGTACGACACGCCAATAATAGTGAGCGGCACCGCTTGTAAGTTAAACGCAAACGTAAAGATAGCGATAGAGCCGGGCGCAAGGAACGACGCAATGGCAACAATGGCAAAGAGCGAAATCTGACTTGCCGCAAGCGCGAGCGTGCGCGGCACCGAGAGTATGAGCACACTCCCCACTTGTTTAAGCATTTCGGGAAACGGAACGCGCGCTGCTGTTTTTTCGCTAAAGAAAAACGGCAACTGGAGCGCCATGTGCATACAGGCGCCGAGGACTACTCCCCACCCCAACCCCGCGAGCCCCATGCGCGGATACAAAAACACCGCGCCAAAAATAATGCCGACGTTATAGAGGAGCGGCGACACCGAGTAGAGGATAAAGCGATGGCGTAGCTGTGTGAGCGACGCGAGCGTGTTGGAGGCGCCGAGGAATATCGGCTGGAGGAGCAAGATGCGGATAAGAAGCACAAGCGAGGCGTATGACGCCGGGTCGCCCGCGAGCCCCGGCGCAAGCAGATGCACCAACTCCGGTACAAAGAAAAAGATAATCGTCGACACGACACCCATGCCGATAAAAAACACCAGCAGGATGTCGCGCAAAAAAGAAACCATGAGCCCTTCCTCGCGCCGCTCGAGTTTTGAAAGCACCGGGAGGAGCGCATACAACGAAAACAGCGACGCAACGGTCGCAAACAAAAAATCCGGAACGCGGAACGCCGCGTAGTAAAGGTCGAGCGTGTGCGACGCGCCAAAGTTGGCCGCCAAAATCCGGTCACGCAAAAGGGCGAGAATTTGCGAGAGAAGCCCGAAGCCTGCGAGCAAATAAGCGGCTTCGTGCATGCCCCGCACTTCTCGCCCCA
>CAYWJX010000019.1:0-13132 GCA_964459335.1 uncultured Candidatus Saccharibacteria bacterium | reverse complement strand
TCCGGGGCGTCTTCACCACGTTCGCACCCTCATAAACATTGACGATTATCACGCTTCGTGGTTTCAGAATTATGAATCAAAAAGGAAATGCGGGAGCAAATAGTTCTTGCAGCCCAAGAAATGTGAGAGAGATGAAGAGCATGAGCGGAAGTTAGATGTAACGACCTCCATGACCCATGGAAGGAAGTACTGCAAAGTACAGAAGCTCAATCAGAAGGGCCCAGGCGCATAGTAACAGGGTTCGCTTCGCACCCATGGTGCATAGGTGACGGAGGGCGAAGAATACAAGGAGTGTGAAGAGGAGACAAACAGTGATACCAAGGAGAAGTCCGAAACCATGCTTATATGTCGGTGCAGGTACGAAGCTCCAGGTCTTAGTCATGCGAATAAAAGTCTGACCGAGGAAATAGATGTGTTCGTGCCGCCCCGCGTTGTGAGAGAACAGAAATTGGCGGCTGCGCATGGTGGCTGGAGTGAGTTGCCCCGAGATTACCCAGTTCATTGCGCATGTAATAGCCATGCCGCAAAATCCTCCAGACGAGGCAATGAGCATGTCCCTTTGTGTTCGATCGGTCAGATGTCGGAAGACAAGAAGTAATGCAACCAGGAAACACCCCTCGGGTCGCGTCAGAACCACCAGCAAAGGCACCACGTACGGTAGCAATCTGTCGAACAGATTTGGCTGCTGAAGGGGCCTAAACCAAATGTGGATCCAAACTAGCGAGAGCAGGATAAGTAAAAGATGCTCCATCCCGATCAGTCCGAACCAAATGAAGTTCCCGCTTAGTATGAGGCAAGCATAAGGCACCAAGAAGCGCCGCTTATAACAACACAAAACATGACGTGTGTCAGTCGTGGAACAATTGTGGTTATGATAGCTAGGATTCTGTCCATAGAAGGCTTGTGAATCCGGACGATGCTTTTCCTGGAGTGAAACCTATTACATGATAATCAGCAAGATTTCGTGCAATGAATTGATGAGTCCATGAGTCATTGAGTGGAAATCAAAAATGGTGCCGCAGGACACTTGCGAATAGAAGAAAATTAGAAGATAGGTAAGTCCGCACAACATACTTTGTCGTGATACCGCCTGCAACGGAGCTGGCAATTTCCCTCCTGTTTCACTCATTCCATAAAGCCTTGTCGTCTAAGGCTGCGACTATAAGTTGGAATCTCCTTTTCGGCCCATGTTTGCTCTGATGACTCCGCATCGGCATTATGGCAAGAATTATGTTGCAATTCCGGTCGAAAAACAGAGCGATTCAGTGCCGCCCTGGACTCGACCGCATAATCGGGAACCTTCCTTGTGATTTCTAGGGCACTCTTTTCTCCTCCTTTCTCCCCAACGTTTTGATTTGGCCTCGAGATCATTGTTATTTGCCGGAAGCCGCAAAAGTGCGATCTGTCGCATCATCGCATCGAAAGGCGTTCATGTCTGGCGCATTCCACCATCATTAGCCAGTAGTATCGTGCATGCCTTACCAGCCGTCCTCCCGTCTTCACCAGTCTCTGCATAAGGCTGGTAAGCGACCAATCCTCTATCCCCTGCGGCAGCACCAGCTGCCGGCAGGTTTCCCAAGTTGTATGAGAATGCTGAGCCACTGCCGAACCTCATTGCCGCGAAACCGGTGATCGGAATGATACTATTAACTGACAGCAGTGGTCAGAGCGATTAATCCATAATCACTTCTATCGCGTAATCTTCAAACGGATTTGCCATGAAAATGAGGAATGTGGGCCTGCTTGCCGTCAGTCTGATATTGGCTTTGATCGCACTGCGGCACAGGCACGAGTTGAAAGCAGAGACATTGGCACTGTATGACTTATCATTCTACAGACATTCTGACCCCTCGCCTGTTTCTCCTGTGGAAGCAAGACTTGTCGCCCATGCCGGAGGCGCCGTACATGGACAGATCTATACCAACTCACGCGAGGCACTCGACGAGCATTACACGATGGGCTATCGAGTCTTCGAACTCGATTTCGACTGGACTTCGGATGGGCATTTGATCCTCAGCCATGATTGGAAGACGACGTCTTCGCAGTTCGGAGTGCCGATTCATATCTTTAGCTACGATGAGTTTGTTACCCGAACGCGATATGATGGACTGCATCAGATGAGCTTCGAGGACCTTCGTGCATGGCTGCGAAACCACCCTGACGCGCTCGTGGTTACGGATACAAAAACTACCAACAGACGCTTGCTCGATTATCTGCGAAGAAACGGCGGCAATATCCTGTCGCAGTTGATCATCCAGATTTATCGGCTGCCGGAATTGCAAGAGGCTAGGCAACTCAATCCAAGGGCAGTTTGGCTGACGGTTTATCGAAATTCCTATCCTGCATGGGCTTTGTCAAGAATATCAGGGGTCGATGCATTTGTCATTCCCGTTGAGTTATACACCAAATATAACAATCCGCAACTGATGGCACAAATGCATTACTACGTCCATTCCATCTCCGCAGAATCGGTTGATGAAACAGCTAAGCGTATGCCCGGTATTTATGGTTTTTATGTAGACTGATCCTTGCTACATCAACATGCGTCTTCAAGAAACTCGATGTCTTCTTCGGCTTTCTCAACCTCGCCCTCATCTATGACCTACCCCCGATTTCTCATCCACTGATAACTGGAGTAGCCCAGTGGGAAGCGCATCATTAGGTGTTCAGACAATTTGGGCACAAAAACCCTTATCGGCGAGCTTCACAATTTCCAACAACGCAACATCCGGAGTCCGCCCGGAATCCCGCCGCCGCAAGAATGCACACGATAGGCGTGAACTGCAGCCGATAACGCGCTTCTGAACCCGTCCCCCCTGCCACAGCTGACAGAAGGAAATAAAGCGACGTCCCCAGGAGCAGCCATAGAGATGCGTTATGCACAGTATCTCGAAAGGTCCCCCGTGCCACCAGGAACATTCCCCGCACCGCAAGCAGGTATAGTCCTAGCAGTACGGCCTCAAAAGCGGCCTTCTCAAAAGCCACCCAAGGATATGATTTCGCAAGTAGTAATGCCATACGAACAGGGCCTATGTTTATTAAATCAACATTCTGCGGGGGCTGTACCAGATTCAGTAGGTGATCGAAATGCCCCGCGCCTGGGGTAAATATCTCCTTAAACAAAGGTGTGATGATACAACAGCGCAGATAAATCCCGGTATTCGCTCGGATGACACGGACAGCCTCGGAGCGCAAGAATGCTAGGCGCTGGCCCTGGTTCCATCCGGCTTGCTCAGGATGTAGCGTGAGATAAGGTTTGAAGAGGTACTGTTGCTGACTGTGATTGTTAAAACCAGCAACGCCAAATTCACCTACATAGCCTAACTGTCTGCGCACATCGTAATAGTTCCTATTCTCCACTCGGGCCATCACCTCGGCAGCGCTAAAATAATAGAGGTTATATTCTCCAGCGCTTGAGAACCCGGCATAGCCGGCCTCAACCCAATTGCGTATCTGCCAGGCGGCCAGCCACGGAAGCACACTGATCAGAAGCACTGTAGGCGCCTTCCAGCGCAGACCGGGTACTCGCAAAAACACAAGAAATAATCCAAGGGCCAGAGCAGCCGGCAGGTAATAGCTGACCGGGCGTACAAAAGTTGCTGCGGTAAGCCACAGTCCAGCGACCACTAGTATCCGCAAACAACGTCCGTGCAAAAAAGTAGCTAGCCGTTCCAAGCTGAGTAGAAGAAGTGCGAGATACAAAGTGTCCGACAAAAGGAGGACAGAATTGGCCACTGTAATCGGCTCAAAGGCGAATATCCATGCTGCGCCCAGTGCAACTCGGTCATCACCGAATACCAACCGCCCCAACCTCCGAACCAAGAGTACGGAGAGTACCGAGAGAATCACATTTGCCACAGCAGCCATAGGCAGGCCGCCAAGGCTGGTAATGGCAATAAAGAAGGAATAACCGGGTGTACGTAACACGTCAGTAAAGCCGTCAGCGACAAAACGGCCATGCAGCAAGAGGTTTCGCCCTGGTTCGAGATAACTAAGCGTGTCGCCATAGGAGATGGCGGAGATCCCAACACGGGTAAGCGAAGCAACCAGCAATGCGAAGCGAATCACGGTTGCTGCAATTACCGGCCAAGCAAGCCGCTGTGTCCACCACTCAGTGTTAATTGAAATCTCCTTTTTCGTCACCAATTCCCTCAAATTTTAGAACTTGTGAGGGTATGGAAGACCAGCGCCTCGTAATTCGGTAGAGTCTCAGTTTATAACCCACAGGCAATGTGCAGGGACGACGTGGATCGCATAATGTGAGTACGGAACACGTCCCCGCGATTTCAACAAACTTACCAAGTTCGTGGTGGGTATTGCCAGTGGAGCAGTTAAAGACACGGAAGGACAAAAGTATGAAAGCGCCGGATGCATTAGAGGATAATCCCAGGAACTCAAGAGTGGACGCGCTAGGGCAAATAAATGTTTATGGACGCTCGGCAAGACTACAAGCGGATTAGCCGACGTTCGAATTGATCTAAATTGCGTTTGGTCCTCATGAGACTATTTCAGCAGCGACGCCTAACTTTGAGGACACGGTTTGCATGATTGACGCGGCATCCAATGAGTAGACCGTCCGTAGATACTGTTGACTACCTATAACAGACGAGAAAGTATTACGGAGTCCCATTCGGACGAAGAAACCAGGGGATACCCCGCCTTCCATGAGCGATTCGGCAATCGCACCACCCAACCCACCATCGACGGCGTGTTCTTCGATACTGATAATTCCTCCTGTCTCGGACGCAGCCGTCGCGAGCGTATCGACATCAAGAGGTTTGATTGTATGAACGCTAAGAACGCGACAGAAAATACCACGCATGGCCAGTGCATCAGCAGCCAGAAGGGCCTCGCCAAGAATTCCCCCAGTTGCGGCAAGCGTCACATTCGACCCTTCGCGAACCGTTCGAATGATTCCAGGTCGAAAGGTCTCGCCGTGGCGCATAGTTACTGGTGCCGTTGATTTATCGAGGCGTAAATAGGCAGGACCGCGATGCGAGAGTAGGTAGCGGGTGGCTTCGGCGGCCTCCCATAGATCGCAAGGCGACAAAACCATCATACCTGGAAGGGAGCGAAGGATAGCCAGGTCCTCGGTTGCGTGATGCGAGAAGCCCACGGCCCCATAACTCATACCGCCGCCGACACAGACGATCTTCACGTTCGCACTGTGATAGCAAATGTCATTACGGATCTGCTCCAGACAGCGGAGCGTGGGAAAGTTTCCGATGGAATAGGTGAAAACGGTGTGGCCTTCCATCGCCAGCCCCGCAGCGAGACCCGACATATTCTGCTCCGCAACGCCAACGTTGAGAAACTGTCGCGAAAAACGGGCGATGAACTCGTTGAGAACAGCAAAGCCGAGGTCACCACTTAGCAGGAGAACTTCGGGGTACTGTGGGGCAAGCTCGGTAAGCATACCGAGAAAAGCGTCTCTCACGATTGGCCCTCCAACTCAACGAGTGCGGCATCATACTCAGCGCCACGTGGAATACGGTAATGCCAAAGCACAGAGTTTTCCATAAAGCTCACACCTTTGCCTTTGGTTGTGTGCGCAATCAGACAGGACGGCTTGCCAGCCACAAACGGGACACTCCCAAGAACGCGCTGTAGAGCTGCGTGGTCATGTCCGTCAACCTCCTGGACGGCCCATCGGAACGAGGTCCACTTATCAGCAAAAGGCTCGAGTTCTATGACATCCGATATAGGAGCAATCCCCTGAATCCGGTTGTAATCGACAATGGCCACCAAGTTCGAGAGCCCATGGTGGGCGGCGAATAGGCCCGCCTCCCAGGTTGATCCCTCATCGCACTCGCCGTCACTTAACAAGCAGAAGACCCTATGGGATGAAGACTTGAGTTTGCCGGCGTAGGCCATACCAGCGGCAATCGAAAGTCCGTGCCCCAAAGCCCCGGTGGACACGTCCACACCGGTTAATTTGTGTGAGACATGACCGCTAAGATCCGATCCGTCTTGATAATGAGTAAGCAGCTTCTGTACAGGGAAAAATCCGCACTCGGCGAGTGCGGCGTAGAGACCACCGCCGGCATGACCCTTGCTTAGAATAAACCGGTCCCGAATCGGACTCTCCGGCTCCGCCGGATCGACATTCAGTACGCCACCATAGAGCACCGCAAGGATATCCGCACAGGAGAAGATCGCTCCTATATGCGCACCGCCGCCTAAACTGGTCATTTGTAACGCGTGCCTACGAATCTGGCGAGCAAATTGCTTGCTATCGATGGACATTTATCTAGTTTCCTTTGGATATGCGTAAGGAGCATTGTGGCTGCTGCTCCTATCTCAACCAATCATTAGCCGCGGAATCCTACCGTAACGCGGCAATGTGTTCCCCTTACAATTCCGTAAGACCGAAGCTGATTCATCAAGTAGCATCATTAGTACTTCTGCCACGTGCTTGAGCATTGCTGCTTCTTTATCGTACCGCGTCTAGTCCGTCTTTATTGTGCATCTTCTGCTAGTATCAAGAGCGGGCTATACATTTAATCTGGTGCGCATAGTTTACCGATTCTTTCGGTCACACGCCAGTCCAGTGCTCAAGCAAGGAATGCCATTCGTCAGGAGCCAGAGCCCACCCGATTGCACCCAAGTTCTCGTCCAATTGCTGTGGCGTTTTGGCACCGACCACTACACTCGTTACGCCAGGGTGGTCCAGTACCCATCGAAGCGCAACTTGCGCCGTGGTCTTGCCATGTCGAGCCGCGACTCGATGCAAATGTTCGAATGCCACCATGCTTCGATCCAGAAAACCGTGCTGGAAGTGCGGGAGGCGATGCCTGCGGTCATCCAGTCCAAAGCGTGAGTCGGCTCCATATTTTCCGGTCAGTAGTCCTTGCGCGAGAGGGCCATAACACATCACCGGGATGCCAAGTTCTATACAACATAGCACCGCAGCGATTGATCCTCTGTAGGAAATGAGTGAGAGCGGCAATTGTACAACCGAAAGTGGAAACACCGCGTTGGCTTGACGAATCTGATCTGGCGAACAGTTTGATACTCCTGCTCCCATGATTTTTCCCTGCTCGTAACAACGCAGAAGCGCGGCCATGGTGTCAGGGATCGGTACAGCGGGGTCGGGCCAGTGCATGAGATACAGAGGTAGACACTCTAATCTGAGCCTCCGTAAGCTATTGTCTAGCGCCACCTGCACTCTCTCCGGGCGGCAATTGATAAACGTCTCGGCCCGTCCCACAGCGCTCCGACTGCGCCAGGCCACGCCAAACTTCGAGCAGATCGTCACCTGTGTCCTCAGTTCACCGAGAGCGTCCGCAAGCACCTCCTCTGAGCGCCCCAGACCGTATACATCCGCTGTATCGAAGACCGTGATTCCGCAACCTTGTGCCTTGCGGACAGTGGCGACCGCCGCATTCATATCGACCGAGCCCCAATCAGTGCCGCCAAGAACCTCACATCCTAGAGCAAGCTGTGCCAAATATCCCCCACTTCATCGGCTCTTTGCTGTTCAATTGTTCACCTCACTGTATATGACTTAGGCGAGAACAACCGTATGATGGTGCGTAATAAAATACATAAATCGCCGGATAGGCTCTGCTCTTTGACGTATTTGATGCGCAGGGCATTTTTCTCAGGACGAACCTTCTCCTCATATACCCGATCTGCATCGACGCTTCCAAGCACTTCATTTAGTTGGAATAACTCGAGCGATGCATAATCTGTTATTCCAGGCCGGACGGATAGGATCAGGGACTCGTCTCCCGTATATTGCTGTGTATACTGCGGAAGTTCCGGTCGCGGCCCAACAAAGCTCATCTCTCCGCGCAACACATTGAGAAGTTGGGGCAACTCGTCAAGTTTGTATTTTCTCAATACCTTACCGATACATGTTACTCGCGGATCATCTTTCGCCGTCGATCCTCCCCCACGGAGTTCGGCATCTACAACCATAGTGCGAAATTTGAATATTCGGAATAGCTGACCATTCTTCCCAGTCCTAACTCCTCTATACAATACTCCCGAGGAAGAGTCGAAGAACACCAACAGCGCAACGAGAGCCAATAAAGGAAAACAAACCAGCAAGCCGACAATTGCGGCGGTTATATCAATGCCTCGCTTTATCCGCTGATTCGACTCCGTCAGCACTAGGTCGACCTCGCGATTATCTGCAATCGTTGAAGCAAATACATGCCCTGTCGCCGCGCCGGCATAATAATATGTTTAGGAACCTGAATAACTCCTGAACACCCAACAATCAACTGAATTATCTTATTGTTGGCAATTGAAATGAAGAATTCATGGCCGCGATGTAAGAGGCTTCTGAAAATATACACCTCCACGCCCATCGGGGACTAGGGAAACTGCGAGTTTCCTCGAAGCCAGAAATTCGTCTACATACTTCCGTGCTCCGAAGCATGTTCCATAATCATCAATAATGACAAATCCACGCGGTACGACATGGTCATATAGAGCTTCAAAGCAGCAACGTACCGAATCGTACCAATCGGCGTCAATACGCAGGACCGAAATGTCCCCAATTTTCCCGGAATAGGACGGTAAGGAGTCCTGGAACCAACCCTTGACCATGAAGACGTGATCTCTCGATAGTCTCAGCTTGGAAAAGAGCAGATCCTCCACTGCTTCGTACGTTCCGAGGCACGAGCCTTTTGGTAGGGGACGTATGTGGCTTCCTGTAGCGCCGTCGCAGAAGTCCGCGACTCCTGGTTCCGGCAAACCTTCGTAGGAATCGAAGAGCCAGAGAGTACGATCCGGCGCGTCGTCCATTATTACACCCATTAAAGCTGCAGAGCCACCGCGAGCAACGCCACACTCCACGAGCGATCCTGGAATATTCTGTGCAAGAACTGAGTGGACAGCATCATATGTAGATTCCAGACCACGCCAACCTACAAGTGAATACGGCATGACATGAAATATGGTCAGTATCTTTTTTGTCTTGTACTTATTTCCCGTCACTATGGAGATAACGAGAAAACGGAGATACAAAAGATTGATAGCCAAGCTGTAAAAAGAAAATAATGCCTTATATGCTGGCGTAAATATCCAGTCAGGTAGTACAGTATCAAAAAACTTAATAAGCCTGCGTGTTGTCCTCTGGAACAGCGATCGTCTTAATAAGCGGTTAGCTAAGGTTGACACTCTCAAGTCTCCATAAACATTATGTAAGCGGTGTAGAATTGTGTTGCGATGCACCAACCGCGATTTTTTCGAGATAATTCGTGAATCGGCTATAAATCGTCCCGGAACGGTACTCCGTTTCAAATAAAACTCTGGCCCTCTGCCGCATAGATGTACAGTGTTCCGGATTATTCACCAAATAACGGATGCATTCGGCTAGCGACTCCGAGGAGCCAGCAGTATACTGAATGCCAATACTCTTGGTACGAACCAATTCGGCCAATTCGCCTGGCAAGCACGATAATAGAGCCAGTCCGGCTGCCATATATTCAAATGGCTTGTAGGGCAGTGACTGAGTTGCTCCGCGGGCATATGATACCAAACCGACAGAGCAGTTTCTCAAGAGCGCAACTACGCTAGGATGGGACAACCAACCAGTACAGACGATTGAAGGTACGGCGTTCGCCGCTATTTGTAGTCGTTGACGATCGACACCATCACCGGCAATAAAAAAGCGCACGCGGCTTCCCATAGATTGATACAGAAGCCGTGCAGTCTCGACAACAGTAAAAAGATCGTACGAGTGGGAGAGTTGTCCCACAAATGCCAAATTCAATGTGTCTGGAGAGATGTTATAGGCCCTCTTCAGGTGTTCTGATTCTGCAAACACTGCTGCGTCATCTACGTCGGCGTCGTCATAGCCAAGTGGAAATACAACTCCTGATCTCCCAATCGCGTCCGGGCACAAAGACAGAGCCCAGTCAAGATAGGTGCTCGAAACAGCCGTTATAGTGTACGCGCTTTGCAGTATTCGTTTAGCCCGTGAGTATTCCGAACGAAGACAGTGTCTGGCTACGCTCTTAAGCGCCTGTGGGAAGGCACGCAGATACACATCGGGCCAGATATCAACAACGTCCACCACTAATGGAATTGACTGTGAGGTGGTATAAACAGTGACAGTCTCGGCCAATTCTAGAGTATGAAGGCATACCATAACAACATCGGGGTGGCTATCATTATTTATTGTCTGCATTGCTGCGGCGAATGACCGGGCAACGCTCCTGTTATGGCGAACGCGTTTTAGCGAAACGTTCTTCTGGTAACCAACTCCTTGCAACGTGCGAATGATCAGGTTTGGTTGTATCCTGACTTCCGATGGCACGTGCCGATGGAGTTTATGTGCGTGGTCGAAGTCCGACGTCCACCACGTTACCTCATGGCCTTTGGACGCGAGGACAGTTGCAAGCATGCCATATCGAAGATATCTACATGATCCATCAATGCCTGGGATCGGCTCGTAGTCGATTATTAACCATATTCTCATTGAGCTAAAGTCTATCACACTCTGCTGTTAAGAAGACAATTCTATAATGTTCTTTAATAACTATATGTTTGTTCAGTCGGTGCAATTCCATAATCAGTTCATTCTTTAGATACGTCTTGATGTATATTATTCTAGACAGCGTGCATATATTCTCTGTTCATATAATTTGTTTCGTTTATGACTCAAATCGGTATGTCTGTAATATTCGGCTGATAAGTTATATTGGGGAGATGACTAGAGCGTGTTTCATAAACAGATACGGCCTCAGATCAGGCACTTCCGGTCGTGGTGGTCTGCCCGACCTTTTGTACCAGTTCGTTTGTTAGTGTAGCGCAGTTATGAAGGGCCTAGTTTTCTTGTACCAAGGTCAGCGTTAGTCTGCGACCTATTTAGGTTGCAGCCAGATCGCGGCTAGCCGCGATCTGGCTGGCGAACTCGCTAGGCGTCCTGTCACCGAGAGATCGGTGAGGACGACTCTCATTGTATTCCCTGCGCCAGGCCTCGATCAGATGCCTGGCATCCTTCAGATCCATGAACCAGTGAGTGTCCAGGCATTCGGCACGGAACGTACCGTTGAAGCTCTCCACGAAGGCGTTATCGGTCGGCTTGCCCGGTCGAGAGAAGTCGATCTTCGCACTGTGACGATAGGCCCATAGGTCCATCGCCTGACTAGTGAACTCGCTGCCATTGTCGCAGAACAGCACTTTCGGTACACCGCGGCTGAGCTTCAACCGATTCAGTGTGCGCACCACATCGTCTCCTTTCAGGCTCTGTCCAGCTTCTATGGCGACTGCTTCTCTCGTGTACACATCCACGATGGTCAGAGCACGGAACCGCGTACCATCCTGCAACTGGTCCGCTACGAAGTCCATGCTCCAGGCCTGGTCAGGTGCCGTGGCCTTGGCCCGATCCTCACGAGTTCGCGCAGCCTGCCGTTTCCCGGCAGGCTTCATCCTCTTCAGCGTTAGCCCTTCTTCCTTGTACAACCGGTACACGAGATACTTGCCCACTTCCCAGCCTTCACGGTTCAACAGCACGCGGATCTTGCGATATCCGTAGCGCACTCTTGCCTGAGCGATCTCGCGGATCCTAGCCCGCAGCTCAGTGCGTGGATCAAGGCAACTTCGATAGCGGTAGGTCGCTCGAGGCACCCGAAGAACCCGGCAGGCTCGCCGTTCGCTCACCAGGTAGTTTTCCACCAGCCGCTCCACCATCGGTCCACGCCGTGAAGGCTTCACCATTTTTTTGAGAGCACATCCTGCAACATCGCTTTATCCAGCGTTAGCTCCGCCACCAGTTGCTTCAGCCGCAGGTTCTCTTCCTGCAACTGTGCCATCTGACGGACCTGATCGACCTCCAGGCCGGCATACTTCGCCTTCCATCGGTAGAACGTCTGTTCGCTGATCCCAGCTCTACGAATCACTTCCGCAACCGGAACTCCCACTTCAGCCTGCTTCAGTATCCCAATCATCTGTTCCACACTGATTCGCTTTTTTCGCATCCAAATCCTCCTCTTGCTTAGGTCAGATTTGGTCGAAGACTAACATTTCATCTGGTTCAGGAATACCGGGGCCCATCATTAGCTATCCCGATGATTTGATTTTCTATGAAACCGCTCTTCTTCATACTCCATCCTCCCGTTTAAATTACGAGAAGTCTCCGTCTTCATATTTTAATGTTACCCGGGGTCAGGTCAATGGTCGCATAAGATTCCGGACCTCGAATCATTTCACCGTAGTAGTCGGTTTTACAACTCGAATAATCATGATAAGGTTTAGCGAACAGAATGCCTTTGGATTACCTGGACAGAAAAGAAGATTAAGCATTAAGCTAATCAGTTTCTTCACAGGAACTGTAAGCACACGGTAAACTAAGTGTGGGAAACAGTGCCACATTGGTTCTGGTTCACCACCAATATAAATGGTTTCTGCACCGAGATCCTTTATATAATAATTGGCCTTCATACTACCAATTGTTGTTAAATGTGTGTGGTCTCCGTGTTGAATCATCCTGGCGAATGGAGAATCTCCGTTTGGAAACCTTGCAATGAAAACACCGCCATCTTTTAGAATCCTTTGTACCTCTCTTAGATAAGCAAGCAACACATGTTGTGGCAGATGTTCTAGAATATTAAAGGCTAACACAAGATCGAAGTAGCTACTAGAATATAGTTTGAGTTTGTCCGCATGTACTGCGCGATACCCGTTTTGAATTGCGCGCCGTATTAATCCATCATTAACTTCTGTTCCATGCATTTCCCACTGTTGCGATTTCCCGTATGCAAGAAGGCCTCCGTTTCCGAAGCCTATCTCCAATGCACTACTTAATGGCGGAAAGGTAATGCCGGACTTTTTAATGATTGCCTGAATATCTGCTTCATCCCGTTTACTAAGTGTTCCAAACGCGTCTGTATTCCACCCCTTCCACCGTAAATACTCGTCACCATAATTAGCCGCGAGTTTGTAGTCGTCAGCATTTCTATATTGCTCTACGAAACCGTCATTGCTCATTATTGACCCTTCATATATATAATATGCGAATAAGTTATGATTATTATTGAGTCAACTACTTTGCATCTGTCTATAAAGTTCAGGGAACGTTCAACAGTTGTCGAATAGGTCACTTCGTAATTCCATGATTGCTTAGGTGTTTAGTCCCGGCATTTGGTGGGTTGGGTCGAGTGTAAATCTGTGCGGT
>CAYWJX010000018.1:0-14797 GCA_964459335.1 uncultured Candidatus Saccharibacteria bacterium | reverse complement strand
CTCATCACGATATGGCTCGGCTATGTGTGGACTATGGAAGCCATCCAATCGTCGGTCAACAGCATCAACGCCGACATGAGCGCTTAGCGGCAAAAAGCAGTACAATGTCCGCATATGGGAAAAGGGTTTAGGGATTTTATATTGCGCGGCAACGTGGTCGACCTGGCGGTGGGCGTTATGGTCGGCGCCGCTTTTACCGCGGTGGTGAGCTCGCTGGTTAAAGATTTGATGACTCCGTTTATTGCGGCGATTATCAAACAGCCCGATTTTTCGAAGCTTGTGTTTACGATAAACGGCAGCCAGTTTCTCTACGGCGATTTTTTTAACGCGCTCGTTTCCTTTTTTATCGTAGCCGTTACCATTTATTTTTTTGTCGTACTGCCGGTCAACAAACTCACTACGCGCTTTAAAGGCTCGCCCGAAGCGCCCAAGCAAAGCCCGGAGGAAAAGTTGCTGATAGAAATCCGCGATTTACTCAAATCCCGACGCCCAGAGGGTCGGGACCCCGACCAAAGCGTCGGGGAAGTAAGGTAATAGCAAAATAAATGTTATAGTCAAAATATGCCCCAAGAGAAAGAAGAAACAAAACATCGCACATTGCCCTCAATTGAGCTCACTCCCTCAGTCTCCATTATTATTGCGGGTGTCATCATTGCCGGCGCTATTATTTTTGCCAATCAACATCCGGCGCCGTCTGCGGTAACTGCGGCTGCCGCCAATGCGCAAGGCGCTGTGGCAACCGCCAATGTGCCCGTGCCATCCGCGAGCGACCATATCGTCGGCTCGCCCTCCGCGCCTATTGTGCTCGTGGAGTACTCCGACTTTCAATGTCCGTATTGCCAAATGATTTATCCGTCGATTAAACAAATCGTGAGCCAATCCAACGGCCAAGTGGCGTGGGTGATGCGCGAATTTCCGCTCTATCAAATACATCCGCAAGCTATGCCCGCCGCCAACGCCGCCGAGTGTATCGCCGCTGAGCTCGGCAATACCGGCTTTTGGGAGTATGCCGACGCGGTGTTTAACAATCAATCGAGCTTAAATGCCGCTTACTCGGCGTCGCTTGCTAAACAATTTGGCGCCAATATGAGCCTTTACAATTCATGCATTGCAAGCTCCACCTACCTCGGCAAAATCCAAACCGAGACGGCCGATGCGGAGAGCAGTGGCGGCAACGGCACGCCGTTTACGGTGGTTATCAACACGAGGACCGGCAAGCAATACCCAATCTCGGGTGCGTTGCCGCAGGCACAGATACAAGCGGTTATTACACAGGCACAAGCAGGCCAATAAATTATTAGATAACACTCATTACTATGAATATGTTTGAAGGAAGGGAGGGGGTATGGTTGCGTTGGGGAGTCATCTCGGCGGTTGTGTTGCTCGCCGCGTTTTTGCTGGTGCAAACCGTGAGCGTGCTTGTTGGCATACGCTACATCGGCACCGGCGTTGCCGCCGCCAACACCATTAGCGTCTCCGGTCATGGCGAGGATTTGGCTGTGCCCGACATCGCCACTTTTAATTTTAGCGTCGTATCCGATAAGGCAACCGTTGCCGCGGCACAAGCCGATGCCACCACTGTGGCCAACGCTATCACCGCATATCTCACAAGTGCGGGAGTAGCGACGGCAGATATACAAACGAGCGGCTACTCTATAAATCCGCAATACACCTACCAAAATGCAGTGTGTCCGCAGACGATAACACCAGCCAACGTGCCAACCGTTTCTGTCGGCTCAGCAGACTCTGGCGCTTCCTCGGGTGCTGTTATGTATTGCCCGCCTGGCAGGCAGACGCTCACCGGTTATGAGGTGAGCCAAAGCACCACCGTTAAGGTGCGCGACACCAGCAAAGCGGGCGATTTGCTCGCCGGTGTTGGCTCCAAAGGCGCCACCGATGTTTCCGGCTTAACCTTTACGTTTGACGACCCGACGGCCGTGCAAACCGAGGCACGCGACAAAGCCATTGCCGATGCCAAGACAAAAGCCGAGGCACTCGCAAGCCAGCTTGGCGTGAGCCTTGTGCGCGTTGTCTCCTTTACCGAAGACACGAGCGGCAACTATCCGCAGCCGGTGATGTATGCCGCGATGGGCGGTGCTAAAAACAGCGCCGCATCGGCCCCGGTAATCTCGCCCGGCCAAAACACCACGACCGACGACGTTACCATCACGTACGAGATTAAATAGTTGATAAAAAAGAAGCATCAAAAACTCCCGCCATGCGGGAGTTTTTGATGCATTGACACCACACAAAAAGGGCGCTAGGATGTGTTCATAACAGGCCCCGGGAGGGGTTTTAAAATTGCCCATTTTTGGGAAAGACTATTATGCCAAACTATTTTAAAGAGGTCCGTGCGGAGATGAGACATGTTACCTGGCCGACGCGCAATCAGACGATTGTGTATACCATCGTGGTTATTGCCGTATCGCTTGCTACTGCTATTTATCTTGGCCTTCTCGACTACGTGTTTGACGCGGTTGTGCAACACATCATCTAATAAAATATTTGTATGAGTAAACAAGACACCTCGGTTGGGCGCGCGTGGTATGCGATACACACCTACGCCGGATACGAAAACGCCGTCGCGCGCAATCTTAAACAACGTATCGATAGCTTGGGCCTCCAAGAAAAAATCTTTAACGTTATCGTGCCAACCGAGCACACCGTTAAGATAAAAGGAGGCCGCCGTGTCGAGGAGGAAGAGAAGGTTTTTCCCGGCTATGTATTGGTAGACATGATTGTCGACGACCAGTCGTGGTTTGTCGTGCGCAACACGCCGCGAGTCACCGGCTTTGTCGGCTCGGGCGTCAATCCGGTACCGCTTAAGCAACATGAGGTAGACGAGCTCTTGGGCCGCATGCATGCGGCCGAAGGGAGTGTTAAACATGCTATCGACCTCACGGTAGGCGACCAAGTGGTGATTGTCGACGGTCCGTTTAAAGACCTCGATGGCAAAGTGGGCGAGGTAGACGAGAGCCGCGGCAAGGTTAAAGTGCTGGTGGCGATGTTTGGCCGCGAAACACCGGTCGAGCTCGACTTTCTTCAGATAAAAAGGATTTAATTTTTATTTGAAGAAAGTAAATATAAAAAGATTGCAAATTAAAAAGCGAGTAGCTTTTTTAGAAGAAATAGAGTAGTATCCTAACACACAACATGGCAAAGAAAATAGTCAAAAAAATAAAGATCATTGCGCAAGGCGGCGCGGCAACGCTTACACCGGCCATGGGCCAGGTGCTTGGGCCCGCCGGCATTAACATCGGCGAGTTTGTCAAAAAGTTTAACGACGCTTCCAAAGAGATGCGCGGCGACATGGTGCCTGCGGAGATTAGCGTCTACGAGGACCGCACTTATACTTTTGTACTCAAAACTCCGCCGGTCTCGAGCCTCATTTTAAAGGCTTTGGGTAAAGAGAAGGGCAGCGGCAAGCCCAACACGGCTAAGATTGGTACGCTCACCAAGGCTCAGGTTAAAGATATTGCCGAGCGCAAAATGCCCGACCTCAATGCCAACGACCTCGAGCAAGCGATAAAAACAGTAGCCGGCAGCGCCCGCTCAATGGGCGTAGATGTGAAGTAAATTGCTTTATTTTAAATAGTCTCAAAAACTGCACTCTTGTGCGGTTTTTGTTTTTGTAGTATTGATATGTGCGGGAGTTTGCAACGGGAGAACGCTCATGACCGACCGCGTCAGGTTGACTATTGATCTTTCCTCAAGACTGAACGAGACCATCGAAAGGATTGCCCGGGAGAAGGATACCTCCAAGGCCGATGTACTCCGCTTTGCAATCGAGTTTTTGGAAGCGGCAAACAACGCTCGGAACGACGGAATGCAAGTGGGGGCCTGGCGATACCGCCCCGATGGAACTCGGTGCGAGCGCGAGTTTATCGGGCTCTAAAGCTGCCATTTTTTGTGCTCATAGAGCCTGGGATTTCCCGGGCTTTTTTATTGGTATAGTATGAGCCTCATGGATTACATCCACATCGACAAACTGGTGTTTCGCGGCAAGCACGGCTACTTTGCAAAAGAGCGCCGTGTTGAGCAGGAGTTTGCCCTCTCCATTAAGCTTGGTGTTGATACCTCCAAAGCGGGGGCTAGCGACAAGCTTGCCGACACCATCAATTACAGCGAGGTGAGGGACGCAATACAGGCGGTGATAGAAGGCGGCAGCAAATTTTTGATAGAAACATTGGCCGAAGAAATTGCTCACAAAGTGTTGGAGGACAAACGCATACAAACCGTCGAGCTGACAATCCAAAAACCCGAAGTATGGCAAAACGGCGTACCGGGAGTAACTATTTTCCGCCAGAGATAAAATAATATGCCGCTCAAATATTTTTCCTATCAATTTGATGCAGGCCCTTTGGAAACCAAAGAAGAGTTGGATGGAGATTGGAAGACAGGGAACTGCCGCCGCGCTTTGCAATATTATTTTTACGCAACGCGCGGCTTATTTTTATTACCTAAAGAAGTGCTTTGTCCGGAGGCATACTATCAAACCGGAGAATTTGTTTTTAAAAAAGGAGATATTGTAGAACTATCAAAGCTCCAACCTGGCGACATCATCTATGCAGAAAGAATTCGCTCAAAAGACGGTTCTCCTATAAATAAAAGTGAAGAGAGTTTTCCAACCGCCGACGATTATATTGTGGCGTTGCATACCGCCATATATGTTGGAGAGCAAGATAAAGAAATCTGGCACGCAACTTCGATAGAAGGCGGCAGTTGTCAGTGGCCTTTGGCAAAGTTTTTGAAATTCTATAAACCGATTGCGATCAAAAGACTTTTTTAAAATAAACCACACTATGATATATCATAGTGAATTATTCCCGTTCCAAATCAACCCATTTATATTTAAGGCCGTTGAATTCTCTTTCTTCCTCTTTTATTTTTTTAGTAAAGACAGTTTCGTAGGGAGGAAAGTACACGTCGGCTTCTTTTTTGTCGTCGATCAGGGTTAGATACAAACGGTCTGCCAATGACAGTGCTTGCGTGTATATTTGTGCGCCACCGACGATAAAAATCTCGTCGTCTAATGTTTTTGCTTTTTCGATTGCTTCTTCAAGCGAGTTGGCAATAACCACATTTTCAAAATTGTAGCGCGGGTCGTTTACCGTATTTTCGCTGGCATACATTACCACGATATTGGTGCGCCCCGGCAGAGGCTTGCCCAGCGACTCAAACGTTTTGCGCCCCATGATGATTGGGTGACCAGTTGTGAGCGCTTTAAACCGCTTAAGGTCGTCGGGGATACGCCACAAAAGCTCGTTGTTTTTACCCAGTGCACGGCCCTCTCCTATTGCGGCGATGATGCTTACCATTGCGTAATACTAACCCCTTGCGTCAAAAGCTGGAAGCGGGCAGGGTACCGAGCTAAAATAGTGCTATGCAAACCTTTGAGGTAGAAGTGAAGTCGCTTTTGGGGAGCGAGGAAAATGCGCAGACATTGCGCGAGCGGATGAAACAAGTTGACTCAGCAACCACGCTTACGTCTCGCAACAAACAACTCAATCACTATTTTGTAGGAGCTACTCTGCAGGATCTTGCGGTTGCAATGACCCCATATATGAGTGCGGCAGCGTTAGAAAACTTGCAGCAACTTGCAACAAAAGCAAAAGATTTTTCTGTTCGTACTGCCGATCGTGACGGTAAGGTGCTTATTGTGGCAAAAGTTTCGGTGGGTAGTGACAGCAGCTTTAATGGAGTGGCGCGTTTAGAGTTTGAAGAAAAAGTAAATTTAAGTTTGGAAGAACTCGACAATCTTTTGCTCGCACACGATTTCAGATATCAAGCCAAGTGGTCGCGCGAGAGGGAGGAGTATTTGTGCCGCGGCGTTGCAGTGACACTCGACAAAAATGCGGGCTACGGTTGGCTCGCCGAGTTTGAAAAAATGGTGAAAGACGAGAGCCAGCTCGATGCTGCGCGCAAAGAGGTGCGCGCACTCATGGAGCAATGCGGTGTGCAAGAGTTGCAGCAAGACAGGCTCGAGCGGATGTTTGCGTTTTATAACGCGCACTGGGGCGAGTATTACGGTACCGAAAAAGTATTTACTATTGCGTAACCCATTTTTACTATGTTTTTATCCGACACCGACATCTTGACCCAAGTTAAAAAAGGCTCGATTACGCTCGAGCCGTTTGTTGAGGAGCGGCTCCAACCCGCGAGTTATGATATTTTGCTCGGCAATCAATTTGTCGTTAACGATGCAAACAACACGCTCTTTATCGACCCGGTAAAAAAGGTATACGCCAAAAGCCACGAGATAGAGGTGGCAGACGGCGAGGTGTTTGTGCTCCACCCCGGCGTGTCGGTGCTCGGCATCTCCAAAGAGTATTTTGGCTCCGACGAGTTCCTTATCCAAGTGGGAGGCAAGTCGTCCTTGGCGCGCATCGGGCTCATGATACACAACACGGCGGGGCTCATTAACCCCGGGCATTTTTTGCATATCACTTTTGAGCTGTGTAATCTCAACAACGTGCCCATTATCCTGCGCCCCGGCATGGAGATAGCGCAACTCACGTTCTCAAAACTCTCCTCGCCCACGCGCAAAAGCTATAAAGAGACTGGGCGTTTTGTCGGCGACAATTGGAAGAAAAACTTTACGAGTAAAGTTTCGGTAAAAAAGATTGCGGCCAAGAAAAAATAATATGAACAAGCACCCCGAAAAACAGTATCTCGATTTGATGCAGGAGCTTCTTGATAAGGGCGACAGGCAAGTGGACGCGGGGCACGGCAAGGCCACCATTGGCGTGTTTGGGCGGCAGATGCGTTTTGATTTATCGGAGGGCTTCCCGTTGCTCACCACCAAAAAGGTGTATTGGAAGGGTGTCTTGCACGAGTTGTATTGGTTTCTCTCCGGACAATCAAACATCCGTTACCTCGTGCAAAACGAGGTACACATTTGGGATGACTATCCCTACCGCCTGTATGCCGAGCTTGCAAAAAAGGGCGAGGTCACCGAGATGAGTAAGAGCGAGTTTATCGACAAGATAAAAAACGACGCGGAGTTTGCGCGCGAATATGGCGAGTTGCCGCGCATCTACGGCGAGATGTGGCGCCGTTGGCCCGCCAAAGACGGCCGCCAAATCGACCAGCTCCAATGGGTTGTTGATGAGCTCAAAAGCGACCCCTCGTGTCACAACGCAATAGTGACCTCATGGAATCCGGAGTATCTCTACTCGATGGCAAAACCGGAGGAGGTCAACCATTTTCCTATTTGTCACAACATGTATCAGCTCAATATTAAAAACGGCAAGGTTTCGCTCCAGCTCTACCAACGAAGCGCCGACATCTTCCTTGGCGTGCCGTTTAACATCGCGAGCTATGCGCTCCTAGCCATGATTATTGCAAAAATCGTCGGGCGCGAGGCGGGCGACTTTGTGCACACCTTTGGCGATGTGCATTATTACGAAGACCACGAAACGGCAATACGGGAGCAGCTGACGCGCGAGCCAAGGCCGTTTCCAAAAATTATCATCAGCGACGAGGTCACGAGCCTCGCGACCTTCCGCCCCGAGCATGTCACGCTCGAGGGTTACGACCCGCACGCTGCCATTAAAGCCGAGCTCACGGTGGCCGGCTTGAGGAGCTTAGACAACAAACCCACCGGCAGAGCCGGAGCCTAAAACTGTACAAAAAGTGCAGGTGTGGTAAACCTTATCTCGGCACGGTTCTTTTCGAGGCGCATAATGCGTCCGTGTCCTGCACTCCGGCAGACCTCGACATACGGGAGACGAGTCATGACTAGTAGAAATGATACGCCCGAAGTCCTTTCCATAAAGACCTTACTCGAAATACTTGCGGAACCGGACTGGTGTATTAACGGAGGTCCAGGCGAAGATCCATTTCCTTCCCCAATAAAGATAGACGGTGTTTATTCGATCGGGGACGGTGAACTCTTTCTTAAAGTCCCTGTGCACGAAGGCGGAGGACATGGATGGAATGTTCGTGGGTTTGCCGCCTATTTGGTTAAACCACACCTCTTGCACATCACCCGTATATTTGAGCAGAAACAAGACCGTTCAAAGGCTCGGGGTGGCGGTAAGCACATGGTCCCGTCAGAGGGAGTCTGGTGGAAATTGTATAATCCACGGATTGAGCGCGAAGAAAGGGAGAAAGCTCAACTTGCACTACAACAGGCAGAAGAGCAAAGAGCTGCGAGAGCGCAGAAATTTGTCGAGCGTCTTGATGTTGTGGGCCGGAAGCTTACGGCTATTACTTTCGGCGAAAATGGCAAGGTCTTCATGCATTTTGGTGAAAATGTCGGATTGGTGCTTAGTGGGGAACTTTTCAGTCTTGGCAGGACGGATGAAAAAGAGCTATTCTCCGCCAAACTCATCGGATACATAGACCTGTAAAAGCTCCACGCTCCGCCGTTTATTGGCGGGGCTTTTTTATTTGCTATACTACCCTCATGATCTAGCTCCGAGAGATTTTAGGTTTTTTCTTTTATCCGGCTTTATCCGGTCACTACTCCGTACCATGAATCTCTACGAACACATACAAAACGAAGACAGCGAAATTTTTGACGCAATCGGGCGCGAAAAAAAGCGCCAAGAAGACGGCCTCGAGTTAATCCCGTCTGAAAATTACACATCCCCCGCCGTGATGGAGGCGATGGGCTCGATACTCACCAACAAATACTCCGAAGGCTACGTAGGAAAGCGTTACTACAACGGCAACGAGTTTATCGATTGTATAGAACGTCTTGCTATCAATCGCGCCAAAAAACTTTTTAATGTTGCACATGCCAACGTGCAACCCTACTCCGGCTCGCCAGCCAACCTCGCGGTGTATCTTGCCACGTGCGCGCCGGGCGACACTATCATGGGGCTGAGCCTCCCCGATGGCGGACACTTAACGCACGGCTGGAAGGTCTCGGCAACAGCGATGTTTTATAACAGCGTGCCGTACCATGTTAAAGAAGACGGTCGTATCGATATTGAAGAAGTACGCGCGCTCGCCAAAGAACACAAGCCAAGACTTATTTGGGCCGGCGGCACGGCGTATCCATATATATATGAGTACGAAAAGTTTGCCGAGATAGCCGAGAGTGTCGGTGCGTACTTGGCTGTCGACATTGCACACATTGCGGGGCTTGTGGTAGCAGGCGCGCATCCTAGTCCGGTGCCTCATGCGCACATTGTGACGACCACAACGCACAAAACTTTGCGCGGCCCACGCGGCGGGATGATTATGATCACCGAGCGGGGCCTCGCCAAAGACGCCGAGCTCGCGCAAAAAGTTGATAAAGCCGTGTTCCCGGGGCTTCAAGGCGGTCCGCACGACCATCAAACCGCCGCTATAGCTATTGCGCTCAAAGAGGCGGCAACACCCGGCTTTGCAACATACGGCAAGCAGGTGGTAAAAAATGCCAAAGCGCTTGCCGAAAGTTTGAAGCACAACGGCCTCGCGCTTGTAGGCGGCGGGACCGAAAATCATTTGTTGCTTCTCAACCTGGTGCCAACCTGTGGTGCCGGCGGCGGTATTTTTGCCAGCGAGGCGCTTGAGGCGGCAGGCATGACCGCCAACAAAAACACGATTCCTAAAGATCCGGCGTCGCCATTTTATCCGAGCGGTGTGCGCCTTGGCACGCCGGCGCTCACCACTCGTGGCATGAAGGAGCCGGAGATGAAAAAGGTGGGCGAATGGATAGCGCGCGCGGTTGCCGAGGTGAACACATATCGGTTGCCAACCGACACTAAAGAGCGCGCAACGTATTTAGAGAAATTTAAATCGGAACTTGCTGCCAATAAAAATCTCAAAAAAATCCGCGAGGAGATAAAAGCATTTACCAAAGACTTTCCGCTCCCGCATTAGGCTGCTTGGAGGTACAATAGGCGCATGTCTGTCATGAGCCGTGTGTTTGGGTTGTGGAAAAAGTACGAGCACCACTTGGGCGTAGGCGCTCTTTTGGTAGGCTTTTCGTTCGACCTTTTTTTGGCAAAGAGCCCGGCGAGCGTTGTCGACAACATCCTCCTCGTTTCGTATCTTTTTATTGCTGCGGCAATTATTATTTTGCTCAATGTGGCACCTGTGCGCCGTAGGCGCGAGGCAGGTATTGCCGAGCCGCTTGTTTTTTTACTCATACTCCAATTTTGTTTTGGAGGTTTGGCGAGCAATATGTTTGTGCTCTACAGCAAAAGCGGCACCATTGCCGCCGACGCATTTTTTGTCGGGCTCTTATTGGCCCTTGTATTCAGCAACGAGTTTTTGCGCAACCGCTACGCGCAACTGCGCTTTAACGTCGGCATTTATTATTTTTTGCTTCTGACCTATTGCACGATTGCCGCGCCCACATTTATCTTTCACTCCATCGGCGCCCAAAGTTTTTTACTCTCCGGCGCTATCAGCCTTGCGATCATCGCCGTATTTTTGCTGGTGCTTTTTGCGGCGGTACTCCGCGGCTCCGAGCGGCAAAAGCGCCTGCGCACCATAAGCCTCATCGTGGCGGGAATATTTATTATCTTTAACGGACTCTATTTTTTAAACATCATCCCGCCGGTGCCGCTCTCGCTTAAAGATATCGGCATCTATCACTCGGTGCTCAAATACTCGTCGGGAGATTATCTCGTGATGTACGAGCCGGCACCATGGTACGAGTTTTGGCAGGACACAAGCCCCACTTTTACCTACACAGTTGGCGACAGTGCGTATTGCTTTTCGAGTGTGTATGCGCCCGCCGCGCTCGACACGCCGGTAGACCACGTGTGGGAGTACTACAACCCAAGCACCAAAAGTTGGGAGGAGATGGCGCGTATCTCGTTTGACATAGCGGGCGGCCGCCCCGACGGCTACCGGGGCTTTAGCGAGTTTCCCCTATCGAGCGCAGGACAGTGGCGTTGCAGTGTGGAGACCGCAAGAGGCGCGCTCATCGGCCGCACCACCTTTACCGCAGTGCAAGGCACTGCGCCGGTATTAGATAGCACAACATTATGAAAGGAAAATTTATTGTCATCGAGGGCGGCGACGGGGCGGGGAAGGACACGCAGATTGCTCTGTTGAAGCGAGATTTTATTGGTACGCAATTTGTCTACACGCGCGAGCCGGGCGGCACGCCGCTTGGGGCTGAGATGCGCGAAATAGTTTTGCACGAAAAATACGGCACCTTGCCGCTTTTGACCGAAGCGTTTTTGTTTTTAGCCGATAGGGCACAGCATGCTGCCGAGGTGATAGAGCCTGCAACTCGTGCCGAAAAAACAGTGATATCAAACCGCTCGCACATTTCTATGATTGCGTATCAAATTTATGGCCGCGGACAGTTTGAGTTGCAACCGCTCATCGAGTCGGCAGCGCAGGTGATTTACCGCGAAGCTCCCATCGACCTCGCGATCGTGCTCGACATACCGCCCGAGGTTGGTGCAGCGCGGCACCGAGCTGCAACTAAAAAATTTGATGTCATGGAGGGCATGACACTTGAGGCGCGCACCAAAATACGCGAAGCATTTGTAGACATAGCCAAAACCATGCCGCAAGCAAAAGTGATAGACGCCAACCGCCCCGTGGATGAAGTGTATAAAGATGTGAAGAAGGCGGTGGAGGAGTGCCTCAAAAAAGCTTGATTTATAAGGGTATTTTGAGTTCCTCAAGCACTTGACTTTTACCAACAAAGTGTGGTAGAGTTTCTGGGGACGTGCACAGTGCAGTCCTTTTACATTCACCCCGTCCCAAGGAGGACGACATGACCAACAAAAATCGGTTCCAGTTTCCGGGTTTCGTTGCTTCGGAAAATAAGGACACGCCGACCCACGAGGTCGAAGCCGGACGGCTCAGGAGCGGCGACAACATGTTCGTCCTCGATATGCTTCGTAACAAGGCGTATCCAGACCTGCCGTTCGTCGTCGCCAAGATTTACGACGCCACCGGCAAGTTCCTGTGGGACTTCAAGAGCGCAAATTTCGAGGGCGTCGGCCTACTCGCTATGGCATGCGGTGAGGTCGTCGTCGCTCTCGTCGGGCGCGGCAAAACGGGCAAGGTAGAGCGGGTCATCCCGCTCAGCAAGCTCATCTCGACCCGACCAATCGATCTCTTGCGCGCAGTGTGGCTGAAAGCCGAAGCGGCTAAATTCCTCGGTCGGGAGTATGTTTTCTCTCCGGCCGAAGATATTTTCATCAAGAAAGAACTCGCTCGGAAAGAAGCGGAACAGGAAGCGGAAAGAGTAGCCGCCGCCGAAGCCCGCGCTGCCGCGCGTCAGGAATTGATCAGCACGATTCTCAAGCGTGGCGTACTTGAGGTCTACACTGCCGACGGTCGCAAGCGCCACGGTCTTCCGGTGCATGGGAACGAGTGGCTCTCGCTCTCCAACGGCACCTACGTTGTTCTCGTCGAGTCGATCGGCGAAGACGGCAGACCGGGAACGCCGGTTGAGGCGTTCCAGATCGTCAAGGAACGCGGCAAGAATTCTCAGAAGGGATTCGCCGCCGCCGTGACGCTGAACAAACCGGTTCTCAAGTCTCCGACGGCAGCCTCGGCCGTGAAGCCGATCGGCTCTACGGTCATCGAAATGCCCGAGGGTGCGTTCGAGGTGAACTTGTTTGCCTCGATGAACGACATCCGCAAGGCGCGGGCGAACGGCCTCAACGGCGGCACGCTCGTCGCCGTCCGACGCGACAACCCGAAAGACAAGATCGAGGTGTATGCGGTGTACCACGATCGAATGGACACGCGGGGGCAGTTCGTCCCCCTCGCGTAATCCGATTGACAACAAATATCAGTACATTCGTTCGACTTACCGGCCACCTCACAAGGTGGCCGGCTTTCTTTCCCGACGCTTTGGTCGGGACCCCGACCTTCTTTGTAAGAAGCGTCGGGGTTTATATATGCATGCGAGTCTGCTACTCTTTGGTCATGGTGAGAGACACTATACACGCGGCTATTGTCGAGGCGCTTGCAGAGCTCGGCGCTCCGGATGTTTCTTTTGTAGTGGAGCGGCCAGCCGAGATGGAGCACGGCGACTATGCCACCAACGCCGCACTTGCCGCTGCAAAAATACTCAAAAAAAATCCGCGCGATGTTGCGGTGGAGCTCAAAGAAAAACTTGTCTCACAGCTACCCTCCACAATTAAAAAAATCGAAGTCGCTGGCGTTGGGTTTATCAACTTTACGCTCGCAGACGCTACAGTTAAAGAAGTTGTACACAAAGCGCATGAGCCCGAGTGGGGGAGTGGCAGCGGCAAGAGCGGCAAGCTCGTGCTTGTGGAGTACACGAGTCCAAACCTTTTTAAACCGCTCCACATAGGGAACTTGGTTGGTAATATTTTAGGTGAGAGTATTGCACGCCTGTTTGAAGCATCGGGCGCAACCGTTAAGCGGCTCAACTATCCATCCGATATTGGGCTCACGGTCGCCAAAGGCGTGTGGGGATTATGGAAAAATAATCTCGACCCATCCGACATAACACAACTTGGTAAAGCATATGTGCTCGGCAACTATGCATACGACAATGATGCCGATGCAAAAAAAGAAATAGAGGATACCAACAAAGCACTATATGAAAACTCAAACCCCACGTGGGGGCATTTGCGGAGCGTTGGCATCGAGACATCGCGCACACACCTCGACGACTTGTGCAAAAAGCTCGGTACTACCTTTGATAAAGAATTTTTTGAGAGCGAGTCGGGACCCGTGGGCAAAGAGATAGTGACAAAACATGTCGGCACTATATTTGAGGAGAGCGAAGGTGCTGTAGTGTACAAAGGCGAGGCAGACGGCTTGCACACGCGGGTGTTTTTAAATTCGGCGGGCTTGCCGACATACGAGGCTAAAGAGGTTGGGCTTTTTGAACTTAAAAGCAAAGCGTATCCGGATTTTGATGTATCTATTGTCGTGACCGGGAGCGAACAGCGCGACTTTTTTAGGGTTGTTTTTGCGGCTATACAAAAAGTATTTGCCAATGAGGTGGCGGGGAAGGAGCTCATACACATTGCCAACGGCTTTTTGCGTTTAACCACCGGCAAGATGTCGTCACGTTTGGGCAACATCATTACCGGCGAGTCGCTTATTGCCGATTTAACCGAAGAGGCGCGCGGCCGGCAGGATGTGGCGATAGGCGCCATTAAATATGCCGTGCTTAAGTCGGGGAGCGATAAAAATATTATGTTTGACCCGGAGAAGTCGCTTTCGCTCGAGGGCGACTCGGGGCCGTATGTGCAATATGCGCTGGTGCGCGCGCGGGCGGTTTTGCGCAAAGCGCTTGAGGCAACGGCGGTCGATGCGGAACCTACGGAGTCTTCGCCACTTGAGCGTTTGCTCATACACTTCCCCGAGGTGGTGGAGCGCGCGGCAAGCGAACTTGAGCCGCATTATGTGGTGACGTATATAACCGAGCTCGCCTCCGACTTTAACAGTTGGTATGCAAGCGAGCGTTTTATCGTCGACGGTAAAGTTTCGAGCCGCACGGTTGCGGTAGTGAAGGCTATCGAAAACACGTTGGCGCGCGGCCTCCAGGTGTTGGGCATTCCCGCTCCGGAGGAAATGTAAGGGCACTCGTATGCCTCTCCTAGAGGCGAAAAAGCAAAATACTCTTTGTGGTGGTATAGTTTTTTAATATGGTTGATGATTTGAAGCAGGGTGGTGAGGAGAGGGACGCCGCTCCTTATATAGCAAAAGGGCCGCTGGCCGCCCGCGAGGAGGAAATTTTGGCGTTTTGGAAACGCGAGGGTATTTTTGAGCAATCGCTTAAAAAGGACGCGCCCAAGGGTGAGTATGTTTTTTATGACGGGCCGCCGTTTGCCACGGGCTTGCCGCACTATGGGCACTTGCTCCAAAGCGCTATTAAGGACGCCGTGCCGCGCTATCGCAC
>CAYWJX010000017.1:0-15269 GCA_964459335.1 uncultured Candidatus Saccharibacteria bacterium | reverse complement strand
ACGATAGGGGGGCGAGCCCCCATTATTTCGTCTTGAGTTTCCATGCCGTTATTTTTTCTTATGCCTAGCCGAGCTTTGGCGCGCCCTCTCGATAGCCTCCTTTTCTTCTTGGCTGAGCTCGTAGGTTGAGGTGCCGTTTTGGAGAGGCTTGGCGTAGACGCCCACGTGGTTGCGCGCGTAGAGTGTCGACAATACCACACCATTAGCCTCCTCGTCCAGGAAGGCCGCCGCAAAACTTTGATTGCCTCCCTGGCCGTCGGCAGAGAACGGATTAAACCGCACAAGCCCCACGCCGGAGACGCTCCCGCGCAAACGGCTCTCGACGAGTTTTAAATAGCGCTCCACCTCGCCGCGAAACTCGCGCATCTCTTTTGTCTCGCGCAGGAGCATGCCGATAGTTTCTTCAAACGAGCCGTTGCGCCCGAGTGTGAGTTTTGCAAGGCGTCGCTCCAAGAGGGCCGTGTTGATCAATAAGAGGAACGACAGCAACAATGCCCCTGCCGCTATATAAGGAGCGCCGCTGATTGCCACATGCTGTGCGGTTGCAATCCACAAAAGGAAAGATGCTGAAGACATGCCCAAAAGTATACTCCATATTTATATATAAAAAAGATTACTGTATTACGTAATATAGTAATAATGAGAGCTTTAAATGGTTGGCAAAATCACATACAATAGGACTATGTTTTTTAAACGTAGAGTCTACGCCGACGCGGCGGCGGCCACACCTCTCTCTGCACGCTCAAAGGGCGAGCTGGTGCGCCTGCTCGAGGTCTATGGCAACACCGGCGCGCTCCACACGGAGGCGGTAGAAGCAAAAAAAGAGCTTGATATTGCGCGTAAACTCATTGGGGGCGCTATCGGCGCGCACGAGGACGAAATTATTTTTACCGCGAGCGGCACCGAAGCCAACAATCTGGCCATCCAAGGCGTGCTCCGGCCGCTCCTCCAAACCTGGAGCGAACTCAACGCGATTACTTCGGCGATTGAACATCAATCGGTGTTACAACCGCTTGCAATGCTCGAGCGCGAAGGCTTGTACACAAGTGAGTTGCCCGTCGACGAACACGGATTAATCTCAGTGGAGCAACTTGCCGAGGTTATCAATGACGAAACGGTGTTTGTGTCGATACAATTAGTGAATAGCGAAATCGGCACTATCCAGCCGATTAAAGAAATTACAAAAGTCATACGGAGAGTGAGGCAAAGCCGCAGTTCGAACGTGCCTCTCTATTTCCACGTCGACGCTTCGCAGGCGCCGCTTTGGATACCGATAAAAGTAGATTCACTTGGATGCGACTTGTTGACACTTGATGCGCAAAAAATACAGGGGCCCAAAGGTGTTGGTGCGCTTTACGTGCGGCGCAATACCTCGATAGAGCCGGTGATATGGGGCGGCGTGCAAGAGAAGGCTCTCCGCGCCGGCACGCCAAACGTGCCGCTTGTCGGCGCGTTTGCGGTCGCGCTCTTCGACGCGCAAAAAGAGGTTGAGAGCCGCGTGCAAAAAGTTGCCGAGGTTCGTGATTTTTGTTTTTCAGAAATTAAAAAACACATACCGGACGTAATACTAAACGGGCCAGAACTTAGCCCCTCGACTTCCTTCGACTCTGTTCATGATAAATCGCTCGGGGCGACTCGCGCCGCGCGAGTCGCAAACAATTTAAATATTTCCGTCCCGCATCTTGAGGCACAAATGGCCGTGATTGCACTCGATGCCGAGGGCGTAGCCGCCTCGACCCGCTCGGCATGCAGCCCCGGCACTGAGGAGCCGAGCCACGTTATCAAAGCGATTTTAGAAAATGACTTAGGTCCAACAGCCGCGCTCCGTGCCGGTACGGCAATCCGCATAACGTTTTTGCCGAGCGCCACCAAAAGCGACGCGCTATACATCGCCGAAGCATTAAAAAAAGTTGCAAAAAGGTACAAAAATATGGCATAATAGGGGCCTATGGACATTGAGCATTTGAGCAAACATCAGATTGTGCTCCTGGCTTTTTTAGTCAGTTTTGTCTCTTCCATAGTAACCGGCATCGTCACGGTCACCTTACTTGGCCAGGCGCCGCCGGGAGTGACGAGGACCATCAATCAGATAGTCGAACGCACCGTGCAAACGGTCGTCCCCGCCACACAAGGTGCGGCCGCCACCACGGTCACGCAAAAAACGGTGGTCGTTAAAGATGACGACCTCACCGCGCAGTCGATTGCCACTGTACAAAAAAGCATCGTGCGCATTGTGGGCAAAGGCGACAATCAGCTCATTGCCAGAGGGGTCATCATAAGCAACAAGGGCGATGCTATAACCGATGCCGGTGCGCTCGATGCCTCCGCGTTTACCGACTTTGAGGCGATCATGCCGGGAGGTGAGCGCGTCGCCGTGACACTGCCTAAAGCGCACGGCACCTCGACGCCTCTTTTGATGGTGTCGCTTGCCGTAGGCACAAGTACCGACTTTGCGCCCGCGTCCATTGCCGACGTGAGCAAACTTGAGCTCGGACAAAGTGTTATACGCATCGGCGGCACGGGCACCGATATTGCCGGCGCCGGTATTGTTGCCGCACTGCCCGCGGCGGGCAGTAGCGAGATAGAGGCGAGCGTCGGCTCATCGGTGCCGGGCTCGCTCATCATGACGCTCTTTGGCGATGTCATTGGCCTTGCCACGACGCAGTCGCTCAACGATGGCTCCGACTTTTACACGCTGGTTCAGCCTCCAATGACAGCCGCAACCTCAACTGCAACCAAAGCTTCATCAGGTTCGTAATACCTTTATATATATGCCGCCATTCAACAACTTCACTACCAAAGCGAAAGAGGCTGTGCGCCGCGCGCACGAGCTTGCCGTCGAACGCGGGCAAAACCAGGTAAGCCCTATGCATCTTTTGGGCTCGCTTCTCCTGCAGGAGGAGAGCCTCGTTATATCCGTGCTCGACAAACTTGAGATAGACGTGCTTTTGCTTACCGACACCACGCTCGAAGCGCTCGAGGGCACCTCGGGCGGCTCGGTGCTTAGCCCAAGCTATCAGCTGTATCTCACGCCCGAGCTCGTGCAGGCGCTTGAACGTTCCGCCAAAATAGCAACCGAGTTGCACGACGAGTTTGTATCGACCGAGCATCTTTTTTTGGCGCTCATCGACGTGCCCGGCTCCGCACGCGAGCTTCTAGCCCGCTTCCGCATCACGCGCGAGGGCGTCTTGCGCGCGCTTGCCGAGCTCCGTTCGCAAAAACAACCGCAAAACGGCGACTCTAAAAAAATGCGTGCATTGCCAAAATATACGCGCTCATTGACCCGCGCCGCGCTCGAAAACAAACTCGACCCGGTGATTGGTCGCGACGAAGAAATTAAACGCGTGATACAAATTTTGAGCCGCCGCACTAAAAACAATCCGATATTGATTGGCGAAGCCGGCGTGGGCAAGACCGCCATTGCCGAGGGTTTGGCGCAGCGGATTGCCATGGGCGACGTGCCCGAGAGCTTGCGTGACAAAGACCTCGTGTCGCTCGATTTGGGCTCCTTGATTGCCGGTACCAAATATCGCGGCGAGTTTGAGGAGCGCCTCAAAGCCATCATGAAGGAAATCGAAAAGAGCGACGGCAAAATACTTCTTTTTATTGACGAAATACACACCATGATAGGCGCGGGCGCCGCCGAGGGCGCGATGGATGCGAGCAATATGTTAAAACCCGCGCTCGCGCGCGGCGACCTGCATGTAATTGGCGCCACGACGCTCCGCGAATATCAAAAGCACATCGAGCGCGACCCGGCGTTTCAGCGGCGCTTCCAACCGGTGCACGTGCTCGAGCCAGGGATCTCAGACGCGATTGCCATCATGCGCGGCCTTAAAGAAAAATACGAACTCTTCCACGGTGTACACATTACCGACGAGTCGCTCATTGCGTCGGTGCAGCTTAGTGCACGCTACATTGCCGACCGCTTTTTGCCCGACAAAGCCATTGACCTTATCGACGAGGCGGCATCGGCTCTGCGCATCTCGCTCGAAAACAAACCGCCTTTGCTTGAGGACGCGCATCGCCGTATCATGCGGCTCGAGGTAGAGAAAGAGGCGCTCCGCAAGGAGGCCGAAAACGCCGAGGCGCGCACGGCTAAGGCGCGCGTCAAAGAGATAGAGCGTGAAGTTGCCGAGCTTAAAGAAAAAACAGGCGAGCTCGAACTTAAATGGAAAAACGAAAAACAGGCACTCACCGACATCAAAGCAATAAAAAAAGAACTTGAGAGTTTGCGCATTGAGGCCGACGGCGCCGAGCAGGCTGTTGACCTTTCGCGCGCGGCCGAAATCCGCTACGGCGAGATACCGGCCTTGGAGCGTGAGCTGGAGCAAAAATCCAAACGCCTTAAAAAACTGCAAAGCACGCGCCGCATATTAAAAGAGGAGATAGTCGAGAGCGATATTGCAGGAGTAGTTTCCAAATGGACAGGCATCCCGGTGTCGCGCATGCTCGAGGAAGAAGCGCGGAGGCTCTCCCACATCGAGGATGACCTCACCAAGCGTGTGGTGGGGCAGGCCGAGGCGGTGCAAAAAGTGTCCGACGCGGTCAAGCGCTCTCGCGCCGGCATTGCCGACCCAAACAGGCCCATTGCTTCGTTTATGTTCCTGGGGCCCACCGGTGTGGGCAAGACCGAGCTCACGCGCGCGCTTGCGGAGTTTATGTTTGATGACGAAAAGTCGCTCATCCGCGTTGATATGAGCGAATATATGGAAAAGCACAGCGTGAGCAAAATTATCGGTGCGCCTCCGGGCTATGTGGGTCACGAGGAGGGAGGGGCATTGACCGAGCTCGTGCGGCACAGGCCCTACTCGGTGCTTTTGTTTGACGAGATAGAAAAAGCACATCCGGAGGTGTTTAACATTTTGCTCCAAGTGCTCGACAATGGCTACCTCACCGATGCCAAAGGCCGCAGGGTGAACTTCCGCAACACCATTATCATCATGACCAGCAACATTGGCGCGCAATACATCGACAAGATGGAGCAAATCGGCTTCTCGACGCACGCCGACGCCGCCAGCAATTACACCATAGCCAAAGAGCGCGTTGAGCAATCGCTTAAAGAGTACTTCCGCCCCGAGTTTCTCAACCGCATCGACGAAATAATTATCTTCAATATCCTCTCACCGGAGGCGGTTAAAGAAATTGTCGGCATCCAAGTTAAAGAGGTGGTCGAGCGCCTCAAACAAAAAGATATCACGCTCACGCTGACCCCTGCCGTGTACGCATATCTTTCGAAAGAGGGATACAATCCGCGCTATGGGGCCCGGCCCTTACGCCGCTTGATACAAGACAAAATCCTCACCAAGGTGGCGGGGTTGATGGTAAGTCGCGGTGTACTCTCGGGCGGCTCCGTGGTTGTCGACTTTAAAAATGATGCGTTTACCTTTGAGGTAAAAAAGAAAGGCAAAGGTCCGAAGGCTGTAGTCTCCAATGTGTTGGACGAAGAAAAAGTTGGCGTGTAAGAGCCCTTTATATTTTGCCTTTTTTAAGGTATTTTATAGAGGTTCTTGCATGCGTCGGTGGTAGAGTGGTCAATTACAACAGGCTGTAAACCTGTCGGCTTCGGCCTACGGAGGTTCGAATCCTCCCCGGCGCACCCGTGTATTACTTGGTACTGGTTTAAAAACCTCTGTTACAATAGAGGCACATCTATGAGAGTGCTACACAAGCTCTTTGCTTTTTTCGCTATCGCTTTTTATCTTCTTTCGCCTTCGGCTATTGTGTTTGCACAAACACCGTCAGCCACGTGTCAGCTCCATCTCAGTGCTACCAGTATTAGCATTGGCGGTAGCGTCACATTGAGTTGGACAAGCACCAACGCCACGAAAGGTGCTATTACCAACGTGGGTAACGTGGGGCCCTCGGGCTCAAAAAATCTTTTGCCGTCGTCGGCCGCATACACCACCTATGTCGGTTCGTTTACCGGCCCCGGCGGTACCGCCAACTGCTCGGCCACGGTAAGGGTCTCGGCTGGTGGTAATGGGGGAAGTGTAACAGGCACGAGTAATACGGGCACACAAAACGCCAATGGCATACAAAACACTACGCTAGGCAGCTCAAACACAAGCGCAGTGCCCGTGACCTCTGCCGTTTCAGGAATGGGAAGCGCGAGTGGCAACACTTCTGCCTCAAATGGCTTTCTTGTGCCATGCGGCTACGGTGTCTTTTCTCCCAGCACCCAAGCCAATGGCAACTCAAGCGGTTCGGCAACCGGTTGCAGTGCATGCAACTTGGCCGATCTCGTGCAAAACCTCATCAACTTTTTAATCGGCCTCTCTATACCGATTGCCGCGGCGCTCTTTGCGTGGGCAGGCGTCCTCTACTTTACCTCTGCGGGAGACACAAGCAGGCATGCACAAGCTTTGAGCGTATTTAAAAATGCATTCATCGGCTTTGTCATCGTTATCACCGCGTGGCTCGTTATCAACACCGTCCTCCACGTTATCTTTCAACAAGGAGAGTTTGCGGGAGGCAACTGGTTTACTATCCAATGCACGGCGGGGACCAATAGGCCCAACAATAACAACATTGGCACGGTCATTGGCCAGGTGCTTGGCACTACGGGGATAACCACTCCCAATATCGATACGGGGCTCAATGGCAGCCAAGGGCCCACTGGCAACACCAGCGGTCTTAATTTAAACAATCTTTCTCAAGCCGACCAAAACACCATAAATGAGGCGGTGAGTGATGCGTGTGTCAACAGTAATGACCAAGCAAGCTGTGCAGTCGATCAAACTAACAACACCATACTTACCAACGCCGCGCAGCAAATTCTCCAAAATGATTGCAGTGCTAATCCTCCCGACCAGGCGAGCTGTCAAGCACTGCAAGACGCCAGTGCCGCGGCTACTAAGGCTTCGATATCCGGTAGTGGCATTGCCGCTGCCGCACTTGCTTATACCGGCCAATCTACCAGTGCCGGTCCTGATGGCGGCAACTTGGCCTGCGCTTGGGCGGTAAATAATATATTGCAGAGCGATGGCATTGCACCAATCGACGGTGATAGTGTCCCGGCTATGGAAACGGCGCTTGAAGACGGACGAGGAACCCAGGTGAGCCTGTCGGATGCACAAGTAGGAGACATTGTTATTGAAGGAAATGACGGGCACGTTGGTATCATTACCGGTTTTGATTCCAGCGGTAATCCAATAGTCACATCCAATTCTTCCTCCAATGCAACTTTCTCGTGGCAGAGCAATATTAATTTTGGGACTTCATATACGAGCCGTATTTATCAGATAAATCATTGAGTATGAACCGTTACCTTATCATCTTTGTCATACTGCTGGTCATCATCATAGGCGTTACGATTGGTATGGTACTTTTTATGCGCTCAAACCAGCAATCTTCTCTTGGACCAGGAGGAACATCAACAACCGTAACGCTCCCGACGGTACCGGAGCCCGGAGGGCAGTCCTCCGGCAGTGACGCCGAGGCGGCTTTCCAAAGCCAAATTCCTCAAGATATGCAGATAACGCTTGGTACCAACGTTGTCGTTGGCGATTACTCATTGCAATTGTGGACAGACCCTCATGGGGGTGGCGAAGCACTCCTTAAGTACGATACAACGCAAAACAAATGGACTGTTGTTTCTTGGGGAGGAGGAGAGTGGGCTATTGATAGCCTTGTTGCAGAAGGGGTACCTCAAAACACGGCGGCGGTACTCTTAGCAGGCATGCCTCATTAAACGGTTGTTGCGTAAAAGAGGCTTATGGGGTATGCTGTTTCCACATGTCCCAAGAACGACTTATCAAGCTCGCTTGTAGCAAGTGCAAGCGCATCAAAGCCGACGCCTTGGTCGGCTCCCCGACCGCTTAGCGTCGGGGTTATTGGATTAGATATTTTATATGTCACAAGAAAGATTGATCAAACTGGCGTGCTCCAAGTGTAAGAGGATTAATTACTGGAGTTCTAAAAACAAAAAGCTGGTGACCCGCAAAATAGAGCTTAAAAAGTACTGCAAATGGTGCCGGGCTCAAACCGTGCACAAAGAAGCTAAAAAATAACCCCCTTCGGGGCTATTTTTTTCTGCGGGCGATGTAGGAATCGAACCTACAATAACGGTTTTGGAGACCGTTGTGATACCATTTCACCAATCGCCCAGTAGGGGTATGTTAGCGCGAAAGAAACTTCTTTGCCAGCCGCAATGCCTCTGATTTATTTTTTATCCACACGATGTTTGGGTTGCGTTTAAACCATCTCTGCTGCCTTTTGGCATAGTGGGGGATTGCTCGCTCGAGTCCCGACGCGTCAAAGACGGTTGGGATCCCGACCTTGCGTCGGGACTCCTTGCAAAGATATTGTGCCATTGCGCGATACTCGAGTCCCAATGCTTCCATGCGCTTGTAGGAGAGACCTCCCGCGTGCAATTTTTTAGCCTCGGCCAGCATGCCGGCTTTAAGCCTCGCGTGGAGGCGCGACACTATTTTTTTGTTTAATATGTTTTGCGGCGGATTGAGGCCGAGCCACAGCACGTCGTAGGCGCCGTCTCCTGCATGCATAGCGTCGCTTTTTGCCGGGCTTTTGCCAAGCGCCTCGGCTACTTCAAGCGCACGCACAAGGCGGCGCTTGTGCTCAGGCTCGATATTTTTTGCGCGCTCTGGGTCTTTTTTGAGCAAAAGCGCATACAGTTCTTTAACACTCTTTTTTTCGAGCTTGGCACGCAAAGCTGAATTTGGTGGTACCTCGGGCAGAGCCATGCGCCCCAAAAGTACGTCGGCATAGAGGCCCGTGCCGCCAACCACAATCGGAATTTTTTTACTTTGATATATCGAAGTAATGGCCTTCTCGCCAAGTTTTTTAAAATCGTCAGCACTAAAAACTCTCTTGGGCGAGGCAACATCAAGCAGGTGGTGGGGGATGCCGGCCATCTCTTTTTTTGTCACCTTGCCGGTGCCAATATTGAGACCTTTATACACCTGCCGCGAGTCGGCCGAGATAACCTCCCCGCCCAATTTTTGGGCAAGATAAATGCCGAGGGCCGTTTTGCCCGACGAGGTTGGCCCCACAATGGCGATGACTTTTGGTGTAGACACTCTAAACTTGTACCTCGTTTATGGAAAAAAGAAAAGCGCCGCGCGGGAGTACCGCGCGGCGCTGTGTCATGCCGCTTGTTTTAGATATTCGCGGATTTTTGTATACTGCTCTGAATTGAGCGCCCCGCTGCTTTTGTAGACTTCGAGCGCTGAGGTAAGTCCGACAATTGAGTGGAGCGTCACTCCGAGTTCTGCCATTTCCCGGGGGCCGCCTTGCTCTCGGTCGAGAAACACCATGCAATCTGTCACCTCATGTCCCGCATTGAGGAGAGCTTTTATGGCTTCAAGCTTGCTCCCCGCCTTGGTAATGAGGTCGTCAACGAGCAACACTTTGCAACCGCGCGATAGGCCTTGAGTCTCGAGCAGTACGCCAATATGGCGCCCACTCGCGTCCTCTTCCTTTCCCAGAGTAAGGATGGGTATACTGCGCCCTTCTTTCTTGTAGATCTCTTGCAGTTCTTTGGCAAAAGGTGTGCCTGCGTGAGGCACCGGACAAATGCCATCAAACTGCACATTATTGGCTCTGAGATATGCATGAAAGAATTTTGCGATCTCTGCCACCTCTGCAAAGGTCAGCGGGCCGCCTTTGTTTTCAGCTATCCGTAGATTGATATAGAGAGGTGAGAGGGGAGCGTTTGGATTTTTCTCATGGAGTTTGAGTTTAAAGCCCCCCTGAGTGTCAATTTTGACCGCGCCGATTGTATGCAGGCGGCGCAACAAGTCGTTAAGGGTTGTAGCGCTATAGCCAAGCGAAGAGGTGCTCATCGTTCCTGACTCCAGGTTGATTAAAGAATATCCGCTCTGAGATTACCATAGAAATATAAAAAAATAAAAAACGCCCGCCCCGAGGTGGGGTGGGCGTTGGTTGGCTACATGGCATAGACAACATAGGTATTTTCGTCTGCCAACAAATCATTAGGCTTGAACACAAAAAGCCACACGCCTGTTGCCTTTCGTGCCGTCTCAAGCAACTCATGCATTTCGTTGGGCTTTGCAAGGCGAAAGCGATGGTCTGGAAGTTCGATGGCAATTTGGCTTGAAGTGTGGACTGCTGCGTCGAGCTGTCGGACGCTCACGAGCAGAGCCTGTTTCTTGAGTTTTTCCTCTTTTTTCCCAAGTTTTTGGAATCTGAAGTTTAACCATGGTCGCCACCAGGTGCCACAGTCTAGCATCATTTCCAATAACTTCTCGCGGCGATCCTGTGTCCGACGCAGGGCCAAAACAAGTTCGGTTATAAAGCCACCCTCGTCGAGGATTCTGACGACCGTCTTAATCTTGGAACCTTCCGCAATTCGCTCTGAAATATCGGAGAGAAATTCTTGAGTAGTTCCACTATCTAGTTTGACATGGAAAAACTCGATTTGAGCGATATTCGGGCGTTGAGTCATTTGAGCTCTCCCAAGTCTTGGCTAACTTCCGCAGAGCACAATACCACAAAATACACAAAAATCTACGTTGTGCCGGGAGGGAGAATCGAACTCCCATGACCTTTCGATCGAGGGATTTTGAGTCCCTTGCGTCTACCAATTCCGCCATCCCGGCATCGCCCAACTGTGTTAGAATATCCTCAATGTCGCAGTTTTACAACAACGCTATTTTTTGGGTTGAGGTCGACAAAATTAGGCCCAACCCCTTCCAGCCTCGCAAAGAGTTTGACGAAGCCAAGCTCAACGACCTTGCAAAGTCCATCCGCCAATACGGCGTGATACAACCCTTGACCGTGGTGCGCAAAGAGGTGGAGAAGCCGGACGGCGGCATCATGACCGAGTACGAGCTCGTGGCGGGCGAGCGTAGGTTGCGTGCGGCAAAAATCGCAGGGCTCCCCACGGTGCCCACACTCATCCGCGATGTCGAGGATGACGACAAGACAAAGCTCGAGATTGCGATTATCGAAAATCTCCAGCGTGAAGATTTAAACGCGGTTGACCGCGCCAAAGCGTTTTCAAAATTAGTGGAAGATTTTGGATTTAAACACACCGAGATTGCCGAGAAAGTAGGCAAGAGTCGCGAGTATGTCTCCAACACCATCCGCTTGTTGGCTCTGCCCGAGGAAATACAAACAGCGCTTGCCGAGGGCAAAATATCGGAGGGTCACACGCGGCCGCTCCTCATGCTGGTTGATAAGCCCGAACAGCAAAACACACTGTACCGCGAGATTATGGTTAAACGCTTGACCGTGCGCGACAGCGAGGCGATAGCGCGCCGCATTGCCACCGATAGGGTACGCAAAAAAGAATATCTGTACTCACCCGATGTGCTGGCGATGGAGCGCGAGCTTACCGAGGCCTTGGGCACACGCGTGGCCATTGAGACCAAAGAAAACGGCGGCAAGCTCTCCATCGACTTTAACAACGAGGACGACTTGCGCGCGATTTTTAACACGATTGCAAAGCATCGCGAAGGGCAAACTACTGCTATGCCGGAGATTGTCTCACAGCCACCCTCCTCTTCGTCAGAACTTGCCTCCCATTCCCCCTCAGCCGAGGACGGCTTCGGCGCTCATGTCCAGCAAGTTACTGATGAAGAGGCTCCAATGGACGACAGAAGCGCGCAAGAAAAAGAACTCGACGAAAATACCTTCGACCCGAGCAGTTTTTCGCTTTAATTAGGCTTTTCTTTTTCTATCGCCAAGCGGATATGGCGGCGGGCTAGCGTAGTGCGCACATAGCCGAGCCATTTGGCCTTTGGCGTGGCGCTTTTTTTGGTAATTATTTCCACGATGTCGCCGTTGTGTAGCTGATAGTCAAGCGAAATCATTTTGCCGTTAACCTTGGCGGCCGAGACGTGGTCGCCGATGTCGGAGTGTATCGCGTAAGCAAAGTCGATAGGGCTTGATTGCGAAGGCAAGTCGACTACATCACCGGTTGGCGTAAACACAAACACACGATGCGTAAAAATGTCCGAGTGCAATGTGGTCTCCAAATCGGGGTCCTCCATTTCTTCGGGCAACTCGGCGAGCCACTCGGGTGCCGATGGCGCGCCATAGCGCGCACGCTCTTGTTTAAGTGTTGGTACCGCAAGCTCGCCGCCCGGATGTTGTTCCGGCTCCGCTGATGCGGCTTGCCGCCTGAAACTCGGGAGCAAACTTTTTATCCAATCAAAGCTCGACTGTCGGCCTCCTTGCGGAGTAGTAGAGGAGAGGCTCGTGTCGCCATCTTGCTCTTTGTAGGCCACGTGCGCCGCAATACCGTACTGCGCCTCCTGGTGCATCTCCTCGGTGCGTATTTGCACCTCCACAATGCCGCCGTCACCGGAGAAGACCGTGGTATGCAAACTTTTATATCCGTTTGGTTTGGGAAAGGCGATGTAATCTTTAATTTTATTTGGCAGAGGCTGCCACAATTTATGCACGAGCCCGAGCACGTGGTAACAATCGGCCACGGTAGGCACCACCACGCGCATCGCCGATATGTCATACACATTTTCGATGTCACCGCCCTTGCGTTCGAGTTTTTGTCTGAGGCTCCAGAGACCTTTAACGCGATAGTCGGTGTGAAAGTTCTTCATCCCTTCTTTAGCGAGCTCCTTACCGAGCGTACGCGCCATTTTTTGCAGGCGCTCCTCGGTCTCTTGTGCATGCTCGCTCAGCACTTTTTTAGTGGCCTCGTACTCCTCAGGATATGCATACTCAAACGCGCGGTCCTCAAGTTCTTTACGGACAACGCCCATGCCTAGGCGATGCGCAATGGCCGCGTAAATTTCGATAGTCTCAAGCGCGATGCGCCGGCGCTTTTCGGGAGGGACAAACGCGAGCGTGCGCATGTTGTGGAGGCGGTCCATGAGCTTGATGATAAGCACGCGCGCATCTTGGCCCGTGGCAATCAAGAGCTTCCGCAAACTTTCGCGATGGCGCTCGGCGCCGCGATATTTAAAATGTCCGAGCTTGGTGACGCCCTCCACCAAAAAGAGTATCTCCTTACCAAACTCTTTTTCAATTACCTCGGGCTTTACGCCCGCGTCCTCGATACTGTCATGGAGGAGGCCTGCGGCGATTGTTTTGGCACTCATGCCGAGCTTCGCGAGCTCTTTAGCGGTGCCAACAAGATGCACCAAATACGGCTCGCCGCTAAAACGTTTGTACTGTTTATGTGCCTCCTCGGCAAAGGTATAGGCCTTTTCCACCAGAGCTTTGTCCTCGGCGGTGGGCGAGCTCATCAAGTCGAGTATGTCCTTGACCCCAGCCATATAAGCCCAGTGTATCCCTATTTTGCTTTTTTGGCGAAGCCTCTTTTCTTTTTTTCTTCTTTAAAAATTTCTAACGCGCGCGGAAGCTCTATTGTGTAGACGTCGTCGGTTTTGAGTGAGCGAAAATCTTTTTGGTGCACGATAAACGGTCCAAAGCGGCCGATGGAGGCCGTGATATCCTCGCCCGTGTCGGGATGTTTGCCCAACACGCGCGGGAGCGAGAGATACACAAGCGCATCTTCGAGCGTAACGCTGGCCGGATCTTTTTCTTTAGGTATCGATGCGCGGCGCGGCTTGGCGGCTTTGCTGCCTTTTGCCGGCATGTCGCCCTGTTGCACATACGGCCCAAAGCGGCCGTTTAAAATATAAATTGGCTCGCCGGTGTCGGGATGCACGCCGACGGGCTTTGCCGGTTCGTTGCTGATAACTTCGCCCACTTCGGTACGTGCGCCGATGCAGTCGGGGAAGCGGCTGCAACTCATAAACTTACCTTGCTTGGAAAGTTTAAACACCATAGGGCTTCCGCACACCGGGCAGACAAACTCTTTGGGCGCCGGCCCAAGGTCGGTAATCTTGCCCGCCTCTTTGTCTTTTGCTTTTACCTCTTTCAAAAACGGCGTATAAAAATCGCTGAGCGTTTTGACATACTCGCGCGTGCCGTTGGCAATGTCGTCGAGCTCGTCCTCCATCTCGGCAGTAAACGTGTCGCTAATGTACGTGGGGAAGTACTCTTCGAGGAACGATGAGACAACATCGCCGGTGTCGGTGGGTTTGAGCGAGCGGCCTTCTTTAACGACATAACCGCGCGCGTCGAGCGTACGCATGATGGCGGCGTAGGTTGATGGGCGGCCAATGCCGCGCTTTTCGAGCTCCTTAATAAGCCCTGCCTCGGTGTAGCGCGGCGGCGGCGTTGTCCACTTTTCTTCGGCGCTGATGTCCTCTATCTTGAGTTCGTCGCCCTTGTTTACTTTGGGCAACTCGACATCCTCGCCGCGCGCCTCAGGGTCGGCGCGTAGCCATCCGTCAAAGAGGACGCGCGAGCCGTTTGCAACAAAGCTCGGCACTTTTTCATCTTTTGTATTTGCTTCAATCTTGGTGCGCAACACTTTGGCGTCGGCCATTTGCGACGACACTGCGCGGTTCCAAATAAGTTCATACAATTTTTTTTGCTCGGGCGTTGTGCCGGCGCTTTGCTTTTCGATATGGCTGGGGCGGATCGCTTCGTGCGCTTCCTGTGCGTTTTTAGATTTGGTGGCGTAGGCGTGGCGCTCGGCATACTCTTTGCCATACTTTTTTTCGATTTGTTCAATAATCGCATCTTGTGCAGCCGTGCCTATATTTGTAGAGTCGGTACGCATATAGGTGATGTGTCCGGCCTCGTAGAGGCGCTGTGCCACCTGCATCGTGCGCGATGGAGAGAAACCAAGCCGCGAGCTGGCGGTTTGTTGGAGCGTCGAGGTGGTAAACGGCGCGCGTGCGGCGCGCTTGGCCTCGGTCTCACTCACGCTCGCCACCGTGAGGCCTCCGCCAGCTGGCGGATTTTTAACCGCTTCAATAATATGGTCGGCCTCCGACTTCTTTTTTGGCTCCTCACTGCATGTGAGCGTGAGCGCCGCTTTGCTCGGGGTTTTGGTGTGTGCGGTGATAACAAAGAAAGCTTCCGGGTTAAACGCGCGTATTTCGCGCTCGCGCTCCATAATGATGCGCAGTGCCGGCGATTGCACGCGCCCGGCCGAGAGCCCATAGCGCACCTTTTTCCAAATCAATCCCGAAAGGTCGTAGCCCACGAGGCGGTCGAGCACGCGGCGCGCCTCTTGCGCCAGGCGCAAATGCTCGTCGATAAGCCGCGGATGTGCGAGCGCCTGGAAAATAGCCTCTTTGGTAATCTCATGGAAGACAATGCGCTCAGGGCTTTCTAGCTTGAGCTCCTCCTTTATATGCCACGCAATAGCCTCGCCCTCGCGGTCGGGATCGGTGGCGAGTATCACTTCGCTCGCTTTTTTGGTGAGCTGTTTTAGCTCGTGGATGATGTGTTGTTTGCCC
>CAYWJX010000016.1:0-17162 GCA_964459335.1 uncultured Candidatus Saccharibacteria bacterium | reverse complement strand
CCGAAGCCTGCGAGCAAATAAGCGGCTTCGTGCATGCCCCGCACTTCTCGCCCCATCGCGGAGAGAAAGCGTACCTTCATGCGCTCATTCTACCTCAAAATCCCTATAGAATATAGGGTTTAATACCCTCTACTGAGAGACCGGCGCCGTTGTCCTGTTTTGCGGTGTTGAGGTTACCGGAGGTTGCGCACCGGCAAACGGATCTTTACCCGCCTGCAAATTGCTCAAGATGAGTGTCACTTCGGTGTTGCCCGGATTGCTTGCCGCCAAATCTTGGAACTGCTTGATAGCATCCGCATTGTCTTTGAGGATGTAGTCGGATAAGCCAAGGAAGTATTTGGCATTGGCATAGTCGGGCTCTATCGTAACCGCTTGTTGAAGCGCCTGCGCGGCATGCGTAGCGTCGCCGCTTGAGTAATAGAGGAGACCGAGCTCAAACCAGATTGGCGCGACACCGGGCGCCGTTTGTGCCGCGGCGGTTGCCGCTTTAATAGCGTTGGGGATATCTTTGTTGGCGACATCAAGCTGGACTACGAGCAATATCGCGTCGGTGTAGTTGGGCTTGAGCGTAAGTGCCTGCGTGAGGAAGGTGGTAGTGATTTGTTGATTACCTTGATTGGCCGCGAGCCGCGCTATGTCAAGCGGGATGGTTGGGTTGGTTGGGTCCTCGGCGGCAGCCTGCTGATAGGTGTTGAGCGCGGTTTGCGCGGCGGCTTGCACTTTGAGCGTTGAGAGGAAGTCGTATATCTGTGCGAGCAGAAGTGTCGGTCGATAGTCGGCCGGGTTGAGCTTTTCCGCCTGCTGACTTGCGGTGATGGCCGATTGTACCGTCGTCGTAAACTGTTTTTGCAAGTCGGGAGAGGTGGAGGTCGACGCTGCTATTGTTTGCAATTGCGTGCTGTATGCACTGACAAGCAGGCGCAGAGTGTCGCCATTGGGGTCAACCGTTTGTGCAAAGGCGCCGCTTTGTAGTGCGCCCGAGGCGTCACCATTTGAGAGCTGTTCGGTGCCATACCCGGTGTATGCCTCGGCAATAAGACGACGGTTGGTGGCAACGCCGGCATATGCCGCAAGCACCACCACGACAATAATCGCGGCAAGTGTGCTGTACATGCCAAAGCGGGTGGTGTCCTCTTCCGGCAACGCGGCGCTCTGGCCTTGTCGCCACAAAAATCCAAACGTGGCACCGGCAAGTGCAAACGCCAGGATGATAATGTTTTGACTCGGCACATAGAGAAATATCGTGGAGAGCAAAAAGAGGCTTGTAACCGAGAGTGTCGCGGCCACGATGTTGTCCTCGCGCGTAAGGACGCCGAGACGCACCACGCGCACAAGTGCGGCGAGAATAAGGAGTATCGGTATGAGCCACATAAGCGCGCCAAGGAGTCCCACTGTGCCGAGCGCGGTTACCAACGCTGAGAAGCCGACGTTAAAATCGAGACTCCAAAACGCCGACTGGTTGACCTCGGCAGGTTTGTGGAGAAGCCACTCCTGCCCAAAGGTATTGGGGCCGGTGCCTACGAGCGTGCGCCCGAGGGAGCCCGCACGTGCGGCATCAATAATAGTGAGTGTCGAAGAGTACGAAGGGCGCACCTCAAGCGAGGAGACGGGGAACAGGTTGGTAAGGTTTGTGTTGAGCGAAGCTCCGAAAAAGAGAAACAATATCGACACGAGCGCCGAAGCTATCGCAAACCACGGCAAACGCTTAGCGAGGTGGCTAAACACCGTGCCCTCTCCCCCGCGTTGCATAAGCAGGTGCACGATGGAGATAACGACGGCAAAACCGAGCACCAAGCCCCACACCAGCGAGAAGTTGATGATGCCGAGCAATAAAGCAAGCGCGGCAAGCACAAGCCCCACGACAATACGCCAAGCATTGGATACTGTTTGCAACTCAACACGCACCAAAAGGAGCATTGCAAGCAACCCTCCGATGATGCCGAGGTCGTTCCATTTGCCGATGAGGTTGACGGAGCGGTCGGCAAACGTTGCGAGCGGTATTGCGGCGGAGCCAAACACAATTGACACAAATTGGAAGATAACAGCGGCAATGAGTGACCAAAAAACAACCGAGAGCAAGGTGCGCACGGTGCGTAGCGTGCGGAAGAGCGCAAACGCAATTGCAAACGTCAAAAAGAGAAGCACCACAAAGAGCACGGTGTCACTCTCGACTCCAAATCCCGTAAACGCAACGGAGCGGTCTATCGAAAAATAGGCCGATATAAGATATGCAAGCGGCAAGAGCGCCACGAGCAGCACACCAAAAAGCCCGCGAGCGCTGACAACCTCGCGCATACCGCGGCCACACACAAACAGCACAACGGCGGCAAGCGCAAAAAGCGCAAACACCGCTACTTTAGCTAATTGGAACGGGAACCATGCGGTCGGGATAACGAGCACCAGTGCAAGTACAATACCTGCAAGGAACGCGTATCTCGACCACGAGATAAGCTTCGAATACATATTCGATTCGATTAACAATTAATCGCCAGCTATGTAAGGCGGGGACTAGCCGCCTATTTGTAGACCAGCCACTTATCAGTATAACGCAAACAACTCACCTTTAGGGTGAGTTGTCCACATGTTTGCGTGCGCGCCTGTAAGCCGAATTCTGTCTGGAGTAACAATTTATCTGGGACCCGGTTCGCACCGGGACTCGAGCGGCACTCCCCAATTGCTTGGGGCACGGCCTTGCACTTAGGTAAGGATTTTGCCGTTTCACCCCCGACTGTAACGTCGGGACTCGTCTCTGTTCGCACCTCTTACGCCCGCAAAAAGCGTATGACAGGCGTTACCCCCGACGCTCGGCTTACGCCGAGGTCGGGGCCCCGACCCTGTGAGGGCGTCGGGGCTGCTACCTTTCCAAACTTAATTGGTAAGTGTTCGGACTTTCCTCCCCGACTGTAACGTCGGGGCTGTTACTCAGCGCGCTATGCACCATAGTAGCACATTTATTATTTTACTTGAAGCACCATCCCCTCTTGTATGGTATGCGCATCGGCAAAACCGGCAGGCACTTCAAGCACGTAAAGTATCGGGCTCTTAGGATAAAACACTTGCGGAGGATTTTGAAGATACGACTCGGGCGTGGCGTCTTTCACAATTGTAACAATCTTCCCGCTCGCATCGGCAAAGAGCATGTCGAGTGCAAAGTTCATATCCTTCATCCAAAAACCGTACATGCCCGGAGTTTGAAACACAAACAGCATTCCTCTGCCAGCCGGCAAACTCGTGCGGCCCGAGAGCCCTTGCTCGCGTGCGGCCTCCGTGCTCTCTACCTCTACTTGCACGGTGGCTTGCGGTGAGCTTGCCCCATCCGCGCCTATCCACACCTGTGTAAGCGGTTGTGGTGTCTCAGCGGGTGCCATAGGGTAATAACCATACACCAAAAATGCGGCTACCAGTATAGCCAAAATAACGAGTACAAAAAACAGCCCTTTTTTGAGGGGTATGTCCATATATATAGTATACCAGCACTTTTTATAGGACATGCTATACTATAAGGGTGACCAAAACATGATTACTCATGTCGTCGGCGACGACCCCTTCGCCAATACCCAATTAGGCAACGCTCTTACTCGAGCAATTGTTGATACAATTCATGAGCCGTTTTTAGTGCTAGATGCAGACCTGCGAATTATCGTCGCAAGTCGTTCTTTTTATGAAAAATTTAAAGTGCGCAAAGAAGAGACTCAAGGAGCCCTGCTCTACAAAATAGGCGACGGGCAATACGACATACCCGCGCTCAGACATTTTCTCAAAAATATTATTCCCGAACATGCGGTCATGAGGGAGTACAAAATTGTGCATGACTTTTTACACATCGGGAAACGAACGATGCTCTTAAGTGCGCGCGAAGTTGCCTATGAAAACAGCCAGCGCAAGCATCTGCTCCTAACCATGGGTGACGTAACCGGTCAAGAACTGTTGGACGCAGAAAAAGAAAAGCTCTCAAACGAGAAGGATTTGATCATACGGGAGATGAAGCACCGCATGGCAAACAGCCTGCAACTTATAGCAAGTATACTTATCCTCAAGTCGGAGGTGGTGGAGTCTCCGGAGGTTCGCACTCATCTTAAGGATGCTCACGAGCGCATCATGTCCATTGCTACCGTAGAGAAGTTCCTCGACACGACCAGTTTACATGAGGAGGTGGAAGTGGGGCCGTATCTCACGGGGCTCTGTGAGAGTTTGTCGGCGAGTATGATAGAGGGCAGTAAGCCTATCACTCTTAAAGTAGAAGCAGGAAGCGGCATGGTTACTTCGTCTATAGGCATAAGCTTGGGGCTTATCACCGCAGAGCTCGTTATCAATTGTCTCAAACACGCGTTTCCACACGGTAGGCACGGCTCCATTATCGTCACCTATAAAACCGACAAGGACGGATGGGAGCTGGCAGTAAAAGATGACGGAGTCGGCATACAACTTGACCCACTTAGGAAAAAAGAAGGGCTGGGCACTACCATCGTGCAATCGCTCGCGCGCCAGCTTGGCGCACAGGTGCATACGACTACCAGCTCGCACGGCACGACCGTTTCCATACACCACACACAAAAAAGTTCTTAAGAAGTACGCCGAGGAGGCCCCGTGCAATGAATGCTCTGGGGTCTCCTCGGCTTAAACCATGAGTACATCCATATCCTCACCGGTTATGGTTAACTACTCTTCGGTCTGCTCTTGGCTCTGCACACATAGTGCGGTGGCGCATTGCGCTCTTCTCACCGACTTATGCTATAGGCGAGGTGTCCGTGCCCCGCTAAAACAATCGTATCAAACTCCGGTTGAATATATGGTGAATAATTTTGATATCGCACGGGCTATTTTTTTGACGCGCGAGGCAGGCGTCGGAATGCTTCTTCGATTTCTGCAATCCCTACCGGCTTTACCATGTGCGCATGAAATCCCGCTTTGCGGGCGCGTTCTTTATCCTGCGCTTGCCCGTAGCCGGTAAGCGCGATGAGGGTGGAAGAAAAATGTTTTTCCTGCTGTAAAATATGAGCAACCTCGTATCCGTCGATATCCGGCAATCCGATGTCCAAAATAATAACCTCCGGATGCAACTCGCGAACGTTGCGTATGGCGCTCGAGCCGTCAAACGCGAGCGTGACCGTATGCCCGCGCAACTCAAGGAGTCGCCCGAGCGCTTCGGCAGCCACTTCATTGTCGTCAACCACAAGGATAGTGCGCGCTTGTTTGGTTTGCGGTACTTTGCGGCCGCCGTGCAAGCGCGACTTAATGGTTGGAGCCAGATGTGTGTGAGCCAAGATTGGTGTTTTTGTGGGTATAATTTCCCGCCAGGGAGACACGGGCGTGAGCATGTCATTGAGTATGCCGGTTATGGCGTGGACGCGGTCCTCGATGGTCTCAAGGGTGGCCGTAGCGTCCGCTGTAGACATTTTCTGTAATTTTAAAAGTTCGGTAGAGCTCACGATGGCTGCAAGCGGGTTGCGGAGTTCGTGAGCGAGAACCGCGAGCAATTCTTTTTTCTTTTCCTCCTCGGTGGACGCCGCCACCAACACGCGCTCCGGCTCACTCGTGAGACCCAGTTTTGAACCTAACCACTGGAGATAATATAGAAGGGGTTGAGGGGTCATGCGACAAAACGATAGCCGACGCCGCGTACGGTTTCAAAATGAGCCGAGTTGCTCTTTTGGGAAAGTTTTTTGCGCAGATTTTTCATATGAACATCAAGCACATTGCTCAAGGTAAGAGCGTTAAAGTCCCACACGCGACTCGAAAGCTCTTCGCGCGTACATACCTCGCCCGGCCGTTGTAAAAAACATTCGAGTAAAGCATATTCTTTTAATGTCAAAAATATTTCAATGTTCCCAACTGTTACACGATGCGTCGCGGTATCTATCGTAATGTCACCAATGGCACGCGTGACTTTTTGTGGTGGCACCGGTCGACGTGCAACCGACATAATACGAGCGATGAGTTCCTCCGACGAAAATGGTTTTACGACGTAGTCGTCGGCGCCGGAGTTGAGCAACTCAACCTTGTAATCGGTGCCGGATTGGCCGGTAAGAATAATGATAGGAGTATCAATACCCTCCGCCCGGAGCGTTTTGGTAAGGGTGACCCCGTCAAGGCTGGGCAAGGTGAGGTCGAGCAGTATCACGTCGTACTCCTTGTGATAGAGCGAGATGCGCACGCGCGCTTTTTCGCCGTCGGCAAGCCAATCAACCGCAAAACCCTTAATCTCAAGGTATTTTTTGAGGTTCTTTGCCAAAGCCTCTTCGTCTTCTACGATAAGTAACCTCATAACTGTATGGTACTCTACCGAGCTTTATATGAACATCTCATGAAGATTGTTCAGAAAGCCAGCCTGGCGACGGGGCGTACGTCATAGATGTCGTCGGGCACCTTGTTGTATATCCTCATAATCCGCTCCGCGACCTGCGGGTGGACCCTCTGCACATGGTTCCACATGATTATTTTGTTCATCAGTACCCTCTCCAACGAACCTGCTGCCTGATAATCGCACTCGGTGCACATAAGTATCGCATTCATATGCATCAAGTATGCCAAGACATGTCTGATTGTGGCGTGAATATTTATTCTTCATGAGAATCACACAGCCAGTATGGGACGATTGTATCAAAGGTCGAAGTTACCAGAATCAGTATCATCATATATATGAAAACGAATCGAACCTATATTCTCCTGTCTTTGATAACTGCCCTTGCGGTTGCTGGCATGAGCCTGGGTACGTTAGGCCTTGCACAGACAATCACGCCGGTGGCGTGTAGCGTCAGTGCATCCTCAGTGAGCGCCAACCAGGCGGCAGTCTTTACGGCAACCGGCGGCAACGGAACCTACTCTTGGTCCGGCCCGAACTTGAGCGTTACCAATGCATCGGGCAGTCAGTTTGCAGTCAGCTATCCAAACCCCGGCGTGTACACCATTACAGTGGCGAGTGCCGGCCAAAGTGCAAGTTGCAATATGACTGTCGTAGCAGCAGCTACAAGCGGAACACTCGTTTGCTCGCCGGCAACACAAAATGTTACCCTTGGACAAACGGCTACCTTCTCGGCAACGGGAGGCAACGGCGCATACACCTGGTCGTCACCCGATTTGTCCATCAGCAATGCAAATGGCTCGGGCTTCAGTGCCAATTATGCATCGACCGGACTTAAGACCATGACGGTTTCCAGCAACGGCGCGACCGCCAGCTGTGTGACAAATGTTTTGGCGGGTGCAACTACTCCGGCTACCCCCGGCTTGCCAAACACAGGCGGCGGTTATGGACAGTAAAAAGCACATAGATAAGAGCTTTTGGACGAAAGGATTTCTTTTGTCCTTAGGCGTAGGCCTGCTTGTGACAGGCCTTTCGGTTTTTCTCCAGACCAGAGAGGCGACGGTTCAAGCTTTTGCGGCCGCAACGCATGTACCAATAGCCACGGCATCTACTCCAACAGGTCTCGGTGCCTCTTTTAATGGGCCGTCTCGGCTCATCATCCCTGCGATTGGTGTTAATGCCAACATCCAGAGCGTCGGACTCTTTTGGAACGGCGACGGCACTATGAGTATCCCCACAAACTTTACTGACGTCGCTTGGTATAACGGCGGACCGCTCCCGGGTGCCTTGGGGAGCGCGGTAATAGACGGACACTTGGACGGACGGAACATTAAAGAGGCGGTGTTTTATAACCTCGGCAGCCTAACATTGGGCGACGTGGTGGAAGTGGTGGATAACGACGGCGCGGTGCTTAAGTTTAGTGTTGTTGCTGTTAAAACATATGATTACAATGCAACCACAACGGACATTTTTGACGGCGACACATCGCAATCACGGCTCAACCTCATTACCTGCGCGGGGAGCTGGGACAAAACGCAAGGCATTTACAACAAGCGGGTTGTCGTATTTACCGATCTTATAAAAAATAATCAGTAATCGTTTAGCTAATTCATATGAGCAACAACAAAACCAAAAAATCCTGGAACGTTTCAAAGGCTACGCGCGATGTCGTGGTAGAAACCGCGCGGCAGGTACAAGTATTAAAAGACGAAACGACGAACCTTGCACATAAGGCCGGCACCAAATGGGAGGAGTCGAAGCCTCGCCGAGAAAAAGCAAAAAACGAACTGAGAAAAGCCGCCGATAGCGTTGTTGATTTTGGAAAGCAGGTACAAGAAGGTTTTAACCAAGGCATTGCCGAGGTTCAAAAAAAGAAAAAGAAGGCCTGATAAAAATTCTTTTTGAGTATATACTGGAGTCGATGAAAACCGTATTGATTACCGGTGCGCGCAGCGGCCTCGGGCTGGCGCTTGCAAGAGAGTTTCTCGGCAAAGGCTGGCGGGTTATTGCCGCCGGGCGGCGGATGACCGAGCTCCCGGATGACGTCCGCACCAACCCCAACACGACCACTGTTGAACTCGAACTGTCCGACGAGGAAACCGTGCGCGCGTGCGCCAATACGCTTGTTGGAGTGCCCATCGATGTGTTGATAAACAACGCGGGTGTTTATGACTCGGGTCCAGCCGATGATGACACCGTTGTCTCGACTCTCGACGCAATAGCGCGTGTTTTTATCGTTAACGCGATTGCGCCGCGGCTTTTGGCCGATGTATTGCTCCCCAATTTAGCACTTGGTTCAGAGCGGTTGATTGTCGGCATCTCTTCGGGTATGGGCACGTTTGCACAGCTCCAAGGGCGCGACCTCGAACCGACGAGCCGCGGCACGGACGGTTATGAGGCGCTCCATTGGGTCTACAGCGCGAGCAAAACCGCACTCAACTACGCGCTACTCGCCTTCGGCGTCTCGCACTCGGACATAAAAGTATCTCTTATCAATCCCGGCTGGATGCAGACGGCGATTGGCGGCAAAGATGCGCCGGAGTCGACAGACAAGAGTGCAGAGCATATCGCCGAACTTATCCTCAACCACCAAACTCGCCTGCCCGCGGGTGAGCTTGTTGATCATCTTGGTAATAAGATGGAATTGTAGAAAAAATCTCAACTTGGCGGAGACGGAGAGATTCGAAGCTTACAGCTTCAGTACAGGCTTCCCATTTTTTCATCCCGAAACAGGACTCAAAAATATGGGAGAGCCTTTTCGAATCTCTCCCGTGATGTACTCAAGTACATCACTCGTCTCTCGCAAAATATATTCGCAAGAGCTCATTATTTTGCGGAGACGGAGAGATTCGAACTCTCGGTGGGTTGCCCCACACACGCTTTCCAAGCGTGCGCACTAGACCGCTATGCGACGTCTCCTCGTCCGTTACCTTATCAAATTATGACCCTTTATGCCATTTTATCTTGTACAATAGAGCAATATGAAATTTGCCCATCATTTGCATGTCCGCCACCGAATGGAGCCCTACCCCGCACGCACGGTTGGCATGCGCTTGCTCGATGTGCTGGTGTACGCCGTGGGCATCTTGGGGCCGCTCGCGACAATACCGCAAGTGGTGCAAATTTATACCACGCACAATGTCTCGGGCATCTCCTTTTTTACTTGGAGTCTCTATGCGCTGTTTGATATCCCGTGGATCATATACGCCGTCGCGCATCGTGAGCGGCCGCTCATCGTGTGCTACTCACTGTGGCTTGTCTTTAACTCGCTTGTTGCGATAGGTGTGGCTTTCTACAGTCCGGGGTTATTGTTTTAACAGGCTAAAAAAATCTTCTTACCCCACCAAGGCTTTGATACGTTCCTCAATCGGCGGATGGGTGGAGAATATACGCGTTAAAAAATTTTTGGACGCGCCGGGGCCAAAGGGGTTTGATATATAGAGATGCGCGGTGGCATTGCTTGCAGTGCGCATCGGTTGGCTAAAGTTGCCGATTTTGCGCAGTGCCGAAGCGAGACCCTCCGGGTAGCGCGTGAGCAATGCGCCCGATGCGTCGGCCAAAAACTCGCGCTTGCGCGAAATGGCGAGCTGGAGGAGCGTTGCAAAAATCGGCGCAAGTATGAGCAATGCAATTGCAAAAATCATGAGCACAGGATTATTGTTGTCCCGGCTGTTGCCGCGGTTGCCGCCCCAAAACATCGAGCGTAAAAAGAAGTTGTCGGCAATCGAGATAAACCCCACCAGCACCACCGCTACGGTTGAGACAAGCATGTCGCGGTTGCCAATGTGCGAGAGCTCGTGCGCAATCACGCCCGAAAGCTCATTTTCGTCCATCATTTGTAAGAGACCGCTCGTCACCGCAACGGCTGCGTGCTTGGCATTGCGGCCCGTCGCAAACGCGTTGGGTTGCGGGTCGTTAATAATGTAGAGCTTTGGTTTGGGTAGGCCTGCAGTGATGCACAAGTTCTCCACCACGCGATGGAGCTGTGGATATTGCTCGGAGCTTGCAGGCACGGCGCGCGCCGAGGCAATCACGACTTTGTCGGAGTACCAATAGCTTGCCACGTTCATCACAACGGCAAAGATGACCGCAACAATCAAAATGCCGGGGCTGTTAAAGTACCACGAGATAGCCCATCCGAGCCCGATGACAAGGCACAAAAATACAAACATGAGCGTCCATGTCTTTGCAATATTTTCGTCCTGATGAGTGTAGAGTGTTGCCATCTGCTAGAAAGAAACTTTGACCGGCTCGCGGGCTGCGGCGTCTGCCGCATCAAGTTGGAAGTACTCCATCGCCGCAAAGTGGAAGACGCCGGCTATAAAGTTGCCGGGGAAACTTTGCAAGGCGGTGTCGAGGTCGCGCACGTTGCCGTTGTAAAAGCGGCGCGCGGCCTGTATTTTGTCCTCGGTGTCGGCAAGCTGATGTTGCAGGTCGAGAAAGTTTTGGTTGGCCTTCAAATCGGGATACGCTTCGGCAACCGCAAAAAGGCTTTTGAGCGCGCCGGAGAGCATATTTTCGGCCTGCCCTTTTGCGGCAGTGCCCGTGGCACCCATCGCGGCCGAGCGTGCGGCCGTGACGTTTTCAAACACGCCGCGTTCGTGTGCGGCATAGCCTTTAACCGTCTCCACGAGGTTAGGGATAAGGTCATAGCGGCGTTTGAGTTGGACGTCAATGTCGGCCCACGCTTCTTTAGCACGCTGTACCATGCGCACAAAATGGTTGTACGCACCCGCCGCCCAAAGCACTATTAATACTAAAACTATCAAAACTACATAGAGTATGATCATGTAGCAATTATAACACTTCTACCCAAATTGCAAGTTTTTTAGTAGTCCATGCCGCCCATGTCGGGGTTTGCTCCTTCCTTCTCTTCTTTTGGTTCCTCGGCTATCGCGGCCTCGGTGGTAAGGAGCATAGCCGCGGCAGAGGCGGCGCGCTCGAGCCCTGTGCGTGTCACTTTAACCGGATCAACAATGCCCGCAATAAACATATCCGCCACACCCTCACCTTTTATGGCATCGTAACCGGCATTTTCTTTTTTTGATTCCTTAATTTTCATTACAGCAACCCCAGGATCTTCTCCTGCGTTTTCAGCAATTTGACGGAGAGGTCTTTCAAGAGAAAGAACCAAAATTAAATATCCGGCTCGCTCTGCTGTATTCAATTTTTCGTTTGCTACATATTCTTTGAGCTTCTCGGTCAATTTTTGGCTCACCCTAACTAGTGCCGTGCCGCCTCCCGCGACAATCCCCTCCTCAATAGCAGCTTTGGTGGCGTTGACCGCATCCTCGATTTTGAGTTTTAGATACTTCATCTCCGTCTCGGTAGCCGCGCCCACACGTATCACCGCGACGCCGCCTTGGAGTTTGGCGAGACGCTCCTCCAACTTTTCTTTATCAAACTTGCTGTCGGTTGTTTTTATCTGCGCGCGTATCTCCGCGACACGCTTTTCGATATCTTTTTTGGCGCCTTTGCCGCCCACGATGACCGTGGAGTCTTTGGTAGCAATCACTTTACTTGCGCGGCCGAGCATCTCCAACTCTATTTTTTCTAAATTGAGTCCGGTTTTTTCTGAAATAACAGTCCCACCCGTAACAACAGCGATATCCTCTAGTGTGTCAAGTTTTTTATCACCATAGCCAGGAGCTTTTATCGCTACCGAATTAAATGTTGCTCGCAGTTTATTGAGTACAAGAGTGGTTAAAGCTTCACCATCTATATCATCTGCAATTATTACGATCTGTTTTACGCCTTTTTGAGAAAGCTTTTCCAATACCGGAAGAAGTTCCTGAATCGAGTTAATCTTTCTATCGGTAATGAGGATATACGGGTCGTTATAGATTGCCTCCATGCGCGTGGGGTCGGTTACCATGTAGGCGCTCACGTAGCCGCGCTCAAACTTGAGCCCTTCAACCAGCTCTTTGTCGATGCCAAGGCTTTGGCTCTCTTCCACGGTGACAACACCGTCTTTACCCACCTCTTTAATAGTGTCTGCAATTATGTGTCCTATCGCCTCCGACTCGGCGGCAATCGTGGCAACCTGGCGCACCTCTTCGTCGGTTTTTATCGGCTTCGCAAGCGCCTTGAGCGCAAGTACCGCCTCGGTTGTCGCCTTTTCAATCCCTGCGCGCACGCCCATAGCCGAGAGGCCCATTTCGGTGTGCTTCATCCCCTCCTCCACTATTGCCTGAAGGAGCACAACGCTCGTGGTGGTGCCGTCGCCGGCGATGTCGTTGGTTTTGGTTGCAACTTCTTTAACAATCTCCGCGCCCATGTTTTCAAACTTATCCTTGAGCGTGATTTCTTTGGCAATGGTGACACCGTCATTGGTAATAGACGGCGCACCGTAACTGCGCTCCATCGCCACATTGCGGCCGCGCGGGCCCAAAGTGACCTTTACCGTGTTGGCCGCTTTGTCGATGCCGCTTTTAAGTGCGCGGCGCGCACGCTCGTCAAAAAGAATTTGTTTTGCCATAGAGTTTCAGTCAGTCGAATAAACTAATCTAAAATCGCGAGGATAGAACTTTCGGACACGATGTAATACTCGACGCCGTTTACTTTCACTTCATCAAAACCGTATTTGCTAAACATCACTTTGTCGCCCGCTTTAACGCTCATGGGCACCACGCGACCGTCCTCGTTTTTTTTGCCGGGGCCAACCGCCACCACTGTACCTTGATCGGGCTTGTCTTTAGCGGCAGTGTCGGGGATGATAATACCAAAGCTCGTGGTCTTATGCGCGTCCTCGGGGGCAAAAGGTTTTACCAATACGCGGTCGCCAAGCGGCATAACCCCCGCCTTGTTGCGAGATGCCTGCACTTTCATTTTAGAAGTTTTCTTGGGAGAGGCTTTTTTTGTTTTAGCTAAAGGCTTTTTATGCTTTTTCATGCGGCAAATATAGTCGCTCTTGAGCAAAATGTCAAAGACTTTTAGCAGAAAAATCTTTTGACTTTTTATGGCATCGTGACACAATTGTTATGGATGCAACTTGAATGAAAGGGCCTAGTCATGTCCTCTACCGAATTACGGTATAGCGACCGCTTGGGCCCGAACGGGGGCCCCGCGTTTATGTCACTCGCAAACTCGTACTATGCAGCGAGCTGCTATGCTTATGCGCAGTTTTACACTGCGCCGTGGCAATACAAACTATTGTGGGGCTGGCGCGCCTTGTGGTGCTTCTTGCAGGCACGGCACTTATCCTACAAGCACGCACGCCAAGGGCTTGGCTCGATGACGGCCAACGAGCTTGATGCGTATGCGCGTTTTTTGCTGAGGCAAAAGCGTTATGAAAAGGCAAAACACGTAATTGCAATTGCGTTGCATAAAAAACGTTTGTCCGTCGACGCCCAAGTTATGTTATGGGTTTTGTTGATGGAAGCCTACGTAGGCTTTTTCAAAAGGTACAAAGGAAGGCAGAATCTCGTATCTGCAAACCAATGGTACGCGCGTATTGCAAAAAACGTAGATTATTTGGAGCCCACAGCGCGGAAACAGGTATTGGATGCTCTTGCCAAATTTAAGTTAGAACAAGGCAATCTCGAAGTAGCTTAGTAAACAGCCCCGACTCCTGCCGTAGACTCCCAAATCTGCGGCTTTTTTATTATTTTACCGCTGATTGCACGCCAAAAGCTTCTGTGCTATATTCCCTACTAATGACTTTGGGCGGCATTTTGCCCTATATCCAAATAGTGCTTTCGGTGTTGCTTATAGGCTGCATATTATTGCAGCAAACAGGCGCATCGCTCGGCGGCGCGTTTGGCGGCGACAATTTTAGCGCCGCTTTCCATACCCGCCGCGGCTCGGAAAAAGTCTTGTTTTACGCTTCTATTATCCTCGGTATTTTGTTTGCGCTCTCGTGTGTGGTGGCGCTCATGCTCAACAAATAAATAATTAACCTCCATCCTTATGCGCGACCTATTGCGCACGGCACAAAACACTTATGAGTCGTTCTCGGCCAGCGGGCGTACGCTGTTTCTTTTTTTTGCGGGCGTATGCGTACTTTCATCCGTCGGGCTCATCTACTTGCTTAATGCTTCGTTCCTCACTTCGGTGCCGGCCTACGGCGGGAGCTTGAGCGAGGGGCTTATAGGATCCCCGCGTTTTATCAACCCCGTGTTGGCGCTCTCCGACTCCGACCACGACCTCACCTCGCTCGTGTACTCGGGGTTACTCAAAGCAACACCCGAGGGCGACTACGTGCCAGACTTGGCCGAGAGCTACACGGTTTCTCCCGACGGCAAAACCTATACCTTTGTATTGCGCAACAATGCCACCTTCCAAAATGGCACGCCGGTAACCGCCGACGACATTGTGTTTACAATACAAAAAACGCAAGACCCGGCGCTTAAGAGCCCGCTTCAAGCTATTTGTAGCGGCGTTACCGTTACCGAGATAGACGCGCGTACCGTGCAATTTACACTGAAAAGCCCGTACGCTCCCTTTATTGAGAACCTTACGATGGGTATTCTGCCCAAGTCGCTTTGGCAAGATGTGAGCGACGACGAGTTTTCTTTTAGTAATCTCAACATAAGCCCTATCGGCTCCGGACCGTTTGAGATAGGCTCGATTTCGCGCAACTCCTCGGGCATTCCCTCTTCGTACGACCTCAAAGCGTTTAACAACTACACGCTCGGCAGGCCGTATCTTGATGACATCACACTCCACTTTTATGCCAACGAAGACGAAGTCGACTCGGCGTTAGAGAGCGGCGCAATAGAGGCGGCCAGTGGACTCTCGCCCGCCAACCTGCCCTCACTTGGCAGTAACGAGCGGGTGGTGAGCGCGCCGCTTAACCGCGTATTTGGCGTATTTTTTAATCAAAATCAGTCAACCGTTTTGCGCGACCATGCGGTGCGGCAAGCTCTTCAAGATGCTATCGACCGCAACGCGCTCATCGAGAGCGTGCTCGGCGGCTACGGCACGCCGCTCGAGGGCCCCGTACCGCCAAGTGTCTCCGGCGTAAATACCATAGACCCCGCAACCGGCAATGCAACCTCGACTGATCCGGCACTCGCGGCGCGGGCAGAACTTATCAAAGCCGGCTGGGTTGTGGGCCCCGGCGGCGTGCTGCAAAAAACAACCGGCAGCGGTAAAAATGCGCAAACCATGGTGCTCGAGTTTAGCCTTGCAACCGACAACGTGCCGGAACTCCGTGCGGCGGCACAATATGTGCAAAACGAGTGGCAAAAAATGGGAGCCAAAGTAGACGTACAAATTTACGACCAGGGTGACTTATCACAAAACGTCATCCGCCCGCGCAAATATGACGCGCTCCTCTTTGGCGAAGTTATCGGCCGTGAGCTCGACCTCTTTGCGTTTTGGGATTCGAGCCAGCGCACCGACCCGGGGCTCAACATTGCACTCTACGCCAACTCAACCGCCGACAACATCTTGGAGCAATTGCGCACCACCACCGACGATGCCACGCGCGCAAAGTTGTACACGGAATTTGAAGCACAACTGAATGCCGACATCCCCGCCGTATTTCTCTATGCGCCCGATTTCGTGTATATTGTACCTACTAATTTGCAAGGTCTCGATATGGGCTTTATCGAATCGCCGAGTGACCGCTTCTTAAGTGTCACCAATTGGCATCGCGAGGATGAGAGCGTGTGGCCCATCTTTGTTAAAAAATAAAATATTAAAAACTAATTATCAGTATGGACGACCAGACAAAACCACCTGCGGGAAAAGCCGCAGAACATCATAAGCCGTTCAACGCGCATCGGGGCATGCGCCCGCATCATAGCGGCCCGCAAGGGCGGGTAAACAGGCCGGGAGGCGCGCGCGGCGGAGGCAAACTAGGGCGCGGCAAACTGCGCCGCGAGGGCCCGCGCCCGCATCAAGCGCACCCGATGCGCATCGTGGCCGAGCAAGGCTCCAACCCTGATGAGCGGCCCATCCCCCCGCTTGAGGCGGGCAACATCCGCATTATCCCGCTCGGGGGTGTTGAGGAGATAGGCCGCAACATGACAGCGGTCGAGTTTGGCGATGACATCGTCATTGTCGACTGCGGTTTCCAATTTAAAGAGGAGGACACGCCGGGCATCGACTACATTTTGCCCAATACCAAGTATCTCGAGGATCGCCGCGACAAAATCCGCGCGATGTTTATCACGCACGGACACCTCGACCACATCGGCGGCATCCCCTACATCATCGACCGCATCGGCTATCCGCCGATTTACACCCGCGAGCTCACCGGCCTTATGATTAAAAAGCGGCAAGAGGAGTTCCCCAATCTCAAACCGGTTACTATCCACGAGGTTGAAAAGGAGGATACCGTGCGCGTCGGCAACTTGCGCGTGCGATTTTTCTCGGTGACACACACTATCCCCGACTCGATGGGTATCATTATCGAAACGCCGTACGGCGAGATTGTGTTTACCGGCGACCTCAAACTCGACCATGTTGACGGCGTGCCGACACCCGCGGAGGAAGAACACTTTGCATACTTTAAAGACAAAAAAGTTCTCTTTCTCGGAGCCGACTCCACCAACTGCGAGCGGCCGGGCTTCTCTACTCCCGAGCGGCTGGTGCAAAAAAATATGGACGAGATAATCCGCACCTCCAACAACCGGCTCATCATCGGCACGTTCTCATCCCAGCTTGAGCGCATCATGCGCATCATCGAGAGCGCCGAGCGCGCGGGCAAAAAAATATTGGTTGAGGGCCGCAGTATGAAGGTCAACATTGAGATAGTTAAACAGCTTGGCCTGCTCAAAGTTTCCGAAAAAACTTTTATCGGCCCCGAGGCGCTCGAGAGCCTGCCCGACAGCAAGATAGTCATCCTCGGCACCGGCGCGCAAGGCGACGAGTTTGCGGCGCTCATGCGCATCGCGATGAAGACGCACAAATA
>CAYWJX010000015.1:0-21318 GCA_964459335.1 uncultured Candidatus Saccharibacteria bacterium | reverse complement strand
CGGCGTTTTCCATCACGGCGCGGATGTCGGCAAAGTCGACGTTGATGATGCCCGGGTGTGTGATGAGGTCGGAGATGCCCTCCACAGCCTGCTTTAAGATATCGTCGCACGCGGCAAAAGCCTGCTTGAGCGTGGTGTCTTTTGCCACTGTGGCAAGAATGCGGTCGTTGGGGATGACGATGAGCGCGTCTACCTCTTTGCGGAGCTCCTCGAGGCCTTGCTCGGCGAGGCGCATGCGCTGTGCGCCCTCAAAGGTAAACGGTTTTTCCACCACCGCTACGGTAAGCGCGCCCATCTCTTTGGCGGCGCGCGCAATAATAGGCGCCGCGCCCGTGCCGGTGCCGCCGCCCATACCGCAGGTGATAAACACCATGTCGCTCCCTTTGATGGCTTGCTGTACTTCCTCTTTAGTTTCTTCGGCGGCACGTTTGCCGATTTCCGGATTCATACCGGCGCCCAAGCCACGCGTTAAATTTTTGCCGATGTGAATCTTTTTTTTGGCGAGCGAGTGCTGGAGGTCTTGTGCGTCGGTATTGATGGACACAAAGTCGACGCCGCGCACCTTGCTCTCCACCATGTGGTTGACGGCATTTTTGCCGGAACCGCCCACACCCACTACGCGTATCCGGGCAAACGCTTCGATTTCGGGTTGTATCTGTGCCATAGCCCAGACACTTTACCACCGCTCTCTATAAGTATGCAAATGGAGATGGCTTCCTGCCCGCCGGCGGCCGGGTTTGACAAAATAGCCTTATGTTTTAAATAAAAAAGCCGCCCCGGCATGCCGGGGCGGCGCGCAATTATTTTGTGTGGTACGCGAGCCACGCGGCAACGACCGCGATAATTACGGCAGTTGTGGCCTTCAATAACCAGCGCCATTTTGCGCCTCGATCGAAGGGTTTGCCTGTGCATGCCGCCTCAAATTCCAGTACCTCTTGTTCCATCAACTTTCTCCTCCCCGTACGTCTATCCATGTAGAACTCTACTCTTGCACAAATGTTACAGCAAGTGGCAAAAATTTGTGTTGTAAATAAAAAAACCGCGACCCAAGGGTGAGGGTCGCGGCGAAGTCGAGTTAAGATACTTGGCGCAATAGGGGAGTATGCTGGCCGTGGATGATGGCCACGACCAGTTGCTTGGCGATCGACTCGGACACACCGACACCCAAAAAATGCTTTTTGAGCTCTTTCCGGAGAGTGGGATCTTTTCTATCAGCGTCTCCGTAGCTTTCATATTTACTCGTGGTGATACTCCAAATCAACAGAAACAAGTTCATAGCGTTTATGTGTATGGGGTCGCGGCGCCCACGATCCTCTTCAAGAAGTAAAAGTGAAGGGTATTTCTCAAGGAGGTAGTCTTTGATTTCTTTGGCGGCTATTGTTACCAAATTCTTATCAATCACATACTGACGCATTGCAGCCTCCGGCTGTTAGAAGGAACCTTATTTACTTCACTATATCTTCAAAATGAAAATTTGTCGAATTTTATTTTACGGCAAGAACTTTTTGAACCAGCGCCAAGCTCCTTTAAATGCTTCGCCTATGCCGCCCGCACTCTCCGGGCCTTCGAGCTCGGAGCCTTGGAGGCCCCAAATGGTAAGCCCATAGGCCACTGCCCACGAGCCGTCTTTGAGTTGCATTTTGCCATTGGTGCCATCGGCAAACGATGCCACGCGCGAGGGTAGCCGGAGCACCGCCTTGGCCAAGTCGGACATGGTTTGTATCGACGAGCCGCCGCCGGTGAGGATGATGCCTGCAGGCAAGAGCTCGTCTTTGCCGATTTTTTTGAGATGACTCTCGACAAGCTTAAACATGTCGTTAACGCGCTTTGCGATGAGGTCGTCGATTTTGCGTTTTGGATACGGCGCGCCCAATACCGCGCCCTGCTTGAGTTGCTCGGCCTCCTCGGGTGCGATGCGCAAGCCCAGCGCGAGGTCGTTGGTGATGTCGGTTGCGCCAACGGGGAAGACTTTAACCGAAACGGGTGTGGCATCTTCAAACACGATAATCGAGAGTGTTTCGGCGCCGATGTTGGCCAACACACAGCCGACCCGTTTTTGCATTTTCGAAAGTGCGACAAAACTTGCGGCAAGCGGCGCGGCCACAACATCCTCCACCTCGACACCGGCTTGCTCCACCGCCTCTACAAGATCGTTAACATGACTCTCGAGACACGTAATAAAAAGAGTTTCAACCGAGAGGCGCTGACCCTTCATGCCCACGGGGCTCCGGCCGAGCACCTTGGTGCCGTCAACCGAGTAACGCAGCGGTATCGTGTGGATTATTTTGCGATTGAGTGTAGCCGACGGCGCAAGCGCTTTTTCGCTCGCGGCAATTGCGCGCGGGATGTCGCGCTCGGTCACCTCGGAGTCGCCGCGCTCCACCATCGCTTCTCCGCGACTAAAACTTTCTTCGAGACCGATGCCGCCGAGGCCTAAGTAGGCGCGCTTAACTTTAAATCGTGCGGCTTTGGATGCTTGGCCCACAGCCGCCGCAACCGAGCGCGACACGTCGCCGATAGAAACAATGTAGCCGTGTTTGAGCCCGCGGCTCTCCGCATAGCCCGTACCCAAGATACGTGGAGGGAGACTCGGGTTGTCCCCCGCCTCCGCGATGACCACTTTAACGTGGTAGGTTCCTATGTCGATGCCGACGATTGTTTTGCTCATGAGCATTGATGCCCCACTTTTTTAAGTAGAGGCGTTCAATGTTCTCCATTGTAGCACCATGTTTGTAGCCTTTTAAATGGCACAAGCCGTGGATAAACAGGTAGCCGGGCGTGTAAGGAGCCGCGGCTTCTTTACAAATGAGTATCTCACCGGAGGTTTTAGAGAGCGGGAAAGAGAGCACGTTGGAGATATGGTCCTTCTTTTTCCATTTTTTGGTAACAGCGAGCATCTCTTTTGGAGACAAAAATGCGAGCGAAAGCTCGTACTCTTTACCGAGGACGTCGTCCTTTATTTTTTTATAGGGGAGGCGAGCCATCGCGGGGGCTACGGCTAGCGGCGGCGAGGGCCACGCGTCGTGCGGGGCTCCATTTTGCCGAGCTTGATGAGCTCCTGCACCTCCTCGCGGCGCTTGATAACTTTGAGGGTTTGCTTGCGGCGGACGTTGCCCGACTTAATGCGGCTGTGGTAGCGGCGGCTACGCACACGCTGGATAAGCCCCGCGCCCTGTACGCGCTTGCTAAAGCGGCGGATAAGGTTTACCGCCGTTTCGTTCTCGTTTTTGCTGACCTCCGCCTGTACTGACATGTGGAAAGATAGTAACACACAGGGGTGTGTTAATGCAAGGTCTTGAGGAAGCGGGGGAGTTGCGAGATTGCGATGATGGTTTGTGATGAGTTGGTGGTGGAGCGCACGATAATGGTGCCGTCGATGGCTTCGCGCTGGCCCATGATGAGGAGATACGGCACACCAAGCTCTCGCGCGGCCACAAGCTGGGGCGAGAGATGCGACGCATCAAATGACTGCGACACCGGTATGCGCGCCTCGCGGAGCATGTCGACCACGCCGAGACCTTGGAGCTTGGCGCGGAGCCCAAGTTGTACAAAAAATATTTTGGGCGCGGCGGCTCTTTGCGGTGGGGTAAAACTCGAGCGTGCCGCACCGCTCTTGCGGAAGAATATGCTCGCCGCAACGCCCGCGCCCTCTTTGCGGCCGCTCTGCCTTTTTATAAAGTCGTCGTAGCGGCCGCCCACCGCCGCCATGATGGTGGCGTCGGTGCCTAGAAGATCGATTGCAAACGAAATATGCGGCTCGCGGGCATCGCCGAGGAGCAAGTCGTCGAGCTCGTAGGGAAGCCCGAGGTTTTCGAGATGCTCAAGCACCGAGCGAAAGTGCGCGCGGCTCCGTTCGGACAAAAAGTTGACCGAGCGCGGACCCTCGCTCAAGATTTTTTTAACCGGCTCGCTCGGGTGCGCATATACCGCAAGCGGATTTTGTGCAATAGCCTCGCGTGCGCTCTCATCAAAGCTCTGCGCGTGCTTACGCGTATATATCAAGAGCTCGCGCAAAAAGCGCTGTTGGCTGTCGCGGTCGCCGGTAGCATTAACGCGCACGCGTGCAATGGCCGCGCCCCACTCGGTGATGATTGCCGAAAGCGCTTTTAACATGACCACCTCGCCGACGCTCTCTTGCGAGCCTATCACTTGGAGCCCAAACTCGCCGCTCTCGCGCGGCAGGCACACAGTGGGAAGATTGGTTGGGTACGGCGATGCATAGTAGGCGAGCACCGGCTCGCCGGGGTGCATTGAGACGCGCGTGGCGCTCACTTGTGCGACTGTCTCAAAGGTGTGCGCTCCCACGCGCTTGACGAGGCGGTTTTGTGTCATGCGCTCGATATCGCGCGCAGGCCTAAACCCATAGAAGCTTGCCACATCGGTTGCGTGCCGCAAAAACGATGCGGGTGCGGTGCGAGCCGGAGAGGTTTGCAATTGTTTCACTGTGGTTCTTGTGTGCTACCGGGCATGAGTCCGATATTTTGGAGGGGGAGCAAGCGTGCCACGGCGTGGCCGACGATGTCATAGCTCGGCAACAAGCCCCAATAGCGGCTGTCGGAGCTGTCGGGCCGGTTGTCGCCCATGACAAAGTACTCGCCGGCTGGGATTGGCACGTCGATGTCGGGGCCATTGCCGATATTTTTAACATACGGCTCGGGCAAGTCGATTATGTTGCCCGCTACGGTAGTTATCGAGACCTGATTGTTGTGTATGTGGAGCGTTTCTCCCGGCAAACCGATGATGCGCTTGATAAAATACTGCGAAGTGTCCTTGGGATACTTCAAAATGATGACGTCGCCGCGCGCGGGCGGCTCAAAACGATAGGAAAGCTCGTCGACAATGAGATATTGGCCGGTATCAAAGGTGGGCTCCATCGACGCGCCGCTCACAATAAACGGTTTGGCGACAAATAGCCGAATGGGGACGACTATGATAAGGGCAATAACGGCAAATTTGAGGAGTTCGGTGAAAAAGGAATCCCGCTTTTCCTCTGACATGCGGCAATTGTATGCTTATTTTTTTATAATGCAAGTATTTTTTCATTTGTGATATGATGTGAGCCATGCAGTGGATCATCGCAGGGTTAGGAAATCCCGATACAAACTACACGGGTACGCGACACAACACCGGGCGCGACTTTTTAATGGCACTCGTTAAAAAAGAAGGCACTGGCGAGTGGAAGGACGACAAAAAACTCAAGGCGCAGATTATAAAAGGCGAGTTATTTGGTAAAAAAACCACTTTGCTTTTGCCCGAGACCTACATGAACAACTCCGGCCTCTCGTTTAAAACACTTGTGGGCTCCAAACAGCAGGCCGCGCACTTGGCGGTCCTTCAAGACGAGCTCGATTTGCCGCTCGGCCGCGTCAAAATTTCGTTTGGCTCGAGCGCGGGCGGCCATCGCGGCATCGACTCGGTACAAAAAGCGATCAAGACCAAAGACTTTGTGCGCGTCCGCATCGGCATCTCGCCCGCAACCCCCTCCGGCAAATTAAAAAAGCCCGATGCGGAGAAAACAGTCGACTTTGTACTTGGCAAATTTAAACCCGCCGAAGAAGAAAAATTAAAAAAAGCGCGCAAGCTCGTCGCCGAAGCGCTAAAAGATCTTTTAATTGACGGCCGGGAAGCTGCCACGATGCGCCTCCACTCAAAGTAGGGAGTGTCTATTGCATTTTGATTGTGTAAGCAGTATAAAACACTCAGATTGTTCCGACGAAACATGGGGGTTGATATGTCGCAATTGATGCGAGATAACACGCCGCGCATCGTTAAAGAAAGAAAAGGGGAAGACATCCCCGCCTCTCCGCTCGACGATGAGAAGTATCACAAAGAACTTCTTGCTACATTGGACGAGGGAGTACACGACATTAAGAGTGCAAACACTCCCCAAACAATGCAGAGTGGTTGCATTATCGTGTATGATGCCATTTTTGCACTGTTGAAGTTGCAAGGCATCGAAGGACATCAATTTATGCGGGCTTGGGAAGATAATCGCAATGAGTGGGGCGGTTTTGACAAAAAACTCGGTCCTCCTCAAGCTGAATCACCGAGGCCCGGCAGGACAGGATATTACGTTCTTTCAAAATAAGTTTGCACACAAAACCCCGCCGCGGAGTACCGCGGCGGATTTTCTTTTTTTACTGGCTACTTTTTGTCATATGTGGTGTTATATACGAAGGAAGCATACGTTCATCCAAACAGGGAGTGTCTGATGCGCGTAGAAATAAAAGACGACGATCCTCGGCACACGCTCTCTATCGATCTTGATGCCAAGACGGTGCGTATTGACGATAAAACAGTGCGGTTGTGTCGTTTGGAGTATCGCTTGCTCGATGTGCTAGGCTGGTGCGCGGGCACGGTGGTGTCAAGGGAGTTCATTGCTATGTGCCTCTATGGCACACTCGATGATACAACCTTGAACAATGTTAAAACAACCGCAGGTCGGTTACGGAGAGACCTTTCCGCTGCAGGCGGCAGAAACTATATCAAGTGTATCCGAGACGCAGGCTATATGCTTGCCTGACGCAAAACCGCCCCTTCGATTTGAGGGTGCGGTCTTTTCTTTACAAAGGTTAAACCTTTGACGGAGGTTTAACCTCCGTTTATTTCTTGTCGCCGGTAAAGGTGAGCGCCATGCGCATCTCTTTGGGGTCGAAGACCGAGATGGTAAACGGATAGCGATGACCGAGCTCCAAGGTTTGGCGCAATTTTTCCTCACTGCCAAACTCCGAGATGTGCACGAGCCCCGCGATACCTTCCTCGATAGAGGCGAGCGCGCCGTGCTTGTTAAACTTAATCACCACGCCCTCCACTTTGTCGCCCTTGTTGTATTTGTTTGCGGCAATCTGCCACGGATTTTCTTTAAGCTGTTTAACCGAGAGCGATACTTTGCCGTCTTTGATGTCGATGATTTTTACTTTTACTTTGTCGCCCACTTTAAAGAAGTGGCGCGGATCGTCGACAAGGCCCCAATCAATTTCGGAAATGTGCACGAGGCCCTCAAGACCTTCCTCGAGTTTGATAAACGCGCCAAAGTCGACCATACCGGTGACTTCGCCCATGACCACGTCGCCCACTTGGTAGGTTGCGATGAGCTCCTTCTTTTCTTTATCATCGGCGCCCTTCTCGCTAAAGATGAGCTTACCTTCTTTAGGCGTCGCGGAGATTATGGTGACCGGCAACTTGGTGCCCACGAGTTTGCGGAGCTCGTCGAGGATTTTGTCTTTGTCGCCGTCGGTCACTCTAGGATAGTGCTCGGCTTTAAGTTGCGATGCCGGCAAAAATCCGCCCAAACCTTGCCACTCCAAAATGAGACCGCCTTTGTTGGCCTCTTTCACCAGGAGCTCAAACGGCTGTTTACTTTTGAGCGCTTCCTCGGCCTCGGCCCAGACAATCGCCTGGCGCGCCTCTTTGAGACTGAGCTCGATGTAACCGTCTTTGGTGTCGGTTGCGATAACTTTGGCGGCAACGATGTCGCCGATGTTGGTGCGCTTGATAACCTCGCGCGCGTTCATGTACTCGCGGCCGTAAATCACGCCGGTGCCAAACGGAGGGAGGTCGATATAGAGGCGTGCGCGGTCGAGCGCGAGCACGGGGCCCTCAACGATGTCGCCGGGCTTAGGCGGCTCGGGAGCCTTGTCGACGAGTATTTGCATAGGAGAAACTACTTGAGATTCCTCAAGGCTCGCGTCCAAAACGGCTGTTTTTGCGGGTGTCATATATTTGGTTGTACGGTAGATCCTCTTGGATTTACCCTGAGCCCAGTCGAAGGGCAGGGGAACTAAAGAGATTAATTCTACGCGCTTGTTTGCTGATAATAAGGTAAGCCCTTATTGCGAGATACTATATATAAAAGTAAGCTTTTTTGCAACTATAGAAAAGCGAAGGGCTCGACGTACTGGCTGGTAACGTCGAGCCCAATTTTTTCCTTTCTCCCCTTGGGGATAGAGGATGTCGTCATTTTTTGGTCGCTGTTGACGGCTTGCAGCGTAGCCTTGCGTCAGTAGCGCGGTGAAGGCGCTAGATGAGGGTCTTCGACGCGATGTGGCTGTGGCCCGACTTCGGGCCAGCGCGGATGAGATTTCTCAAAGTCTCTCTCCTTGCTAGCGACAGCGGCAAAAGCCGCGGGAACAGCCTCCAGACTACCGGCCGTATAATGTGCGACGACCGCTGGAGGTATCTGCAAATCTACACCCGCGCTGGGTGTTGTCAATTGGCTTTATACACATACATAGGTCACACATACATAGGTCGGACCTATGTAATTTTTTTGGATAAAAAAATAGTTCCACCGAAGTGGAACTTGAAGAAAAGGGCGACCAGCGTCGGGCTGGGGGGCGTTTTGCAACGCTGGTCGCCAGTACGACCGGGGTGGGAGGGGGACTCGTCTCCGCGGTCGTAACTGAAGAAGAATCTAACTCAACTCTACACCGCCCCACCACGCTGTCAATCAAGTAAAAAAATACATATTGGGGATAAAAAATCCCTCGCAAAAGCGAGGGGTGGTGGGTGGGGAAGGTAGTGTGCCTTCAGATGTTGGATTGAGGCTCGATGGGGCCGGGACAAGTGGGCGGCCCTTCACCTTGCTGTTGCTGGCACTGCTGCTGTTGCTGTCTCAGCCCCTGCCGCTGCTGCTGTTGCTGGAGCTTTTGTCCATCAGCAGTGTCGTACAAAGCCGGACCAAGTCCAAAGCGTTTGGGAGGCACTTTTTGTTCAGTCCTTTGCATTGCAACCTCTGGGTGTACTTGCGCCGTCATCCTCTATCTTGCCGTCATGCATTACGACAAAATAAAAGGGCACTTTTTTACTGTATATCTAGCTAATTGCGCAGTCAATTTTTGCTTTCATTTTAGGCTCATTTATGCTAAAATAGAGCTATGGTTATCACCTATCTGGGGGGCGAATGTTTTAAGATTACGCAGGGGGAGCTCACGCTCGCGTTTAATCCGCCCTCCAAAGACTCGGAGCTAAAGGCCTCCAAATTTGGCGCTGACATCGCGCTTGTCTCGATGGACCACGAGGACTTTAACGGCGTCGAAAACGCCGCATTTGGCGAGCGGGAGCCGTTTGTTATCAGCGGGCCCGGCGAGTACGAGGTTAAAGGTGTCGCCGTGCGCGGCTTTGCCTCCGAGACCGGCTATGGAGAGTATCCCGACGCTACGGTCGGGACTCGCAAGCTCGTCAATACTATATATACGGTGGCGCTCGAAGGGATGAATCTTTGCTTTTTGGGTGCGCTCGGCACCAACGACCTGCCAATGTCGGCCAAGGCCGAGCTCGACGACATCGACATACTTTTTTTGCCCATCGGCGATAAGGGCATGCTCGACTACGACAAAGCCTACGCGCTTGCGGTACAATTGGAGCCGAAGGCGGTGATACCGATGTACTACACGCCGAGCGACCTCAAAAACTTTCTTAAAGAGGCGGGCAAGGAGGTGCAGGCGGTTGAAAAGCTCACCATCAAGAAAAAAGATTTGGAGGGTAAAGAAGGCGAGATCATCGTGTTGTCGGCGTAATAAAAATGAAAAATTATATCGAACATATGAAGAGCAAAACGCCGCACGAGCGGCGCCGGCACGCGATGCAGATGGCAAGCGTCATTACCGGGCTTCTTTTGCTGGTGTGGGTCACCACGCTCGGCGTGCGCTTTGCGTCAACACCGCCGCAAACTGCCGCGACCGACGATCCGTCGCAAATGGCGGCTGTTGCCGCGAGCGCGGCCGCCGAGAACGGTCAGGCAACACTCATTGTTGCAAGTTCGACGCAAGATAGTTACACTCCGCAGCAATAACCATGGCTAAAGATGACAAAAAAGAGCCTGCGCCGGAGCGCACGGCGGGTGAGGGAGTAGTATCGCGTAACATCTCAACCGAGATGCGCGAGAGCTTTATCGACTATGCCATGTCGGTGATTACCGACCGCGCGCTCCCCGATGTGCGCGATGGGCTCAAGCCCGTGCACCGCCGCATCCTCTACACGATGCATCGCATGGGTCTCACGCCGCAAGCGCGCTTTCGCAAATCGGCGGCAGTGGTGGGCGATGTCTTGGGCAAATACCATCCGCATGGCGACGCATCCGTGTACGACGCGATGGTAAAAATGGCGCAAGATTTTAGCTTGCGTTACCCGCTCATCATGGGGCAGGGCAACTTTGGTTCCATCGACGGCGACTCGGCCGCCGCGATGCGCTACACCGAGGCCAAGATGTCGCGCATGAGCGAGCAACTTTTGGTTGATATCGAAAAAGACACCGTTGATTGGCGCCCCAACTACGACGGCACACTCAAAGAGCCCGCGGTGTTGCCGGCCGCGGTGCCCAATATTTTGCTCAACGGTACGCTCGGCATCGCCGTGGGTATGGCCACCTCGATACCGCCGCACAACTTGCAAGAGGTAAGCAATGCGCTCGAGCATCTCATCGACGAGCCCAGTCTTAGTGTCGAGGATTTGATGAAGGATGTGACCGGCCCCGACTTCCCGACGGGTGCGGTGGCGTTTAATAAAGTTGACCTTTTGCACGCATACTCCACCGGCAAAGGCGGCGTGGTGGTGCGAGGGAACGCCGAGATTGTCGAGGGCAAAAAAGGCGACTACCAAATTGTCATTACCTCGATACCGTATCGCGTTAACAAAGCCGACATGATTATGCGCGTGGCCGACCTCGTGCGCGAGAAAAAAATTGAAGGCATCCGCGGGCTCCGCGATGAGTCGACAAAAGACATCCGCATTGTGGTGGAGCTCAAGCAAGGCGCGCATCCGCAAAAAGTTTTAAATTATCTTTACAAACACACCGCGCTCGAAGACACCTTCCACTTCAACATGGTGGTGCTGGTCGACGGCGTGCCGCAAACGCTCTCGCTCAAGGGCATTTTGCAGGAGTTTATCAAACACCGCAAAGAGGTGGTGCGCCGCCGCACGGAGTTTGACCTCAAAAAAGCACAGGAACGCGAACATATTTTGATTGGCCTCAAAAAAGCGCTCGACTACATCGACGAAATCATCAAGATTATCCGCGCGAGTCGCGACGTGCCGGAGGCCGCGGCCAATTTGATAAAACGATTTAAATTTAGCGACCTGCAGACCGCCGCGATTTTGGAAATGAAGCTTGCGCGCCTCGCCAACCTCGAGCGCAAAAAAGTTGAGGACGAGCTCGCCGAGGTGCAGGCGTTTATCGAGGAGTGTATGACTCTTTTGAAGAGCGAAAAAAAGATGCTCGCCGTTATCCGCGCCGAGATCGCCCTGACCGCGCGCAAATATGGCGATGAGCGCGAAACAAAAATAGTCAAAGGCGCGGCGGGCGTTATTAATGTCGAGGATTTGGTGCCCGAGGAGGAGCAGGTGTTGGTGATGACGCAAGACGGCTACGTAAAGCGCACCAGCACCGACGAGTATAAAAAGCAGCGGCGCGGCGGCGTTGGTGTTATCGACCTCAACACCAAAGAGGAAGACTTTGTCACCTCGTTCCTCCGCACCTCGACGCATGCCGATCTACTCTTTTTTACCGATCTTGGCAAAGCCTATCAAATAAAGTTTTTTGAGTTGCCCGAGGGCAAGCGCTCGACCAAAGGCAAAGCGCTTGTTAACTTCCTCTCACTCTCGGATGCCGAAAAGGTCTCTTCGATTTTGCCGATGCGCAAAAATCAATCCCGACGCCCTGGGGTCGGGACCCCGACCGAAGCGTCGGGGAAGGAGGCACCGCTATATCTCTACATGATTACCAAGCACGGCGTTGCCAAAAAAGTCGATGCAACAGCCTTCCACGATGTGCGCCGCTCGGGTCTTATTGCGATGAAGCTCCAAAAAGGCGACGAGCTGATTGCTGCGCTTTTGGTAGAGAAGGGCGACGAAATATTCCTCTCCACAGCCAAGGGGCAGAGCGTGCGCTTTAAAGAGAGCGACATCCGCTCGATGGGCCGCACAGCCGGCGGCGTGCGCGGCATGAAGCTCCAGGGAGGCGACTGGGTCGTGGGCGCCGATGTGGTGCACAAAGGCGCCAAAAACCTCGAGGTGCTTGTGGTGTCCAAAAACGGCTACGGCAAAACCACGCCGGTTGAGGAGTACAAAACACAAAAGCGCGGCGGCAGCGGCATCAAAACGGTAAAGGTCACCCCTAAAACCGGCCCGTTGATTGCAGCAAAGGTTATCTCTAAAGAGGAAGGCGTTGGCGAGGACGAGATTGTGATAATCTCCCAAAAAGGCCAAGTCATCCGCACCGCCCTAACCGAAATCCCGAGCCTCTCGAGAGGCACCCAAGGCGTAAGGGTAATGAAGCTCAGAGAAGGCGACGGCATAGCGAGCTTCGTGTGTTTGTAAAAATGTATGGGACTTCTCCGTACTGCTAAAAGTCAGAAAAAGTATAAAGATTTAATAGCTCAAGGACTATTAGAAAAAGGCTGTGCTCTTTGTACGAGTGTGCCTATAAAAAAATTTGTACATTGGAAAATAATGACCAATGCTTTTCCGTATGACCGGATTGCAAAGACACACGATATGATTGTCCCGTTGCGTCATGTGGATGAGGACCACCTCAATGATGAGGAATTAAAAGAACTCAAAATTATAAAAGATAATTATCTCCATAAAGAATATGAGTTTATTATTGAGGCTACCTACAAAGTAAAATCCATCCCGGCGCATTTTCATTTACATCTACTTACGATTAAAGACTTTGAAGATGAAAAATAAAATCAGGTATTTTGCAGTAAACTCGGAGGCGTCGCCTCCGAGTTTATATACTAAGAAAATAATTAAAATATGATAAAAGCGATACTTTTTGACGCAGATGGGGTGGTGCTTAAAAAATACAAGGAGTATTTTAGTTTACAATTTGCACGCGAGTATGGAGCACCACTAGATGAAGTTACTGAGTTTTTTAAAACCACATTTAAGGAGTGCCAGGAAGGCAGGGCAGATTTAAAAGAGGAGCTTGAAAAACTACTACCTAAATGGGGTTGGAAAAACGGCACTGATGCTTTTTTAGAATATTGGTTTACTACAGATGTGGAGGTTGATTCTGAGGTGCTTAGGGTTATAGAGGAATATCGCCGCAAAGGCATTAAATGCTATCTTGCTACTGATCAAGAAAAATATAGAGGAGAGTATTTACGCAAAAAAGTGGGGCTCGATATGTACTTTGATGAATGCTTCTTTTCCTGTGAACTGGGCGCCAGCAAATCACACCCAGAGTTTTTTGTGCAGGTGCTCGCGCGTCTCAACCTGCCTGCTTCTGAGGTGGCATATAGAGACGACGATAAAAAGAATGTTGAAGTTGCCAAGGGGCTAGGAATAGATGCAAAATTTTACAAAGACATTTCTGATTTGGATATGTAAACTCGGAGGCATCGCCTCCGAGTTGTTATAATACGAATATGATCCAATATTTTTTGGCGGCTGCTAGTTTTCCTTTTACGACTACACTCTCAAACCTTGCTCAGATACCTTTGACAGCGCGGTATCCGGCGGAGGGTTTTGCTCTCAATACCTTGGCCGAGATGACTGCTTACATTCTTGAGGGCACGGTGCTTTTTCATCAAGAAGGTGAGGAGGTGACGCTCACCAAAGGCGACGTGGTGCTGGTGGAGAAAAATAAAAAATATTTTTGGGAGCCTAAGCCGCAAGCAACGCTGTTGATATTTAGCACACCGCCGTGGACGCCCGAACAAGCACAAACAATAAAATAACTTGGAGGCAAGATTTCCTAGTTTAAAGAGCCTAAAATAAGCCTAATTTGACAGCTTGACGATTATGTTGTTTTGATATATACTCGAGGCGAGTTACAAGTTCTTCTAGTTCACCATTTTTAACTGTTGTCTGGGGAGGATGCTATGCAGGTGATTGTTGCTCGCTATGTATTCCATAAAGATTATGGCGAAAGCGTACCTGAGCAATTGCAAAAGATTGTTGAGCGGCTAAATCAACAAAAGTGGCGTGTGTTGTCCATCATTCCACCTCCTGCATCGCTTTCAGATTCGCGTGGGAACGACTATTCGTTCCTCTGCGAGCCTGACGAGAAGACAGCGACCACGGATGTGTGATATTCGAATTCAAGAGCGACGTTGGGGAAACCCGGCGCCGCCCTTTTTATTTTGTTAGCTCGGAATTAACACCTCCGAGTTGACACTATGATATATCATAGTGAAAAAACGTTGATAAGTTGATTGACTCTTTAGTTTTTTGCGCGACAATTGGGGCGGCTGCTGGGAATGGAGGTTGCGATGCGCGCATACGTGTACGCAAATAGGGAAGTCCTCGTCCCGTTCGCGCTTGTCATTTTGGTCGGGGCTTGGGTTATCCTGCACTGGCCTATGTAATGAATATTGTCCGGTCCCGCACTCTGCGGAGCCGGTTTTTTATTTATTTGACAGTCTCTCGGTTTGAAACTAAGGTTTGAGACAGAAAGATCTGTGCCTAACTCGAGAGGGAGGTGGTCATGCCACTGACACGCAAGCAGCGTAGACGGCGCAAGCTGCATGCCAAAGGATATATGGTCGGTTCTTTTTATAAAAGAAACAGCGAGAAGAGAGCCAAAAGTTTGAGGGAGCAATTTCCTCTCCCGTCAAACGCTCGCCGCCAGAGGGGCTCGTCTTTTTATCGAGACTGGTAGGAGGAAGTCATGCGCAAAACAGCACTGCTCGGCTTGGCTCTGGTTTGTTGTTTTGTTTCGACAGCCTTAGCCAACTTTCCGCCGGCTGACCAGCGCCCGCGGTTTGTTTTAGGAGTCAGACTGGCCTGGCAAATACCGACAAGTCATTTTTGTCAGAGCCAATCTATGGAGTGCTACTCTCTGCAATCTGGAGAGGTCGGCACATCATGTTATGTGTGTGGCATAACAGGCGGCACCTGGAAGTGGCCACTCGCTCCTTAGCCCGCGAAGAACTCGCGGGCTTTTTTCTTGCTATATAATAGACACACATGGATGATGCTCACGAAAGTTTCTTTCTCAACCCTGCCGTGGCAGTGCGCGAGGCCAAGATACACGAGGGGTTAGAGGTGGCCGACTTTGGCGCAGGCTCCGGGTTTTTTACGCGCGCGGCGGCGCGCGCGGTGGGCCCGAGCGGAAAGGTTTGGGCGGTGGATGCGAACAGAGATATCTTGAGCCATATCAAAACACTCGCGCTTGCCGAGGGTCTCCACAATGTCGAGGTCGTGCATGGCGATATCGAAAAGCCCAGCGGGAGCCATTTGCCCGCAGAGCATATCGATGTAGTCATCGCAAGCAATATTCTCTTTAGCGCCGAAGATAAACCGGCACTCATCAAAGAGATGCGCCGCGTCCTCAAGCGCACCGGCCGTGCGCTTGTTATTGACTGGAGCTCGTCGCACGGGGGCTTGGGCCCGCACGAATCCCAGGTGATAAAAGAAGATGACGCGCGCAAACTTTTTGAAGACACCGGCTTTTCGTATGAGGAGCCCGTGCCCGCCGGCGCATACCATTGGGGGTTTGTTGTGCGCAAAAAAGTGCAATAATGATACTGGTATGAAAATGACCAACTTTCAAATAATCGTTACCGGCCTCTTTGCCTTTTTTCTTATCGCAGGCGTTGGCGTATTTGCGGCGTTTGGCGGATTGCTCGGCGGCTCCAGTACCGGGCCGGTGGTGATATGGGGCACCGAGGACAGCGACACGATGAGCAACTTGCTCACGACTTTGCGCTCCAGCAACAAAGCGTTTGCCGATGTGAGCTACGTGCAAAAAAAGCCCGCCACGTATGACGCCGACCTCCTCAACGGCATGGCAAGCGGCTCGGGCCCCGACCTCTTTTTGGTATCGCAGACCCAGGTCTACTCGTTTGAAAATAAAATCACGCCCATCCCGTACAACGCCGTTTCGCAGGCGCAGTTTGTCAACTCGTTTATCGACGAAGGTCAGCTTTTTTTGACGCCGCAGGGAGCCTTGGCTCTGCCGTTTAGCATCGACCCGCTTGTCATGTATTGGAACCGCGACCTCTACGCCGCCGCCGGTATCGCCTCGGCTCCCGTGTATTGGAACGACTTTTTAACTATCGCACCCAAGATAACGTCGCTCGATGCGGGTTCCAATGTGCGCCAAGCGGCGGTGGCGCTCGGCACGTGGCAAAATGTCGATAACGCAAAAGCTATCCTCTCGACGCTCTTTATGCAGGCGGGCGACTCTATCACCGCAGAGAACGCGAACGGCGCAACCGTGTCGGTGTTTGGCCAAACACCCGCCAACGCGCCCACCAACCCGGCCGAGTCGGCACTGCGCTTTTACACCGAGTTTGCCGACCCGAGCAAAACCAGCTACTCATGGAACTCTTCGCTTGCACAATCGAGCAACGCATTTACGAGCGGCGACCTAGCCACCTATTTTGGTTTTGCAAGCGAGTATGCAACACTTGCCGCGACCAACCCCAACTTGAGCTTTGGCGTGTCGGTGCTCCCGCAACTCCAGGGCAACAGCACGCAGGTAACCTTTGGCAATCTCACGGGCGTGGCAATATCGCGCACGGCGTCAAATCCAAACGGCGCGCTCGCGGTGGCCGAGGCGCTCACGAGCCAGCAGGCAATATCGCTGTTGGCACAAGCGGTGCCACTGCCGCCGGTGCGGCGCGATGTGTCGGTTGATACCGCCAACAACGCGCCGATGGCTGTGTTTGTCGAGTCGAGCCTTATATCACATGCATGGCTCGACCCTGCGCCTACGCAAACCGACACCATCTTCCAGACGATGGTAAACGAGGTGCTCTCCGGCGCGTCGGCGCCCGCGGGCGCGGTGGCCGAGGCCTCGCAAGCGCTGGCGCAACTCTTTAGCGGGCAGACACAATAACTATGCAAGGCGATGTACTCAACACTCTGTTTGCTCTCGTGTTTGCGATACTCATCGTGTCTATCATATGGGGGCTCTCGTTTTACTTTGCCGAGTTTGGCTCTCAAGAGGGGATGAAAGAGTCCAAAAATATCTTTATGGGCGGGGTCACGTTACTCCTTTTGCTCATGGTGCTCTATGGGGTGGTAGAGTGGATACGGGCGGCTATCGGCATGTAATTTGGATATATACTATTGCTATGAAGAAACTTTTACTTGCAGGAGGGATAGGGCTCGCGCTTTTAGTGTTGCCGGTTGTTGCACTGGCCGCTGATCCATATTCCTTTCAAGGCGGCGGCAATTCAGCGCCTACGGCTTCAGGGAGGAATTCTCTCCCGTCCGCCAATACCGGTTCCGGCACCGTAATCAACCCGCTCGGCAACATCAATAGTTTTTGCGGGCTCATCAAAGCGCTGCTCCAGGCGGCAGTAGCCATCGGCATCCCCATCGCTGTGTTGTTTATCGTCTATGCCGGTCTCAGGTTTGTACTGGCGCAAGGCAAACCGGAGGATTTAGCAAAGGCTCGGCAAAACATGCTCTGGACCGTCATCGGCATCGGCATCTTTTTGGGTGCATGGCTCCTCTCGATGGTGATTGCCAACACGGTCAACGGTTTGGCGTCGGGGAGCGGACAAACAGTAATATCATCCTGCAATTAAATTATGGGACTCTTTAGCTCCGGAGCAACATTTGCCAGCATCGTGCAGAATATCGTCTCGCTCATCAACCTTACCGTGGGAGTTTTGCTCGCATTAGCGGTAGTAGTGTTTTTTATAGGTCTCGTACGATATATCCGCGAGTCGGGCGACGCCAAAGGCCACGCCGAGGCAAAAGAGCGCATTATCTGGAGCCTCGTAGCTATTTTTGTACTGGTATCTATTTGGGGGATTTTGGCCGTTATGAACACAGCCTTTTTTGGCGGGGGCAGCTCGTCGAGCGATATAAACGGCTCAACTCAGATGCCGCTCAATCTCTCGGGTTCGTCTCAATATCAATCACTACCTCAAAATGTCCCCACGCCTCCCGCGCGGCCGTCCGGACTTTAGTCTATCCACAGAGCCTGCTTGTATAAGGCTCCTTAGCTGATAGAGTGAAGGAGTAATTAACTAACCTTTATTATGAAAAAAACAGTCGCTCAATCGTTATCTTTGGCATTTATCCTTTTTGCCGCGCCGCTTGTCGCGTCGGCACAAGCACTTACTCCACTTGTACAACTTGTTGCTTCGGTCGGGGAGGTTCTCAACCTGCTTATCCCGGTGCTCATCGCGGCGGCAATCGTGGTGTTTTTCTGGGGTCTTGTTCAATATATTTGGCATCCAGAGATAGAAACCGGTAGAAAAACCATGATAGCAGGTATTCTCTCACTTTTTATTATGGTATCTATTTGGGGTATTGTGGGTCTTGCTCAAAACGCTCTTCTCGGCGGCAGTAGTGGTGGAAATATAGTAACACCACATGTACCTATTACTTCACAGTAAAAATACTCGAGTTTATTTTCTCGCATGCTCAGCACACAAACTCTGGTTAGTAATCTCGATAACGTCATTATCAATCCGTTGCTAATGCTGCTTTTTGCGGCAGGACTGCTGGTGTTTTTTTGGGGCGTGATACAGTTTTTGCTGGCGCTCAACGTAAACGGCAGTAGCTCTAAAGAAGACGGCAAGCGGCATATACTCTGGGGACTCATTGGCATGTTTATCATAGTGAGCGCATATGCCATCCTCGGCTTTATTGGAAACAACGTGTGCACGGGCGGCCTTTCGGGCTGTCAGGGCAGTTTTCAGAGCAGTACTACTAATTAAATAAAAAAGAAAAACGGCAGGCCCCGAAGGGTCTGCCGTGGTGTTTGCCTCAGTAATTATACCGAGGTTGGGAAAGAGCAACTGCGCCCACAAATGTTTCGTCCGCGCTCCATGCGAACTCTACATCGTTGGGCAACTTTCCACCGCAGTTGCGATAGACGGTATGGTCGTTGGTCCATCTGGCTCGTTGCACGTAAATGCAATGCCCTTCAAACCACAGGTCTGGAGCGCACGATGCTTCGGGGTTAATCGGTTGCGGTTGAGCGCCGAATACCCACTCTTTTTTTACACCGGTGCAAGACATAACCAAGGCCTGTGGAGGTGCCGAAGCCACTTGCGTGGCAGCTCCTCTTAACCCCGTAAGGTGCAGCTTGGCTCTTACCAAACCATCCGGGTCGTACAGCATCAACGTTCTCGGTCCAAGAAGACCAAAGACAACCACGATGATTGCGGCTGCCGACAACTTTCCGAAACCTTTCAGGTTTGTAGCAACCATTACCGCGACAATAATCATTACCGCATACATCGCGATGTGGTAGTGCCCCTCATCGGTCATAAATAGCGGTGCCGTCGGGTTGAGAGGGTAGAGCACCGCAAAGAGCAGAGCTGCCACTGCGAGCGAGGTTATCACTTGCAGGGTAAAACTTCCTGCTTTGAATGCTCCCGTGCCGCTACCCTTGGAGATGTACTTCAACAAGGCAATTACCACAAGAACCCCGATGGCTCCGACCAAGAGTCCGACTCCTGGTTGAACTGACTGGGGCAATCCATCCCACCAACCCAAGCTCACACTCGGGTTGGGCGTTTGCGTTGGTACTCCTGCCGCGCTTGGCGCGGCAGGGGAGGTGGCGATGAGGTTTGGCGTGACTTTGTGGGACATCCAATAGAGGCCAAAGCAAACCATAGCAAAGACCACTATTATTGGAAGAACGACGAGCGCTTTCCTGAGGAAAGCATCAACATTCTCCCGACTCTTCGCATCGGAAAGCTCTTTAGGCATCCGTCTTGTTGATACCGCCGGTTCTGTCATTTTTTACCTCCATCTGCAGGCGGAATTCTTGACGCGATTTTATCGGCAGCTGCCATGATGCGGCCAGCATGTTCGGCTACTTGTTCAAGCCCTTTACCAACTCGGATTTCAAGGACGTTTTTCTTTACGTCGGGCTCGCGATTAAGCATCATGACGTTTTCCATAGCCTCGCCGCCTTCTATCTTAAGCTTGAGCGCCATTTCTTCGGCTTTGGCCGTCATCATGTCTGCGGTTTTACTGACGACGAGTGCTTGCTTGTAATCAGGCGCCAAGTCCGGAGGTCCCAGCGTGGAAATCTCCATATTGGCACCGACGCGCTCTTCGACACTGTTTCCAAATGCATCACAGTGGTGTTTTTTTGTTTCATGTCCTTCCATGGCTTGCAGAAGGCTCATTTGGATTTTACCCACCTTCTCTGGGTCAAGGACATCGTCGATGTTGTCGAGCTCAAGCAACTCCTCCGATATCGTATTTTCGACGATATCGATTACCGCCTCTGCCACGTCATCTTCACTGAAGCGGATGTTGAGAGGAAGCAGCGGCAAAAACGGCGCCCACTGAGCGGTCCACTTATAGGTAACCGTTACTCCTTTAACGAGGAACTTGGACCCTTCTTTAATTTCAACCTTCTTCGCTCGTTGGGAGATGACGTCGTACTCGTAGTTTAAGTCTTCCCAAGGGAAGATGATCCCCAGCCCGGGCTTGAGAACGTGCATACGGCCGGTAAAAATGTTGCGCGTGATAATAGCCCCAAGTTTTGGCGTATTCACAAGAAACAATTTCCACAAGCCCCACGTTGCGATAAAGCTCCATATGCCAGCCACTATGGTCGTAAGCATCCAAAAGATGATGTCGTTATCGATTAGGCTATAGAGAGCCCATATGGCTGCAATTGGCGGAGCAAACAAGAATGCCAACAAGAAGCTGGCCCTGTCTGATACACCAACAATCATCACTGCAAGCAGCCAGACAAGGATTCCATACCCGAATGGGTTAAAGAATCCCAACAAAGCTGCCAGTAACAACACAACAGCACACGGCAGGAAGAGGAGTACTGCGCGCCGCCAGCGATTGCCGGCATAACCGGTCACTTTGAGCTGGTAATCTGCCGCGATTTTACGTATTTCTTTCGGTGTAAGATCCTTCAGATGAAAAATACGCATTACCCCCGGTTTTCCCCCTGCTGGCATTGCCACTGCGGGCGACGGCGTGATTGGTGTGATCGGAGCGTCCAACCACTGGTTGACCATCGTGTAGATCGCAAGAAAGAAGCGCTTGATCGTGTCCATTTTCGAACCTTTCAATGTTCTGTGCGGCATTGTTGCCGCTTTTCCGCTCGCAACTATAACATAATATGCTCGCAGATGTCAAGCAAAAAACCCTTGTTAAACAAAGGTTTTTTGCACCACCGCATAATTTCTTTTTGGTGCTGGGGAGAGGACTTGAACCTCCATGGATTGCTCCGCGTGCTCCTAAGGCACGTGCGTATACCAATTCCGCCACCCCAGCAATACGCCGCATTGTACGATGTATACTTATTTCATGCTAGGAGTCATCGCTTTCTATTTTGTGTATGCGCAGTTTGTGGTAGGTTTATAGCTATCGCGCCCATAGCTCAGTTGGTAGAGCAGCTCCCTCTTAAGGAGATGGTCGTAGGTT
>CAYWJX010000014.1:0-23406 GCA_964459335.1 uncultured Candidatus Saccharibacteria bacterium | reverse complement strand
CGCATTTGGTGTTCCCCATGATATCAACGGATTTCACCCCTACACCATGAGTTCCCTTTACCTCTCGCATCCTCTTAGTCGTACCGTTTCCCTTGCACTTCCGAGGGTAAGCCCCAGAACTTTAACAAAAGACTAATACGACCGCCTACACACCCTTTACGCCCAGTGATTCCGGATAATGCTTGGGGCCTCTGTATTACCGCTCCTGCTGGCACAGAGTTAGGAGCCCCTTATTCATGAGGTAACGTCAATTACTTCCTCCCTCATAAAAGGTCTTTACGTCCCGAAGGACTTCATCAACCACGCGGCGTCGCTCCATCAGACTTTCGTCCATTGTGGAAGTTTCTTGACTGCAGCCATCCGTAGATGTATAGCCCGTGTCTCAGTGCTATCGGTGGGGGTCAGCCTCTCAGCTCCCCTAAGCGTCATAGCCTTGGTACGCCGTTACCGTACCAACTAGCTGATGCTGTACAGGCCGCTCAAAAAGCGGATTACTCCTTTACCCATTCGATTTCTCTCAGGGACTATCGGGAATTACCTAACCTTTCGGCTAGCTATGCCCGACTCTTCGGTGCGTACCTGTATATTACTACCTCGTCTGCCGCTGACCTTGCGGTCCGCTCGACTTGCATGCCTTATCCACGCCGCCAGCATTCATCCTGAGCTAGGATCAAACTCTGAATAAAAGATTCTTGTTAGAATCTTAATCCCGACGCTTCGGTCGGGATCCCGACTTTACGTCGGGACTCGATGAACGGAACAAGAGAAAGGTGACCAGTCTTGCGACTGATAGATTCTCTTGCTGTGCCCTGCATAGCTCGCGAGAGCGACGCAGGGTCGCCTTCCGGTGGAAAATCGGAAGGACTTCTGTGTGCTTGTACGTTGCTCCTAACACCATACAAACACGGTTTCTTGCAAACTGTGATTCATTTTTTCTCAACCCCGACGCCAAAAATATTTTTTGGGTCGGGGTCCCGACTTTTTACGTCGGGATTTACGTATTCAATTGTCAACGAACACTGCCCTGTCCAAACAAAAACCGCCCAAAGGCAGTACCAGCAGTATAGTCATATTGAGGTGAGAGTCAAGCTCCTCCAGGGGGCAAAAAAACTGTTACTCCATAAGGCTATTTTGGAGCCTCAAGCTTCCCTGCCAACGCGGCTTCTATTTGGATAAACAGCTCCGCCTCCGTGCCGTCGTTGGTAAGCACCACATCGGCCATGGCAATACAGGCGGGCAGGTTCATTTTGTAGGGCTCCGGGTTGTGAGACTCCTTCTTTTCCTGCTCGGCAAATTGCTCAAACGAAACAGCGTCCTTCTCGGACTTCCGTTTAAAAATGCGCTCGTAGCGGGTGCGGACGTCGGCATTCACCGCCCACAAAATTCCGCCTCGCGCTCTTATATATTCGGCTTCGCCGACGGAGCGGATAGACTCGATGATGGCATTTCCTCCCGCCTCCTTGGCGCGCATCAAAAGTTGAATCGACAAATAATCCGGACCATGCATTTTACGCAAATCATCACCCACTTGTCTCATCACATCACGGTTAACCGGCAAACCGCGTCGGACAATCTCCTCGGTTATAAACTCGCTCATCGAGTAGTGTTTAAATCCGTGTTGGGTCATAAGATACCCAACCACGGTGCCCTTCCCCGAGCCGTGTGTTCCTGCAATGCCGATTATCATCAGCACTATACTATCAAATTATCCCGACGTTTACAGTCGGGACCCGACCAAAGCGTCGGGTTTAACTGTTGCGGCGTTGCCACTTTTCCCATGCCACCAAAAGAGGGCTCGCGAGAAAGATTGAGGAGTAGGTGCCGGCGATCATGCCCACAATGAGCGTGAGCGCAAAGTCTTGCGTCGAGGCAGGGCCGACAAAGTAGAGCGCGGCGAGCACAATAACCACTGTAAGACTCGTGTTGATTGAGCGAGCAAGGGTTTGCATGATTGAGCGGCCGACTGTTTCGTCAAATGTCTCCTTTCTACCAACCGCGCCCAGGTTTTCGCGGATGCGGTCAAAGACAACGATGGTGTTGTTGATAGAAACGCCGAGTAAAGTCAAAAGTGCCACAATAAACAGTGAGTCGACTTCGGCGCCTGCCACATGGCCGAGGAGCGCAAAGAGGCCGGTGGGGATCAAAATGTCATGCACCAACGTAATGATGGCGACAATACCGTATTTCCACGAAGCGACCGGCTTAGATACTTTGCGGAACGCAAACGCAATAAAGAGAATGATGCACACCGCTACGAGCCCGAGCGCGATGAGTCCTTTGTTGAGCAACTCCTGTCCGATGGTCGGCGAGACCGAGGTAAACTCGTCTTCGTGTATCGGCCCGAGCGTACCGAGTGTTTGCTCGAGAGAATTTTTTTCGTCATTGGTGAGCGCACGCTCGGTGAGCGTATATCCGTTAGTGCCGGTTGGCTGCACGCGCACCTCGCCGAGCTTGAGCGAGGCGGCTGCCGGCGCAACAGCGCTTTGCACTTGTGCAATAGACGGCACGCCGGTGGTTTGATACGACACCTGCAAAAGCGAGCCGCCGGTCAAGTCGATGCCGGGTTTGAGTCCCCACAGGAGCAACATGATAACCGCCAATAGCGAAATCACCGCCGGTACCAAGAGCAATCGTTTTTCGTGCTTCATGAAGTTCATATTATTTATTGAGACCGGAGCGCATCAAAAAGCGTCCGACAGGACCTTCTGCGTTAACGCCGAGCGCCAAAAGGAACGTGCGCGAAATAGTGATAGCCGAAAACATCGACACAAGAACGCCGAGCCCGAACACCAACGCAAACCCTTTAATGATAGATGTGCCGAGCCAAAAGAGAATGACGCTGGCGATGAGGTGCGCGATGTTGCTGTCGCGGATGGCAAGCCATGCACGTGCAAAACCTTCGCGGATGGCGGCGTCCGCCTTTTTGCCCGCAGCAAGCTCCTCTTTCATGCGCTCGGCAATGAGAATGTTGGCATCAACCGCCAACCCTACCGAGAGTATAAAGCCCGCTAAGCCCGCCGCCGTGAGCACCACCGGAATGAGCTTGAAGATCGTGAGCATGAGTATCGAGTAGATGATGAGCGAGACAACCGCCACAACGCCCGGCAAGCGATACCACAGTATCAAAAAGATTGAGAGCGCAATAAAACCGATGATACCCGCCACAACGCCCGCGTGCGTTGCCTGCTCGCCGAGCGTCGGGCCTATCGTCTGCGTTGAGACAAGCGTAATCGGCACCGGCAACGCGCCGAGGTTAAGATTGTCGGCAAGCGACTTGGCGCTCTCGGCGGTAAAGTTGCCCGAGATAACAGCCGTGCCGCCGTCTATTTTTTGCTGGATGACCGGGGCCGAGATGACCTGTCCGTCGAGGAAGATAGCAAGCTCATGCCCAACATTGTTGCCGGTGATTTGCGAAAAGAGCGCCGCGCCCTGGCTGTTAAAGTTTATCTGCACGAGCGGCGCCGTGGCGAGCGCGCTTGAACCGTTACCAAATTGCAACGCCGCCGACGAGAGATACTCGCCGGTAAGGCCGGTGTCGGTAAATGCGAGAGGATTTGGCGAACCGTCGGGCAGCGTGGTCGATGACTCAAAACCGGGCTTTACCAATTTAAACTCCAACAGCGGCGTCTGTCCTATCATTGCGATTGCTTGGTCGACATTGGTGACACCCGGCAGGTCGATAATAAGACGATACTGACCGGTGCCGAGCGCGCCGCCCTGTGCGGTCTGCACTTGCGGCTCGGAAACGCCGAAGGCGTTGATGCGGCGCTCGATAACCGTTTGGAGCGATGCGAGCGAATCTTGAATTTGGCTTGCGGGTACCTTGCTGGTGTCGGCGCTATAGGCAAGCTCGGTGCCGCCCGAGAGGTCGAGCCCGAGTTTAAAGTCAAAGCGGCCGCCCGCGCCGGTGGTGTGCCATATAAAAAACCCCAGTGCCGCGGCGACAATGAGAATAATCACGGCGCTATAGCGCAAAGCAAACATGGCTCAGAGGATAGCAGATTTCTTTTATATATGCAAAGTCTCAAATCCCCTATAAAACTTAGCTTTTGGGGAGCTTGGCAAGCGTAAAAAGATTTTTAAAAATCATAGCAACCGCTATGGGGCCAATACCGCCTGGTACCGGCGTGTATACGGAGGCCACCTCGGCACAGCACGGATCGGCATCGCCGGCAAGCCTGCCGGCCGACTCGCTCGTGCCGGCATCTATAAGTACAACACCTTCTTTAAGCATCTCGGGTTTTATAAGCCCCGGCTCGCCTGCGCCAAGCACTACAATGTCTGCATCTTTAAGGTCGGTCAAAGAACCTTGATTGTGCGTTACAACCGTCACCTCGGCACCAAGCTCTCGTAACAACTCGGCCACGGGTGCACCAACCAGCTTGCCTGCACCCACGACCACGGCCGCCTTGCCTCGCGCAGTAACATTTGTGCGCGCCAATATTTCGGAAACCGCTTCGGCAACAGGCGCACGCAACATGGTCTGCGTATCGGTTATTGCATCGATATCTTTAAGAGGCGGGAGCGCCGCGAGTACATCGGCCAAATTAATTTGCGGCGGCAGAGGCATTTGTACGATAACTCCCGTGCAGGTGTGCACCAGCCGCTCGAGTGCGCCAAGCGCGTCGGCGGTAGTTGCATGAGTGCCCAGCAACTCACGCATCATTGGCACGTGGAGCTTTTCAGCGACACGCTCTTTTATTTTTACAAACGAAGCCGATGCCACATCCTCGGCACCCATCAAGACGCCAAGGCTTGGTACGGAGGGTAAACGCGATGATTCGACAAGCAACTCCTCAACAATTTCCTGCGATATTTTTTTGCCGTCTAGTATCACAAGCATGAGTATAGCTTGCAACCTGCGCAAAGTGTAGTACGTTAGATTTGGATTGGTTGCGGAATTTCCGCTTACAAAAGGGGATGGATATGTGGAAAGCCCTGAGTGACAACCTTCTGGGCGTTAGCGCGGGAGTCGTTGTATTTTACTTGGCCGTCATATGTTGGTGCTTAGTGTGGCGTGCGAAAGCCAAGCAACGGCACAATAGCGAAAACCAGGCCAACACACTGGTCTCATTGCTTTACTGGAACCGCGAGGTGGGGGCCTTCGGTTGGAAAACAGAACCATCGTATGGTGGCGCGGATGATACGCGCCTTTGCGTCTGGGCCGGAGGATCCAACTGGTGGTACTACCTTAAATCCGGTGTTCCGGAGTATGAGCGCAAAAATAAAGGCGACCCTCCGTACCAAATTATCGAAGCCTTCAAAAAAGGCTCCATGTATGGGGAACTAACGGAAAAGACGCTCAAATTGGCCGCTGCAAAGTTGAAGGATCTCGACTTTGATGTCTGTGTCACAACATCCTATGGCGGCTCCTCCGGTTCTATTCGGAGGAAAGGGGCACAATCCAACCTTGCCGCCGCATAAAGAGCAACACGCCGCCGAGTGAGTCTCGGCGGCTTTTTTATTTTTATTTGCCGCTCCTTGTGAGAAGTTTTTTTATTGTTTTGAGTATGACGGCCGCATCGAGCGTCAACGAACGATGTTTAAGATAATAGAGGTCATACGAGAGTTTTTCGCGCGTGAGCTCAACCTCGGTACCATGATGCGGGTGGTTGTCGTGGTAGAGCTGTGCCCAGCCTGAAAGCCCTGGCCGTATAAGATGCCGCGCACCATAATACGGAATATTTTTTTCATACAACGCAACCAACGAAGGCGCCTCGGGCCGCGGACCAATGAGAGACATGTCTCCCTTTACTACATTCCAAAACTGCACTATTTCGTCGAGACGCGAAGTGCGTAATATTTGGCCCACCGGTGTAACAACGAGTTTAGTGGTGCCGCTCTTACCGTAGTCGGCGTTGTCATTGCCCGACATGCTGCGGAACTTAATGAGTGAGAATACTTGATTGTTTTTCCCCACCCTATCGAGCCGCACAAACAGCGAACCACCATCTTGCATCTTGAGTGCCACAAGTACAAATGGATACGCCACGAGAGAGACAACGCCGGCCACACTTGCAATAACGACATCCATCACTCGTTTAACAATGTCGTAGAGCCTGTTGGACGTGCGCGAAACATTGTCGGCAATCCAGCGCTCGTTTAACACCGAGAGCGGCACGCGGCCAAACACCTCTTCGTACAGCGTGAGTGCATCAAAGAAACGTATCCCCTGTGCGAGATAGTTATACAACTCGGGGAAAGCCTCCAACACTTCTCTGTTATTAAAATCGGCGATGATAAAACGCGGGTGATACTGTGCCACCGCCTCTTTAACAGCAGCCGCAAGCGAGCTCATGCCGGGGCTTATCACCGCGGCAATGTGTGCGGGAGCGTGTCGCGCTAAACGCAAGGCTTCAACCAGTTCGTCTATCTCAGCTCCCGCTCCCACCACAAGTGCGCTTTCCTTTTTTTGGAAGCCAAGCTGGGGGAAGAGCACCACGCGCCACACAAATACGCACAAGAAGGAAACGACGAGATAAATAACAAGGAGTGTTTTCGGAGCGATACCGAAAATTGGGAGAAAGAAAAAGAAAAGCGCCGCAATAATCACGTTGACTATCTGTGCGGTAAGGAGCGTTGCGGAGATTGTCCGGCGCTCTAATATAATAGAGCGACTTTCGTAGAGCCCGGCGATAAAAAAGACACCAACCCACGCAACAAACAGGAGAGAAAACGGCCGGAGGTGGGCCATAAACAACTCGCTCGAAGGCGCCTCAAACACACGCAAAAAGAGCGACAACCAGAGCGAAAATACAAAAAAGACGATATCCCCCACAAAAAGGACCAGTGTCCGAGGGCGTAATGCCGGGGTCATAGAATTCATATATAATAAAACTAAACCGAGTATTAATCAAGTTTCATCATCATGAATCCTAGACGAAAAGTTCTGATCATTATTACCAAATCCAAAGCCGACGCCCTGGTCGGCTCCCCGACCAAAGCGTCGGGGCTGGGGGAAATATGAAAAAAATACTATTTATAATCACTAAATCAAATTGGGGAGGAGCTCAAAGATATGTATACGATTTGGCCACTGCCCTGCCTCCCGAGCAATTTGAGGTGGCCGTTGCATTTGGCGGCACCGGCGTGGCGGGAGCCGCTCCGGGCCGGCTGGCACAACAGCTTCACGAGCAAAACATCCGCACGATTTTTATACCCGAGCTTGGCCGCGACATATCGACCAGCAACGACTGGCGCGCGTTTCGCGCGCTCGTGCAGATATGCAAACACGAGAAGCCTGACGTTGTACACCTTAACTCATCCAAAGTGGGTGGCATCGGCGCGCTCGCGGCAAGGTCCGCCAGCTGGCGGAGCCGGAAATCTATAAAAATAATCTTTACCTCGCACGGCCTTGCCTACGACGAGGACCGTAGCCGCCTCGCACGTGCGGGCATTTGGCTGGCAACATGGGCAACGTTTGTGCTATGTACGCACGTTATTGTCATATCAAAAGACACGTATCGCCGCGCACGAGCACTTCCGTTTTGCGCGCGCAAAATACATCTTATATACAACGGGTTGCCAAAGCTCCACTTTTTAAATAAAACAGAAGCGCGAAAAGAACTGGCTGCAAGGTTTAACCTTGGGAGCCCTGAGTTAAGGTTAAATCTTGCAGCCCCCTGGATAGGGACACTCGGCGAGCTTACAAAAAATAAAGGGCTGAGATATCTCGTGGGCGCCGCAAGCTTGCTCCGCAAAAAAGAAATACATTTTGTGATGTGTATTGTTGGCGAGGGCGAGGAGCGACAATCGCTCGAAGACGCCATACGCGAAAACAAGCTGGAAGATTGCGTGCACCTTGCAGGGTTTATGCCCGAAGGGCATACATATCTTAAAGCATTTGATATCTACACACTCACTTCGGTTAAAGAGGGCCTGCCCTATGTATTGCTTGAGGCCGGACAAGCGGGGTTGGCAGTAATTGCCAGCAAAATCCCCGGCAATGTCGACATTGTCGATGAGAATATCTCGGGGCTTTTGTTTGAATCAAAAAATAAGGAGCAGCTGGCGACTAAGCTTGAGCTTTTGATTAAAAACAGCGAGTTGCGCACCAAGTGTGCCGAGCAACTGGGGCGCAAAGTGGAGGCCGAGTTTACACTCGCGCGCATGGTCGAAAAAACTATCGCAACTTACATATCGTAACCGCCCTCAAACTCGCGCTTGAGGAGCTCCGGGCGTGTCGCACGCGAGTAGGCACTCATGCCGGAGAGCATGCCGAGCGCCAAATACTCGGCCAGCAAGTGCGAGCCGCCGTAGCTCATAAACGGTATGGTGGTGCCGGTAACCGGCAAGACGCCGAGATTGATGCCCACGTGGAGCAAAAAGTGCGCAAAGAAATAAAATAATACACCGAGTGCAAAGAGTGTCTCAAAGTTTGTTGCGCCCCGCTCGGCGGCCTGTGCGATGCGCCAAAATATCACTCCGAAAAGCACAAACACGAGCAGAATGCCCAAAAAACCCCACTCCTCGGCAAACGCTGCAAAAATAAAATCGGTTTGATACTCGGGCAAAAAACGCAACTTGCTTTGCGTACCGTAGCCGATGCCCTTGCCCAACAACTCTCCGGAGCCCACCGCGATGGTTGATTGATAGGCATTGTATCCGGTGCTCTGGATGTTGGCGGTAGGGTTAAGAAACGTGATAATGCGTTCCTTTTGATAATCGTGGAAACCAAAAAACCACAGGCCCAAGAAAACCACGAGGCCAACGCCAAGCACAGCACCCAAATGCTTGCGCGAGATGCCGGAGACCAGCACCATGCCAAGCCATATAAGAAAGATTATAATCGAGCCGCCAAAGTCGGGCTGGAGTGCAACCAGCACAAACACGATAGCCGCATAGGCTCCCGACACAAATATATGCCGGATGTTGCGTATCTCGGTGTGTCGCCTCGAAAAATATTTGGCAAGCGTGATGATGAGCGCGAGCTTTACAAACTCGACCGGCTCAAAACCGAGACTCCCAAAGGTAAACCAGCTTTTGGCGCCTTTGACCGCGTGTCCGAGCAGGATGAGCCCGAGCAAGGGCACAATAAGCACGCCAAAAATGCTCGCCGCAACTGCCGGGCGGCGCAAAAAACGCCAATCAACCGCACTCGCGCCAAAAAAAACCAATACCGAGACGCCTATCCACACCAACTGCTTTCCAAAAAAAGGGTTTGGGCTCGCAAACGAGTCCATAGTGAGAAGCCCGAGTAGTGAGAGCGTCAGCGCGGCGCCGAGTGTTATCCAATCGATGTGACTTTTATTATTGGTGAGCGAGATGGGAGACATCAGAAAGACGGGAGTATGGTTATTTGGGCACGGACAATGTTGGGCACGCCACCGGCCCACGTAAATACGACAGGCATTGATGATTTGGCGGGGACATAGACAATGAGGCTCTTGCTTGCAGCGCGCGCCACACCTCCACTATCAAACAACACCGCCGCTACCGTAACATTTTGTGCATCAGTGAGCGTGTCGTTGACGACAGTGGCACCGAGCCGTGAGGCATCGGTGTTGAGATTTTGCTCGGCGATACTCAACATTGGCATACTGCTTGCCGACACCTTGTTCCAGACTGCGGGAGGTGTATTGCTAAAAGCAAATTGCACACGCACTACGGTGCGATTGCCCACGATAATGTTGGGCTCGATAATCGGGATAGTGGTAATTGGAGGCAAGTTGGCCACCCCATCGCGCTCGACGACAAGATTGTTGTTGGCGTCAAAAAGCTGGAACGAGTACGCCACGTTTTTTGCGCCCGCCCCGGGATTGTTGTTTTGAATATATGCCGCGGCCGTGTATGAAGTGGGGCCGGTTTGGAACGCGCGCGACCAGAGTAGAACCGGCTCACGCGCGGTGTCGGCACACAAAAGTGAGCACGGACCGCCGCAGTCGACACCTAACTCTCCTTGGTTTTGTTTGCCGTCAAAGCAAGTGGGTGGCACGTTGAAAAAGAGCGCCCAAGTTACCCACACCAAAACGACAAGTACAACGACTCCGACGCTATAATAGATTAACTTCCGCCGCCCGCTCCACGTGAGTGCCATGTGGACTATTGTATAACCTTGCGGTAAAGTGTGCACGGACAATAAGCGGAGGTTCCAATGTCAGCAAATAGGCGTCATCTTGAGGTTCTCCAAGACTTCGTCAAGAAAAGCATTCTGGATGAAAAGCTTTTTCTCCACACCTCTCGTTTTGGGAGGACTGAGTTAGATTTAGGAGAGGAATTATTCCCCATTGAAAAATACCCCACTGGGTTGATATTCTGGGTCACATTAGCCCCAGATCTTTCAAAATTCGAATCCTTAAGTCCAGGATACCGACCCGAAGCGCCCTTTGAAATCCCCTTTACTGGAGAAGAGATCAACTCGCTCATTATAAGACGCGTCTTGGAGGAACTATAAACAAAACACGAAACAGCCCCGACCTTTTGGACGGGGTATTTTTATTTTAGGCGCTTTACTCTGGCGGTTAGCTACTCTCCCCACGTTGTACCGTGAGTACCATCGCCACTAGCGAGCTTAACTTCCGTGTTCGGAATGAGAACGGGTGTGACCCCGCCGTTAAACCACCAGAGTAGAACGTCTAAAAAAATCAAAATGCTCAGCACTTTTTTCTGCTGAAAAAAGTATTTCGCATTCTGCCTGATAGGCAAATGCTCAACAACAAATTATTGCGACTCTCAAGTCCCTCTCCCTCTTCATTATTTCGGAAGAAATCCCGACGCTTCGGTCGGGATCCCGACTTTACGTCGGGACTTGATCAATTAGTACTTCTCGACTCAACAGATTACTCTGCTTACATCTAAAGCCTATCAACGTGATCATCTCTCACGGATCTTAATGATTACTCATCTTGAAGTCGGCTTCGCGCTTAGATGCTTTCAGCGCTTATCCAATCCGAACATAGCTACCCAGCAATGCCCTTGGCAGGACAGCTGGCAGACCAGTGGTTCGTTCACTCCGGTCCTCTCGTACTAGGAGCAAATCTTCTCAATAATCGACGCCTGCAGTAGATAGGAGACCAACCTGTCTCACGCACCTTTTCATTTGTTACCAAATGGATTGGACTATAACTTCTTCCAAAAATTTTGGAAGGCTAACAATTAGTCTCTACGGGTGTTCATGAGCTTCATTGAGGAGGCAATCGAAATTGCCCCAAGTCTGAGAAAGAAAAACAGAGCAAGGGGAGGATTTGGACCTCCTCTGGATGTCTTTGTGCAGAGGGGGTTGGAATTCCCTCTAAGACTTCCTCATACCAGACCTACCTAGCAAACTCTGGTCTCTTGCTTGTTCTCGCCTAGCATGGGTCAAAGGTCTAACCCCCATGTGGCAAGCTCTTTTATATCTTCCTCAATGAAACTCACAAACTTCCCTCGGAATCGTCCCGGTTGGGATTTTTCCGATATCAGTTAGCTTCTCCGCACATCTTTCAATGTGCGACCGCCGTGATTGGTTGTTCTACTTCTCTTTCTCTTTATATATTCAGATTAAACGAAACATTTTAAACAGTTTTCTTTTCTCTCGACGGTTCAGACGGTCTAAACTCCGACAGTGTCAGAATCTAAACGGTCTGAACCCAGCTCGCGTATCACTTTAAATGGCGAACAGCCATACCCTTGGGAGCTTCTTCACCCCCGGGATGTGATGAGCCGACATCGAGGTGCCGAACTCCACCGTCGCTATGGACGCTTAGGTGGAACTAGCCTGTTATCCCCAGAGTAGCTTTTATCAGATAATCTTCCACCGCTTCTAACGCGGATGGTCGGTTCACTATGGTCTGCTTTCGCACCTGCTCGGCACTCACGCCTTGCAGTCAAGCCCTCTTTTGCCATTGCGCTATCGGCACGGTTTCCATTCGCGCCTAGAGGACCTTAATACACTCCTCCGTTACTTTTTAGGAGGATAGCGCCCCACTAAAACTGCCCACCAGATACTGTCTCTCCTAGGTTTTGCCCAAGAGGTTAGCGCATACAACAATGTAGAGTGGTATTTCACTGACGAGTAAACAAGAGCCAAAACCCCTGCCATCAAACCTCTCCCACCTATGCTACGCAACACAATCGTATACGCAATATCAAGCTGCAGTAAAGCTTCTGGGGTCTTTTCGTCTATCTGCAGGAAACCGGCATCTTCACCGGTACTGTATTTTCACCGAGCTGTGCTCCGAGACAGTTCCCCAGTCGTTACACTATTCGTGCGCGTCTGAACTTACCAGACAAGGAATTTCGCTACCTTAGGACGATTATAGTTATCGCCGACATTCACCAGGGCTTATGCAGTGCCAGCATACTATATTGCTATAGCACACCGACCGCATTTGACCTTCTGGCATTGGTCAAGTGTCACCCCCTATACATCCTCTTACGAGTTCGCAGGGAGCTGTGTTTTTGGTAAACAGTCGCCAGGGAGACTTTCGCTGCGGCCACAATAAATTGTGGCAGGCCTTATTCCGAAGGTACGGCCGCTTATTTGCCGAGTTCCTTGGAGCACACTCACTCGTTCGTCTTACTCTACTCGAGCTGCACACCTGTGTCGGTTTGCGGTACGGTCGTACATATAGTTAAGTTTAGAAGTTTTTCTCGGAAGGCTCTTCACTGACATCCGTACCGGCCAAAGCCGGTACGTACCCCGCGTTCGCGATGACGCTATTAAAAGCAGTGCTCCGGATTTTCCTGGAACACACATCTTAAAACGCAGAGGTCAATCCAATAAGACCCGTCAATTTATTTCCTCCGTCACTCCATCACCTATATGCCGGTTAGGGAATATTAACCCTATGTCCATCGCGTCCGGATTTCTCCATACGTTTAGGCCCGACTAACCCTTGGCTGATCACCATCGCCAAGGAAACCTTGTGCTTTCGACGTGCGGGGATCTCACCCGCATTGCGGTTACTTGTGCCTGCATTCTTACTTCCACACGCTCCACTATGGGTCACCCCTTTAGCTTCATTGCAGAGTGGAATACTCTCTTACCGCTTACATCTCCCGAAGGAAATATAAGCCCTCAGTTTCGGTACTACGTTTAGCCCCGATTATCTTCGGCGCAGAATCTCTCGATGAGTGAGCTGTTACGCTTTCTTTCAATGATGGCTGCTTCTAAGCCAACATCCTCATTGTCTGTGAGACTCCACCTCCTTGTGATGCACTTAACGTAGATTTTGGGACCTTAACTGGAGATCAAGGACTCTTCTCCTTTTGTACGGTGGAGCTTAGCCCCCACGTACTAACTGCCGTATAACACAAACGGTATTCGGAGTTTGATAGGATTCACGAGCTTGCGCCCTGTTGAATCCTTCCAGTGCTCTACCCCCGTCTGTCAATAAAATACGACGCCAGCCCAAAAGCTGTTTCAGAGAGAACCAGCTATTACAAGGTTCGATTAGCTTTTCACTCCTTACCACAAGTCATCCCAATGTTTTGAACGGCAAAAGGGTTCGGGCCTCCAGTGTGATTTCTCACACCTTCACCCTGCTCATGGCAAGCTCACCTTGCTTCGGGTCTTATGCATGCTACAAACGCGCTGTTCACACTCGGTTTCCCTTCGACTCCAGTCTCTCGACCTTAGTCATGCGCAGCATACATAAACTCGCAGGCTCATTCTTCAATAGGCACGCTGTCGAGGTTTTGCAACCTCTTCAACTCTTTGTAGATATATGGTTTCAGATCTATTTCACTCCCCTCGCCGGGGTTCTTTTCACCTTTCCCTCACGGTACTAGTTCACTATCGGTATTTGAAAGTATGTAGCCTTACCGGTTAGTTCCGGCAAATTCGCTCAAGCCATACGTGTCTTGAGTTACTCAAGGACAATTAAGAAGTTGTAAAGTTTTCGCCTACCGGGCTTTCACCGTCTGGGGCTCTGCTTCCCAGCAGATTCGACTAACCGTACAATTTGTAACTTCGTGTGCATCGAATGCACTATAACTGCCTTATAACCCCCGAAGTGTACTAGATCCTACCAATCCCTCGAGTTACCTCGGGACGAGCAGAATCTAGTGCTTCGAGTTTGGGCTTTTTCGCGTTCGCTCGCCGCTACTAACGAAATACTTATTAGTCTCTTTTCCTCCAGGTACTGAGATGTTTCACTTCCCTGGGTATGCTCCTTACTTGCGTAAGATGATAGATATTTCTATCTAACGAGTTTCCTCATTCGAAAATCTCCGGATCAAAGGTTGCTTGGCACCTCCCCGAAGCGTATCGCCGCCACACCGCGTCCTTCATCGCCTTTCAAATCCTAGGCATCCACCATACACCCTTATTTGTTTCCTCCCCTTTGTGTTGAGAGAGAAGAAACTTGAGAACCGCAATAATTTGTTGTTGTTTTGTTTTTGATTTTTTTCTTCCACTTACACATCCTCGAAAAGACCCGCTTGGAAGCGGTTGTGCAGTGGGGTTTGATTGTCAAAGAATCTCGAACTCTTCAGATCTGTTTTATCTTCCTCGGCTAAAGCCTCGGTTGGGCAATAAAAAATCCCGCTTTAAGGCGGGACAGGGCAACACTAAAGTCGCCACTATCGCCGCTTTGTGAATTGATTATCGGTTAACATATCTGTACAAAGAAGTATATAGGAGTGCCGCCCGGGTGTCAAATCAACAAAAAAGCCCCCAACGAGGGGCTTTTTCGAAGCTCAAAATAAGCCGTTTTTACATCCGGTTGCTCATGCTTTCGCGGGTCTTCTCGAGGAAGCGCGCCGCGGTCTCCTGACCGCCGAGGCCAAACGCCAAACCAAACGCGAGCGAGAGTGCCACCACCAAACCGGTAAAGAGTGTTTGGAAGTAGGCTGTTGCAATACCAATCTGTGAGAGCGCCACGATAATTGCAAAGCCCCAGATTGCCCACTTGGCAACGGTGCCGGCAAAACCCGCCGAGCGGATACCTGCGGCGCGAGCCGCTCCCGCAACCACTCCTTGCGCAACCTCGGCAACCACCGCCGCCACGAGCAATACCAGCACGGCGACAATGACCTGCGGGAGGAAGGAGAGCACAATCTGCTGAAGGAAGAACGTTACTTGAGCGAGGCCGACAAGCTGGAGCGACGCCATCAAAAAGACAATGATGACAAACCACTTAACCAACGCGCCCAAAAAAGCGCCGGAGTTAAGTTTGTAGCCTGCGCGATGCATCACGTCTTCCACACCTGCGGCGCGCAAAGCATGGTCGACGCGGATTGCTTTTATCGCCTCATCGACAACACGGCCGAGGAGTACCCCGACGAACCAGCCGATAAGAAAGATGACGACCGCAAACACGAAGTTGGGAATAAAACTGACCACTCCCCACAGCAGGTTGTAAAACGACTGCTGGAGCACCTGCACCCATGTCTGAATGACCATATATAAACCTTAAATAAGGATGTTAATAACGTCTTATAATCGACACCCTCATTGTAGCAAGCATTGGAAGCACTAAGGAGAGGTGTGGGGATAGCTAAAAAACCCAAAAAGCGAGCTATTTCAGACCTATTTGCAGCTTGTCGTGCACAATGCGGTGCGGGTAGTCAAACACGTCTTTAACAAGATGGTCGTTTATGTTGAGGCGGTACAAAAAGTTTTCCGAAGAGAGGAGTGCATAGCGTATTTCTTTGCCTACCTCGGCCTCAAGCCTGCGGATTTTGTTGCGCAACATGCGTTCGTTGACCCGGTCGCCCACGATGAGTGCGTCAAGCGGTGCGTCCCACTCACCCACAAACACGCCACACACTACGATGAGCTTGAGCGCACCGGTACGGCGCACGCGGCTGTAGAGCTCGGCTCCCAACTCCGGTGCGTTGAGCAATAAGTTTTGGAGCGCAGCGACATATTTAAAATCGGCATTGAGGCCGAGTCGCAGCGCACCACTCCGCTTGGTGTGTTTGATAAGTTTTATGTGCTCAAACATTGCACACTCGCGGCGGCACTCTTTGTCTTTTATCTGTGTACGCGCCGCGGCCTCGGCAATGGTAAAAGTTGCTTTTGAATTTAATAAAAAGAGGCGGAGCAATTTAACCCGTGCGGCGCTTCCAAAAAGTTTTGAGAGTGTGTCAGGCATGCGGTATTTGGTAAGCGAATCAACCGGTACTTGGGTATTCTAGTCGAGGAAGTTATATAAAGCAAAAACCCCCTTACGGGGGTTTTTGCTTATTTGTCTTTTTATATTGTCGCTAAAGATTACTTTAGCTCCACTTTGCCGCCGGCCGCTTCGACAGCCGCTTTAAGCTTCTGCGCATCCTCCTTTTTCATCCCTTCTTTGAGGACAGTTGGCGATGCATCGACGAGGTCCTTTGCCTCTTTGAGGCCAAGACCGAGCGCGTCTTTAACCGCTTTGATAACCTGCACCTTCGCCGCGCCGGCATCGGTGAGATGAGCGTTAAAGCTCGACTTCTCTTCTACTGCCTCGGCTGCCCCTGCCGGAGCGGCCGCAACGGCCGCTGCCGATACACCCCAATGGGTCTCGAGTGCTTTGACGAGCTCGTGGAGCTCAAGCACGGTCATCTTTTCGACCGAGTCGATAAGTGCCTTAAACTTTGCCGGAGCCTCTTTTACTTCTGTTTCGTCTGCCATAGTAATTATTATTAACGATTAACTTTGCTTTTTAGCTTGCTCGCTCAACACCAATGCAAACCTTTGCAAGGGGCTATTGATAAGTTGCACAAACTGCGCACGCAGTGCCTGCATGCCCGGTATCGATGCGATAGAAACAATGCCCGCTTTATCGACAAACGCACCGCCAAATACGCCTCCCGCAAAGGAAAGTTGTTCGGGATACTTTTTGATAAACACGGCCATCTCGCGTGCCGGCGCTATTTCGTCGGCGCCGTACGCTATTGCTATCTCGCCCTCGAGCTTGGGCTCGGTGCCGCGAAACTTTGCCTTAGAGAGGCCAAGGTTGAGTAGGGTTTTTTTGGCGATGGTGTACCCCACGTTTTGTGCACGCAAAGCCCTCCGCATCTCGTTTTGCTCGGCGACGCCGAGTTTTGTAACGTGCGCAAACACGATAGTCGAGGATTGCGTTGCAATGCCTTCAACTTTTGCGACCACCTCCTCTTTTTTTTGTCTTGTAATTGCCATAGTTGGTATGACTGATTATCTGTCGGGTATAAAAAATACCCGTTAAGGGCTTGGAGTCGACCGCTCGGCAGGAGTACTGATGTATTAACTCCCTCGAGGTCTGCGCCTCTCGGGATTCCCGCTGTCTTCGTGGCCCTTGAGCTACAATTTACTGCGGCAAAGCCACATTGTCAACAGGAGCGACTTGAGGCGGTTCTTGCGAGGCGGCATAGAGCAACACGCCAAACGCCACGCCAATGATGACAAGAAAGGCAAAAAAGAATTTAAAAAAAGTTTTAGTAAAAAACCTGTTCATGGGTCGCGCTTATCATCATACGCAAAAACGCCCCTTCGTGCCAGCGTGGTCGCGAGGGGCGTTTTTGTATACGGGCGCGGATTTACGCGCGTGTAACGTTTACTGCGCTCGGGCCTTTTTCGCCTTGAGCGACTTCAAAGCTAACGTGATCGCCGGTTTTGAGTTCGTCGAACATTACGCCGTTGAGGTCCTTGGAGTGAAAAAAGAGATCCTTTGCCTCGCCTTCGCGAGCAATGAATCCGTATCCACGATCCGTAAGAGTCTTGATTGTACCTGTCATGTTGTTATTTATTTTGCGTGAGAAACCCGACCCCGTTTCTTAGTCTCCATTAGACTGCTTACCAGCTTACTACACAATGCCGCCAAAGTATACAGGCGGTTATGAACCGCTCTCTGCACTCTGGTATGCCGCCTTTGAGAGTTGCGCGATAACATTCTCCATATTGGGGAGCGAGCCGCTCCCGCGCGTCATCACGCACATGAGATAGGGAACTTTGGCGTAGACAATACCGCAGTCGTGGAGCTCATGCTCGGTGGTTACTCCGTTGGGAGCGATGCCCACGAGCCCAAGCTTGTGCGATATAACCGTAGAGCTTGCTACGCCCGCCACAAGGCCTTGCGTAAAACTCACCTGGCTTAACAATTGCAAAGCCTTTTCGGAATCGTCGCGCGAAAGATAGGTGGCGTTGTAGAGCACGCGGAACATGGTAGCCACTTGGTGTGCGGTGATAAAGTCGGCATTGGCAAGGTCTACGTTATTTTCTGTTGGAATGCCAAGATCACCATACACACGATTGAGCGTATCTTGGTTGATGTTGGCGTCGAGCAGAGCCGTGGCATTGTTGTCGGAGTATTTGATCATATACTCGATAAGTTGCTCCACGGTGTACGACTGCCCCGGCACTATCGCCTCGGGCGGCGTGATGTCCTGCATTTGATTGAGGTCGGTACTGCCTACCGGATACACCAACTTTTGAGTAAGTATGCTCGGGTCGCTCTCGGACTCCTGATAGTAGGCAATCATGAGCGGTATTTTGCCCAAACTTGAGGGATAAAATTGCCCAGTGCTATACACGTCGGCCCATGCGCCGGTTTTAAAACTCACAAAGTAGACGCTCGCTTTGCTGATGGTGCCGTTGTTTTTGTTAGTGTCGATTATACTCTGCAACTCTTGGGCTAAGAGCTTCGCTTGCGGATAGGCATTGGAGTTGTTGATATTGCACGCGAGGAGCGGGTCGATAAACGAATAGCCGCTGAGCCTCAACGACTGCGGCTGCACGACATTGTCGCGCTGGCCTTTTATAGCCCAACCCAACCCAAAAGCCACGAGTGCAATGACGACTATTACTGCAATTGCCCGCCACGTTGTGCCATGCGCAGACTTCATGTGGTTATTGAGCTTTGTTTTGTAGCTGTGCTTGGAGTTGTAAGAGGTCGGGATTGTTGGGGTTTGCTTTGAGACCTTGCGCGAGTATGTTGGCTGCCGCGCCGGTGCTGGTTTTGTAAAAGCTCGTGTAAAGCGTGTACAAATCGCGATAGTAGTCGATGACTTGCGGATTGATAGCGATAGCCGCATCGTAGGCTGCCTCGGCCTTAGGATAGTTGACGTCAAAGTTCATGTACAAGTCGCCGAGGTCGCCGTAGGCGACATAATTAATAGATGCCGGAGCTGTCTCAGCGACGTATTGCCAGGCTTGAATTGCCCCCGCATAATCTCCTCCAATCTTCCTATCAACACCAAGCTGAAGCCAAAGATCGGTGCGCGTGGGCGCAGCCTTAAGCTCGGTAATGAGCGTTTGCTCCTGCGTACGCAAAACCGCCTGTGCATCAGCCGGCAAGGTGGTTGAGATGTTGATAGAACCCGTGAGCGAAGGTGGCGGCACTTGCGTATTGACCGACGTTACAGTGACGCCTGCCGGCAAGGTGGCTATTATGCCGTTACCTAAGTCAACTTGAGTGGTACTGCCCGTTTGATTGGTCGAAGTAGAGGTTTGTGCCGGAGCGAGCGCCGAGTGAGGACCGAGGAAAAAGAAGAGCGCTGCCAACACGAGCGCTACAACGATGCCAACGCCGAGCCAGAGGGAATTTTTATTTTCCATATATACAGTGTACTCACCAAGGCCTTCATTGACAACTCAGCTGACCAACCGTTTGAGTTCCACTGCCAACTGTTGCTCGTCTTTGTCGAAGCTGTTTATCATCGCCTCCATAAAACGCTCGGGGATAAGCTCGTCGAGATTAAGCGGATGGCCTGCGTGGTCGGCAAGAAGCAGGAGAAAAGATGTTTGCGCTCGACCGTTGCCTTCGCGAAATGGATGGATGGCATTGAGCGTCGCTAAAAAATGCGCGGCGCGGGTTGCAAACTCATCAGGCGAAAGCTCACACAAATAATTTTGACTCTTAAGGTCGTCGAAAAGTTTTTGCATCTCCTTTTCGATATGTTCGGGATAACAAAATGCGCTGTCACCTTTACTTATGCGCACAGTACGAAACTTCCCAGCCCATGAGTACACATCCTGAAACAGATGATGGTGGATGGCACAGTAATGAGCAACATCTAAACTCCCCTCCGGGAGGGGCTCGTCGGAACGTTGCGTGGTCATAGCCGCTTCAAACTCATTGAGTGCGTCTTGCTCGCGGATATTAGATAGATTCTTAAGGACTGTTGTCCCTTCGTAGCAGTAACTGTCTTGTACCGCGTCGTACATATGCTAAAGCTAACGGGAGTACTTTTTGACAATAACCTGACGTCTATCCTCGTGAGAGAGATTATTTCGTTCGAATGCTTGAAAGTCCTTACTCAGTTCTTGAGTCAAGCGGACGCCTTCAACTGCGCTAATTTTGGCAAAAGCGCGACGGCCAATAGTGTAGTTTCGAGTTACTTTCTTCATGCTTATAGTATACCATTTTATGATTAAAGATACAGGAACGCAAAAAGCCCCCTCAAGAGAGGGGGCTTTTGCTGTCCGTTAAGGACACTTCTCTAAGCTCAGCGAGATTCCGGAGAACCGCGCCAGAGGTTAGGTTAGTCTACTAGAGACCAGTTGACGGGAGACCGCTGACTCCGTAGCCGTTCGTCCAGTCAAGACCCGTTGCGGTGACCGTAGTCGTCGCATTCGGAGCCCAGATGAAGTTTTGGCTAGAGCCAGTGCCTGCGATACTTGCTGCCTGACCCATGAACGACGCAGTGCTGGTTGCAGTGTTGTACGCACCATTGCCTGCGAAGCTCGGATAAGCAGTATCGCCATTGACCGTTGCGAAGACCGTGCCGTTGCTGTTGCTACCAGTCTGAGTTGCATTACCAGTGAGGGTAAAGTAGACAGTCTGGCCAGCGCCAATCTCGAAGACGTTCGAGCCGGTTTGCTGGAATTGCATCGGAGTTGTACCAGTACTCTGGGCACCAGTAGGCGTCTGTGCGCTTCCAAACTGACCACCGCTCGTGTTCGGGACGTTAGCAGGTTGCGAATAACCACTGTCGGTGTACGCATGGAGCTGAACGTTCGTAACACTTACGCCTGAAGTAGCCATGGTGACGTTGATCTGGTAGAGACCAATACCACCTTGAGTGGCAGCAGTAACGCTGAACTTCTTAAGCGGTACGTTTTGGCCGTTCGGGTTGGTACCAACTGAAGGACCGAGTGCAAGAGTCGGGATGGTCTTGAAGGTGCGTACACCTGCAGAAGTACTACCCGAGAAGTTGCCCGGACCTGCGTTGACAGTCGTTCCCGAGTTAGCGCCGGTACCCTGCGAGTTGAGGTAGTCAATCGCAACCAAGTTGCCTTCATTGCCAGGCTGATTGGTGCCAATAGAAGCAGTGTCAGCCTTGATAATGAGGGTTGCATCCTGGTTAACCGGGAGCTGCACAACCTGCGAGAGCGTCGAAGTACCCGTGTAGTTGCTACCCGTGAAGGTAAGCGTACCAAGGAGGGTATTTGCCGCAACCGCAGCACCTGCCGTGGTCAACACATTGTTGCCAGAGTAGATGTAGGCAGTCGTGATGTCAGACGGAGTCGAAGAAGCAGTGTTCGTGAGCTTGAGGCCAACCTCTTGTAGGTTAACCGGCTCGTTGGTAGCGTGGAATTTGATGACGTCCATAGTGACGCCGGTAGTGCCACCCGCAATAAGCGCATAGCTCGGAGTTGACGGGTCAGTCGAGATAGCAAGAGTTGCGCCGCCTGAGATCGTCATAATCGGAGCTGCACCGCCGATGCTGCTAACCGTGATCGAGGAACCGGAAGTTACGCCAGTCGGCGAAAGACCGGTTGCATTAGCTCCCCAAGAGTACGTAGCGTTTGCACTTGCATTGGATGCAAGACTGCATGTAAGGCTAAGCGTAAGGACAGTGCCCTTCGGGATAGTCAATGAATTGTTGAACTGGAAGGTAGCATTTGACGATGTCGTTGAACCCATGCTCGAGCCGTTTATGACATACGAGCCCGTGTTAAGAGCGGTTGAGCCGTTCCAAAGCTGACAGTTGCTGAGCTTAGAAACAGTATCAGTCGTCGTAAGAGTCATTGGGAGCGAGCTGAGGCGGACGTTCTCGCCGGATTGCGAAGCGTCGAGCTGGACCGTAGCAAACTGTACGTTGCTACCGCCTGCTACGATTGCCTGCGAAGTCGGCGTAGTGCCGTTAGATACCGCGAGCGATGCGGCCTGCACCGTCATCGTGTTCATCGTGATGGCACCAACGTTGATAGCTACCGTGTTGCCGGTTGTTACGCCGGTAACGTTTGTCCAGTCAGTTCCCGGAGTTGTATTGGCCTGGATGGTGTAACCATTAGCGCCACTCTGTGCCTGGAGCTGACCCTCGATGGTGTACGTGTTGCTTCCGGTTGGGAAGGTCGTTGCACCAGTGAAAGTAACCATCTGGTACTGAGTGGTACCTGCTGTTGCAGTAGTAGCACCCGTGGCATCAGTGGTGTTGACCGCATTATACGGGCCAGCAATAACTGAACCGTTAGAGTTTACGAGCGAAACATTCTGCAAAGGCAAAAGGTTCCCACTAGTGTAGAAGTGTATCTTAATCGACTGAGCCTGGATAGACTCGCCGGTCAAGTTAGTCATGAATCCGCCCAAAGGCTGATTCGGGACGTTGATTGCGATGTTTTGCGCACCAACCGTCGAAGCGTTTTGGATGGTCGAGAATGTACCCGCCGTTACACTAAGAGTTGAACCCTGGATCCACGGGGTGTTAGAACCACCGAGGAAGAGAGTAGTGTGCGATGAACCTGAGCAGTACGTACCAGCAGCAATGCTGTTTCCACTGCAGGTACCACCCGCTGCCGTAACGCTCGGCGTAATGCCAAAGCCGTAGGTATTGCCAACGAGATAGATGTCAGTGTTGCGGTATACATCGAACTCAGCATAGGTGTTTGCTGTTGTATTGCCAGCAAGGTCACCCTGTACATATACATCAACCTGCTGACCCTTCGGGACAACGATGCCCGACGGGAAGACGGTGGTGTAGTAGCGGCCGGTCGAGTCGACAGTCGTCGGGTACGAAGTACCATTGACGATCGTAACAACGTTAGCAAGGCCAGAAGCCGAGCCTGCCTGATACCAAGTGATTGACTTGAAGGTTATATCCTCAACAGAGCCTGCCTGGATGCGGAGACCGGTGAAACGGTAGCCCGTAGTGCCAATCGGCTGTGTGCCGGCTGTGTTCGGGTCAAACGAAGAAGTTTGAATCGACGCAGAGCCAGTAGTAAGGCTGGTGTTGATGGTGTTGCTTGCGCCAACAATCGGGAACGAGCCCGAGATGCTGGAAGTAGTGTTGACTGCAGTAACCGCAAAGGATGCTACATCGCCAGAACCTGCAACGGCTGTGCCGTTGGCGAGATTCGGAGCAATGTTAGCAACAACCCAGAAGGTCATTGAGGTGCCCGCAGGGATAGTTATCGGAGTACCGATAGTAGCCGAGTGGGTTGCATCGAGTACGCGTGAGGTGCCGAGCTGAACACCAGTTGAAGCGTTAACCAAAGTTACGCCTGAGAAGTCGGTGTCAACTGAAGGACCTTGACGTGTGACACTTACGCTGTTGATGGTAACGGGTGCGCCGTTAGCCGTGACAGTG
>CAYWJX010000013.1:0-23768 GCA_964459335.1 uncultured Candidatus Saccharibacteria bacterium | reverse complement strand
CAAAAAGTGTATTGTGTCGCATATAAGGAGGGGTCGCATAGTGGTCTAGTGCACCTGTCTTGAAAACAGGCGTGGGGCAACCCACCGAGAGTTCGAATCTCTCCCCCTCCGCCAGGATTATTTAGTATCGGCAGACTCAGGTGCCTATATTTTGCAACGTTTTTTTGGGTTAGCGGTATAGCTCATTAGAAATGGTTACCGAAATCAGGGGTGCAATCGATGGGCTCCGTAGCGCTTTTGCACAGCATACAGGTTCGCAATTCTTTTCTCAATCTCCCGCTTGAGGAGGAGCGGGTTGAGCGTGTGATGTTCCTGCCCGAGCTTCTCTTTTGCTTCGTCTGAAACGGCAGGGTGTTCTAGTATCCGTTGGTACGGAGTCTTGGCTCGTTTCTCGTACGTCCTGCGATACTTTGAGCCGAGTCTTTCTTTGCCCGTGCTCCTTCTCACCGCGATGAAATGCAACAAGTAAGGCGTCAGCACGTCGTAGACTGCATTAAGTGCGTCAACTGCTTCAATGCAATCCAGCCTGATGTAGCCTATGAACTTGCGCACGACATGCCCGTTTCTCTCTTCCACATACATATTGTCGTTCTTGTGCCCGGGACGGCTACGTGACAGCTCAATCGCTTCTTTCTTGCACCACTCAATCACCAATCGATTGATGAACTCGCTCCCGGTATCTGGGTGCGCGCCGAGGAGTGGGAACGGTAACGTTTCTTTCACTGTAGCTAAACTCTCTTGAGTTGCTCCCTGCCCCTTGTTCCATTGAGCTCGTGGTATGACCACACACGTTGCTGCATCAGTGTAGTTAAGCGTGTACACGAAATCTCCCGCCAAGCTGTCGCTGTGGAGCACGGTATCTACCTGCCCAAAGCCCGGAGGTTTGTCACTCCAGGAGCCATTGAACACCGGCACGATTTGTTTGAGCAGTGAGGGTCGGGTTGCAGAGAGCCCGTATCGTTTCGTGCGTATCTTGGTGAACGTCGCAACCCGACGCTTCACGGTTGCCTCGCTCATGGCGAGAAGCTTCCGGGTTGCTTCTGTGCCGTGCGTCCATAGCTCATCCCGCTTGAGGACGTGCACATACTCGGCAATCATCGGATGGAGCAACTCACCGCACACTTCGTTGCCGGCGTCCCACACATCCCACAAGGCTGCCGTAACATCAGGGGTGTAGTACTCGCTGCGTCCACGCTTCACCTCCCGCAGGGGGTCTCGTCTTTGCAGTACTCTAAATCTCCGCACTGCCGCCTTGCGGTGCATCTTTGTGACCGCACACACGGCGCCGAGCAGCTCGCTTTTCCTTCCTTTTTCCGCTCGCAGGTACTCCTCTAAGTGTTCCCTGAATATCTCCTTTTTTGTAGCCATAGTCATTGGCGACTACGGTAACCCATTTGTGAGCTATCCACTCTGGCTTCGGTAACCTTTTTTGTGAGCTAGAACGCTTCCTTTCTAGATTGACGGGAAGAGCGTAAAATAGAGCATATTTATGGCTGTCATATTTTTTCAAAATAAACGCCACCCTTTAGTAATACGGGATTCCCAATCCGGACAGGAATTTCAATTTCCACACGTCCGCGGGGTTGCTTATTTCAACGACGACACATTTTTTGCTTCGGGTGTTGCCGAAGGTGGGGATGTTCACTACTCGCATTTTTCCGGGGCTTCTCTCCCGACCCTTAAGGAATGGATAGCTAAGACTTTTGATGACAATGAACCGAGCGAATCAGCGTACGTACCCGGCACTGTCTACAAGAGAATGTATAGGCCGCTTGCAGCGATGGGGAATTTTTATAGGGCCATACCTCAGGAAAAGCTCACCGAATCTTTTGTGTCGCTGCGCATTCTTTTAAATAAATTGGAACAGCTTTTTGAAGTCGTTGAGCCGACTCCAGAAAATCTTACGACTTACGGTCACAAAATCAGAGAAGTTCTGCTGTTGGCATGTATGGAAGTCGAATCATCCTGGTCAGCCGTTCTGAAAGAGAACAGCTATTCTATCAATGGATCCCAGTTAACAACTCGGGATTATGTAAAACTCTTCACCCCAATGCTTCTTGATTCCTACGAATTGACGCTCCAATCGTATCCTCGTTTTCCTTCCTTCGCTCCATTTAAAAATTGGGACGCAAATCAGCCAACTCAATCTTTGGCGTGGTATGACGCATACAACAAAACGAAACATGACCGAGAGGAGAATCTTAAATTTGCCACTCTGAACAATGCAGTACAGGCAGTAGGAGCAGCTGTCGTAATGTTCCATGCCCAGTTTGGCCTAAACTTCGGTACTGGCTTTATGGATCAGAAAAGTCCGGTCATCAGGAACGTCTTTCGTATAATCACAAGTTTTCAAAATCGCTGGCAGGAATGCTATATCCCGACAATGGCTGTGCTACCAAATTCCTCACCTACTCCCACCCCGTCGTTTGATTGGGAGCCTGTTAACTATACTTTCTAGAAAAGTACTTTATTGCTCAATCATCACCACCCCTTTCGTAATCTTGAGCTTCGATTTGAAGCACCCCATCAGCTCGCGCTTCTCCTCGTTGGTGCCCTCCTTGAGGGTATATCGAGCATACGTCTTTGGGTCGATGTCCTCATGCGTGGCCTTTGGATTCGTGTGGCCAAGCACCCCACGCTGGAATTTGTTGAAGCGTTTCAGCTCCTCCTCAAACTTTTGTTGCATACCCAGCCGGTTGAAGTCGAGCTGATCTAGTAGCTTTACCAGTTGGTCGATAAGTTCCTCCTCTCTTAAGTATGAGGCTTTGCAGTGACGGTCCTTGGAGCGGCCGCACCCGTAGTAGATGTACTTGCTCACTGTGCCGTCCTTGAGTTGCTTGTACTTCTCCTCCGCCGATATCATCGAGCCGCACAGCCCGCAGACCATCAATTTAGTGAAGGCGAACTCGTGGCTTTGTCGCTGTATGTTGTCGCGCTTGAGTTGCTCCTGTACTTTGTCGAATAGTTCCTTGGTCACGATGGGCTCATGCTTGCCCTCATACCAGTTGCCCGACTTTCGGGGATACTCGAAGACGCCGTGGTAGAAGGGATTTTGCAGGGTCCTATAGATACTTCCGACCGCTATGTTGTGGTTGCCCGGCGTCTTGAAATTCAGGTCGAACCGCAACCAGTGATATATCTTACGGCCTGACCACTTCTCGTACGCCATTTTCTCAAACATTTGTCGGATGATTGGGGCGCGTTCGGTATCCAATACCACCTGGCACTTCTTGTCCATGTGTTTTTGGTTCATGTATCCGAGCGGCGCTACTCCAGGCCATAACCCCATCTCACAGCGCGTCCGAAGCCCACGCTTCACGTTCACGCCTCGGTTGTCGTTCTCAAGTTTTGCCTGCGAGCCGAGAATCATCAGCAAGAACTTCTCGTTCGGGTTGTTCCTGAAACTCTGACTATACGTGCGTATCTCTTGCAGCCCACCCGCGTCCATGAGGTCGACTATCTTGCCGAGGTCGCCGGCATTTCTACTAATGCGATCCGGTGCCCACGTCAGGATGCCGTTGTATTTACCGGCACGAAGATCCTCCACAATTTCGTTAAAGACCGGTCGTGTGCCGGTCTCTTTTGCCGAATGCGACTCTCTCTTCATCTCCACTATCTCCAACCCCTCTCGATCGGCGAGCTGGAGCATCTCCTTTATCTGCGAGTCTATGGAGAGGACTTGCCGCTCCTCCGACTCGGTGCTCTTTCTTGCATAGAGGCAGTATTTGACCTTAACGGGCTGCACTACGGGGTTCTGCCTCTTAATATCCCCGAAGCCAGGCCTTGTTGTTACTTGTTCCATACCCAAGAGATGACGCAGACCTCCCTAGGAGTCCAGAGCGTCCGAATGCCCTCGGGGTTGGTAAAAACGCCTTAATTTGCTAGGCTTTATGTAATAATACGAGATTTCATGAATTCCGATCTTACATTCATAACCAACGAGGGCGGCCAGAACCTTAAAGAGAGGTTCGAAGTGTTGATTAAAGACACTAAGTTCTTTGACTGTCTGGTCGGGTACTTTTATGCCAGCGGCTTCCACGCCGTATATAAGTCCCTAGAAAAGACGGAGAAAATCAGGATCCTTATAGGCATCAGCACCGATCCTCATACCTACGATCTGATGCAGCAAGCACAACCGGTAGCGCAGACTGCCTTGCAGTTTTCGAGTGCAGAGACGAAAGAAAAGCTTGGTGCAATTGTCGAGCAGGAGATGGAATCTTCCGAGGACAACGAAATAACCGAGAGTGGCGTTACAAAATTCATTGAGTGGATACAGAGTGGTAAATTGGAGATTCACGCGTATCCATCGGGGAAAATTCACGCAAAGGTTTACATCATGACGTTCGGCGACGGCGATCGCGACAAGGGTCGCGTTATCACCGGTTCGAGCAACTTTACGCAAGCGGGTTTCGTGGACAATTTAGAGTTCAATGTCGAACTCAAAAACAGTGCCGATTATGATTTTGCTTTGAGCAAATTCAACGAACTATGGAAAGATTCAGTGGATGTCAGTCAAAAATATGTTGACACCATACAAACGAAAACGTGGCTCAGCGATAGCATTACCCCATATGAACTGTATCTGAAATTCCTCTATGAATATTTCAAGGATGATCTAGGTATCCACGATGACGTGTTCCTTAAGTATCTTCCGATTGAATTCAAGAAACTTGAGTACCAAGAACAAGCCGTTCTTAATGCGAAGAAGATTCTTGATGAATACGGCGGTGTATTTATTTCCGACGTCGTCGGTCTAGGTAAGACGTATATTTCGGCGATGCTCGGCGGGCAACTCGTGAATGAAGGCCGGATTCTCGTCATAGCTCCGCCGGTCCTGCTGGATAAGACCAATCCGGGGTCATGGCCGAACGTGTTTAGAGATTTCAACGTGCCGGCCACGTTTCGGTCTATTGGCGAACTCGACAAGATTATCAAGGACGGTGTCGAGCAGTATTCACATCTGTTTGTTGATGAGGCACACCGCTTCCGTACCGAGAATAACGCGACGTATGAAAAGTTGGCCGAGATTTGTCGTGGGAAGAAGGTCGTCCTTGTAACCGCGACTCCGTACAACAACTCCCCAAGGGATATTTTGAGCCAGATCAAGCTTTTCCAGAAGGCTCGAAAGAGTACAGTCCCGAATTTGCCGGATCTCGAACAATTCTTCGTCGGTCTCGAACGCAAGCTTAAAAATCTCGACCGCCAGAAAGACTATGATGAATACATCGCGGCCGTCAAAGAAAACGCGAAGGAAATCCGAGAGAAAGTACTCAAGTATTTGATGGTGCGTCGTACTCGCACGGAGATCACCAAATACTTTGCGGAAGACCTGGCCGCTCAGAAGCTGAAGTTCCCGGGCATAGAAAAACCGGAAGCGACTTTCTATGAATTGAACGACGAGGAGGATGTGATATTTACCAAGACCATTGAGCTGCTGGCTAAGAACTTCAAGTACGCGCGGTATACCCCGATTCTTTACTACAAGGGTGAGGTTAGTCAGCCGGAGGAATTGGCCCAAAAGAACATGGGCAAGTTTATGAAAATACTGCTCATCAAGCGTCTCGAAAGCAGTTTTCACGCATTCCAAAACTCACTCGGTCGTTTTATACATTCTTACGAGTCATTTATATCGGAGATGGATAACGGCAACGTATATGTCAGCAAAAAGTACACGAATAAAATCTTTGAATTTCTTGCGGATGACAATGGGGATGCGGTCGAAGCATTGATTAGCGAGGGTAAGGCTGATCGGTTACCCAGCAAGGATTTCCGAGCAGAGTTTAGAAAGGACTTGCAAAGCGATCTCGATATCTTGAAAGAAATTCATCAGATGTGGATGAGCATCAAGCGCGACCCGAAGCTTTTGGCATTTATAGAAAAACTTTCCACCAACCCGATCCTTAAAAAGAGTAAGCTCATCATATTTACTGAATCAAAGGAGACGGCTGAATACCTCGCCAAGAATATCGATGCCAAGTTTCCGAATGAGACGCTCTGCTTTACTGGTGCCTCCAGCGCGTTAGTCCGGGAACAGGTTATTGAGAATTTTGATGCCAAGGCCAGATTCCCGAAAGACGATTACCGAATTCTCGTCTGCACTCAAATATTGGCGGAAGGTGTGAACTTACATCGTTCCAATGTCGTTATTAATTACGATATTCCTTGGAATCCGACCCGCATGATGCAACGGGTCGGTCGCGTCAACCGAGTCGATACCAAATTCGATAAGGTCTATACATTCAATTTCTTTCCGACTAAACAAGCCAACGACCAAATCAAGCTTCGTGAGGCGGCCGAGGCGAAAATCAGCGCATTCTTGTCCTTGCTTGGCGGCGATGCACATTTGCTCACCGAAAACGAGCCAATTGGATCCCACGAGCTGTTCAACCGCCTCACCTCAAAAGAAATTATTACCGGCGAGAATGAGGACGAGGAGAGCGAACTCAAATATCTCCGTGTCATCAAGGATATTCGAGATAAAGACCCGGATACTTTTGAAAAAGTTAAGCGTTTACCCAAGAAGGCGCGAACAGCGAGAACGAACAAAGAGCATGTCGGGCAACTGATCTCATATTTTCGTCGTGGAAAGATACAAAAGTTCTTCGCAGCCACAGGCACTCGTTCTCAAGAATTGGATTTCATTTCCGCAGCTAAAATGCTTGAGTCTGCAAAAGACACGAAGCGGCAGAAAGTTGATAAGGATTTCTACTCCCTGCTTGAGGAAAACAAGAAGGCATTTATCTTTGCGACAACAGAAGAAATGCCGGAAGTAAAAATGCGCGGCGGGCGCGACAGCGCGACGCAAATCTTGAGGATTCTGAAGGCGACCATGAACGACCACCGACAATTTACCGAAGAACAGGAGCTTTATCTCAAAAAGGTCGTCACCCAGCTCGAGGAAGGCGGTTTGCCTAAACAAACCACGAAGGTAACACTGCAGGCTCTTAATGATGAAATCAAAAAAAACATTAATCCGCTAAAGATTCTCTCGGTCCTGCAGAGTCACATCTCAGTGCGGCTTCTTGGAGGTCATTTTGCCGAAACTACCACCGACCACTTCGGTAAGCGAGAGGTTATTCTGTCAGAGTATTTGACGAACTTATGATATGCAGAAAACACAGGCACAAAATCTTGTCAGAGACACTCTACAGAATGATTTCAATAAAGAGAAGTTTCTTTATTTTGTAAAAAACCTTCTCAATAGGGTCGATGATTCGAAGGCTTTTCTGGCACGCGGCTATGTGCCCGAGGCCTATACAAGCTACATTAAGACTTATGAGCGGCTTGCAACTTATACTGACCCTATCGGTAGTAAAGTAGATATCCTTATTGTCTATCTCCAAAAAGAAACGTCGCTTGAACGGGCTCGTACTGCCCAGCGTAATTTTGTTGCTCGGTATCTCAAGGAAAGGAACCAAAAGGATGCCGGCCTTGTAGCCTTTGTCTCTCCAAACCTAGCCGATTGGCGCTTCTCGCTGGTGAAGATGGAATATAAGTTCACTGAGGACAAATCTGGCAAGACAAAGGTTAAGGAAGAGTTTACTCCGGCAAAACGCTGGTCGTTTCTTGTCGGTAAGAATGAAAATAGTCATACCGCCCAGAGCCGCCTCGCTCCAATCATGGAAGACGATGAAGCTAACCCCACTCTTAAACAGCTCGAGGATGCTTTCAATATAGAAAAAGTCACCAAAGAATTCTTTGAAAAATATCGAGAAATATTCTTGCGTGTTCATGAGACTTTGAATGATGTCATCAGTCATCACCCAAATATTAAAGCTGATTTTGCTGAGAAAAATGTTAATACCGTAGATTTTTCAAAAAAATTACTCGGCCAGATTGTGTTCCTCTACTTCTTGCAGAAAAAAGGTTGGTTCGGTGTGCCGATGAATAAAGGCTGGGGCGATGGCAACAAGAAATTCCTCCGGACTTTATTTGAAGAGGCGGCTGGTAAAGACAAAAACTATTTTAATGACTACCTTGAACCACTTTTCTATGAAGCTTTAGCTAAAGAACGAGACGATGATTTTTATAGCCGATTTGAATGTAAAATACCGTTCCTAAACGGCGGCCTCTTTGACCCAATCAACAACTACGATTGGGTAAATACTGCCATTGATTTACCTAACGATATTTTTTCAAATACTCGAAAAACCAAAGACGGCGACATTGGCGACGGCATTCTGGATATATTTGATCGCTATAACTTTACTGTTAAAGAAGATGAGCCGCTGGAAAAAGAGGTGGCTGTAGACCCGGAAATGCTCGGTAAAGTGTTTGAGAACCTCTTGGAAGTCAAAGACCGTAAATCCAAAGGCACTTACTATACGCCACGCGAGATCGTTCATTATATGTGCGAGCAGAGTTTGGTTAACTATCTATCTACTGAACTCGACGGCAAGGTCGCAAAAGAAGATTTAGAGATGCTTGTGAAGATTGGCGAAAATGTAGCAGAGCATGAAGCCATATACGTGGCTAAAAAGAAGGACAACCCGGATTATGAGGGGCCGTACGATCAAATATTGCCAGAATCCATAGAGAAATTCGCCAAAGACATTGACCAAAAACTGGCCGATATCAAAGTTTGCGATCCGGCCATCGGCTCCGGCGCTTTTCCGGTTGGTATGATGAATGTCATTGTTAAGGTCCGTATGGTGCTTTCGAGCTACCTCAAAAACAAAAACCGGAGCCTATACAATTTCAAACGCGATTGCATTCAGAATTCTCTTTATGGTGTGGATATTGATCCGGGTGCGGTTGAGATTGCTAAGTTACGGCTGTGGCTTTCTTTGATAGTTGACGAAGATGATATCAAGCAGATCAAGCCATTGCCGAACTTGGATTATAAAATAATGCAAGGAAATAGTCTGCTTGAGGAATTTGAAGGTATCAAGCTCTTTGATGAAAAACTTCTTGAAGCACAAATTATTGACTCAAGAATTTTTGATCCCTTTAATCAAAAGATATCATCTCTACAAAGTGAACTCTTAAAACATTATATAAAAAACTCCGAGTGGCTGAAAAATAAAGATGCGGATAGGCCACAGGAAGTGCGAGATCTTGAGGGGCAGTTGCGGGAACTTCTGAAAACAAAAAAACTCTTTAAAGATAAGGGCTTTGAGCAAAAAGACTTATTTGCCAATGCAATAGAATCCAGACAAATCCACGATGAGCTGGAAAGATTGCACAAGAAGTTTTTTGAGGAAACTAATAAAAACCAAAAAGATACATTAAAGCAGCAAATCGAAAAGTTGGAATGGGAACTTATTGAAGCAACGCTCAAAGAGCAGGGCAAGATCTCTGCCCTCAAAAAGCTCCAGGAATTTAAACGTTCAAACACCAAACCATTTTTCCTATGGAAGCTCAATTTTGCCGAAGTGTTCGAGGAGAAAGGCGGCTTCGATGTGGTGATTGCAAATCCACCGTACGTTGGGGAAAGTGGAAACAAGGAAATATTCAGGCCAATTGCAAAAGGAAATTTAGAAAGATTTTATAAGGGGAAAATGGATCTTTTTTACTTCTTTTTTCATCTTGCTCTCAATCTTGGTAAACCATCCTCGCTGTGTGCATTTATTTCTACAAATTATTTTATAACCGCATCTGGCGCTAGCAATCTCAGGTCTGACTTAAGAGAAAGGGCTGTAATTAATAATCTCGTAAATTTTAATGAACTAAGAATATTTGAATCGGCACTTGGGCAACACAATATGATTACCATCTTCAGTAAAGATCTAAATAAGGAAACTTCCGCTCATACTTGTATTACACGAAGATCTGGGTTAGCGAACGGAGAAATATTAAATAAAGTATTTTCCGGTGAAGACAAGGATTCAGATTACTACTCTGTGAAGCAGGAGCAACTTTATGATGGTATAGAAAATTACATACGTCTTAGTGGTATCGGAAATACAGAAAACCCAATAGAAAAAGTGTTAGAAAAGATGAAAGAACAAGGAACTATTCTAAAGGATGTTTGTGAAATCAATCAAGGGTTGGTAACCGGAGCAAATAAGGTCAGTTTGAAACACATAAAAAAATATAAAATTGAGGCAGGGGTTGGAGATGGGATTTTTGTGTTAAGCAAAGAAGAAATAAAAAACCTTAATTTAACTAAAGATGAGAAACGGATTTTAAGGCCGTGGTTTAAAAATAGCGATGTTTATAGATGGAGCACAAATATTGATAGTAGTGAGAGCGTTATGTATCTAGGTAGAAGTGAAAAAAGCATTGGATCTAACATGGAAGGACATTTGCAAAGATATATTGAACTATTGAATCACCGACGAGAGGTCGAAAATGAAGTTATTAAATGGTGGCAACTTCAATGGCCAAGAGAAGAAACTATTTTCGATGAAGCCAAAATAGTGGCACCTTATAGGAGCAAGACTAATACATTTGGTTATAACGAGGTTCCTTGGTATGCAGCCTCTGACGTATACTTTTTGACGCAGAAAGATAAACAGATTTCATTGAAATATATTTTAGGATTACTAAATTCAAAATTATATCGCCTATGGCTTTACCAACGAGGGAAAAGAAAAGGAGAAATATTAGAATTATTTTACCAACCACTCTCTGAAATTCCAGTTAAGAAATGTTTACAAGATGACCAAAAACCATTTATTGATCTCGCTGAAAAAATTCTCAAAATCACTAAATCGGATGACTACCTAAAGAATGCCGAAAAACGAGCAATAGTCCAAGACCTTGAACATCAAATAGATAAACTAGTATATAAACTTTACGGCCTCACTGAAAACGAGATTAAGATTGTGGAAAAAGAATTATGAAAACCGTATTTATAGGGCATCCGGTCGGCGGCGATATAAAGGGCAATATCGAGAAAGTTTTAAAGATATGCTCGGAGGTGCACACGAAGGATATTATTCCGGTTGCCCCCTATCTTATATCGCTTCAATATCTTAACGACGAATTGATCGAAGACCGGGAACTTGGCATGGAGGCCAACCATGAATGTTTTCGCCGCCGATATGTTGATGAGCTTTGGTTGTTTGGCGATACAATATCCCCGGGAATGGAGAAAGAAATTTTACTCGCGAAGGAAATGGGCATCCCAATCGTCCCAAAGACCGAGGGTGCAAAGCGAGATTTGAGCAAGCTCACTGGTGTAGAATAAATTTATGGACGAGGAACTTTTTGAACTGGCAAAAGAGAACGACCTAACGCTTGATGAGGCGCAGGAGGTGCAGGATTTGGCCGATGAGTTAGGTGTGGATCTAGAGGATGCTCTAGAGCTTTGGCAAGCTATGTAAACTATGTTTACCTTCCTATTATTCGTCATATTTTGCATCATTGTCTGGGCTTTATTCCGTGATGGTCACTGGGGGATTGCTACCTTCCTCATCATCGCATTTCTTGTTTGGGCGTTGTTCCAGTTATCATGACCATACGGGAATCGCTTTTCTTTTGCAATTAATTTATTTGCCCGGCATTTCTTCCGATTCCAACCTTTTCTCCACAGCATCGAATAGTACATCAAAGGCGGCATCTAAACGGCGCTCCGCCTCCTCTGGATCTAAGGCTGACTGGCGATAGATTACCTTTATCTCCGGTACTTGAGTTTTAACGCGTTTCTTCATGGTGATATAGATCCATCATATCCCACCTCTCGGCATACTGAAAAAGCGGCGCTACAATGAGCGAATGGTCACATTGAAGAATACAAAGCCGCAAGGGTCAGAAGATATCTATTCCACGATAGAACTACTAACCATCAAGGAAGTTGCGAGATTGTTAAAGATATCTCCAACGTCAGTGCGCCGCTTGCAACAGGGGCGTCATATCCCGTTTATCAAGGTCGGTGGTAGTGTTCGTTTCAGCAAAAGCGACATTCTCGATTTCTTGAAGAAAGGGAGGGTTGAAGCAATCGGTTAGAACGATAAAAACTACCCCTGTAGGGCGTTTGCTGGTTTTGTCAGTTGTCCCTGTACTGCTCCTTGCTGATAATCGCCCAACGACTGACAAAATCTCGCCATTACTTATTATAAGGGGGAATTTTAAACCTAGTCTTGCAGCATCTGCTCATGGCCTTGGGGGCATACTCCTCTCGTGGCATCGTAAAAGCCTTCATCGGAAGTGGCATGAATATACTTCCAACAGTTGACGCAGTACGCATATCCGCAGCGTTGGCAAATGAAACCGAAGATATCAGGATCCAGAGCGTGCAATGCAGGGACGTCAGTTTCAGCTAGTATCCTCAGCGTGCCGAATAGTTTCTCGTCCACGGGGTCATTGCCGATTCCACGCGTTGTCACCGTGCCGAGGAATCCGGTAACTATAATTTCAGATCGTCCTGAGTGTTTGGTGAGCGAGAATTCGGCAGCAGTCCTTCCGCATTTATGACAGACGATTGAGAATGTAGAGACGCTGCTCATTTGCCGATCCATTTATCCTTGTACTTGTCGTGGGCGGCATAGATACACCCCATGTCGGCGTTGTACACCCGCACGTCATACCCGCCGTCGCAGTCATTCATTTCCGCTAGGCTGTCCCAGCGGTAGTTTTTAGTGACGAACAGGGCATCCGCAAGGGCGACTGCCTTGCCGTAGTCATCGAGCTTGGTGTGGAGCTCCATCTCCTCGACGACGTCGGCGTAGTAGTACCGATCCGTCATATCGAGGACGACCACCGAGAAGGGCGGGGTGCGGTGTTTTATGTCTTTGTTAACTTTCATATTATGTTTGTGTGTTAGCCGGTAAGCTCCTAGGCCCCTGCTGCTCGACTGGGCACGCAAAAAGCGGCTAAGAGATGTGATCGAGCGTCGACCCGCTCAATGAAATCTCCCAACCGCTTTACTGGTCAGTCGTTCATGCCATGTGGCTCCCCGCAGATTTCCCGGGTCGCCTTCCCCCGAGGGGAAGCATGAGCGGTCCGCATTCGCTACGCGGACTGCAGTATTGATACCTCAACGAACTACGCTTTAAGTATACCGCCGATTGCGCCTTTCAGCAAGGTCTTGGCAGGCCCCCTTCGCAAACCCCCAAACCTAAGCTAAGGTATGGCACGGTAGCCTTTTTAGGGCTATCATGTCCTTGTACAACTTAATAGCCGCAAGGCAACCAGCCTAAACCAGCGCCTCCCGCTCTGGCATGGTCGGAGCAGACCCAATCACGAATACTGAACCCTGCGTTCAGCGACTCGTGATTGGGCCATGTCTCGAAAGGGACATGGGGCCGCAAGGCCTAAAGCTAGCGCAGGGCTCAGTGCGTATATAGCCCCTGCGCCGGTATTATCCGGTGATTTTTATTTATTATGGACAACACAGAAGGTGCGACAAAGAAGAAGCTTTATAAGCGCTGGTGGTTTTGGGTCGGTATTGTTATAGTCCTGCTCTTAATAATACTTACCGCCGCAAGCTCCGGCTCTCCAACCGCCAGCAGCTCTGACATAACGAGTGCGTGCAGCGGGTTCTCTTCCGACGCCACTCAGCCGATTGATTACAAGGAACTCAGCAAGAATCCCGACTCTTTCAAATCCGACCGCTCTACGTTCACCGGCCAGATTTTGCAAATTCAAGAATCAGGAGGCGTTGGGTATATGCGCCTCGCGGTCGACAGAGACCAGTTCGGTTGGAATTTCAGTGACGTCATCTTGGTCGATTACCAAGGTCACACCGACGCCGTCCAGAACGATGTCGTGACTGTTGGCGGTACTATGGAGGGCAGCCAAACTTACACCTCACAAGCGAACTTTCAAATCACTCTGCCTCTCATGTACGCTTGCTCCATTACCAAAGCCTCTTCTACTGCAAGCACAGCACCAACTCAAACCAAAACTGCCCCGGCCTCCACTCCGTCTACTCCCCAGCAGACTCATGGCACCCCGAGCAGCGCAACGGTCAACAACAGCGGCACTGTCACTTCGCCGCCTGCGCCTCCGGCTTCGTGGCACACAGTTACGACCTTCAGTGGCCAGACTCAGAAGAACACTTCTCCGTTTACCATCAAGGGATCGCAGTGGCGCATTACCTGGCAAGAGACGGGAGATGGCTACTTTGGCGCAGATACACAAAGCCCTGATGGTAGCAACTACTGCTCCATCGCAAATCTTGCGGGTCCAGGTTCCGACTCCACTTACTGCTACACGCCGGGCACGTATTATATCTCGGTCAACACGGCTAATTCTTGGACGATGACGGTGGAGGATTACTACTAATACCTCCACATCATTTTGTTGAAGACATCCCGCTCCTCGTTCTTCCAATAGTCCCTGCGCTGTTTCTGAAGGAGTTCGTTGTATCTCGGCCACGCCATCGTATCGCCACGGCCAATCCGTTGTTTGAGTTCCAGTAGCTCATCCGCTTCGCGCTCCTGCCCTTGGCGAGTAGTAGGGGGAGGAGTAGAACCGTAGGGAGGCAACACGGTATATCTGCCGTTTTCACCGTCGTCTTTGACTAATTTAACTATGACAAGTGTAAGCGCATCAACGAGGTCATCGTGCTTCTCGACCCCGAAGCCTAGTATTTGTGTTATCAATTCCTCACATCCGTGCCGGGGAAAGACCACCGCGCCCGATTGTATGAGCGTAGCGGCAAGCTGCAGACGTGAATGCTTGTCATGGCCCGAGATGATAACGCCTTCGGCCGGTATCTCTTTTTCCTGAAGATATTGTATGTGTGCGCGTTGATATCCAACATCCTCAACGACTACTTTCGTAGGCACGCCGTTACCCAATGCGCGGGATATCATGTTGACGCGCTCTACCGCAGTCGGCGAGTCGAGCCGTTCGTTTATGGGATTCGGTAGCACATATATCTTGCGGTCTTTGCCGTAGCCGAATATTTGCACCGATACCACTGTGGTGTAATCCGCGGTCTCTTTTTCAGAGATGGCCAAGTCCACGCCACTCATGGCGAAGCGGTAATCAGTATGCTGGTCCATCGAGGGCAACTGGTCATAGCATTGTAGCCATTCCTCGTGTACAATTTGGTCCTCTTCGGGAATAATCTGTAGCTCGTATTCGCGCTTCCATGCGACCTCGCTCATTCCCTTCGTGCGCTCGACATCTACCGCCGCCTGGTCGGGAAACCGACCCGGCCATGCAGGCTTGCCATCTTTATCAAAGAACGGAATTACAAGGCGCACGCCGCTCATCTTCCCGGATACAATCCTGTTCTCAAGGCGCTTGATGACCGAGTCTCTGTGTAGCAGGTTGCCGACGACAAACAGGCGCGTCTTTTCCTCTCCGGCAGGTATCACTTCACCCATGAGCCAATTGTCTATTTTATTTCTGCTCTCAAGTGTCTTAACGCTCTCAAGATCCTCCATGTCATCTATAAGGATGAGTTGCGGACGGTGCTCCTTGAAGCGCATGCCGCGCACACTTTGCTCGACGGATGCGGCGGTGATTTTTGCATCGTACTTTGGTACGTAGAGCGAGATGGTATTCCACTCGTTGCGCTCCTCCTTGAAGGGCCCAAGGTCCATTTGTAGAGCGCGGTTGCTCTCAAATTCATGTTTAATGTGTTGTAAAAGAAGTTGCGCCTTTTGCTGCGTACTGCTTATAAGCACGATGTGCTTAATCTGCTGCTTGCCCAGGATAGCCCAAATAGGGAGCGAGAGGGTAAAAATGGTCGACTTCGCGGAGCCCCGGAAGGCCATAATGATGGCGTTACTTATGTTGGCATTTTCCGTCAGCACGAACATATCATGATGAAACGGCGCCATGGGAGCTTTGATGTAGTGGGAGAAATAATAATAAAAGAACCACGCATGACTGTCTGTTACTACACTGTAACGGAATGCCTCGTCATGGAGCATGCGCTCGATAATGGCATCGCGTTCGTCGGCAGTAATGGGATTTTTGGGAATGTTGTTATTCATATATTTTTTATTTATCCTTGCTAATATCTACGCCCATCATGCGCATGGCCTTACGTTTTATTTCCTCCTCTTCCGGCGTTAATTTTCTGGTGTTAATGGTGCCGCTAACCTCGAGCTTGTTGGCGTAGCGCGGATGGTTGGAGCGTAGCCATAACGCGATGGCTCGCATATCGCGGTCGCGTATGGCGTTGATGAGTTGCGCTTCCGCCCCGTCATTAATAACACTCACGCCCTCGATAATCGCGTCCTCCACTTTGCGTGCGTATGCAGCGTCCTCCTTGCACCAGCGAAAGTGGCTTGAGCGTGCAATGCCGACCTTGTCTGCGGCGAGCTGTATGATCGGCACTCGCTTGAGTTGCTCGATCAGCAACTCCTTTTCTTTCTCGCGTTTGAGCCGCTTTGTCTTATCCTCTTTTCGTTCCATATATTTTTTCCGCCTTAATGCCCGTGAGCTTGTAATACGACTCCAATATCTGCTCGACATACTCGGGGTCTATCTCCACTCCGATGCAGATGCGCCTTGTCTGCTCGCAGGCCCACAGCGCGGTGCCGCTCCCGAGGAAGCCGTCAAAAACCACGTCGCCTATCTTCGTACTGTTGAGAATCAGACGCCGTATGAGCGCCACCGGCTTGGTCGTCGGATGCCGTGGACTGCGCTGCGGCTTGGGATACACGATGACGCTGCGGTCCTTGGCTTTCAGGAACTCGTGCGTGCCGTACCAGCCGACCGCTATCAGTTCATGCTGGGGTGCGTAGTCGAGACGGCCGATGACGCTGCTTGTTTTTACCCATACGAGAAGCTGGCTGAACTTCAGCCCCGCGTCGAGCATGCCTTGGCGCAGGGCAAATATCATGCGGTCGGAGTTGAACACATAGAAGCTGTTCTTTTTAGCGAGGTGCGGCTTGACCGCCTCAATCCACTCGCGCGTGAAGGCGGCGTACTCCGCATCGCTCTGCAGGTGGTCGTTTGCAATTGATTTGTTTTTAAGGAGCGGCTGGAAATTTTCCTTGGAGGCGGCCACGTCGATGCCGTAGGGAACGTCTGCGATGACTGCCTTGACCGCATGCTCGCCGACAAGTCTGGCGACCATGTCTTTGTCTCTTGAATCGCCGCAGAGGAGTAAATGGTTACCAAGGCGAAACGCGTTGCCGTGTTTAATTGAGTTTTTTGATGGTTTCATTTGGAGCTATCTTTTTAAATCTGTTAATCACAACCTGGCAGAATACCGGCTCGAGGTCGGCGCAATACGCCGTGCGCCCGAGCTGCTGGCAGGCGGAAAGAATGCTCCCGCTGCCGCACGTTAAATCCAATACGATGTCGCCCGGGCGCGTGCAACGGCGCAGCGCCTTCTCGTGCACCGTCGGATTCTTTTGCGTCGGGTGTTCGAGTTCGCCGCCCGGCAACCGTTTCGCGAGCCATATGTTGAGGAGGTCGAGCACATCGTCGGGCAAACGCCCGCCCGAGGAAACTTCTTTGTTTATAACCTCGTTGAGGTTGCGGATTTTGTCGTTGAGAAACGGCTTGCCCCGTGTTCCGTAGACGACGTACTCCGTCACTTTATTGAAGGCGTTTTGTGGCACGGGCGAGGCGTTGTCCTTCAGCCAGATGCAGAGGCGCTTGGAGTCGATGCCGAGCTCTTTGTACAGCTCTTGGAACAGCCACACGTACCGCTCGTCGCACCAAAAGAAAAGATGGGCGTCGGGCTTGCTGACAGCAAGCGCGTTTTGCATGACCGTTTTTACAAACTGGCGGTACTCGGCATCCGTTTTGTTGTCTTTGGTGGTGCCGCCGTAGCATCCATGTCCTCCCACACCTTTGTGATAGGAAAGTCCGATGTTGTAGGGCAAATCATCATTGACCATGTCGGCGCGTACTTTGCCCATGAGCGTTTGCGCCGTCTTGGGATCGAGAGCATCGCCGCACAGCAAGCGATGCCGTCCGAGTGCGAAGTGGTCGCCCGGCTTAATAGTCGTTTTCTTCGCTCTCCCTATTTCTTTTTCCTCGTCCCACTGATCGTCAAGCACCTCGAGACTGTCGTCAAAAATGTTGGCGAGCATGTCCTCGCTGAAGCCGATGTCGAGCAGCAGATCGGTGTCAAACCCGCGCAAGAGGTCGAAGTCCCAGCTGCCGGTCACGGCGTTCGACGTGAGCAGATACGCCTCGCGCTCTTTTGCGGTGAGCGGGCGCGAGGGTATCCGCACGTCGATGCGCTCCGAGCCTCTGCCCATGAGCTGGAGCACTTTGAGCCGGGCGTGGCCCGCAAGAATGCCGTTGTTAGTGTCTATCGCGGGAATCTCCGCCAATCCGAAGCGGGCGAGGCTTTTTTTCAGCGCCTCAAGCTGCTGCTCGTCGAGTGCGCGAGGATTGCCCGCAAAAGGGACGAGGTCGTCTATGCGGCGGCGAACGGTGGACCATTGGAGTTGTTCTTTTTTACCCATATATTTTATTACTAAGTCGTGAGCTAATAATTGAACCTATACTTTCATCATATTGATTTGGAGCCTGTTTTTGGCGCTTCGTTTGCGATTTATACGGTGAAGAGGAGAGGCTTAATAAGTGGCTTAAATAAATGGGATTTTGGATGGTAAAAATTACAGCACAGATTTTTCAAAATGTTCCTAACCCCATATGAGTACGTATGGTACCGTATGGTGGTATGGAATTTGAGGACATAAAAAAGGTCGTGAAGGTAAACATCAAAACATTTGACCGGGTTAAACACCTCGTGTATGAGCGGCCAGAGTGGGGACCCATATTAAAGGAATGCCTTGAGCTACAAAAACAGTTGGGCACGAGCGGCTTTGCTGGTACATGGGTGTTTCAAAAAAGCAGGCCGAAAGGACTGAAGCTGCCTTCGAACCTCCGCCTCGCACTGCGTTATGGGATATTGCAGAGAATCGGGAGATCCCGCTCGGGCAAGCGCGCGTACTATCTCATGCCTGATCCTGCCGGAGTAGACCGAGCATTACGTGAGTTGTATCCTCCTAAAAAGAATCGGAGACCGACACTATAACAAGGAGCGTTTAAGACCACCTCAAAAAAACGCCTTTGGGAGTCTCATTCGGTCTCTTTGGCTCTAAAGAAAAGTCCAAAACAAAAAACACCCCGCGACTCAGGTGCCTTCGCGCGACAATCAAAAGTGCGCTAAAATGGCCTGCTGGGTCTTGTTGAGTGGGCACTTAACTCAGCTGGCCCGCCGCACTCCATTTACCACACGAGCGGTATGAGCCGCTTGGTATGCTTTTGATAGGCCGGATATTGTTCGGGGAAAAGGCTCTGCATGACGCGCTCTTCTTTTTTGATGCGGTGCAGACAAAAGATGATGCTTATCATAAATAGCGCAATAGCCACCATGCTTCCGGTCAATGCACTGCCGAAAAGTGCAAGCATTGCGCCGACATAAATCGGATGGCGGACATAGGCGTACGGGCCGCTGGTTACCAGCACGGGGTCTGCTTTTGTATCTGAGCCCCAGTTGCGCCCTAAGTAGTATCGCGCGGAGATTGCAAATACAACTCCGACAACGGTTAACAATGCGCAAACCCAGCTGACTGCGGGACCTAAATTAAATAGCGTCCGCTCGAAAAACAACGCATGGTCATATAGATACAGATTCCACAGAGCAAAAATCAATAGCCCCAACAAAAGGATGCTCCGGAGCCAAAGAAAAATGCTTGGACTACTTGCAACGTCGCGTTTGGCGGTAAAAGCGCCTATCACCCACACTGTTATAAGGACCAGCCAACTTACGACAATGACATAACTGTAATCGTGCATGAGGATCATTATACAATTTAAGGCACCTATGACGTATTCATAAAAATTACATCACTATTTCGTAGGATTAATACCGGATTGTACACAAAGTGTGCAGCCATTATATAGGAGGAGGCGTCATGAAGTCGAAACCCTACGAAAATGGGTTTACGTGCGGGGCGTTTGATTTGCTCCACGCCGGGCACATGCTTGTCTTTATGGAGGCAAAAGAGGTGTGCGAGTACCTCATCGTCGGACTCCACACCGACCCATCAATAGACCGGCCGCAGACAAAAAACAGGCCGATCATGAGCGTCGAAGAGCGGCGGACCCTGCTCAGCGGCATCAAGTATGTCGACGAAATCTGGGAGTACGACACCGAAGCCGAGCTTCTTGTATATCTTGCTCGAAACGCACGGCGAAACGGCGGCCACATCGATGTGCGCATCGTCGGTGAAGACTATAAAGGTAAAGACTTCACCGGCAAACAGTTACCCATAGATGTGCACTACAATTGGCGCGGGCATCCCTACTCGACTACGGAACTACGCCGTCGCACCTATGAGGCCGAATGCCTCAAGCTGCAGGCGGCCTGACCCAAAGACTACCCTACGCATGCGCGCCACCAAAAATGGCGCGCTTTTTTATTTGTATATTCGCGGGTTATACTTCGGGCAGGAGTCATGAAAAGTATTTTAGAAAAAACCGCCGAGGAGCCCGCCATACTTTTGGAAGAGAGCGTCGAGGAGGCAACTTGGCTCGAAAAAAAGTTTATCGGCAAGCGTCCTTTTAAGCGCGCCGAGGAATATTGGGAGACGCTCGGCCCCGGGCTCACCACCGGCGCCTCCGACGACGACCCTTCGGGCATCGCCACCTACTCGCAAACCGGCGCGCAGTATGGGTTCCAGCTCCTGTGGCTTGCCGCGTTTACCTTCCCGTTTATGGCCATTGTGCAGGAGATGTGCGCGCGCATTGGTGTTGTCACCGGCCAAGGACTCGCCGCAAATATACGCCGCCATTACTCGCGGCCGGTGTTGTACGGCACTACGGTGCTGCTCTTCGCCGCAAACACGTTTAACATTGGCGCCGATTTGGGCGCCATGGCACAAGGCACGCGTTTGCTTGACCCAAACCTCGGTGCTCCTCTGCTTATTGTATTGTTTGCGTGCGTTAGTTTATTGCTGCAAATTTTTACCACCTACGCGCGTTATGCAAAATATTTAAAATATCTTGCGCTGGTGCTCTTTGCCTACGTGTTTTCGGCGTTGCTCAGCCATCTCGACTGGCACGCGGTTGCATTTCATGCATTCATACCGTCTTTGAGTTTTACCAAAAACCAGATATATCTCGTGTGCGGCATACTCGGCACCACCATCTCGCCCTATTTATTTTTTTGGCAGACCTCGCAGGAGGTCGAGGAGGAAAATCTCCGCAACGGCCACAACCACGCCGACAGGCCGGAGCTTCATCAGCACCCGGCAAAAAAAGGCATACGACGGCTGCGCATCGATGTGTGGTCGGGCATGTTTTTTTCCAACGCGGCGATGTTTTTTATCATAGCCGCCTGTGCAGGAACGCTTTTTGCGCACGGCATTACCAATATCACCACAGCCGCCGAAGCGGCGGCGGCGCTGCGCCCACTCGCAGGCGACGGTGCGTACTTCCTCTTTGCTATCGGCATCATTGGCACCGGTTTGCTGGCGATACCGGTGTTGGCAGGCTCAACATCCTACGCAATCTCGGAGAGCTTTGGTTGGAAGCACGGCCTTTATCGCAAACTTAAAGAGGCGTACGCGTTTTACGGCGTGATTATTATCTCGATGCTGTGCGGCATTATCCTCAACTTTGTCGGCCTCGATCCTATCAAAGCGCTCATTTACTCGGCTGTTTTGAACGGCTTGGTGGCGCCGGTGGTGTTGGTGCTCATTGTCCGCATGAGTAGCAACAAACAGATCATGGAACAATATGTTAATCATCCGGTCATCACTTGGCTCGGATGGCTGGCAACAGGACTCATGGCGCTCGCGGGTGTAGCTACTATCGTTTCGCTGTTTTTCTAGACGATACGCATTTGTATCCGTTCGTCGACCCCGAGTTTAGTCGAGGGGTGTATACTAATAGCAATGCCGCAAACGGAGGGACATAGCATCTCCTGGGACGTGGTAACGCACGTGCACAAAGAGCGCACCAACGATTGGTACTGGGCGCTTGGCTTGGTTGCATTTGTTGGCGCAGCGCTCTCGCTTTGGCTCGGCGACCTTTTGTTTTCAATCATTATTATTTTGGGTGCCGGATCGCTCGGCGTACTTGCCGCGCGCGGCCCGCGTGAGCATGGTGTACATATAAGCGAGCAGGGTGTCGCGATAGACGGCACGCTGTACGCGTACGCTTCAATTAAATCGTTTTGGGTCGACAAAAATCCCGACCGACCACGGCTTTACTTGATGACGCACGGCATCATGGCGCCGCATATTACCCTCCCGCTCGAGAGTGTTGCCCAAGCCGACCAAATCCGCTCGTATCTGCGGCCAAAAATTGAAGAAGTCGAACAAGAGCCGCACTTTGGCGAACACTTCTTAGAGCTCATTGGGTTGTAACAAGCTTTACTAAAAATGCTTTTTAACGTATTTTAATTGGACGCTCCCGTCGTTCAATGGATAGGACGTATCCTTGCGGAGGATATGATGTAGGTTCGATTCCTACCGGGAGCACAAGGTCAAAAAAGCAAATAGTTTTGCTTTTTTGTACACTTGTGCTGGGCGGAGCGATGCCCTGCACTTGCAGGGCCGCGAGCCGGGGTCGCGAAAATTCTGAGCGACGGCGAAGAATTATTTGTGACCACAAAAAACACAAATGTGCGAAAATAGGTATAAAAGCTCTCGTAGTTTAATGGATAAAATACCTCCCTCCGAAGGAGGTGCTGCAGGTTCGATTCCTGCCGAGAGCACCAAGTGAGCGAAGCGAACGAGAGGCTCTCGAGAACCGTGCCTATGCACGGTTTGTGCAGGAATCGAAAGGGTGGAGTATATCGCGCGCAGCTTTTAGCGAGCACGATACGACACCCCTACTGCGGCCTGTAAGGCGAGATTCTGCCGAGATAAATTTTAGATAAGAAAAGCCCGCGCAAAAGCGCGGGTTCGATGACGATTTTATTTCACAAACCGCCTGCCGAGTTTGACAAAATCCGCAGGACTTAACTTCTTTGTAAGCTCCTTAGCCATAAATTGGAGCACAATAAGATTACTGTTCTGGTGAGCAAGAGTCAGCAGAAGAGCCACCTTCTCCCGTGGATAGCCGAACTGACAGAAACTACGAAGGACGTTGGAGAGCGCTTTGTGTTCCTGGTGACCAAAACATCCGAGCGCTAAAAGTCCCCCCGCAAGAGTCTTTTCCTTTTCCTCATCCCGTGTTCGTTCCCAGCCACGAAGCAATGCTCCCCAAAGCACGGCCTTGGTATTCTCTCGAGAAGTCTCGTCCTTTTCTTCCCTTTGCCAAGCGTCGATTTTTTTCAGAAGACGCAATGCGCGTTCGGCGCGTTTCGTAGTCTCGCCTTCTCCGAAGGCAAAATAGGTCACTCCTTCGAGTAGTGCTTTCGCAATGGATTCACCATCGAGATCACCAATTCTTTGGGTAAGTTTTGCTAAGCAAAGCTTTTCGAGTGCTGCAAGATGGGAACGCGACAACACGAACGGCCGCGGCTCTGCAAACACCGGAATGATGTCCCTATCGACAGTCGCGATCATGAGAGCAATCCTTCAAAGAGCTTCTCCCCTGGGGGAAAGGACCTTGAGGCCCTTGGACACTATGTCCGACAGCACAGTACCGCCGGTACAAAGAAATTGCAATCAAAAAACCCTCCGAGTGGAGGGTTTTTTGATTAGGCTTTGAGTGCTTTGGCGACCTTTGCCTTGCGCCTTGCGGCGGTGTTCTTTTTTATAATCCCGCGTTTTGCGGCTTTGTCTATTGCTTTATAGGCGGCGGCAAGTGCTTTAACGTCGCCCCTCTCTGCAGTGCGCACTACTTTAAGCGCTTCGCGCATGGCTTTGCGGCGGGCGTCGTTCATCGCGTGTTTACGCTTGCTTTGACGGATCGCTTTTTTAGCTCCTTCGGTTATTGCCATAGGTAAAAAGATACTAGCACAATATGGGCAATAAGCACAACATTGTTTAGCG
>CAYWJX010000012.1:0-24115 GCA_964459335.1 uncultured Candidatus Saccharibacteria bacterium | reverse complement strand
CCAAAGACATCTTTGATGTCTTCGTCGGCTGTCTCGGGGAAGACGATGTGCTCTTTGATGCCGAGCGTGTAGTTGCCCATTGCATCGATGCCGCCGGTGCCGATACCTTTAAAGTCTTTGGTGCGCGGGAGCGCGATGTGGATGAGACGGTTAAGAAAATCTTGCATGCGCTTGCCGCGGAGTGTGATCTGGTAACCCACTGTGTCGCCAATGCGCGTTTTGTAGGTCGCGATGGACTTTTTAGCACCGCGCTCGGCCGGCTTTTGACCGGTGATTTTTGCAAGGCGGTCGGCCACCAACTCAACTTTGTTTTTGTCTTTGGCCATTTTGCCCACGCCCACGGAGATAACCACCTTTTGGAGCTTAGGCACCTGCATGCGATTGGTCCACCCAAACTGTTCCTTAAGGGCATCAAACGCGGTTTGCTGTTGTTCTTGAATTAATTTAGGCATAGTAGTTTATTTGGCTGCTTTTTTTGCCTTGGAAGTTTTCTTTTTTGCGTCGCTCAGCGCGACATTGCTTGCGTGGATAGGAAAATGCTTGTCGATGATTTGACCCTTTTGACCCTCGCGGCGCGCCTTCTGGTGCTTTTTGCGCATCATGACACCCTCCACCAACACCAAGTTGAGCTTGGGGTAGGTTGCAAGCACTTTACCGCTCTTCCCTTTTTCGTTACCCGAGAGAACTGTGACGTTGTCTCCTTTTTTGATATGCAGTGTGTTCATAAATTTTTCTTAAAATTTACCCTGAGCTTGTCGAAGGGTTAGGTTAGACAACCTCCGGAGCTCTAGAAATAATCGTTTGATAGCCAAGCTCTTGGAGCTCGCGCGGTATCGGGCCAAAGATGCGGCCTGCCTTCGGCTCTTTTTTGTCTTTGCCGCCGGTGTCGAGGATAACAACCGCGTTTTCGTCAAAGCGGATATACGAGCCGTCTTTGCGTCGAAACGGCTGGCGCTGGCGCACGACCACGGCCTTGAGTATGTCTTTTTTCTTAACGGCTTTGCGCGGCTCGGCGGTTTGCACCGAGAGCACCACCACCTCGCCAATGGAGGCGTAGCGCTTGCGGGATGAGCCGGGTATTTTGAAAATGCGTCCGATTTTGGCGCCGGAGTTATCTGCAATGACTACGAGTGAGCGGTCTTGGATCATGGTGGTTTAAAATAAAATCTCGAACGATTTGGTCTTGGAAAGGGGGCGGCATGAGCGGATAGTAACTGCGTCGCCCTCTTTGGCTTTGTTGCCCGGGTTATGCACGTGATACTTTTTGGTGATCTTGAGATACTTTTTGTACTTAGGGTGCTTAACATAGCGCGAGACAGCCACTACCGCGCTGTCTGTCATTTTGTCGGACACCACCGTGCCGCGGAGTATCTTGCGATGTGTTTCTTTTGTCTGTTTCGTTTCCATATTATTTTTTGAGCGCACGCTTGGCAGTAAGTGCGCGAGCGATTGTTTTGCGCAGTGTTGCCCCAAGCTTTACGTTTTTGTTTTTACTCCCGGAAGCGGCAAAACGCAAGACGCGTAACTCCTCGCGCTTGTCGGCAACAAGCGTGTTGAGCTCTTCCTCGGTGTGATTATGTAAATCAGTTTTCTTTGCCATATGTATTTTTACTGATGCCTTGCGACCACCTTTGCTTGCAGCGGGAGTTTTTTGGCGGCATTGGCGAGCGCTTTAATTGCAAGCAGGTCGGCGACACCGTCTACCTCAAAGATGATGCGGCCGGGCCATACATCCACCTCGTAGCCCACCGGATCGCCCTTACCTTTACCGAGCTTTACCTCCGGCGGCTTTTGCGTAAACGGCTTGTCGGGGAATACGCGTGTCCACATTTTGCCCGTCTTGCCCAAGCTACGCACCACCACTTTGCGGGCGCTCTCGAGCTGGTTGGAGCGGATGCGCGCGTGCGTGGTTGCTTTGAGACCGTGCGAGCCAAAAGCCACCGTAATGCCGCGGGTTTCCACCTTACCCTTTTTGGCGTTGCGGCGCATCGTGTGCCACTTGCGATATTTTACTTTCTTGGGAGTCAACATAAAATTCTATTTATCCTTTTGGGATGCTTTGTCAGCAAAGACCTCACCTTTGTAAATCCACACTTTAATGCCAATGACACCAAGCGGGAGGTTTGCGCGCTCGCGTGCAAAGTCGATGTCGGAGCGAAAGGTTTGGAGCGGGATGCGGCCTTTTTTAAGTTGCTCGGTGCGCGACATAGAGCCGCCGCCAAGCATGCCGCCAAGCTGGATGCGCACGCCAAGCACGTCGCGATTGGCCATCACCTTCTCGATTGTTTGTTTGAGCACGCGGCGAAACGCCAAACGCTTTTCCAAACTCTCGGCAACCATATAAGCCACGATTGCCGCGTTGCTCTCGGGCGAGCGGATTTCCTCGATGTCGAGTTTTATCTCCGGCACTTCGAGGTGCTTGTTGGCAAGAAAAGCGGCAATTTTGTTTTTGAGCTTGAGTGAACCTTCGCCACTGCGGCCGATGATAACGCCCGGGCGCGAGGTCTTGAGGATCACGCGCAAAGTGCCCGCGCCGCGCTCGATGTCGATGCCGCCAATATACATGCCGCGCATCTCCTTTTGCAAAAATTCGCGCAGGAGGATGTCCGCCTTGAGATAGGCTTGATACTGCGGACCGGTGGCAAACCAACGATGTCTCCAATCGCGGAGGATGCCAAGGCGGTGTGCAAATGGGTGTACAACTTTAGACATAAAATTATTTTGCGGCAGCGGCCACTTTTTTAGCAGGACGGCGCGACAAGCCGAGAGTGATAACGCTGGTTTTTTTGCGGATGGGCGCCGAGCGGCCGCGGGCGCGAGGCATAGCACGCTTAAACACAATGCCGCTGTTGACTTGGATGGTGGAGATGATGAGCTCGTTGGCCGGGAGCTTGGCGTTGGCCACGGCCGACTGTATGAGCTTGCTCATCGCCTCGGACGCACGCTTAGGGAGCGTCGAGAGGAGTGCAAGCGCGTGCTCGGCGGTTTTGCCGCGTACCAAATCGGCAACGAGGCGCACCTTGCGGGGCGACTGGCGGTAGTTTTTGAGTTTTGCGCTTGCATCTGTCATAGATTATTTATAGTGAGCATAGTCGAACTATTTTTTTGCGGCAGCGGCGGTCTTGGCATCGGTGGCGGCCTTAGCAGCCTGTGCGGATGCAATCTCGCTCTCCTTTGCCTTTTGCTCCATCTCCTTTTGCATCTTGCCGCCGTGGCGCTGGAACTTTTTGGTGGGAGAAAACTCGCCGAGGCGGTGCCCCACCATGTCCTCACTCACCAACACGGCAACGTGCGTCTTGCCGTTGTGGACGCCAAAGGTAAAGCCAACCATCTCAGGCGCAATCTGCGAGCGGCGTGCCCACGTGTTAATAGCCTCAGCAGTCTGAGGTTTTTTGCCCTCAATCTTCTTGAGGAGCTTCTCGTCCACGTACGGACCTTTTTTAAGTGATCGTGCCATTATGTTAGTGCCCTTCTCTAAACAAAAACCCGCCAAGCGGGATCTGCTCGATACTACAGGAAACCATCCCATTGTGCAAGTGCAAGGCGTAAGGTAGAGTGGGTCGCAGACGCAATAGCCGAGAGGTTCTCATGACCAAGGGACTCTATACCGTAAAGATTAAATTCGGCCTCAAAACACTCCTCATATGCATAGATGCCGAAAACGACGAAATTTTTTATGAGACGCTCGCCGCATTTGAAGCGGTTATAGGAGGCGAGTTTGTTCCTGGGAGCATCACTTACAGCACCATGCTGGAAATCCGCCCGGTTCCAGACCCTCCTAAAAACCACTAGCCCGCCACACCAATCAAAACGCCCCGGATTTCTCCGCGGCGCTTTTTATTTTAAATTTTATTGTTGTGCTCCGCGCTTGCCCACTTTGCGGCGGGACACGATAAGATGGTTGGAATATTTTTTGGGCGTGCGGGTCTTTTGACCTTTGCCTGTTGGCTTGCCCCAAGCGCTCTTTGCGCGACGCAAACCGCGGCCTTGCCTGCCCTCGCCGCCGCCGTGTGGGTGGTCAACTGGGTTCATTGCGGTACCGCGGACTGTCGGGCGGATACCCATCCAGCGCGAGCGACCTGCTTTACCAATCACCACGAGGTGATGCTCGTCGTTGGAAACCTCGCCAAGCGTTGCCCAGCAAGTGTCGAGCACTTTGCGCACCTCGCTTGATGGCATCTTGAGGTCGGTATAGCCGTTGTCTTGTGCGATAACCTCGATATGCGTACCGGCAGAGCGGCCAAGCTTGCCGCCGTTGCCCGGTTTAATCTCGACATTGTATACAAAGGCGCCTACCGGTACGTTTTTGAGCGGCATGCGGTTGCCCGGCACAACAGCGGCAGTGGCGGATGTCTCAATCGTGTCACCCACTTTGGCGCTCTTAGGCAAAAGTGCGTAGCGGCGCTCACCGTCTTTGTAAATCAAAAGACCGATAAAGCCCGAGCGGTTTGGGTCGTACTCAACAGTCTCGATGCGCGCAGGCACCTGCTTTTTGTAACCAAAATCGACATCGCGCTCCAGGCGTTTGTGTCCGCCGCCCTGGTGGCGCACGGTGATGCGGCCCGCATTGTTGCGGCCAACCTCGCGCTTGCCGCCCCGCGTGAGCGCTTTGTGCGGCTCGCTCGCGGTCAAAACCTTGCGGAAGGAAATTCCGGTCATGTGGCGGCGCGACTTGGTGTATGGTTTGTACGATTTCATAAAAAATTCTTATTTTTTATCCTGAGCGTAGTCGAAGGATTATACTAATTCTATCGTCTCCCCCGCTTTGAGGTATACATACGCCTTGCGACCTTTGGCGGTAGCACCGGTGCGGTTGGTGTTGCGGGTTTTAACTTGCTTACTTGGCACCGCGAGCACTGCAATTTTGCGCGGTGTCACTTTGTAGAGCGTTTGCACGGCGTTAGCTATCTCTTTTTTGCTCACACCCTTAGCCACATTAAACACATAGGCTCCATGCCCCGAGAGGTAGGCACCTTTTTCGGTGATGCGCGGCGAGTGTAAAATTTTTCCCGAGTGTTTTTGCATAATTATTTAGATTCTTTGACCACGCGCTTTTTTGAGAGCGTCTCGATAGCCGCGGCCGGGTCTACCAATACGAGATATTTGCTCGAGAGTACCGAAAGCGGGTTTAAGTTGCGTGCCTCAATCATCTCAACATTGCGGAAGTTGCCAAAACTCTTAAAGGTCGGCGCGTGCATTACAGGGAGCGCAACCAAAGCGGCGTTCTTCTTTTTTAATGCGCGCATGCCGATTTTGCCAAAGGCATCTATCACCTGCTTTGCCTCTTTGGCCTTAGGCGCGGCAAAGTTGAGTTTGTCTATCAAAATAACTTCGCCGTCTTTGAGTTTGCGCGAGAGCACCACGAGTAATGCCTTTTGGCGCGACTGGCGGTTGATTTTTTGGCTGTAATCTTTGTCGTTGCGGGGGCCGTGTGTGACACCGCCTCCCTTCCAAATGGGCGAGCGGGTCGAGCCATGGCGCGCGCGGCCGGTGCCCTTTTGCTGCCACGGTTTGCGACCGCCGCCGCGCACCTCGCCGCGGTCTTTGGTGTGCGCATTGCCTCCGCGTGCGTTGGCTTGCATGCCTTGCATCACCTGATGCACGAGGTCGGCGTTCCACGGCAGGCCAAAGAGATTCTCCGGCAATATAAAAGTACCTGCTTGCTCGCCTTGTGCGTTAAAAAGTTTCGCCTCCATGCGATTAGCTGCGCTTGGCTTAGCGACAGAAGCTTTTTTAGTTTTGATAGTTTTAGTTGCCATAAAAAATTCTTATTTTTTACCCTGAGTTTTATCGAAGGGTTTATTTTGACCGCCGCGGATCTCAACAACCGTACCACGGCGGCCCGGCACTGCGCCTGCGATAACAATCTCGCCTGTGGCTGGGAGTACCTGGAGCACCGAGAGGTTGCGAACGGTGACGCGGTCCTGACCCATGCGGCCAGCCATGCGCATACCCTTTGCAACGCGGCCTCCCGCGCGACCGCCCGAGCCGCCGATAGAGCCAGGGGAACGCTCGGAGTGCTTTTGACCATGCGAGCGCGGGCCGCCGTGAAAGCCGTGGCGCTTAACTACACCCTGGAAGCCGCGGCCTTTTGAGATTGCCGAGACCTGTACCTTCTCGCCCTCGATAAAAGCGGTAACATCGATGGTTGCGCCAACCTCCACACCTGCCGGCAATGCACCGCCGCGCTCTTTGTACTCTTTAAAGTTAGCAAACGCTTTACCTTTGGCGTGGCCAAGCTGAGCCTTGTTGGTGTGGCTCTCTTTTTTGTCGATAGCGCCAATCTGCACCGCGTTGTAGCCCTCCTTTTCTTTCGTTTTGATTTGCGTAACTGTGGCAGGGGTAGCATTAATGACAGTCGCTGCATAAGCGCGGCCGTCTTCCGTAAATACGGTAGTCATCTTCCCTTTTGTTCCAAGGATAAATTTCATCATGTTGTCTATTGGTTCCCGGAGGAACGTGGATCAACTCTATTTCGAGAGTCCAAGGCAATATACATCAACCCAAGTTTTAATGCAAGAACTCAGGTTTTTATGTTGACGTGTAAGTTAGGTTTGGTATGGTTGCCGCCGCGATGGAAAAAGATTTTGATACATGGAACGAAGCAAAGAAAAAGACTAACGAGGCTGAATTTACCGACTTTGTACATACGCGCGAGGTGTGGTGGTGCTCGCTCGGCATCAATATCGGGTATGAGCAAGATGGCAAACATAACACATTCGAGCGGCCGATTTTAGTGTTGCGCAAATTCAATAAAGATATAGTGCTTGCAGTTCCACTCACAACAAGCATCAAACACAACCCTTACAATGTAATTTTTACACATGAAGGCCAAGAACATGCAGCGGTAATTTCGCAGGTAAGACTCATCAGCACTAGACGGCTCAAACGCTACATGTATAAAATGAGCAGTGACATTTTTAAGACAATCCGCGAAGTTACCAGAGCAATGATTTAAAATCGAAACCCCGCCAAAAGGCGGGGTTTCTCGGAGGACGCATGTCCATTTGTGCTTAGAGTGTATACCCCACGTCTGAAAAGTCAATAAGATATGAATACGAAAAAATCCCCATGCATGGGGATTTTTTCGTTGAATTTCTTGGCTTGCGGCGCGGCTTTACCCTAAGCCTTGCGCCCCAAACCAAAAACCCGATTTCTAGATTATCAGGCCGAAATTATTTTTTGTTCGAACAAGGAACCAATGAGCAACTTTCTCTCATTTTATCGAATATATATGAAGAGTCAATGAATTTATCGTTTTATTTACGCCATCTTTACGTCTATCGTAACGCCCGAAGGGAGCGAGAGATTGGTGAGCGCTTCAATCACTTTAGGACTAGGGTCGAGGATGTCGATGACGCGCTTGTGTACGCGCATCTCAAACTGCTCGCGTGCATCTTTGTAGATAAACGTTGAGCGGTTGACCGTGTATTTTTTTATCTCCGTCGGGAGCGGTATCGGCCCGGCAATAGTGGCGTCGTAGCGGAGCGCCGTGTCGAGTATCTGTTTGACGCTCGCATCGAGCACCTTGTGCTCGTAGGCCTTTACCTTGATGCGGAGGCGCTGTACCACAGCCGGAGCCGCGGCTTTTCCCCGACGCTTCGGTCGGGGTCCCGACCCTTCGGCGTCGGGATTGCTGCGCGGCTTGGGGCTAGCTTTTTTAACTTTTTCTTTTTCGTTGGTAGCCATAATTGCTTGGAGCTAGTTCCCACCCTTCGAGTACCTCAGGGTGCCATCTATCTCCGATTAGCTTACTCCTAATAATTAAGTACCGATTCGTACAAAAATTATGCAATAACTTTTGTAACGACACCTGCGCCCACGGTCTTGCCACCCTCGCGGACTGCGAAGCGGGTTTGTACCTCGAGCGCCACCGGCGCTACGAGCTTCACTTTAAAAGTGACGGTGTCGCCCGGCATGACCATCTCGGTGCCTGCGGCAAGCGTTACCTCGCCGGTCACATCGGTCGTGCGGACATAAAACTGCGGCTTGTATCCGCTAAAGAACGGCGTGTGGCGGCCGCCCTCGTCTTTGGTAAGGATGTATACCTCGCCCTCAAAGTCGGTGTGCGGCGTTACGGAACCCGGTTTGGCAAGCACTTGGCCGCGGTGGATGTCCTCCTTTTTAGTACCGCGCAAGAGTACGCCTGCGTTGTCGCCTGCTTGGCCGGAGTCGAGCTGCTTGTTAAACATTTCGATACCGGTAATGGTTGTTTTGCTGGTTGGTTCGAGACCGACGATTTCAACTTCGTCGCCTACTTTAACCACACCGCGTTCGATGCGGCCGGTCACCACCGTGCCGCGACCCTCGATAGAGAAGATGTCTTCAATCGGCATAAGAAACGGCTTGTCGAGCTCGCGAACCGGCATCGGGATGTAGGTGTCGAGCGTGTTGACGAGCTCAAGCACTTTTTGCGACCACTCGTTGGTGAGGTCGTTACTCTCCAAAGCCTTGAGCCCCGAGCCGCGGATAACCGGCGCATTTGCGCCGTCAAAGCCCTGCTTGGTGAGGAGCTCGCGCACTTCCTCCTCGACGAGGTCGATGAGTTCTTTGTCATCTACCATGTCGCATTTGTTGAGAAAAACGATGATTTTCGGCACGCCCACTTGCTTGGCAAGGAGGATGTGCTCGCGGGTTTGCGGCATCACGCCGTCGGTTGCGGCAACCACGAGGATTGCGCCGTCCATTTGAGCGGCGCCGGTAATCATGTTCTTGATGTAGTCGGCGTGGCCCGGCGCGTCGATGTGCGCGTAGTGGCGGTTAGGAGTTTCGTACTCGCTGTGGTGGAGCGCGATGGTAATGCCGCGTGCTTTTTCCTCCGGAGCGCTGTCGATTTTGTCGACGTTCTCGACGCGGGCGCTGTAGCCTTGCGCCTTTGCCATGTCGAGCGTGTGGAGGATCGCCGCGGTCAAGGTCGTCTTGCCGTGGTCAACGTGGCCGATGGTGCCTACGTTAAGGTGCGGTTTCTGCCTGTCAAAGTTTGCCATGATAATGATGTTCTAAACTAATAATGATTAATTGAGCCTGCAAGATAAAAACACAGATAAATACACACTAAAGCATAGGAAAACACCCCCTATTGCATTACCTAGAAATATATAGGAGTGCGTGTAAAAGCGCAACCCCGAGCAGGATTCTCATTACTTGCGTGCGGCGATGATGGTGGCGGCTACGTTGGGCGGCACTACCTCGTAATGGTCAAACTCCATGGTAAAGCTTGCACGGCCTTCGGTCATGGAGCGGAGCGCCGTGGTGTAGCCAAACATCTCGGAGAGCGGCACTTTTGCCTTGATGGCGCGCGCGAGGCCGCGCTCCTCCATACCCTCAATTTGCCCCCGTTTGCCGGAGAGGCTGCCCGTGATTTCACCCATGAACTGCTCGAGCACCACCACCTCGACGCGCATAATCGGCTCAAGCAACACAGGGCGCGCCGCTTTTGCGGCATCCTGGAAGGCCATCGATGCCGCGATTTTAAAGGCAATTTCGGAAGAGTCGACATCGTGGTAGGAGCCGTCGTAGAGCTCGCAGGAAATGTCGACCATTTTGAAGCCGGCGACAATGCCGCGCTCCATGGCCTCGCGGACGCCCTTCTCCACCGGACCGATAAACTCTTGCGGGACCACGCCGCCTTTAATGTTGTTGATAAACTCAAAGTGGTCTTCGCGCGTAACGTTTTTAGAAATCTTCTTGTCGGGGTCGACGGGCTCAAGCGGTTTGAGGCGCAACTTAACATGACCATACTGGCCTTTGCCGCCGGTTTGCTTGATGTATTTGCCCTCGGCCTCGGCCTCCTGCGTGATGGTCTCGCGGTATGCCACTTGCGGTTTGCCGACATTTGCCTCAACGCCAAACTCGCGCTTCATGCGGTCGACGAGGATTTCGAGATGGAGCTCGCCCATGCCGGAGATAAGCGTCTCAAGCGTTTCGGAGTCGGTCGATACTTTAAAGGTTGGATCCTCATCGGCAAGTTTTTTCATCGCCATGCCCATTTTTTCCTGGTCGGCTTTTGTTTTGGGCTCGATGCGCAATTGGATAACCGGCTCGGGGAATTTTATTTGCTCAAGTTGTATCGGGTTGGCCTCATCGCAGAGTGTGTGCGAGGTGCGCGTGTCTTTAAGACCTACGGCCGCGGCAATTTCGCCGGCAAAAACTTTTTTAACTTCCTCGCGCTCGTTGGCTTGGAGCCGCACGATGCGGCCGAGGCGCTCTTTGGAGCCCGTGGTTGAGTTGTAAAGATACGAACCTGCTTCGATAGTGCCGGAGTATACGCGAAAGAAGGTAAGCTGGCCCACAAACGGGTCGGCTTGGAGTTTAAACGCGAGTGCGCAAAACGGCTCGTCGTCGCTTGCGTGGCGCACAACCTCCTCGCCTGTTTTAGGATTGATACCTTTAACCGGCGGCATGTCGAGCGGGCTAGGCAGATAGTCGACAACGGCGTCGAGTACCAGCTGTACACCTTTGTTTTTGAGCGCAGAACCGCAGTACACCGGGAAGATTTTGTTGTCGATAACCGCGCGGCGCAAAGTGGCCTGCAAATTTTCCAAGCTCGGCTCTTTGCCGTCGAGATACTCGGTCATGAGCGCCTCGTCGTGCTCGACAATCTTTTCGATAAGCTCGGCGCGATATTTTTTTGCCTCTTCCAAAAGACCGGCCGGCACGTCAAACTCAATCACATGGTCGCCCATGTTGCCTTCAAACTTGTAAGCTTTAAGCGTAAGGAGGTCGATAACGCCCTCAAATTTGTCCTCAAGGCCAATCGGTATCTGCATACGCACGGCATATTTGGTGAGGCGGTCTAAAATAGATTGATACGACTTTTCAAAGTTGGCACCCGTGCGGTCGAGTTTGTTGATAAAGCACACGCGCGGCACATTGGCCTCGTCGGCGTAGCGCCAGTTGGTCTCGGACTGCGGCTCGACGCCGGCTACACCGTCGAAGACGACAATCGCGCCGTCGAGAACGCGCATCGAGCGCTTCACTTCAGCCGTGAAGTCGATGTGCCCGGGAGTGTCGATGATGTTAAAACGATATTTCCCCGACGCTTTGGTCGGGGTCCCGACTAAAACGTCGGGATTTAGTGTCTTACTTACTTTTGACCAAAAACACGTGATAGCGGCGGCGGTAATCGTGATGCCGCGCTCACGCTCTTGCTCCATCCAGTCGGTGGTTGTGTCGCCCTCGTGCACCTCGCCGATTTTGTGCTGGCTTCCGGTGTAGTAGAGCACGCGCTCCGAGGTAGTGGTTTTACCAGCGTCGATGTGCGCGATGATACCGAAGTTGCGAACCTTCTCCAATGGATAGTCTCGTTTTGTTGGCATAAATTAAAAACGCGCCCAGGCGTTAGTGGCCAGCATACCCCAAATTATAAAAAATGCAAAAAGAAAAATCCCCGCCAAAAACTTGGCAGGGACGATGTACACAAAAACAAGGTTGTACCTAATTTCCGTGCGGCTCGAGCCGGCGGCAGTTGATGCGAAAATCACAAGACTTGGCCTGATTTCCACAAACTCCTCGAACCATAAAAGAAACCTTCCCATCCCGCGCCTCTATCCAAGCGTTTGAGACATTCTCGATGGCACCACTAACAATAGGCACCACCTTAACGGGAGCAGGATTGTTTTCTTCCCGAAATAGTCCGTACACTCCAACCGACACTGCGGCGCATCTTTCTCCGCACGCGCAAGGAGTGTCACAAGCCACAGCGGCCACACCCTTTGGCATAGGTAATGTATCGTTCATAGTCCTCTCCCCAAAAGAACGTGTTTGCCGTTATCTATAACACCGCTCGGGCAAAAATAGTAGCTAGTCGTAAATAGAATGATCTCCAATAGTATGCAGCCGCGTCTCCTGATCGGAAATCCATTCAAATATGATGCGATTTTTGAGGTCAATCGAAAAGCCAAAAAAGTCATGGTACTTCCCGTGCAATTTATGCACTTTGAGTCTTTGGTGATTGCTCCGATTTCTAAACAACTCAATCTTTTTAAAAGTGGTCTCCCGAAGTTGCGGGGTGAGTTTCTTCAAGCTTCGCAAGAATTCCGGCGTAAAACCAACGATAATCATACCGTTAGAATTTCTTTATTAATTCGCGCGGATTTCCATACAATACCTTCCCCTCGCTCGCTTCCTGCAAGGAGCACTGGAGTGAGGAAAACGCCTCATCTTCGGCAAGCAAAGTGAGCGCTTGGCGTACGGCATGAGCCGTGTTGGCGGCTTTACCGCTTTTAACACGCTCTTTAATAAAGCTCCTTTGCTCGGGAGTAATTGGTACGGATATAGTGGTCATACTGATATATGATAATATATTACTTAGTATGAAGTTATCATACACCTGCCAGAACGTGAACGCAAGATTTTACCACGCAAAGTGGGCGAAGGCTTTATTGGCTTCGGCCATCTTGAGCGTGTCGTCGCGCTTTTTTATCGCAGGACCCTCGTTGTTGGATGCGGCAATGAGCTCGGTCGCGAGTTTCTCAGCCATCGGTTTGCCTTTGGCGCCGCGCGCGGCACCGAGTATCCAGCGAAACGCCAATGCCTGCTTGCGCTCGGGGCGCACCTCGCGCGGCACTTGGTAGTTGGCACCGCCCACGCGGCGCGAGCGGATTTCCATCGCCGGGCCCACGTTGCGGATGGCTGTTTCAAAAAGCTCAACAGGATTCTCCGTTTTTGTTTTTTCTTTAATTATTTCAAACGCATCGTACACCACCTTGCGTGCGGTGCTCTTTTTACCATCCCACATGACCGAGTTAATAAACTTCTCCACGCGCAGAGATTGATATTTGAGGTCTGCACCGGGGATATTACGATTTTTAACTGGTCGACGCATATAAAATTTTATTTATAGTGAGTTTTTATCGAACTATTTTTTCTTAGCGGCAACACCGGAGCTTGCTTTAACACCGTAGCGAGAGCGCGACACGTTGCGCTTCTCTACACCGGTGGCATCGAGTTTGCCGCGCACCACTTGATAGCGCACGTTGATGTCCTTCACGCGGCCGGCGCGCACCAACACCACCGAGTGCTCTTGCAGGTTGTGGCCCTCGCCGGGGATGTAGGCGGTAATCTCCATACCGTTGGTGAGGCGCACGCGGGCGATTTTGCGGATAGCGGAGTTTGGCTTGCGGGGCGTCTTTGTCGTCACCTTGGTGCATACGCCGCGTTTAAAAGGCGACGGATAAAACACCGGGTGATTTTTGAGCAGATTAAAACCGCGGGCAAGCGCCGGCGATTTGGTTTTGCTCTTCATTTGTGTGCGCCCTTTGCGGACGAGCTGTGATATGCGTGCCATTTGTAAATTAAAACGCCCCAAAGGCGTTGGACACACTCTACTCTATAGCGCTACGCCTGTCAAAAGTTGGAAAAGGCTGCTCAATATAATGCTAAACAAAGGCGCGAGTACGTAGTAAAACACAATCATAATAAGGAGTGTGTTGGTTAAGACACCCATGCGCTCCATGCCCATGCGCAAAGTGTCGTAGCTCCTCCCTGCGGCGCCCGGCAAAAGCGCCGCGAGCACGCGCGAGCCGTCGAGTGGTGGTATCGGTATTAAGTTAAAAAGCGCGAGCAACATGTTGATGTACACAATCATCGTAAACGCGTCAATGAGCGGAGTTTCCGGCCCGCCGATAAAGCGTATGGCGAGGCCAAAGACAAGCGCGAGGAGGATGTTGGTGCCCGGCCCGGCAAAAGCCGTGAGCGCTTCGTCATATTTGCCGGTGAGGTAATGCGGGTTGATAGGCACCGGTTTGGCATAGCCAATGAGCAACGGAAAGTGCGTAAAGCTTTGCGTAAAAAGGAGGAAGCCCGGCAAAAGTATCGAGCCGATGGGGTCGATGTGTACAAGCGGGTTGAGCGTTAAGCGCCCTGCGAGGCGCGCGGTTGGGTCGCCGAGATAGTTGGCCATGTAGCCGTGAGCCACCTCGTGGAGGATGATTGAGACTATAAGAATAACGAGCGAGAGTATAAACATATGGTTGCGAAGCTTACAAAGTATGGTACCATAGGCGAGCATTAAAAAACGATATGGCAAAAGTTTGCGACATAACAGGAAAGGGCTCAAAAGTTGCCGGCGGATACAGCAATCGCATCCGCGCGACCAAATTTAACCCCACGGGCAAAGTGCGCAAACAGGTCAACCTCCAAAAAAAGCGTATTTTTGTGCCGGAGATAAACAAAACGCTCACACTCACGGTCTCCACCGAGGCGCTCCGCACGATTGCTAAAAACGGCGCATACAAAACGCTCAAAAAAGCCGGGCTTATTTAGTTTTTAAAATATAGAAAAATATAGAATAGAAAAAGGGCGTCCCGTTGGGACGCCCTCTGTTTGTTTCACCCCTCGCCATTAGGCGGGAGCGATACGACGACGATCTTGCGGCTATCGAACCTGTCCCGCAGGAGATCAATCAACGGGTCACTAGCCTGTTGGTCACTGGTGAACGTCACAAGGCCGCCGTAAGGCGACACGGGCACTTGCCGCGACGCCGGTGCTGACCGCGCCTTGGGCGAAAGGGCAAAACCCTTCTGCTCTTGCCCTTGCGTCCATTCCTCGAGTGTGGGGAATGACGGGATTTGAGGAGCGCCCATCACGAGCGCGCCATGATCGCTCCTGAGCGTGTCGACGGTCACGCTCGCTCCGTAAAAAGCAAACGGGGCGAGAACAGCAACTGCGCTCAAGAATCCTATGCGACTTAGTTTCATTGTCCCCTCCCTCGGGGTTATCTTTTAGCCCACAATTGGGCAACCAATCTGTCAAGAATGGTAACATACGCCAAACCCTTGTCAAGTGGTTATTGAGAGCTGGGGATAACCTTACAAACAAGCCTATTTGCTATACTTACTTTTATATGGATTACGAAATCAAAAAATTTGAGTTGCCCGAGCTCGAGGGCATCTCCACCGAGAGCGTTAAACAGCACATCGGCCTTTACGAAGGCTATGTAAAAAACTTTAATGCCGTGAGCGCAGCTATTGAGGACTTGCTAAAAGATCCTGAAAAGAATGTGCTCGCAATTGCCGAGCTTCGCCGCCGGCACTCGTTTGAGTTTGGCGGGATGAAGCTCCACGAACTTTATTTTTCGCAATTTGAGGGTGGAGCGCACGCGCTCGATGCAGGCGGTGCGCTTGCAACTGCATTAACTAACCATTGGGGTACTGTTGATGCGGCACTGACGCGCATGCGCCAAACCGGCATGATGCGCGGACCGGGATGGTCTATCCTTTATTACAATCCGGAGATGCACGCGTTTCATATGGGATTTGTCGGCGAGCAACATCAAGGACACTTTGCAACGCTCCCGATTATTGCGGCGCTCGATGTGTGGGAGCACGCGTTTTTGCTCGACTACGGCGCATCCGGCAAAGGCAAATATATCGACGCGTTTTTCAAAAATATTAATTGGGGCGTTATCGAACAACGTTTTGCAGAAATAAATAAATAGTTTTGCAGGGGCTCCGCAGCGCGACGGCGCGAGGACTGAGCAATTTTCTAGCAAGAAAATTGAGTACCCGGAGAAATTATTTTTTATTTCTGCTTTAACAAATACACAGCAGATGCCGTTAGTGGCACATACATTAACAACGCGAGCCACAGCGGGAAGGAGGTAAACGTTGCAAACCCAAACGGCAACGTTTGCACCGCATGCGCGACGAGCACTATCCATTGCAAAAGCAGTGTCACGACAAGCGCGGGCACAAACGCGAGCACCGTGTTGATAAAACTTAAGATGCCGGTTAACAATCCGGTAATCATCACGAGCGGCAAAAGCGGCAACACCAACAAATTTGCCGGCACCGAGAGATACGAGAGGTTGCCGGTAAAGTAGAGGAGCGTGGGCAGTGCAAAAATCTGCACCGCGATGGTTGAGGTGATAATCGAGCGCATGTCAAAACGTTGCGGTATCCATCGCAATATTTTTTCGATACTCGGCGCAAAGACAATAAGCCCGAACGTTGCGAGCACACTCGTAAAAAATGAGGCGTCGCCCAATATGAGCGGCGGATTCCACAACACCATCGCTGCCGCAACGGCGGCAAGGCTCCGGAGCGCGAGCGCGGTGCGATGCAGATAGCGCGCCGCGAGTGCCACGAGCGCCATCATACATGCACGCACCGTGGTGGGGGCGGCGCCGGTCATGATGACAAACAACATCATGCAAAGCGCCGCGCACAGCATTTGCCATCGGCGCGGCAAAAATCCGAGCGCGCGAAGTATCCCCTCGGACACCACCGACATGCTGTAGCCGGAGAGTATCACGATATGTATGAGCCCCGCCGCGACAAACGCATCGGTCAAATCCTCCGGCAATCCGCGGCGCTCGCCGAGCAAAATGCCTTCAAGGAGGAGCGCTTTGGGCGCACTCAACGTGCGCGCTATTGAATTATTAAATGCGTGCTTGATGGTAAACAACGCGCTGCGGAGTGAGAGCTTTGCGGGCGTCACTTGTTCAAGCTCTGCATCCATGAGCAACATTGAGACGCCTTGCACGCGCAAATAATTGGGGTAATCAAACGTGTTGCCGTTGTCGCCGACAAAACTTGCAGGCGCCGCGAGCGTGCCGCCAAGTGTCACCTCCTGCCCGTAAGCCGCACTTACATAGGGCGGCAAAAACGCGAGGAGCGTGCCCTGCGCGGGAGTGCCGTTGACCGACGACACGGCCACATCGGCCTGCACATGCGCGCCGCTTTGTACCGGGTCGCTCACGATAGTGCCCTCAACCGTCGCTTTGCCCAAAAATGCCGAGATGTTTTCTTGCGACTCTTTATACAAAAACAAATCGCCACGCAAGGCGCCGAGCACGAGCGCCACAAGTGCGATTGCCAAAAGTAAAAGCACGCGTTTGCGCATGCAAGTTCCTGCAATCATGAGAGTAAGTGCAACCGCTATGCACACCAAAAGCGCGAAGGTAGGTATAGCAAAAACAAGCGCACAGGCAACGCCGCCCGTCAAACCGGCGGCCAACACGTACAAAAAAGCAGCGCTCGAATACTCACTTTTCACGCGGAAGTTGTACCAAAATTAAGATACTTGTCTATCAACGCGAAGAAAACTCTTTGATGATAGTCTTCTCGTCCTCCGGCGAGAGAGATTTTTTATAGCGAGCCACTTTACCTTTGACACGCGCCTCACACTCGCCCCACGTTTTGTGCGTCATTATTTTTCCATCGACTTTGCTTACATAGGAATAGGCTTTTGCTTTTGAGCGCACTTTTGACGCTGATTTTTCTTTATGCAAACCTTCGTCGTGCCCGAGGTTGGTGATGTCAATGTTATATGCGCGGCGAGGACCATCATACAATGTAACTTTTTTATGCTCCGCAAAATCCGAGGCAATCGTGTCGACGCGCTCGTTGCCGGCAACACCCACGTGCCCGCCCACATACTTCCATGTTATGTTTGCACCACTGCTTTGCACCGCGGCATCAAGCTGCATCCACAAATCTTTGTTTAACACTTCTTTTTTATTTTTTGTTTTCCATCCGTTTTTTTTCCATCCCTCTACCCACTTCGTGATGCCGTTGATTACGTAGGAGGAGTCGGTGTGTACCACTATATGTTTGCCGGAGAATTTACTTGCGCGTGCGAGAGCTTCGGCTGCCGCCGTGAGCTCCATCTTGTTGTTAGTTGTATGCACTGAGTGGCCGCCAAGCTCAACAATTTGTGAGTGTGTTGCAACCAAAGCACCCCATCCGCCCGGGCCCGGGTTGCCCTTGGAAGCCCCGTCGCAAAAAATAGTAATAGTTTCAGTGTCGTGTGGCATAGCTATAGTTATACAATATCCACAATGCGGATGCGGGGGCTCCCTCGCCAGTCGCGCTCTATGTGGCCCACCACATCAACGCGGTCGCCCACCGCAAACTGTTTTTGAAACGAGGCCGGCGTTGCAAAAAATGCTATAGCGCCGCTCTGCGCGCCGTTTTGTTCGAGGCTAAGTTCAAGATGGTCGTTTGCTTTGCCAAACATGCGCGTATTTTGTATCGCAACGTGGGTAAACAAAAACAGCGGCCGCTCGTTGCCCACGCCAAAGGGGCCTAGCTTATCCAAACTCTTCAGTGCAAACGGCAGCTCGGCAAGCTCCGACTGTCTATCCACTAGTATTTCTTTACCAGCACCATCCGCGCGCTCGGCAAGCGCGTACGCACCGTTAAGTTTTGCGGCAAGTTCGTGTACGCGCTCCTCGCTTACCGAAAAGCCGCCCGACGCAAAGTGTCCGCCAAAATGGTCAAATACATCGCCCGCCGTTTGCATAAGCGACACCACGTTAATTGTGCCATCGGAGCGGCACGAGCCGCGTATTACCTCGCCGCCCTCTCTGCCCCACAAAAACACCGCCTTGCCGTGTGTGTCGGCAAGCGAGCCGGCCACGAGGCCCAAAACTCCCGGCCGCCAATGGGGATTGCCCATCACAATGAGAGGGCTCTCGCTTAAGTCGGTGCCAAGCAAGCGCTTATTAACCTCTTTAACTATTGAAGCAACCGCGCCTTTGCGTTCGTCGTTTATTTTATTGAGCGTATACGCCAACTCTCCCGCCTCCTCGGCACTGGTTGTTGCGAGCAAGCGTGCCGCAACATCGGGGCTGTCCATGCGCGACGCCGCATTGATGCGCGGACCAATCATAAAACCGATGTCGTCCTCGGTGAGCGTCTCTTGTTTGATGCGGAGCAGGTTAAACAATGCCGCGAGGCCCGGGCGCCTGCCTTTGCGCATGACACGCAAACCAAAATGCGCGAGCATTCTGTTTTCGTCCACCAGAGGCACCATGTCGCACAGCGTTGCGATGCCAACTAAATCCAAATACCATTTTTCTTGGCCCTGACCAAAACCTGCGGGGCGATTTTTTACAAGAAGTGCTTGCACGAGCTTCCAAGCAACACCCGCGCCGCACAAACCATCAAAGGGATACTGCGAGTCGGGACGCTTTGGATTGATGAACGCAAAAGCAGGATGAAATACTTGCCTCCCAGCTACCCTCCACCCCCTCTGGGGGTATCGGCGTATCTGTTCAGCAAGTATTTCATCCTGCACAATATGATGGTCGGTAACAATCACATCTATGCCTTTTGTTTTGGCGTATGCAATATTTTCTTGCTCCATTGTGCCGAGGTCGATAGTAATGATGAGCGTCACTCCCTGCTCCGCGAGCTCGTCGATCCCTTCTTTATTTAATCCGTACCCTTCGCGATGCCGATGTGGGATGTAATGTGTTACTGCAATCCCGAGCTCGCGCAAAAAATCTGCGAGCATGACGCCGCCCGGTATGCCGTCGCAGTCATAGTCGCTCCACACGGCCACCGGCTCGGCATTTTTTTGTGCGGCAAGTATCCGCTCAACCGCGCGTGCCATGTCGGGCAGCAAAAACGGGTCGTGCGAGCCGCCTTCGTACTCCGGTGAGAGAAATAACTCCGCCGCCTCGCCACCCACAACGCCGCGTGCGAGCAGTAGGTCTTGGAGCAGGTCGTCGTGTGCCCGCTCGCGCAGGCGGTACGTTTTCTTCATAAAAATCAGTATACTAGATAGGTATGGAAAACTGCATTTTTTGTAAAATAGCCTCCGGCGAAATCCCAAAAAAACCCGAGGAGATAAAGTTTAACAACGAGCGTTTTTTGGCATTTTTGGACATACATCCAAAATCTCTCGGCCATACGGTGCTTATCCCAAAAGCGCACTACCCGTGGTTCCAGGATTTACCTGATGACCTCTATCACGAACTATTTGCCGTCGTCAAAGAGATGGTGCCGCAACTAAAACAGGAATACGACGCCGACTATATACACCTCTCGATTGTCGGCAAAGATGTGCCGCACGCGCACGTGCATTTAATCCCGCGCAAGCTCAACGATCACGGACAAGAACTCTAGGCTTTGAGCACTTCAATACCCGGCAGAGTGCCGTTGGCTAAAAACTCGAGTGTCGCGCCGCCGCCGGTTGAGATAAAAACTTTTTCAGGATCAAAGTGTACTTTGGCGAGCGCCTCATCGGTGTCGCCGCCACCAATGACGGCATGCGCTCCCGAGGCCACAAGTGCCGCCGCCAAAGCGTCGGTGCCACCGCTGTACTCGCTTTTTTCGTACACACCCACCGGACCGTTCCACAATACAAACGCAGCTTTTTGAATTTCTGCCGCCCATGCCGCGCGTGTCTTTGGTCCGATATCACATACAGGTGCGCGCTCGGGGATGCCGTCTTCCGGTAACAACACATTTGCTGCGCCGCCTTTGTACTCGCCGGCTAAAGCGCCGCCCACTAATAGTTTGTCGTAAATTTTTGCCAATGCTTCGATAAGCGGAAGTTTTGTTTCGAGTTTTGCGCCGCCCACAATGGCCAGCGACGGTTTTTGCGGCGCGAGTGCTTGAGAGAGTTTTTCTATCTCGCTCTCTACAAGCAAACCGGCGTATGCAGGCAGAAGTTTTGCAACACCCACTATCGAGGCATGCGCGCGGTGCGATGCCGCAAAAGCGTCATTAACAAAAATATCCGCTTTAGAGGCAAGCTCCGCCGCAAACGCAGGATCGTTGCTCTCCTCGCCCGGATTAAAACGTAAGTTTTCGAGCATCTCCATGTCGGTCGTGGTGACGAGTGTTTGCAAATGAGCAAAAAGCGGTGCGGTGCGCAACTCCTCGACTATTTTGCCGTCGGGGCGGCCCAGGTGTGTTGCCAAAATAATTTTTGCCGCGCCTTTATCGCGGAGGAGCGTGATAGTGGGCAGTGTTGCGCGCATGCGCGAGTCGTCTATTACTATCGGTTTACCCCGAGTCATATCGAGGGGCACGTTGTAGTCGACACGCAAGAGCACGCGCTTGCCTGCTATATCCGCATCTTGTATGCCTCTTACTTGCATGCTTTTAAAATTTCAACAAACGAATCAATCTCGGCACTTGCATGCCCAACCAAAAAACCGTTGATATCGCCTTCTTCGATAAGTGAGCCGGCATTGCTCGGCTCAACCGAGCCGCCGTAGAGTATCGGGACTTTCAAAGCCGCCGTGCGATCAAAATGCTCGGCCAATGTTTTTTTAATAAAGATGCTCATCTCGCGCACATCGGACGGCTTCATCGCATCATCGGCAGTTTTGCCGATTGCCCACAACGGTTCGTAGGCGATAACGAGTTTTGGTGCCGCGGAGGTTTTAACGCCCGTTTTGCCGGCAGGAAATTTTTTTAGCGCATCGCGCAACTGTCCTGCCACTAACCCCAAGTAGGCGCCTCCGAGGTCGCGCTCGCTTTCACCGATACATAAAATAGGGATAAGGCCCGCTGATGCCGCGTGGCCGAGTTGCGCGCACACCATCTCGTCGGTCTCGCCCTGCGCACGGCGCTCGGAGTGGCCGACAATGCTGTAGCTTGCGCCAAAACTTTTGACCATCTGTGCGCCAACCTCGCCGGTGTGTGCGCCGGTTTCAAATACCGAGACGCTTTGTGCGCTCGTTTTTATCGGAGAGTCTTTACATGCAAGAGAAACGAGCGGTAAAAGTGTAAACGAGGGGGCAATCACGGCATCAACGCCGGCAAAAGCCTTTGCCTTGCGCCGCAAGAGGCTGGCAAACTTTTTTGCCTCCTCGGGAGTGCTGATATACATCTTCCAGTTGGCAACAACGAGCCGGCGTTTGGCTGACATGACAAAACTATACCACGCGGGCGCGTTTGGGTAATAAAAAAAGGGCGAGTGGCAGAATTACCTGCGCACTCGCCCCCAAGTCACTCGAAAAAGAACGTGTTTTAGGGGATTAAGGCTCCCCAATTAGCCTTTATGACCTTTTAGCTTCGCCCGCGCTGAAGCTTCAATCTCATGTATCCGTTTCATTGGAATCACAAGATCTTCGGGTTTGGCATTAAAGTGGAAAGCAATACGCTTCATCGCTTCCGTGTACTCGCCGTTGGGCTTAACGATGTGCGCACCATCTCCGAAAAGAATGGCGTGCATCGCTTCCGGATCGATGTTGCATTGCTGTGCCAGCTCGGAAGGCTTGATGCCGGTAATTGTGCACCGGACATTAATCCCTTCAGCACTGAAATCCCGGCTAAGCGCGAAGCCTCGCGTCTCAACACAGAGAGCCACACCAAGAATGTCGTCCTGTACGCGCAGTTTCAGAAGCTTAGGCTGCATGGTGCGCGCATTACGCACCGCTGCCAAGCTTGTCGGTTTGCGTGGCATCTAAGACCTCCTAGAACTATTCAGGAAAATAATATAATAAAAATACTTATTATGTCAATACCCTCTACTCGCTGGCGAGGTTTAGGGCTTCTTCCAACGAAATTACGCCTTGCGCGGCTTTAAAGAGAGCCTCTTCGGCAATGGTCAGCATGCCCTCTTGCCTTGCAACAGTTTCTATACCATCCTCCCCCGCTTTTTGGACAATCATTTCTTTAAGCACGGGTGTTATGGCGAGCACTTCTTGTATGCCAACATATCCCTTCCCTTCCGGCGATTTATAAAACACAATATCCTTCCATGCCGTGTGTTCGTGTACTTGACCCTCATCTTTAAGTGCAACAAGTACGCGGCCAAAGTCGGCTTTGCGCTCGAGCTGTGCGCCATCCTCGCGCGAAAGTTTTTCTCCTTCACTTTTACCCTCACCGAGCTTGTGCGCAATCTGCACGCCAACGACGCCGAGCAAGTTGGCAGCAATAAGCCGCGGCGATATATCAAATGATAATAATTTTTCTATCGCCTTCGAAGCATTTTTTGCATCGATGGCGGCAAACACAAACATGCCGCGGTTGGCCGCCTCAAACGCCAGTTGCGCAACTTCGGCCGAGTTGATACTGCTCATCATCACGACATCCGGGTCGGTGCGGAGCGCCGCACGCATGCTTGCTAGCATCGTGAGCCCTGCATCGGGCCGCGTGCGTGTTTGTGTTGCATACGGCAGTTGATGCTCTATCTCCTCTTCAATCGTTACGATTGATGCGCGGCTCTCCTCAAGCTGGTCGAGTAAGGTGTAGAGGGCGGTGGTTTTGCCGCTTCCGCTTTGGCCTGCAATAAGGACGAGCCCCGAGCGCGCGTGGAGCATGGTGTGCACGCGCTCAAGCGCTGTGCCATGGAGGCCAAGCGCCGAGAGTGTAAATCCGCGCTGCCCTGCATGCTCATTCGAGAATCGTAGCGTGAGCTTTTCGCCATCGACTCCCGGAATATTGGCAACACTCACTAATATAGTGTCCCCATCGTGCTCCGATTTTTCAACTTTATACTTGCCTTCCTGTGCAACAGCTATGGGAAACAACTTTGCCGCCGATTTAATACCTTGCACCAATGTATTGCCCGCTTCGGCACCAAGATGTATTGCCTCGTGGAGTGCACCTTGTATGCGGTAACGCACGCGCGTGCCTTTAGGCGAGACATCGAGATGCACATCGGATGCATGGCTCATGAGAGCATGAAGCACCAACGCATCGGCACTCCCCGCTTGGAGCTCGGTGCCAAACTTTTCCTTCAAATATTTTTGATATAACTGCAGTGCGCGCGTGATAGAGGCTTGGTCGGTCAAGCGCGGCCGCACCGTGGTGCGCGATTGTAAAAAGGCAAGATGCTCGAGCGCGGCAATGTCGAGCATGGCAACTTCCACAGCGCCGTCGTTGGCACGATAGGCCACTACGCTGTGCGTGCGTGAGAGCGGCTCGGGGATAAGCATAAGTGCTTCAGGCACGATGTCATCGCGCTCGAGCAAAATAAAAGGGACGCCCGCCGCCTTAGCCTTGGCGCGGCGCATCTCATCATCGCTCAAAAACTCTGCCGTTAACCACCCCGCCACCTTTTCCATCCTTCTATTATATATGACAAAACTATTTTTCCTTGACTTTTGGGGTTTATAAGAGTACATTCTCAGTATCTGGTAACTGCCCCGCGTGGGTGGTTTTTTTGTTACTAGACCCTACCCACTAATAATTTCATACCATGTTTGACCTAAAAGTAATGAACAGCGTGCTCGGCGAGCTCGAGGAGGAGCGCGGTATCCCGCGCGAGAAAGTAATCGAGGCTATCGAGGCCGCGCTTGCGACCGCGTACAAAAAAGAGTACGCAAAACGCGGACAAATTATCCGCGCGCATGTCGACCTCAACGCCGGCACCACCGAGTTTCAACAAATTAAAGAAGTGGTCGACGAAAGCTCCGTGCGTTTTG
>CAYWJX010000011.1:13439-24863 GCA_964459335.1 uncultured Candidatus Saccharibacteria bacterium | reverse complement strand
CACCGATCGAGTTGTATGAGATGGTGGTGGCACTTGAGCCGTTGTACGTGCCGCCCGAGGCGACACCACTGCCGCCGTTGTTGATGGTGAGTGCGTTGGCGACACTGCCTGCTTGACCGGTGATGCTCGCATTCATGGAGGTTGTTGAAAGTGCTGACCACACGCCGGCGTTGACGGCGGCAAGACCGTTCCATGCATTGGAGTTCTGACCCGTGCCGCCGTAGAGCACACCTACTGATGTCGTTGCAGAGACGACACCGTTGTTAGCTTGCAAAGGACCATTGAGAGAACCGAGAGTAAACGAGTTGATGGTGGCGCTCGCGAGATTGGCAATGGAAGCAAAAAGATTGGTGGAGGACGCAGTGGTTGCAAAAGATGAAGTTGATGTTGCGTTGGTAGTGGTGGCATTGATGCCAATAAAGTTTTGCAAGCTCGTGGTGCCCAGCACGGTGAGCGTTGCACCGAGGGTGGTTGAGCCGAGCGCGGCGAGACCGCCGCGGCTAAAGATGCCGCTCACGCCGACATCAAGACCGCCGCCCAAGTAGGCGTTACCGCCTACATCTAAGCCGTCACTTATATTTACGCTGCCAGCAGCGAGGGATCCGATGTTGGCGGCCGGCGTGGTGAGGCCGTTGATGTCGACGACATCGAGGCCTTTGTCGTTGTCGGCAACGTAGGCGTACTTGCCTGCCACAAAAATACCGTTGGGCGTGCCCGCCGATGCAATGCTCCCCACAAAGCCCGGGGCGGCTGGGTTGCTCACGTCAAGCACGAGCGTGTTGCCGCCGTGGTCGGCAACATAGAGATTGGTGCCCGCCGCCTGCACGGCAAAGTAGTCGGCGCTATGACTTGGCGGATATTGGCTGAGCAAGGTCGGGTTTGCCGGATTGGCAACATTGATGACATAGAGACCGGTGCTTTGGTCGGCAACATAGAGATATTTGCCGCTCACATACATCGACACCGGCACCGCCACCACCGAGGCGCTACTGTAGGTACCCACGATTGCAGGGCTCACCGGATTGCTGATGTCGGCCACAAACACCGCATCGATGTAGTCGCCTATATAAAGGTATTTGCCGGAGATAGCGAGCGCCACCGGGTAGGAGCTGGTGCCCGACGGCAAGAGCGTGCCCGCCGGCGCGGGTGCGGCGGGATTGCTGACGTCGATGATGCGCACCGCGTGGTTGTTGAAGTCGTTTATATAAATATATCGGCCCGAGAGGACAAGCGAGTTGGTGGTGCCGCTTAACGGATAGGTGCTCACCCAGCTCGGGCTGGCAGGATTGCTGACATCAAATATCACGAGACCGAGGTTTTGATCGGCAACGTAGGCATACTTGCCCGCCACTACCACGGCCTGTGCGGTGGGGTTCGCGGTATAGCTGCTGTTTGAACCCACCGTGGTTGGCGAGGCGGGATTGCTGATGTCGATAATGCGCAAGCCGCCTTGGTTGTCGGCAACATACGCGTAGTGGCCCGACACATAGGTGGCGAATGCGTGCGCCGTGCCAACTTCGGGGACCGTGGTTGCAATGGCCGGATTGCCCGCGGCCAGATGCGTGATGTCGCCGCCCGCGATTGCAAGATGTGCGGTTGGAGTCGAGGAGCCGAGCCCCACGTTGCCGGCGCCGGTTACGGTGAGCCCCGTGCCACCGCCGACGCTAAGCGCGCCGGTCGCGGTAAGGTTGCCGGTAAAGAAGCCGTTGCCGTTTACGCCGAGCTTTGCCACAGGCGAAGTGGTGCCGATGCCAAAGGAGCCTCCCGACGTAAACACCGAGTTTAACGCGCCGGCACTGTTGTATATGTCTATGATATTTGCGGTCTGGCCGGAGGCGGGCAAAAGCGCAAGCGTCGTGGTTGCCGCGTTGCCGGAGAGGATGACAAGCTTGGCGTAGGGCGTGGTGGTGGCACCTAAGGCAACCGAGTCGCCGGTGTTGGTAAGTGCAACGGTGCCTGCGTTGTTGTCCGTCCAACCTCCTGCGGTTGAGAGACTGCCGAGCGAAACCGTACCGCAGGCAATATTGCCTTGCGCGTCGGTTTGCAAAGCTTGGCTTCCGGAGCACGAGAGAGTGCCCGCGGCGCTCAAGGTAAGCGTTGAGGAAAAGCGCCCCGTGCCGGTAACATCAAACGTTTTGCCCGGACTCGAGTTACCGATGCCGACAAAGCCGTTTTGGAGCACCGTGAGCGCATTGCTCCCCACCATGAGACCGCCCGCAAATGTGGAAGTAGCCGTGCTTGAGGTGGCGTTGAGATAATTAAAGAAGCCGGTTGCCGCGGAAAATAGTGAGGTACTCGCAGCGCCATTTACGGTGAGCGATCCGTTGAGGATAGTCGAACCGTTAAACGTGTTAGTGCCGCCAAATATATTGTTGGTAGTGGTGCCAAATGCGGTCGAGATGGTGAGGTTGCCGGTACTTGCGGACGTTTGCAGAGGATACGTTGCCGCGAGCGAAACGACACCCGTGTTGGTGATGACGCCGGTCGATGGCACATAGCTAATGCCCGTGCCGCCGCTCAAACTGCTTGAAGAGATTTTATTTTGGAACGTTGCGTAGTCGGCCGCCGAGAGTTTGCCGTTCGAAATGAGCGATGCAAACGGCAAGTTAAAGGTTTGCGTGTTGCCGCTCGCGGTAATCGTAAAGTCGGTGCCGTTTGTAGAGGTGGCAAGCAACTGTGTGCCGCCGTTTTGTGTTTGTCCCACCGGACCGATTGCCATGATGCCTACGCCGCTTGTGGTGAGTGTTGTGCCGTCAAAGGTAAGGCCCGAGCCAACCGTGAGCGGCCGTACCGAACCGTTTGCATTGGTGGCAAGAATGCCGCTTACAATATTGCTGATTGCAAAGCTGGTGGTGGTCGCTTGCGAGGTGGTCGCGTTAAGTGCGGTAAAGTTTTGCAAAGTAGTTGAACCGGTTGCGAGGATGGCACTTGCGGTGAGGCCGCCGTTAAATGCGACTGATGTTGAAGTTGCGCCCGCAATAAACGGATACGCAAACGTATCAAAGTTGGATGTCGACAATCCCTGCCATGTGCCGGCAAAGTTTGATGAGGTGTTTGTAAAATTATCTATCCCCGAGAACGTGTTGGCATCGGTGAGAAGCGTCGAACTTGCGGCGGTGATTGTTTTGTTGTCGCCAAGATTGAATGTTGTGCCGTTAATCGTGAGAGATGAGTTTTGCAAAGCCGCGTTTGGCAAGTGGAGCGATGAGCTTGCGGCACCGGTGAGGACGCCATTGTTGTTGGTGTAGATAAAGAGATTGGCACCGATGCCGGTGTTGGTGGTCGTGCCAAAGGCCGAGGTGAGCGTCAAGTCTCCCGAGAGTGCGCCGCCGCCCTGCAAGGGATACGTAGTGTTGATATTGCGAGTATTAGGAACCGGCGTAAATCCGAGTGCGGTCTGGAAATATGAGGGAGAGTAATTTTGCCATGTTCCTGCAAAATTACCCGAAGCATTGGTGAAATTGTTAACACCACTGAACGTGTTTGCATCGGTGAGAAGTGTTGAGGATGCGGCGGTAATTGTTTTGTTGTCGCCAAGATTGAATGTTGTGCCGTTAATCGTGAGAGAAGAGTTTTGGAGCGCGCTGTTTGGCAAATCAAGAGAGGATGATGCGATTTGATACAACGTGCCGTTGTTTGCGCCGATAAAACCTGCGAGCGTGCCGACTTGGATGCCGCTTGTGAAATTTAGTTTGGTGCTGGTAGCGTTGTTAGGGAACGGATACGCCGCGGCAATTTGCGAGGCAACGTTTGCAAACGTCGGCAGGCCGAGGCTCGAGGTGGCGGTAGCGTAGTAGTTGCCCGAAGAGCTCGCCACCATCACATCTCCCGTTTGAAACGCAGTGCCGTCTTGACGATAGTACGGGAAGAGCCCCGCGCGATTGGTGGGGCTGATGCCGTCTATAATTTCCAACCCCTGCGTGTTATTTACATCAGTAATGTTTTGCAACTTAGTAGCGTTGCCGTAAAACCCGAGCGTGCCGACATTTGAAATATTTTGATTGCTCGCGTTTACCGTGTTGAGGAATGTGGTGTTTCCGGTAAACGTGTTGGCGCCACCAAAAGTATTAGTGTCGCCAAGGAGCGTGGTCGAGGCAACCGTGATGGAACCTCCCAACGAAACTGAGTTGCCGTTGATGGTGAGCGAGGAGTTTTGGAGCGCGCTGTTTGGCAAGTTGAGCGAGGAGGAGGCAGTGCCATATAGCAACCCGTTATTGTTTATAACAAATCCGGAAGTGAGCCCGCTTACCGTCGTCGAGCCGTTTGATACCAGGCCGCCCCCAAAGGCGAGCGTGGTAGATGTGGCGTTGCCGGGGAACGGATAGCCAAACGCATCGGTAATATTTAATTTTGCATTGAGCGCGTTTTGCAAGTCGGTCTGGCTACTCAGCGTGCCGGTGATGTTGCCCCACGTGGCGCTTTGTATACCGAGTGATGATGTCGCGAGCAAGTTGTAGCCGCCCGTGCTGTTGCCAACCAACAATTGACCGTAACTCGGTGCCGTACTTATGCCGGTGCCGCCACTGCCAACACCAAGCAACCCCGAGATGGTGGAGAGTGTCGTGGTTGCTTGCCAGGTTGGCACGCCGTTTACCAACGCGAGCACTTGCCCGTTGGTGCCGGCGCTGGTTGTCGCAAGCGCGCTGGTGCCGTTGCCGAGGAGGATCGAGTTGGCTTGGATGTTGCCCCATCCCGTGCCGCCATAGTGCGCGTCGATGACGCTGCCGTGCCACGCGCCGGCGGTGATGGTGCCGAGTGCGGTCGAGCCTGATATCGAAAGTGATGTGGCTGAGATTGAAGGGACCGTGAGCGTGGTGCCGTCAAAAGTAAAGTTGTTGCTCGCGGTCACCGCGTTTGCGGCCGCATTGGTGTAATACACTTGGTTTGCAACGTAGGAACTCGGCACATCGCTGAGCCCGAGGAAGGTGCTTGAGCCGCCTCCGCCACCCGAGCCACAGTCGGAGCCGGTGCCCGAGATGATGCCGTTAGCGCCGACGTGGAGGCATTGCACCGAGCCGGTAAGGCTAGCGAGTTTAAGAGAGCCGTTGACCGTGATGCCGCCATTTACCTGAAGCGAGCCGGTCGTGGTAGCGCCTCCCGCAATCGTGAGGCCGCCGCCTTGCGTGCCGTTGCCGATGGTGCTGCTGGCACTGAGGATGATGCCGAGTGTGGTGGTGGGAGTCAAGTAACCATTGGTAATCTGCCAACTGTTGCCGAAGGTGTCGTAGCTCCCTGCGGGTTGAAATGCTGAAGGCGAGTATCCCTGCCACGTGCCGGCAAAGTTGCTGCCACCGTTAGTGAAGTTGTTGACGCCGCTAAACGTGTTGGCGTCGGTGAGCAAGGTGGAGGATGCAGCCGTGATTGTTTTGTTGTCTCCCAAATTAAAACTTGTGCCGTTAATCGTGAGCGAGGAGTTTTGGAGCGCGCTGTTTGGCAAATCGAGAGAAGACGAGGCGATTTGATACAACGTACCGTTGTTGCCGCCGATAAAGCCCGAGAGAGAAGCATCTTTGAGCGTTGCAAAGGTGCCGTTATTATTATTATCAACAAACATATGTCCTCCTGCGGCGTAGTAATTGGCGTCGATGGTGCCGTTAACCTCAAGGCTATCTCCTGCGCTCAAGCCGCCGTTGATGAGCAGGCTTTGAGCCGTGAGGCCGTTGGAAAAATTTAAAGAGGTGCTCGTGGCATTGCTTGGGAACGGGTAGGCAAAGGTGTCGTAATTCCCTGCCGGCTGGTAATCAACACCGGACACCGCAGGGACCACGCTGCCCTGCGCGTTGGTTTTAAGCAATGTCGAAGCAATATTTGAGATGGCAAGATTGGTGGTAGTGGCTTGCGCGAGCGTCGTGTTACCGCTTACCTGCAATGTGCCGGTCGCGGTGATATTGGCGGCGGTCAGATTATTTGAAATGTAGCCGTTGCCGTTGACCGAAAGCGCCTGCAAAGGATTGGTCGTGTCGATGCCAAAATTGCCGTTGGTGACATAGGTGCCGCCGTTGCCGTTGGGGCTGATGGAGATGCCGCCGTTGGTCAAACTCGGCACGCTGATGGTGCTGCCGCTGATTTGAATATTGCCGGCGAGTGTCCCGCTCGGAAAGAGCACCGCAGAGCTGTCGCTGGTGTTAAAACTTTTGCCACCGGTAAGCGTGACGCCCGATTTAATCAAGAGCGCACCGGTGCCCGACGGATTGAGCTCAATATTGGCGGTGCCGGTAGTTTGGAGCACCAAGTTTTGGTTGATGCTTGAGCTCACCACCACGTTGTTGGAGCCGTCGGTATGGAGCACCTCTTGCCCGTTGACGAAGAGCGAGCCGGGTCCGATGTATATCTCCTTCCAGGTGTTGCTCGGCGAACCGAGCGTATAGGTATTGTCGGTCGAAGGGATGACACTGCCCGCAATGCCGATGTTGCCCGCAAATGTTGAAGTGCCGGCTCCTTGCACATTGAGCGTGCCTTGGATGAGTTGATTGCCTGTGGTCGTTGCCGGGCCGTTTACGGTGAGTCCTATCGAACCGTTGCCGATAGTGGATGACGCACTCACGATAACGCCGAGCGTCGTGGTTGGAGTGAGCGCACCGTTTACAATTTGCCAATCGTGAAAGTTGGTAAAGTTGTTTGCTTGCGCCACCGTTGCGTAGTCGACGCCGGCAATGGCAGCGGTGACGGAGCCTTGTGCATTTGTTTTGAGGAGCGAGGACAGCACGTTGCCGATTGCGAGCGAAGTGGAAGTGGCGTTCGTTGTTGTACCATTGAGCGCCGTAAAGTTGCCGAGCGTGGTAGCGCCGTTAAAGGTGTTGGTGTTGCTAAAAATATTTGCAGTGTAGGTTTTGGGGATCGTGGTTGATGCATTAATAAATGCATTCACCAGCGCATTGTTGTAATAGAGATTGGTGCTGCCTTGCGCGAGTGCGTCGGTGGTGGTGGCGTACCAGTCCGAAAGATTTAATTTTGCATTGAGCGCGTTTTGCAAATCGGTTTGATTGCTGAGCGTGCCGCCGATGTTGCCCCATATCGTACTCCCGCCGCCACCCGTAATGCCGAGGCTCGACGTCGACACAAGGTTGTATCCTCCCGTGTTGTTGCCGAGCAAAAGTTGGCCATAGCTCGGTGCAGCGCTAATGCCGGTGCCGCCGTTCCCGATACCGACCGTACCAAGACCGATGACTCCGGTAGCGCCGTTGTAGGTAATGCCGTTAGCACCACTTAAGCTGGTGGAGGATATTTTATTTTCGAACGTCGCGTAGTCGGCTGGAGTGAGAAGGCCACGCGCACTAAGCGACGCACTCGGCAGATTGTAGGTAATGACATTGCCGCTCGCGGTGATAGAAAAATCGTTGCCGAGGGTTGAGGACGCAAGCGTAACGGAGGGGCCGGTTTGGAGTTGTCCCAACGGACCGATCGTTGTGAGCGTGCCGCCGCCGCTCACGATGCCAAGCGACGACGTCGCAAGCAAGTTGTAGCCGCCCGTGTTGTTACCAACTAAGAGCTGACCATAGCTTGGCGCGGTCGCGATGCCCGTGCCGCCGCTTGATATCGCGAGTGCATTAGTGAGAGCGAGATTTGTAACAGTAGCCTGCGTCGCAAACAGAGAGGTTGTGGTAGCGGCAGAAGTCGTTGCATTAATCGCCGTAAAATTTTGCAGCGTCGTCGAGCCGGTTGCCAAAAGATTTATCAAGGTCGTTTGTCCTGCATCGTTTACGGCAAAGAGTGTTGTTGAGGCGCTGTTTGCAATCTCAAACGCGCTCTCATTACCGGTGCCACTGCCCCACAACGTGAGCTTTGCATACGGCGTGGTGGTGCCGATGGCTACCCGCTCGCTCCCGGTGGTAAGGTGCACGACCGTGCCGGTGTCTGTCCAACCGCCCGCAGCCGATGCGGTAAAGCTCTGATAGCTCGAGCAGTCGTTGGAGTACTCAAGCTGGCCGGATATCTCGGCAAAACAACCGTTTGAGGAGCCGTCGTTGGAAGCAACGCTGATAATGCCGCCGCTTCCCAGCGAGAGCGTGTGGGTTGGAGTCGACGTGCCAATGCCGAGGCGATTGTTAACGGCGTCCCATACAAACTCGGTCGAGCTCGCAGCAAATGCGCCGCCGGTATTAAATTGGATGGCACCGGTACTGCCTGCGGCATTGCCGCCGCTGGTAATGCACACGCCCGCAACGCTAAAGCATCCCGACGCCAAGTCGAGGCCAGTAAGTCCCGAGATACTTCCGCCTGATATCGCCGCGCCTGTGATAGTGCCGCCGCTAATGGCGACGTTCGAAAGGTGATCGATGATTTGCGAGAGCGCAACATTGTTGGTAACACCGCCGCTCGAGTACACCGGTCCGGGCGCGCTGTTGATGTTGCTAAAAATAACTTGGCGCAAATTATTTGAAAGTTCGTTGAGCTGGGTAGCCAAATAATCTTGCGTAACGTAATTGCTTAAGTTTGCGATGGGCGCAGGCGCAACTTGTTGAGACGACACGCCGATGCCGCTTGCGGTGGAGGGTGTCGGCGAGACAGGTTGCGCCGGAGCGGTACCTGCTTCCGGCAAAGCTTGACTCACAAAAGTCCTCGGGCCGCGCCCGGTCTCTGAGCCCGAGGCGCTTCCAGACTTTTGCTCATCAACTTTCCCGGCCGCAGGTGTCGGCGAGACAGGTTGTGCCGGAGATATCGCAACAGGTTGCTCTGAGTGACTGCCAAACAAAAACGCCAGCACACTTTCAAAAAAATTATTTGAAGAGGGAACTGTGAGGTTTGATGTTTGAGGAGGCGCGGCAAAAAACGGCGACTGCACCGAGGCAAGGAGCGCGGCGCTTTGTGATGAGCCGCCTATCTCAAGCGGACTCCTCTGAGGCGTTGCAACTCCGCCCGCATACACAAGCGATGCAAACAAAAACGTTCCGCCAAGCACAAAGGCGACACTTTTGCCGGCGGCCGAATGCAAAAAACTTGCCGTGCGCAATCCTTTAGTTTTCCGGTATACCTCTTGCTCTCGTTGGCGTTCCTCGGCCAACTCCTGTGCGCGCGCCGTACGCGCCGAAGCGCGGGATTTTTCAAAAGCGGCAATAGAAGACTCTTTTACAAACCAGGCATTATTGACTCGCTCACCCTCAAGCTTGCCTTCGCGGCAAAGCTTACTGACATAGTCCGGAGCGCACGAGAGACGCTTTGCCGCCTTGCGGGCAGAAAGCATGTTCTCTCCATGATTGCCTATTATTTTTTTAAGATCTGACATTAAAAATTCTGCGCGTGTTTCTTGTTTTTTGTGGGCGATATGTCTTTTATTTATACGGAGAGTTCGGGTTTACTAGTACTCATTTTAATACGAACTTCACTCTATGTATGCAAAAAATAAAACAAAAACTGTGGATATCGTGAATAAAAAATTACATACAAAATTTAATACAGGGTATGTATTGCATTGCCATACAAGCCCGTAATACTTATACAAAAAAATAAAAATATGCAGATCTAATTAAATTGCTGAGGTTTTTATTACATATTTTTGTTTAAATGTATCTAATTAATTTGTAATAAATAGTCAAAACGAGAAACGTTGTAAATAAAAGTTTTATTGCCAAGACAAGACGATATCTCGCCTACTCTTAACGATATCTCGTCTAAAAGAGTTCTATTTTGCACTAAAATAGACGCTCTAATTTAATAAAAAATTGATCTAAACTTAGAGAGCAAAATGCAATAGAGTTAGCACAACAAAAATGCCCCTTCTAAAAACTAGAAGCGGGCTTGTAAAGCAAAATTTGACGAAAAAACAAAATGACGTCGAATGATTATTTAATGCTATATCCGACACTTGCACTCTGTCCCCCATCAACGGTGAGTGTAAAAAAGAGATGTGCGGACAACAAACCGGCAAGTGCAAACACGATTGCACCGAGCACCAATACCTCTCCAAGACGGACCCAGACTGACACGGTACTCTTTTGTGCGGTCGGCACGAGCTTCATGACCGGCGCCATGGCCATGGGCTGATGCACTGACTGATGCACTACCGGTCTAGAGTTTTCGAGCCTTACCGGTATAGGCTCAGGCTCCATGCGTTTAATAGCAACAACATATTCTTCTTTTTTTATTTTTTTTACCTGCGGGATGAGCGGTCCTTCGTCCGCAATGTAACGCAAACCGGTAGCTTCACGAGCTTCGCGCGCAGTACGATAAATAGGAATGTCTGTTTTTATTTCTTCTTTTATTTCCTGTTCTTCTTCTTGCGTGTCTACTACTATCGGCATCGTAACCTCTTCTTCAGGTTCAGGCACCTCGCCAACTACCAACGGTTCCTCAACAACACGACGAGGATGCGCCGGAGCTTCTTTGCCGAGGTAGGTTGCAAGAGAGTTTGCGTCGACATACCACGCACGACCTATTTTCCTGCCCTCTACTTTTTTGGCGCGTATAAGCTGGCCGATATAGTCGGCGTGATAATTATGGTCCTTCCCTGCACGACGAGTCGATATATACCGCTTGCCCGATATTTCTAGCTCATCCATATGCCCCCAGTATACCTAGGCGATAATTTTTTGTATAGCCGAGCGGAGTGCGCCGGGATTTGCCGAGCCCTTACTCTCTTTCATGCCCTGCCCTATCAAAAACTGCATAGCGGCTTCCTTGCCTGCTTTATAGTCGGCAACAACTGCCGGATTTGCGTCAACTACTTTTTGTGCGATGGTTGTCATAGCACTCTCGTCATTTTGTTGTATCAAACCTTTTTCTTTTGCTATTACTTCGGGCTCACGAGTGTCAGCAAACATTACCGCAAGAGTATCTTTAGCACCTCTCGATGAAAGTTTTTTATCTGTAATGAGTTTAATAAGTGCAACAAGACGGTTTGCATTTTTTGCATCAAAGAGCCATTCGTCGGTGACTTCACCTACTTCGCGCTTTCCTGCAATATCACTCACAATATAGTTAGCTAATAGATTACTGTCGGCACCTTGGCCACAAGCACGATCGAACAAATCTCCAAATCTCGCATCACGCACAAACATCTCGGCATCCTCAGATTTTAGACCTAAGGCCATATATCGCGCGCGCTTTTGCCACGGAAGCTCCGGCATCTCGCTTTTTAGTGTCGCAAGCGAGAACTCTGGTATCTCCGAGAGCAAGAGCTTTGGCAAGTCGGGGTCGGGAAAGTAGCGGTAGTCATGGCTACTCTCTTTTTTGCGCTGACTAAACGTAACTTGTTTTGTCTCATCCCATCCGCGCGTTTCTTGCATTATTGTGCCGCCACTCTCAATAAGTTCTATTTGTCTCTTGGTTTCGTATTGGATTGCCCTTTCTACTGACCTAAAAGAATTAAGATTTTTAACCTCTACTTTAGTGCCGAGTTTTTCGTTTTTACTTACTGAGATGTTGGCCTCTACACGCATTTCGCCTTTTTCCATATCGCAGCGGCTGACGCCCACGTACTGGACGATC
>CAYWJX010000011.1:0-13429 GCA_964459335.1 uncultured Candidatus Saccharibacteria bacterium | reverse complement strand
TTTTCCATATTGGCCTCCCCTGCCCCAAGATAGCGGAGTAACAATTGGAGCTCGCGGGCAAAACGGCCCGCTGTTTCGGCATCGTGTATAACCGGCTCGGTAACCAGCTCCATGAGCGGCACGCCGGCGCGGTTGTAATCAACCAAGCTTTTGCCTGCCCCGACTCCGGCGTCGGGGTCGCTCGAATGTTGCGAGCGTGCGGTGTCCTCCTCAAGATGCACGCGTGTCAGAGCAACGCCCTCGAGTGTGCCGCCCAGGACCAGCGGCCGCTTGTATTGACTAATTTGATAACCCTTAGGAATGTCCGGATAAAAATAACTCTTTCTATCAAACTCGGTATAGTCGGCAGGCTTGGCACCAAGTGCCGTGCCCACGAGGAGCACCTTGTGCACCGCCTCGCGATTGATAACAGGGAGCGTACCGGGGTGAGCCATACACACCGGACAAATATTTTTGTTGGGTTCGTGCTCATCCGCATCGTTTGCGCACGAGCAAAACATTTTTGTGTGCGTCTTAAGCTCCGCATGGATCTCAAGACCTATCGTGGCTCGGTAATCGCTCATACTCTTATTGTAAATGCTTTATTAACACCTGCCGTAGGTTATCTACCAATGTATCGTCGAGCACCGAGACAAACACGGCCTCTTTGCCCTCGGATGACATTTTAGCAACAAGCGCCGATATTTCCTTTATATCTCGGGTATCAGATTTTGTAAAAACCAGTAATTCGGGCTTCTCGAGAAGCGCACCTCCCTCAAAACTCTCGAGCTCGGAGCGCACCGTTGCGTAATCATTCATGGGCTTGGGTGACTCAAGCGAGATGCAATGCACGATAAGACGGGTGCGCGAGATATGCCGGAGGAACTTAAACCCAAGACCCTTCCCTTCCGAGGCACCCTCGATAAGACCGGGGATATCCGCCAGTACAAAACCGTATAATGCGCCGAGGTTTGGGTCAAGCGTGGTAAACGCATAGGAGGCAACCTTGCCCGCCGCACCCGTAACCGCGTTTAAAAGTGATGTTTTGCCGGCGTTTGGCAAACCTACCAAACCCGCATCGGCAATAAGCCGGAGCTCCACGGTGAGCCTCGCCTCCTCGCCACGGCCCCCCGGTGTAAACTCCTCGGGTGTGCGATTAATCGACGATTTAAAAACCGTGTTGCCTGCCCCGCCGCGACCGCCGTGCAAAATCATTTTTGTATCTCCTTCATGCAAAAGCTCGTACACCTCACCCGTGTTGGTATTGCGCACGACGGAACCGACCGGCAGGTTTATAGTGAGATCATTACCCCGCTTGCCGTGCATATTTTGATTTTCGCCCGGGGCGCCGGCACCTGCTTCAAACCTTTTTTCTCCCCGGTAACGCGCAAGCAGGTTGATATCGCGCACGGCGGCAATATACACGTCGCCGCCGTCGCCGCCATTGCCTCCCGCAGGGCCGGAGTACTCTTTGCCTTTTTCGTGCAGCCAGCGCACAACACCGTCGCCGCCGTTGCCCGCGTGCGCATCAAATGTCAGTTCATCAACAAGAGCCACGGTAGTTTATTTATAGGCCGCCTGTATCAGCCACCCGACCAGCGCAAGAATAAACGAGCCCTCAAGCGCAGGGATAAAACCGTACACATGGAAGCCTGCAATAAAGGTTGCCAAAAACCAAAAAAGGAGTGCGTTGAGCACAAACGAAAAGAGTCCGAGCGTCAGGATGTTAATGGGCAGGGTAAGGAGCTTTAACACCGGCCGCACCGTGAGGCCGAGTATACCCCACATAACCGCCACCACAAGTGCGGTGTAAAAACTCTCCACTAAAATCCCCGGCACATACTGCGAGACGAGAAGCAGGGTTATTGCAATAGTAATAACGTAGACAAGAGCTTTCATTCCTTTATCCTAATCGATTACATGTACCTAAGCAACGTGCTGTAGGGGCCCGAAAATAAGCTAAAACCCCACGTTACCAGGAGCCCCATGTCGCCAAGGAGCATCAGGACGCCGAGCGCGATTAATATAATGCCGCCAACGAGCGAGAGATCGTTTACAAACGTTGCGTATTTTTTTATAAACTCTCCCGCCTCGTTGAGCAAAAGAGCGACACCAATAAAAGGAAGCCCCAGCCCCAGCGAAAATACTGCGAGCAAAAGCGCGCCCTGCCCTGTTGTTGCCGAGGTTGATGCAAAAAGGAGAATACTGCCGAGAATCGGGCCAATGCACGGACTCCATCCAAGTGCAAAAAGTGCACCGATGAGCGCCGAGCTGTGCGGCTTGCCGATAGTTAAAAAATGCGGGATAGCCATACGCCGCTCGCTCCCAAGTACCGGTATGCGCAACACGCCGAGCATCGTGAGACCAAAGATAATAATGATGGCGCCTGCGAGCCGCCCCAATGTGTCGCGCCATGGCCCGAGCAAATTCCCCGCCTCTGCCGCAAACGTGCCGAGTAAAATAAATATCAGCGAGAAGCCAAGCACAAAGGCAATCGCATTGATGAGTACGCGGCGGCGCGTGCGGCCGGTTGACACTGTGCCCTCCGGCACACCGGCAATAAACGCCAAATATCCGGGCACAATAGGCAATGTGCACGGCGCCAAAAACATCAAAATGCCCGCAAGAAAAGCGGCGGGCAAAAGCGTAAGCGGGTCAAGCGGCGTCATATCTCTATTGTATCTTAGCTGCTTCTATTTTGCCGCGCACGCTTGCAAAAAACTCTTTGTCTTTTGGATGTGTTAGGAGCTCAAGTGCTTCGTCTGTCGTGACCCAGCGCACATCGGTTGTCTCCACATTGTCGGGCTTGGGTGATGCATGAGTACTAAACAAAAAGAGCGTGCGCGGACGCAAACCCAGCGCTGTTTGCTCGCCTATGCCGTCTTTTCCTATCGAGTAACGCTCGTACGAGCCGAGCTCGGAGAGGAGTTTTAGTTCGGTAATGCCAGCTTCCTCGGCGATCTCACGGCGCGCTGCCATAATAGCATTCTCGCCCGGCTCGATGCCTCCTTTAGGGAAAGACCACGAGTTGTTGTGTTGATGCACGAGCAAAACTCTACCCTCGGGATTTACAATAATTCCTCCTGCAGATGCTCGTGGCGGCATACTTATTTTTTTGCCGACATTAAACGCTGATGCTCTTCAGTATTTTTTAAGCCGCAGTTTTTCCACTTTTTGCCGCTCCCGCACGGACACGGGTCGTTCCGGTGTATCTCCGCGGCAGGCGCGCCTCCTTGGGGCGGCATGATAGTTATAATCGGTGCCGGCGTTGCCGTGAGTGTTACATTAGAGACACCCTCTTTGGTGAGCCTGCCCAACTGGTCAAACACGCGCTCGGTAAGCATTGCCTCCATCTCTTTATATATATGAGTGCCCTCTTTGCGGTACTCCACGAGCGGGTCGCGCTGTCCGTAGGCGCGCAAATTTACCGAGCCGCGCAAATACTCCATTGCTTCTAGATGGTCGACCCAGAGCATGTCGAGTGTTTGGAGGATAACTGTGCGCGCAATCGCGAGCAATGCGTCGCGACCGAGCTCTTCCTGTTTTTTGGCAAGTATCGCCATAGCCTCTTCGTCGCCGAGCGCAAGCTCCATTAACACGGAGTCAACCTCTTCGTCGCTCCCGACAAGCACCGCGCGGCGTTTGGCGTAAATCGCACGGCGCTGTTTGTCGAGCACGTTGTCGTACTCAAGCACCTGCTTGCGCGAGTCAAAGTTAAAGCCCTCAATCTTGGTTTGTGCGCTCTCGAGCGCGCGTGTCACCATTGAGTTTTCTATCGCCTCATCCTCGGGGATGCCAAAGCGGCCCATTAAACCTTTGATAGTGTCCGAGGCAAACACGCGCATCAAATTGTCTTCGAGCGACACAAAAAAACGCGTCTCGCCCGGGTCGCCTTGGCGGCCGGAGCGGCCGCGGAGTTGGTTGTCGATGCGGCGCGCCTCGTGCCGCTCGGTGCCGAGCACATAAAGACCGCCGAGTGCTTTGACTTCGTCATGCTCCTCGGGCGTTGCAAGCGCGCCGCCGAGTTTGATGTCGACGCCGCGGCCCGCCATGTTGGTGGCCACCGTCACTTTGCCTTTGTTGCCCGCCGCCGAAACAATCTCACCTTCGTGTTCGTGATTTTTGGCGTTCAATATTTCGTGCGGGACGCCTTCGCGCTTGAGGTATGCCGAAAGTAACTCGTTTTTCTCGATCGAGACGGTGCCGATCAACACCGGCTGGCCTTTTTCGTGCAGCGCTTTAACCGAGCGCGCGATTGCGGCAAACTTGCCCTTCTCGGTTTGGAAGATAAGGTCGTTTTCGTCTTTGCGCACCACGGGGCGGTTAGTGGGTATCTCCACCACCTCGAGCCCATATACTTTATAAAACTCCTCGGCCGACGTTTTGGCGGTGCCGGTCATGCCGGAGAGCTTGTCGTAGAGGCGGAAGTAGTTTTGATACGTAATTGAGGCAAAGGTGCGGCTCTCTTTTTGGACGATCACGCCCTCTTTTGCTTCGATTGCCTGATGGAGCCCCTCGCTCCAACGGCGCCCCGGTTGCATGCGGCCGGTAAACTCATCGACAATGACAATATCATTCCCTCGCACCACATACTCTTTATCTTTATGAAAGAGCGCCTTGGCGCGCACGGCCGTTTCGAGATGATGCACATATTTAATACCCTTTTCGGTATATATGTTGTCAACGCCGAGCAATTTTTCGGCTTTTTCGATGCCCGCGTCGGTAAGCTGTATGGCTTTTTGTTTTTCGTCGACCGTATAGTGCTCTTCCTCTTTAAGTTGTGCGGCGATACCCGCAAACGTGCGGTATAAATCCTCCGAGTCGGAGGTGGGTGCCGAGATAATAAGCGGCGTGCGCGCTTCGTCTATTAATATGGAGTCGATTTCGTCGACGATGGCATAAAAATGGCCTCGTTGGCGCAGCTCATCGCGCTTGTACGAGATGTTGTCGCGCAAATAATCAAAGCCAAACTCCGAGTTGGTGCCGTAGGTAATGTCGGCTTGGTACGCCTCGGGCCGCGTGCACGGCCGCAAAAAGTCGTAAAACACTCTAAAGCTCCCCTCCTCGTCGCGCATGGCGTCTTCTTCTTTTTCGGTATGACCGGCGTCATATATATATGAGTTGTCGGTATTGATGATACCCACCGACATGCCGAGCGCGTCGTACACTTGTCCCATCCACGCGGCATCGCGGCGTGCAAGATAGTCGTTGACGGTAATAATGTGCACACCACGGCCCTCGAGCGCATTGAGATATGCGGGCATAGTTGCCACCAATGTTTTGCCCTCGCCGGTTTTCATCTCCGCGATGCCGCGATTGTTGAGCACGATGCCTCCCACCAATTGCACGTCGAAGGGGCGCAACTTGACCGTGCGCCGCGCCGACTCCCGCACCGCGGCAAATGCATCGGGCAAAATGTTGTCCAACGATTCGCCGGCAGCAAGGCGCGCCCGGAGCGCAAAGGTTACTTCGCGCAATTGCTCGGTATTGTAGACGCGGTATTTGTCCTCAAGCACTTGTATGGCCTCAACTAAGGGTTTTGTGCTTTTGAGGAGCTTGTCCGACGGGTCGCCGAAAAGGCTCTTTAAACTGATCATGAGAGTCATACAATACCACAAACGAAAAAGAAAATCGTCCCGCGTACGGGACGATTTTCTTTCGAGAGGATTCTGCTTCGGCAAGCGCCGAAACAGTAGAGCCTTAGCGGCGCTTTTTAGCAGCCTTCTTTGCTTTCTTTTTCTTTGCCATAATATATTTCAGCTTGCGCCGAATACTGGGTTGCGCATCGATCGACCACTCGCGACGTTTTCCCTAGGAGAGTGCGACGCGAGCAAACTCGATGCTCTACCATAAGTATCAAGCAATGAGGCCTTATACACAACGAAAAAAAATATGTATCTGTGGATAACTATTTTTAAATAATTTTCACTTCTGCTTCTATTTCGATATGTAATTTTTCTTGTACTTCTTTTTTTATTTTTTGTGCGAGCATGCGCACGTCGCTCCCGGGCGTATTTTTTTTCGCTACAATCACCAACGGCTGTTTCTCAAAGAGACGCGCGCCTCCGACCGTTGTTCCTTTAAGGTTAAGCGCGCGGTCAAGGAGCCACGCGAGCGGTACCTTAACGCCTGAAGTTTCGGGCATATCAAAAAGCGGCATATCGGGATAGCGCACTTTGAGCTCCTCGGCTTCTTGGACCAACACTATAGGGTTTTTAAAGAAGGAACCAGCGGTACCTTCAACGGTTAAATCAGGAAACTTGCCGGCACGTATATCGAGGATAGCGGCGCGTATAGCCGAAAGGCCGGGTTTTGCATCGCCAAAACGCATAGCCAGGTCTTTGTACGAAACATTAGGCTTCCGAGTACTCGAAAGCACAAATGCAGCGCGCAACACCACATGCCGCTCCGCGTCGTGTTTAAAAAAACTCTCGCGATATCCAAACGCACACTTGGCATTGCTCATTTTTGTAATCTCGCCCGCGGCAGTGTCGAGCACTTCGGTCCACAGAAGCGTCTGCGAGAGCGCCGCACCATACGCGCCGATGTTTTGCACCACCGCGCCTCCCACCGTGCCCGGGATACCGGAGAGATTTTCGAGCCCCCAAAGATTTTGCTCTACCGCTTGTGCCACGACTGTGTCCCACAGCTCACCTGCCCCGGCTACAAGTATTTTTTTGCTTGCATCGCGTTCGTCATCCTCAAACTTAAGCCCGCGCAGCTCAACTTTTATCACCAAACCGTCCCAACCGGCGTCGGGTACGAGCATGTTGGAGCCGCCACCAAGAAGTAGAATTGCTAATTTCTTGTCCCGAGCAAAGTCGAGGGACTTTTGCAATTCTTCAATTGAAGTAACCCGTACAAAGTAACGTGCAGGTCCGCCTATCCCAAACGTGGTGTAAGGCGCGAGCGAAACGTTTTCTTCAATCTGCATAAAGCAGCATTACGGCTTGAGCGTGCCGGCGTCGAGTTGGGTCACGAACGATTGTATTTGGGTCGAGAGGCTCGGGTTGGCGGCGCTCAGTGTGTTGAGTGCGGCAACAGCGGCCGCTTTATTGCCGTCGGCAAAGTAGCGGAGTATCACTTCGGCAACCGCCGATTGCACATCGGTCGGATCTTTTGCTACACGCGCGGCATACACGTCGGCTACGCGGCCATATTGTTTGGTGCTATACCATGCCTGCAGCAAGCGCTGGTCGTCATAGTTTGCCGTGCCAAAACGTTGTGTGAGCAGAGCATCGGCTTGTGCATTTTGGCCGTTATAGTAAAGACCGGTTGCGTAAAAGATAAGCGCATCGTTGTACGACGGGTCTTCGTTGTAGGCCGCCGCGAGCGGCGTGAGCGCATCTTTGGCATCTCCTTCGGCCAAGTAAGTTGCACCGAGTTCAAACAATATTTGCTGTTTTTGAGGCGAATCGACAAGGCCGGCGTTGAGGTGTGCAAGCGCGTCGGGGTATTGGGCAAACTGATCAAGAAACACGCCGTAAAAGAGCTCGAGGCGCGCGTCGCCGGGGCGCTGAACCATAAGCGCGTCGGCATTCTGCCTTGTGAGCGCGTAGGCCTGTTCTTTAACGGTCGGGCTTACCGAGGTGCTTGGCGCAATGTTGTTTGAAGAAAATTGGAAGAGCTGTTCAACCGTTTCCTGATACCCGAGACCTTTGCCATAATTGAGCGCTTTTTGGAACGAGGCAAGATTCTCCGAAGGATCCTTGGCCGCGCCGGTTGTTTGATTGACCGTCGTGAGCGCATCAATAAGCGTTGAGGCGCGCGCAATACCGGAGCCATTGAGCATCCAGCCTCCCCACACCAAGACCACCAGCATAATGGGCGCAGCCACAGCAACCGCGCGATCGTCGAGCGGCCGCGACATAAACATCCACCCGGGCAGTTTTTTGCTCGAGAGACCGTGCGCAAATGCGAGGATAAGCGCAAAATAGGCGTAGCTTGTGAGATTGTCGAACACAAGCAAGTTGTTAAATGCATACGCGGCCAGAAGGCCGAGCAATACTGCTTGCTCGGGCGCGTCGAGCTCGCTCTTGCATATGGCCCACGCGGCAAGCGCAAAAAGGCTGATATATAAGAGGAATGCCGGAGCGCCGCCGTCGACAGCCCAATCGATAAACTGATTGTGCGCCCTATCAAACCACTGCTCCTGGTCGTACATCGAGGGCACATAATATTTGTTGAACACGAAGTTAAAGTTTTCTTGCCCCCAACCGAGCAATACGGTCTTGGGGCTTTGCGTAAAACCCTCCCAAGCCTCATGCCAGATGGTAAAGCGCGACATGGTTGTCCTGTCAACAAGCGAGATAGAGGCAAAACGTGAAAGTGTATCCGAGCGTTGCACAAACGGCGTATTTTTTGCGGCAATAAATACCAGCACCAACACGACAATAGCTCCAAGGCCCCACATGGAGTAGGTGCGGAGGCGCTTCCACTCCGCGTCGCGTGCCTTCCACACGACATACAACGCGGCAATAATAAGGCCGCCGAGCGCCCCCAAGAGCGTGCCGCGGGTCTCGGTGTAATAGAGGCCTATCACCTGAAGAAGCATGGCGATGCCGTACAATATCCATGCGCCGCGGTTTTTGCGCTCGCGGATAAGTAAGAAGAGCGCAATAAAAAGGTTAAAGAGCATAAACACGGCCAGGTAGGTGGCGTTGCCAAAGGTGGTGTCCGCGCGTGCGCCGCTTTGCGAGCTTGGTGCAAAGCCAAAAATATGGAAAATTTGCATGACTGCGTAGACGCCTTGGAGCATGCTCGCTGCAATCGACACTTGGAAGAACTTTTCCCACCACCGCTCCGCGGTGAGCATAGCACCGGCAATCACAAAGAGTACAAAAAGGTGGATAAGTGTGATGTAGCCGTCCATACGCTCAAAGTTGCTCCAAAAGCTTTTTGACGGATCAACCGAGAATATGGTGGCGAGTGCCATCCACACCACCATGGCGCCAAAAGCCCAGCAAAGGCTTGAAGAGCGCGGACGGTACTTAGGCTCGCGTATGGCGAGCACCACATAGAGCGCGAGCAGTATCTCCACCAGGATGCGAAAGGCAAAGTTTTTGCCCGTGATGTAAGGGAAAAAGAGGTTAGGGATGAGGCCTCCAAGCGAGCCGTCGGCAACGATAAACGAAATAAAAGGAACAAGGCACAGGCCGATAATAAGCGCCCACCGCAAAGCTCGCGTATAAGTCATAGGAAAAACTATACCATATATGGTACTATCGCAAAGACATGGAACGTGCCGTACAGCTCATTAAAACCCTGCACGAGAAGCGCGTGGTGCGCTACATCGTCTCGGGAGGCACCGCCACGGCAAGCAATTTTGTTGTGCTCTATACTTTTACCGAGTTTCTCCACATTTGGTATCTCACCTCTTCGATTTTTGCCTTGCTCATGGGTTTTGCCGTAAGCTTTATCCTCCAAAAATTTTGGACCTTCCAAAACGCGGGGCTCGAGCGCGTGCATATACAACTCCCCCTCCATATCGCGCTCTCGCTTTTTAATATAGCGGCAAACACGGTGCTCCTCTACGGCTTTGTGCAATACCTCCATGTCTGGTATCTTTTGGCGCAGTTCATCAATGCCATTCTGCTGGCCTGCATGAACTTCTTTATCTATCGGGCTTACATCTTTCCTTAACCCATGCGGCTTTCCATCGTTATACCGGCCTACAATGAAGAGGCTACTCTAGCGACCCTCCTCGAGCGTGTACACACGCTCGACCTTTTTCCTGTTGAGAAGGAGATCATCGTCGTCAACGACGGCTCGCGTGACCGTACGCTCGAGATAGCCAGCGTGTATGCGACCAACCATCAAAATATAACCGTGCTCTCGCACGAGCATAACCGCGGCAAAGGCGCGGCGGTGCGCACCGGCTTTGCACATGCCACGGGCGAGTACGTGGTGGTGCAAGATGCCGACTTGGAGTACGAGCCCGGAGACTTTCGCGCCATGCTCGCACTCGCGCAAGAAAAAAACGCGGGCGCGGTGTACGGCTCGCGGCGTCTGCCGCTGCCGGGGCAGCCACAAAAGCGCGGTAAATGGTACTACTACCTCGGCGGCGTTGTTCTCACGTATCTCGCCAACATCATTTACGATACGCGCATCACCGATGAGCCCACGTGTTACAAAATGGTCCGTGGCGATATACTGAAAGAAATACCGCTCACCTCAAACGGCTTTGAGTTTTGCCCGGAGATTACGGCAAAAATAGCCTGCAAGGGCATCACCATATACGAAGTGCCTATTCACTACAATCCGCGCGATAAAGCACACGGCAAAAAAATCCGCACCAAGGACGGCGTCATAGCCATCTGGACTTTGCTTCGATATATAACGCTGTAGCGCCGTATACGGCAAACATCAGGATAAACGTGTCGACCGGTACGCGAAAGCGCCCGTTAACCGCAAGACCTATCACGATAGTGGTCACGGCAAAGTATGCAATGAGCCCCGCAAAAAATAAGAGCTCGGGCGTGACGCCGCGCGTGCGTACGTAGCGATATATTCCCCATAGCATGAGGAGTGTTGCAACAAACCAAAACGCCCGGCCGAGTAGCACGACAAGCTCCGGTCCAAAGAGCGCATGCAAAGAAAAATGCGGCGCAAAGTTTGCACCAAAGAAGTTCGTAACGACGATGTAGTATCCGTCGTTGAGGAAAAATGCGTACATCGTAACGCCTACGGACTCCGCAAGCCCGAGCGGATGATGCGAGAGCTCGGCGAGTGCGCGATGCTCAAACTCTTTGGCGTTGCCGAGGTTGATGTCATCGATACTCTTCACGTGCTGCTCGGCAAAAAATTGGTCCTGTGCCGGTTGGAACGGGATATGCTCCTCAAGCGCAATAGCCGAAGGCACGAGGTAGGCATAAAGATTGCTCACCGGCTGCACTACGAGACTTGCGTTGTTAAATAGTATTTCGTTGCGGTACAACCACGGCGATATGACGAGCAAAAACACGCCCACAAGTACGGCGGCATGTACAAAAAGTTTTTTGGTAAAGCGCCGGCCCTCCACAAGCCACAGGAGCGGGAGCAATAATATCGGCAGATATTGGATAGTCGGTTTTACGAGTACCGAAACGCCGATTAAAAATGATACGAGAGCGAGGAAAGCCAGACTTTTGTTTTGCACGTAGCGCAAAAACAGCCACACCATGAGCAAAAACAAAAACGTAAATACTGTTTCGGTAAGTATCACGCCCGTGAGATACGCATTAAGCGGCTCAAGCGCGAGCAACACGCCCACCGTGGCGGCGGCCCACTCCTCCCGTAAAAAACTTTTCGCAATGAGCCACGCCAGCACGCATGTGAGACTCCCTAATAGGACTTGCAACAAAAACAATATTTTGTAACTTTTAAAAATCAAAAAAAGGCCGACAATGAGGAGCGGGTAGAGCGGCGTACGCACCGAGTCGGGCTCATACGGCGGCGCCGTGCTCCAGCTAAATCCGTGCCCTGCGAGCAAATCGAGGCTCAAGGGATAATAACCGTCAAATGCCACGCCGCTTGGGTTAAACGGCTGCGGATGCAGGAGCGAAAAGGGTAAAAAGAAGAGGCGCACCAGGAGCGCAATACAAAACACGGCAACGCCTATCTGCCAGGGTTTATGTGGACTCAAAAATGTCACGGTGCTATCGTAGCACATATGTGCGGCATTGTCGGATTTGCGGGGAGCGGCACCGAGGCGGAGCTTAGGGCGATGCTCGCGAGCGTCAAGCATCGCGGTCCCGACGATGAGGGATTTTTGCTGAGGGGCGAGGCGGGCCTTGCCCACGCGCGGCTCTCTATTATCGACACAAGCCGGGGTGCACGCCAGCCGATGGAGCTCGCGGACAAAAGTGTTGCGGTTATTTTTAACGGCGAGATATACAATTTTAAAGAGTTGCGCGCCGAGCTTGCGTCGTCATTTGACTTTAAAACCGGTTCCGACACCGAGGTGATACTCGCGCTCTACCAAAAGCACGGCGAGGGCGCGTTTGCGCGCATGGAGGGCATGTTTGCGATAGCGCTGTACGATTTTACTAAAAAAAAGCTGATATTGGCACGCGATAGGATGGGAGAAAAGCCGCTGTATTGGTCTATCCAAAAAGACACGCTGCTTTTTGGCTCGGAGCTCAAGGCATTGCTCGCCTCAAACCGCGTCGACAAAAAAATAAATCTCGAAGCGGTCAATCAGTATCTTTTGTACGATTACATCCCCACTCCTTTTAGCATCATAAGCGGCGTGTATAAACTCGAGCCGGCGACGCTCCTTATATATGAGAGAGGCGAAGTCAAAAAGAAAAAATATTGGACGCCTCCGGCGCACGTTAAAAAAATAAGTAAAGCCGACGCCATGCAGGAGCTTAATGAGCGGCTTGCAAAAACGGTTGCGGATGAGCTCGTAGCCGATGTGCCGCTCGGCGTGTTTTTGAGCGGCGGTATCGACAGCTCGACCGTTGCCTACTATGCCCAAAAACATGCACGGGAAAACGGCCTACGATCTATCGACACCTTCTCTATCGGATTTACCGAAAGCTCATTTGACGAGTCGCGCTATGCGCGCGAGGTTGCCACGCAGCTCGGCACAACTCACCATGAGCGTATTGTCTCGGCGGATGATGCACTCGTACTGATACCTAAGCTTGCCGACACGCTTTGCGAGCCGGTGGCCGATGCGTCGATTATTCCCACCATGCTCCTTTCGAAATTTGCGCGCGAGCAGGTTACCGTCGCGCTCGGCGGCGACGGCGGCGACGAGCTGTTTGCCGGATACCCAACCTTTCAAGCCGAGCAAGTGTACGCGCCCTACCGCCGCCTGCCGCAAGCACTCCAAACACTCAGTAAAAAATTAATTGCTCTGCTTCCTGCCTCGCAAAAAAACTTTTCGCTTTCGTACAATCTAAAAAAATTAGTAAGCAGTGACAACCCAACACAGCTATATCGGCACATGGAATGGCTTGGTTCGTTCTCTAAACATGCGCGCAGCAAACTTGCAGGCCCTGCGCTTACCGATATCACCAAAAGCCACGACGAGTTTGCGCATCTCGCGCCGTATAAAAAAGAAATGCCAGAGCAAGAAAACGGCAATCAACTTTTATGGGGCTATGCGCGCAGTTATTTGATGGACGAGGTGTTGGTAAAAGTCGATCGGGCGAGCATGCGCTACGCACTCGAGACGCGCGCGCCGTTTTTAAATCATCCGGTCGTTGATTTTGTTTTTTCACTTCCCTACTCGCTTAAATACCATCGCGGCACGACAAAATATATATTAAAAGAGTTGATGAAAGACAAGTTGCCATACAATGCCGTGTTTCGAAAAAAGAAAGGCTTTGGCATACCGCTTGCGGAGTGGCTCCGCGGGCCGCTGCGCCCCTTGTGCGAGGAGTTGCTTTCGCCCACTGCTTTGAGTGAGCACAATTTATTTAACGAAGCCGAAGTAAAGCGCCTCATGCAAGAGCACGTC
>CAYWJX010000010.1:0-25157 GCA_964459335.1 uncultured Candidatus Saccharibacteria bacterium | reverse complement strand
TGCAAGAGCACGTCGCCGGTAAAAAAGACAACCGCAAAGAGCTGTGGAACCTGGTGGTCTTCCAACTTTGGTACCAACGCTGGATGAAATAAAAAAGAAAATCCCCGCCGCTCGTAAGCGGCGGGGTACGTCATCAAATCAACCGGATAAGGGATGGGGCAATCGTAAACGTCCAAGCCACAATCGCAACGCCAGTTGCGAGGCCCAAGACAATGGCCTCGAAAGGCTTGGGCGGCCAGAGAATCCCGGTCCCGTAGCGATACTCCCAAAGCCCGAGCGGCCTCAAGTCGATGGGCAACGGCCACATAAACATGAGATCGGTCTCCCAGTACGGCCTGTTTTCTTTCGGTCCGGCGCCGTGGGTAAAGATGTCGATGACAATATGCGACAACCATCCCCACACAAACGCATACCCGATCACTTGCCAAAACTTCCAACCTTCCGGCAGGAAGCGGATGCCGACGCCTAACAGCATACAAAGGAGGAGCGAGTGCTCCATCTCTTTGAGCGCCATCAGGAACTTGCCTTGCTCGGCGAGCGGCGGTTTGTGCGCCAGCTTTGCCAAGATATAGGGCGGGGCCATGACGAGGTCCGGCCCAATCGAAGCGATGATGCATGCCGTAGGAACAAGCGGTTGATGAGGAAAGTAGACAGCCAACAAGCCGCCGATAGCTGTGCCAACAGCCAAATGCGTATAGGTCTGCATCGAACCCTCCGTTTGATGCGAGATTTTATTTGGTCGATGATATGTCGACCGGTTCAGTTCCGATGACTATTATACCTAAAATATTATAAAAGTCAAGAATAAAAAACGCCCACCGAGCTCGTTTCTCGATGGGCAAATTACTTGATGGATGGTCTTCTACGTTTTCTGACGCGGGCCAAGGCACAGGTATTCGTTGAGGTCGACAAGAAATTTGAACCCAATCACGGTCCATACGCCGACAACAGCCAGAGAGGCTATCTCCTTTCCGAAAAGAGCCGCCATAATGTCCCACATCAACGCCGTTAAGACGATGGCAATTACCATCACTGATATAGCCATCTTCCACCACTTGTGGACGTAATTAAGAACTTTCTTCATGGACAGGCTCCTTTTAAATGTCCCTTATTTCTCGGCGGTCGCGCGCGACTTTGGCTTTGAGCCAGTCGGCTGCATTCCGATACTCCTTGGGGAGCTTGTAGAACAGCGCGACAGGGAAATCACGCCCAAAGGCGTAACAAATCCGGCGAGCCTTTGCGTCGCCCATTTTGGCGAGACGTTGTCCAACCGTATCGGTGTAGGAGTGACCTTCATTCCACCACACATTCCATAACGAAGGTTCTCTTATCTTGTCTACAACATTCCCCTCTTTGTCTAAAAAATAGAGAGTATCGAAACTCGCTTGTTTTGACAGGAGTTCGTCGTCCCAGCGCCTTACCTGCGCTTTGTCGACGTACTTTCTCTTTATAATTTTTTCGAGGAAGGGATACTCGGCATAAATCGCATCGGTGTTGTCTAAATTTGAATGTGCCATCTTCCGCTCCTTGTGGCATCCCGCCACATGTTTGAGACCCGCATCACGCTGGCCCTAGGAACGCGCTCGCAACATCCCGTTGCAAGCACTCCGCAATAAACTGTATAGTATTTATTGCAGTATGTCAATGATTTCGAGAATGACTTTATTGGCTATGATTAAAGCTCATCTATGGCATCCGAGTCGCGATTTGGGTATGAGTGGGACAACTATCATTGGATGTCGCCCGACTACGAGCGGCAATTTTTAAATTGGACGCATCCGCTTGACGTCCACAGTTGGGAGGGTAAGCGCTTTTTAGACGCGGGTTGCGGGATGGGTCGCAACAGCTACTGGCCGATGCGCTACGGCGCGGCATCGTGCATTGCGTTTGACAACGACGAGCGCTCGCTTGCCCGCGCGCGCAAAACACTCAACGGGTTCCCCACTGCCGAGGTGGTGCGGCAAAATATCCACACTATTCCGTGGCGCAATGAGTTTGATATCGCCTTTTCAATCGGTGTTATACATCATCTTGAGGACCCTAAAGAAGCGCTCGCCGGCATGGTGCGCTCGCTCAAAGTAGGCGGCACGCTGCTTGTGTGGGTGTATAGCTACGAGGGCAACGAGTGGATAGTGCGCCTTGTTAACCCGGTGCGCACGCATATCACCTCCAAACTGCCGCCTGCGCTCGTGCACGTGCTTGCCTATGTTTGTTCGGTGCCGCTCTACCTTTTTGTACAAGGATTCCGCGGGCCAACGCCGTACCTCAAACAACTATCCACCTTTAATTTTTGGCATCTGCACAGCATTGTCTTTGACCAGCTCATCCCCACCATCGCGCACTATTGGAAGCGGAGCGAAGTGGCGGACTTAGTGGCAGGCTTGCCACTTAGCAATGTTAAAGTAGAGGCAACGCCCGAAGGCACGGGTTGGATACTTACCGCCGTAAAACTATGACAGACATACGCGAGTTTTTTAAACGCTGGCCCAAATTTTATTTTTTTGTGGCAGTAGTGTTTGGCCCGATGATGTTTTGCAATCTCGGTGCAAAAAAGTTTCTTGCAAAATATCCCCGCGCAGGCCGCACGCTCAATATAGGCTCCGGCCCGCGCATTGTTGCAAAAGAGGTTGAGAACGTCGATATCCATCCATATCCGGGCGTGAGTATCATAGCCGACGCAACGCATTTGCCGCTTGAGAGCGGCAGCATCTCGCGCATCATCTCCGACAACGTGCTCGAGCATGTTAAAAACCCTCAAGATGCCGTGGCCGAGATGTATCGCCTGCTTGAACAGGGCGGCTTGGCTTATATCGCGACACCGTTTTTGTATCCGTTCCACTCCTCGCCATCCGATTATCAGCGTTGGAGCGCCGAGGGTTTGCATGAGTTGTTTAAAGAGTTTGAGATGGTCGAGCTCGGCGTGCGCGCCGGGCCCTTCTCGGCACTCACCGCATACCTCTGCCATATGGTTGGATTTATATTTTCTTTCGGCTCAGCGCGGCTCAACTCGCTCCTTACCAATCTCGTGATGTTTGTGCTCTTCCCCATCAAACTCCTCGACCTCATCTTTAATTATTGGCCCGGCGCACACACGGTGGCTGCCGTGCTGTACTGTGTTGTGCGCAAAAAATAAAAAATATGAAGCAATTTTTATACAATCATCGCTGGGCTTTATTTTTGTCGCTCGTGGTTGGATGCATTACGGTGGCGCCCGCTATCCTTGCACCGCTCTCCATCGGCAGCGCATACCGCGGCATACAATACGCGCCGCTCAACGACGAGGATACATACCGCACACTGATACACGAGGTTCTCGACGGCCATCCGATGGTTATCTCGCCGTTTTTTTATGAATACAAAAATGGCGCGAGTACGGCAGAGGCGATACCTCCTCTTAACAGCTGGGTATACGGCTATCCCGCATTTGTGCTCGGCCTTTCGGCCACGTTGGCCATAAGTAAGTTTCTTTTCCCCGCCGTTCTTTTTTTGCTAACCTACTGGCTCGTCTTGTTGCTCATCGGCGAGGAGAGTTTTGACGCAAAGCTGTGCGCTATCGCCGCCGGGCTCTTGGTGGTGTTTGGAGCCGACATGGCTGATTATCATTATCTTTTTACCGCACTTAAAAATCCGAACGCGCTACGTGCCAACATTTGGACCCGGCCTCAAAACCCGATAGTAGGGGGTGTCGAGCTGTTTGGATTTTTTGCATTGCTGTGGAGTGTTGTGCAAAAGCGCTTTCGATACGCATATATCCCCGCCGGCGTGGTGTTTGCGCTCACGGTTGGCTACTACTTTAGTTTTGGTATTGCGGGCGCGTTTCTTGCCGCGCTTGTTGTGTTGATGGCGCTCAAAAAAGAGTGGCGCGTAGCGCGCGATTTAGTGTTGGTGGGCGTTGTGATGCTCATAGCCGATTGTTGGTATTGGTACGGAGCTATTACCTCCTTTGGCGGCACATCAGGCACCGCTGCGGCGGAGCGCAACGGGATGTTTCTCACGCACGCGCCGGTGTTTAATTTATTCCTTTTTGTGGCAACCATTATAGTTGGCGTTTGTTTTGGCTATAGTTACTTTGCTAAAAAAATCACGCATACTAATGCGTGGCTGTTTGTCGCATCGCTGCTTATCGCCGGCTGGATAGCGTTTAACGAGCAAATCATTACCGGCAAAGAAATATGGTACTACCACTTTGTGCAATACACGGTGCCGCTCTCGTTGGTGGCAGCGGTCGTGGCGTTTTATTTTGCTTTGCGGCCTGTGCGCCCGCGCGCGTGGCGAGCGCTCATGCTCTTCGCGTGTGCCGCTACCCTTCTTTACGGCGCGGCAAGCATCTACTCTTTTGTACCTGATATACCGGCATTTACCCTGGAGCAGCAAGAAAGCCCAGCTATAGAGTGGCTCAACACAAACGCGCCTGCCGACTGCGTGGTGCTGCTCGCCAATTATATCGACGACCTTGAGCCAAAAATCCCGGCCTATACACAGTGCAACTTGTACGACCCGCAATGGCTCTTTTCGGGCGTACCGCAAGAGCGCACACAACACGACTTTTTTATACGCCTTTGGCTGCAGGGAGTCTCGGGCACCGACGCTAAAAGCTACCTCCTCGCGCACGATACCGAGGTGCGCGCCTATTTTTACGACAATTGGGCTGAGTACTTTGGCAGCGGCGTCGACCCGTGGGTGCAAAATAAAATTGCCACTCTCGTGCCGGAGTACCAACAATTTTTACAAAGCAATATAAAAACAGAACTGCAACAATACCGCCTCGATTACATCCTCTCCGATGGGCCGCTACCCAAGAGCCTCCTTGCCGAGCTTCCCGGTCTAAAAGTAAAAGTGATCTCAGGCCCGTATTACTTTTACTCGTTTTAAAGTGACCTACTAAACTTTCTCAAACTCAAAAATCTCCGAGTTACGTATCAAAATAGTTCTGTTGGTAGTAAATGAAAGACCTTTGTTTGGTTGCGATTCAAAACCAAGATACACACAATTCACTTTTCTGTCGCGCACCTCTTTGATGGCGGGCTGTAGGTCTGAGTCGGAACTGCCAAGTATTATTTCTTTTACCTTCTTGTCGCAAGCCAAACTCACCATGTCTACGGCAATTTTTACGTCAACACCTTTTTCCTTAAAAATCAGTATCTTTTTACCCCGCTCACTATCTTCTAATTGTCCTCGCACTCTACCACTCAAAATCACTTCAAATCCTTGTTTCTCCAAATGAGTTTTGAGTTGACGTTGCTCCTCAATTAATTGCTTCGATTTTTCTTTACTGTCGTCGTGTTCTTTGATACGGGCAAAATAGAAAATTTTTCTATCGAGAGAAATATCTTTAAGTACTTTATCAAGAAGACCTTTAACGTCGTACTCATGCCAGACAGGCTTATTCTTCTTTGCATCCTTAAACACCGTGCGGATCTTGCCCTTAAAGTTCTCCCCGTCTATAAGTAATATTTTCTCCATAATGGACGCCATTGTAACAGAGATTTGGATACAACAAACCCCAGCGGACCTTGCGGCTAGCTGGGGCGTGTATGAACACACTATATACTATCTGGCCTGTTAGGTCAATGAAGTTTGGGTGACTGTCTGGGTTTTGTACAGCAGGAAAAAACCGCCCGCTAGTGCTACTATTACTGAACACACATGACAGACAACCATGCTATTACAGTGCCTCATAGCGCGTTGCCCTACATACTGCTGCAACGCACCGGGTATGCGGTACCTTTTAAAAAAATATTTACGCGTATTGAACGCCGGTGGCCATATCTCTCCGTACGTCTGCAATCTTTTTTGTTTGGGAGAGTAATCGCAAAGACATATAGCGACGACATGTACGCGGAATTTTCTACTATTGAGTCCTATCTGCCAAAACAAGCAAGCACAATACTCGACATCGGCTGCGGTGTCGGCGGGCTTGAAGTATTTTTAAACCGACATTATCCTGCCGCACAGCTTTTTTTGCTCGACCGCACTGAGTCGGACCCCATATATTATAAATTTACAAAGCGCGCTGCGTTTTATAACTCGCTCGAAACGGGACAAAAGTTGCTCATGACAAACGGCGTTCAAAAAGCACAAATAGTGCTTGCAAACGCTACCGACTCATACGATATACCGCCGGAAAAATTTGACCTTGTGGTGTCGCTTATTGCCTGGGGCTTTCACTTCCCACTCGAAACTTATCTCTCAAAAGTATACGAGCAACTCGCGCCCGACGGCGTACTCATCGTCGATGTGCGCGCAGGGACAGGAGGTGAAGAGTTATTGCAAACAACCTTCGGAAATGCCGCTGTAATACACAGCGGCAAAAATGTCAGAGTCGTATGTCGAAAAAATACTTAATATAACTTTATGTCCCGCCTTCAAGAAAATATATACCGGGCGCTCCGCTGGAGCGAGCGCTATACCAAAACCGACATGGTGTATCTTTTCCACGGCAGTGCGTGGTCTACGATCGCACAAATTGGGACCATGGCCTGCACCTTGGCGTTCGCGATGGTCGTGAGTCGGTATGTTCCCAAAGAAGTCTACGGCACCTACAAATACATCTTTTCCGTCATTGCCATCCTGTCAGCCTTTTCTCTCAGCGGCCTCCCGACTGCGGTGTTTCAATCGGTCGCGCGCGGATTTGACGGCGCCTTGCAGGAAGGATTTTGGCAAAATCTGCGCTGGAGCATACTTATCTTTCTCGGCTCGCTGGGGATGGCAATATATTATTTTGCCCTGCATAACCCGACGCTGGCCTTTGGCGTCCTTATCGGGGGCTGCCTCTCGCCGTTTTTGGCCAGCGCAAACCTTGCCGGCTCGTTTCTTGCCGGTAAGAAAGATTTTAAACTGCAGTCGTTGTATTTTGGCCTCTGGGGGAGCGGCATCCCTATTGTGGCGCTCATTGGCGCAATATTTATAAGCACCAATCCGGTTTGGCTGGTTATCGTATTTGCCGTTGCCAACACCGGCAGCAGCCTTTATTTTTATAAGCGGGCGCTTGATATATACCATCCCGACCCGGCAAAAAAAGATCCGGGCATGATGCATTACGGCAAACATCTGAGTGTCATCGGGATTTTGAGCGGCATTGCCGGCAACTTAGACCAGATACTCCTCTTCCACTATGTTGGAGCGGTGGAGCTCGCCATCTACAATTTTGCAACGGCAATACTCGACCAGACCGGAGGCCCGATTAAAACCATCGGCACCATGGTCACCGCGCGTTTTGCAACACACAGCGATAAAAACATCGGGGAAAATATATGGAACAAGGCATGGTTATTTTTGCTTTTAGGTGTCGGTATCATAGTGGTATATATCCCGCTTGCGCCTTTTATATATAAATTTTTCTTCCCCGGCTATATTGTCGCGGTACCCTATTCGCAGATATATGCGCTTTCAATGCTCGGGGTATTTTTTACCCCGTTTGGCTCTTATCTGACTGCAAAAAAGAAAATAAAAGAGCAGTACATTCTTAATATAATAAATGCATTGCTTCAAATAGGTCTGTTCGCCGTTGGAGTTATTTGGTGGGGGTTGTGGGGGCTTGTCTGGGCGCGGGTCATCGTGCGCATCCTCGGCGGAGTGCCTAACTACATCTTGTATGCGACCTCATCAAAAAAATAATTATTTGGAGACGCCATGTAAGCAATAGCAAGAAAATGCTATACTAAAAAAACATGGAAAAGTCGTTTGACCTCCCTATCCTGTTTATCATATTCAGGAGGCCCGATACTACTATGCGGGTTATGGAGGCATTGCGTAAAGTGAGGCCGTCTCGGTTATATATCACGCAGGATGCGCCGCATGCGGATAAACCGCAAGAGATTACACTCTGCAAAGAGACGCGCGAACTTGTGCTCTCTTCTATAGACTGGCCCTGCGAGGTAAAGACCTATTTTAGGGAGGTCAACGGGGGGCAGAGATACGGCTATGCAAAACAGGTGGACTGGTTTTTTGACCAGGTAGAAGAAGGTATTATTTTGGAAGATGACGCCCTGCCAAACGAGTCGTTCTTTCCCTTTTGCAAAGAGCTTTTGGAGCGTTATCGTAATGATCCGCGCGTCATGACTATCGGCGGCTTTTTTATCCGCGATACATTCCCCGAGCTTCGCATACCGGAAAGCTACCGGTTTTCCCGTCTGCCTATGGGGTATGGTTGGGGGACATGGCGGCGCGTATGGAAACTCTACGACGTACATATGAAAAATTTTAATGCGTTGCTTGATACGCCGGCATTAAGAGGACATTTTGGCGACGAAGGAGCTTATCAACGATGGCGCCGCGTATGGAAAAATTGCGTCGAGGACGATCTGCCCGTTTGGGATGCGCCGTTTATGTTCACGATCGCTTCGCACGGCGGCCTTTGTGCGGCACCAGCTCACAATCTTGTTGCCAACATAGGGACCGGCCCGGGGGGTACTCATGAGTACGATTACAAGAGCATATTCTTGAATATGCCCACAAAACCTATGCGATTTCCTCTCGTGCATCCTTCAAAGATTGAACCCGACGATAAGGCGGACAGGTACCTCTACCGCTACTGGTTTGGTATTGATAAAGATCCTCTGTACCGCTACCTCGCGCGGCCTATGCGCAATATGTTCCCTCAGGGGTACCAGCGGGTCAAGAAATTAATAAAAGGTTAAAACATGAGCACCAACTACACCATTATAGGAAGTAAGGGTTTCATAGGCTCCGCCTTGGCAAAAAAGATAGGAGCCTATACGACCACTCCTACGGAAGATACCGACGTTTTAATTTACATGGGCTCTACCGTCCATCCGGAGTTTGAGAAAAACTTTGATTGTCACTTCAATAAGATTGTGAGCGACTTTTTATATCTTTTGCCATTTTGCAAGCAACATGGCATATTTTTTATATATCCCTCGAGTGCTTTAGTGTATGAAAAGGAAACTCCTTTTGTTAAATCAAAAAAAATTATAGAGATGATGGCGTCGTGTTATCCCAACACCTTAGGATTAAGGATATTCCCCACCTATGGCCCGGGAGAACAGAGGACTATTATCAGCACGTGGTGCCGCGCCGCTAAGGAGGGTAAGACCATTAGCATCTATGGAGACGGCAATCAATCAAGAGACTTTATCTATATTGATGATGTGGTAGACATTATCCTAGACCATGTCCAAAAAAAGACTGAGGGAGTGATTGATGTAGGTGCCGGCCAACTAACGAAGTTTAACGAAATTGCAAATATCATTAAAGAAGTGTCGGGCAATACCGCTCCTATTGAATACCTTCCTGCACCCTCTAATTATGTCACAGGAGAGGGTGTCCTTTGCAAAAATCCCTCTCACATACGAGTCCCCATCAGGGACGGAATCAAAAAGATATTCGAATCCTTATAAAGGGGTGTTTTTAATCTTTTTAATCTCTGCCTCCACCATGAGCTTGATGAGCTTTTTAAACGTTGTTGCGGGTTTCCACCCAAGCTCGCGCCGCGCCTTGGAGGCGTCGCCGCGCAGATATTCGACCTCATTAGGACGAAAGTAGTGCGGGTCGATAGAAATGAGTGTTTTGCCGGTTTTGCCGTCAATGCCGCGCTCATGTATCCCCTTACCGCGCCACACGATGGTGATTCCGACGTACGCAAACGCCAGCTCCACAAGCTCCCGGATTGTGTGTGCCTCACCGGTTGCAATGATGTAGTCTTGCGGCTTTTTTTGTTGGAGCATCTTCCACGCGGCTTCCATATATTCGGGAGCGTAGCCCCAGTCGCGTGAGGCATCGAGATTCCCGAGCACTAGACGCACCGGCAGGCCTCGCGTTGCCCCGGCCACTGCCATCACCACCTTACGCGTAACAAAGTTTTCACCCCGGCGCGGCGACTCGTGGTTGAAGAGGATGCCGTTGACGACATACAGACCATAGCTTTCGCGATAGGTGCGGGCAATCTCGGCACCGTAGAGTTTGGCCACCCCATAGGGGCTCCTCGGTTTAAACCGGGTCTTTTCATTCTGAGGAGCCTCGTGTTTGTCGCCGCTATAGAGCTCGGAGGTAGAGGCTTGGTATATGCGTGCCTTAGGGCAAACCACGCGCGCCGCCTCAAGGATGCCGAGCACGCCAACCGCGTCGGAGAGCGCGGTATAAAACGGGATATCAAACGAGACACGCACATGAGATTGTGCGGCAAGGTTATAGATCTCGTCGGGCTTGACGCGCTGGAGCACCGAGAGCAGCGAGTGCATGTCGGTCATGTCTCCGTAGTGCAAATAGAGATGCCCGGGCTTGCCCTTGTGCACGTTGGGCATATAGAGGAGATGCTCGATGTTGTGGCGGTTAAAGGTCGAGGTGCGGCGCACGAGGCCATGCACTTCGTAACCCTTTGCAAGAAGGAACTCAGCCAAGTATGACCCGTCTTGTCCGGTAATTCCCGTTATGAGAGCTCTCTTTTTCTTAGCCATATAAGCAATACCAGAGAACTCTATCACTTAGTGTAAAAAACTCCAAGAAACGAGCGCTTGTAATTTAATTTTGAGCAATTGCCAATATTTGCACAAATCGGTCGAACTTCGTGGGTTCCGGATAGTCAATCATAAAAGGATTGTACCCGAACCAAAGCGTCAGCATATTTACAAACCACCTGCCCGGTTGCCGCCGTTTAAACGGGCGCACGGTATAGGTATAGATGCCGAACCAAAATATATGATGGGTGAGTTTTATCTCAACATTTGAAAAGCTAACTCCAAGCATCTTGTGCAGTTGTGTAGGAAAAAACTCTTGCACATGGTTTGGATCAGTGGGAAACTCCGCGGTGCGATACGGCGTCGTCAACACAAATTTGCCGCCCGGCCTCAGCACGCGCCTCGCCTCGGCGATCATCCGCTCGGGAAACTGTACGTGCTCTATCACCTCACAGCTCACCACGTGATCAAAACTATTGTCAGGGAACGGCAGCTCATATGCAGAACCTACAATAAATGTACAACGTGATTTTATACTAGTTGAGTGCAGGTTGTGCTGTGCCAGCTCTATGCCGAGCCGCTCGTTGTCGATACCTATTACCTGCGCCCCGCGTTGCGCCATGCAGTAACTTAAACACCCGTCTCCGCAGCCGAGGTCGAGGATCTTTTTGTCGCGAATATCGCCCACACTTTTCATAATCCAGCCGTAGCGGGCCTGCTGGTTGGCATTAAACACGCGCAGAGAACGGCTCGTCATCTCACGCCAGTGCATACTTCCACGCTCTTTGTATTTAACAAACTCTTTTTCCATAATTATTCGATTCATTTTTCTTTATTAAACACAAAACACCCCCCCATAGCATGTTTGCTGTTTGCGATGCTTCTGTCTTTAGAATCAAGAAAAATGGACCACTTTCCGTATAGCTTTAGTGGAAATCCCACTAGTTTTGCAAGCATGGGATGCCGGTATAAATGAAACCGATCGATGCAATAGCGGATACGCATTTGCGCCACGGTAGAAAAAAACCCTCCTCGTTGTTCTTCAAGAATTGTCTCAAAACCAGCTGATTCAAAAATATGTTTTATGCCATAGCGCGTATAACGAAAGTAATCAAAAGGCTCTTCATGGAGCTCGTTCGTCTGGGGCACCGTAACAATCGCCACACCTCCGGGCGCAAGCACGCGATATATTTCTTGTGCCGCTTTTACGGGATTGCTCAGATGTTCAAACACCTGCGTGCAAATCACACTATCCATACTCTCGCTGGAGAGCGGGATGGCATCGGCACTGCCTACGATATCCACCGACTTTGCATGACGCACATCCATCCTGGTGCAAGTATCGAAGCTAAAGTAATGACTGTATCTATCTACTTCTCCGGCACCCACATCCAGCACCCGTCCGCGCACATAAGGAGCGACGCGCTTAATTTGTTGAATGAGAAGGTATCGGTCGGGTTGAAAAATGTATGCCATAGCCTCGCTTATACTAATAGAGTTTCTCGTAAGCGTCTATAAATCGCTTTAGAGAGAATTTGCCTATCGCCCGCTCATGACCGGCACCGCCAAACTTATGCGCCAGGTCTTTGTCGTTGAGCACTATCATTATTTTTTCGGCAAGCTCATCGGTGTTTTTTGGATTAACAATGTACCCGGTTATACCGTTTTCTACCGCTTCGGGTGAGCCGCCAAAGCACGTTGCCACTAGCGGCTTGCCCGCGGCCATCGCCTCCAAATTGACGGTGGGAAACGGGTCGAGATAAAGGGACGGCACTACTACTACATCGGCTAGGTGATAAAAAACAGGTACTTCGTTGTAAGGAATATTTGACTGAAACAATGTATATGGCTCCATGCTAAACCGCTTCAATGCCGCCCTCATACCATCATCGAGGCTCGTACCCACCACCAACAGGCGAGCATTGGGAATCACGGCAACTACTTTTTGCATTGCTTCCAAAAGTACCTCGCTTCCCTTTAGCCAGGTAAACCGGCCGACAAAAAGCACGGTGCGGGCAGTATCGAGGCCGAGGCTGCGGCGCAACGCCTGCACATCGCCTTGTTTTTGGAAACTTTCGATGTCAATGCCATTGTGTATGACAACAACATTGCCAATCCCGTTTTTGACCAATGCTTCGCGCAAAGCCTCGCTCACCGCAATAACTCTATCGAGTTTTTTAACATAGTGCCGAATGACCATAGTGCGAAACGGATTGAAGCGCCGTTTAGCTGACACAACATTCTCCCGCCATGAAATCTTGCGGGGACGGTCAATTTTTCCATAGGTAACGCTCATCACATCGTGTGCGGTAAGGAAAATTTTGGCGCCGCTGCGCTTCGCAAGAGCCAAGGCGTAGTACGACACATACTGATGAACATTGTGGAAGTGAACGATGTCGGGGCGCAGTTGTGCAATTTCTTTTTTAAACTCAGAAATCACCCGAGGATTATACAGTCCGACATAGGCCCGCCAGCGTTCGTGATAGTTTGTATACACGGTATACACCCTCAAACCTTTGTACTCATTCCATCCGGTCGAAGCTTTTGTATCTTGAGTCGTCGTAAAAACACACACCTTATACCCGCGCTGCTGCATCCCTTGGGCATGCACGTATGCGATTGAGTGTGCACCGCCCCAGCTGTGTGGCGGGAAGCCGTCGGATACGATAAGGATTTTTTTCATGAGTGCTTTTTGCGAGCCACGTATCGGGTGTAAAAATCTATATACGTTTTGACCGTTTTGTCCCAACTAAAATCTGCATAGCGCATCTTAGCATTTCTCGAAAAAACATCTATGTTGTCGATGACTCTGCTTATCTTGTCGGCTATATCCTCCGGGTCTTCTTGCCGGGCAAGTAATCCCGTTACTCCATCGGCAATAGCGTCCTCGATGCCGCAATCACGGCTCCCCACTGCCGGCTTGCCAAATTGGTACGCCTCGGTAATGACCGCGCCAAAACCCTCAAAGTGATGGGTCTCTTCTTGGTTGGTTGAGGCAAGGACAGACATGGTGCTCTGCGCATACAAACAGGCAATCCCCTTATCATCGACGTCCGGCAACATGAGCAGATTACCGGTGAGGTCATGCGCATGCGCATACGCTTTAAGAGCGGGGACATACGTTGTATCGTCGGCACTTCCTGCCGCGATAAACAAAATATGCGGGTACTTTTTTTTAAGAATCTCGGTAGCCTTAAGCGTATACAATTGCCCTTTCCTATCTTTTATCGCCCCTACAGTGAGCAAAATTGGGTAGCGCTCGGGAGTGACATTGTAGTAACGGCATAGCGCTACGGTTTCTTCCGGTGAGGGTACGGGCAGCACGGGAGTCCCAAAATGAACAACGGTTAGCTTATCTTTTGGAGCGCCTGCTTTTAGTAATTCCTGCATCGTGTAGTTGCTGATGCAAAAAACTTTTTTTACTTTTCGGTATACCAGCCGCATGAGCCACCGCTTGTGGGCAGCATACAAAGGCGCAACCGAGTAGGTCCCGACGCCGTTCATAAAAAAGGGCGCAGGGCGGCCTATCGTGGCGCCCCACGCATACACGCCAAGCGGCCATCCTTCAAGCGCATGCACCACATCAACGCCCCGAGCCCTGCGACGTACCATCAAAGTATTTTTTATAAGCGCCCACAGCGCGTACGTGTGCAACGGCGCCAATTGATAGACGGGATATGAAAGCCCTTCGACTGTATCTTGCGAGCACACCTCCACCTCCACACCACTCAAGATGAGATTGTCGATGATGGCTTGGGCGTGGCGGCCCCATCCACTCCGCTCACCCAGCGTCATGGTAAGAATAAGGACCTTCATGCGCATACTATATAATAAAAATTGTTACTTCCGTAAAAACACATAGTAGCCGCTTGTTTGTTTTGAGTTGAGTTTGCCGGTCAGCTTATCAAGCAAAAAGGCAAAGTCGCCGCATGCCTGCCATCGCCCCAAGGGCGAGAGGCGCATCAGCGTCTCAAAAGCGCCGCGCACGTTTTGAATTTCAATAGTACTAAACGGTTTAAAAAGATACTCAAGCGAGTCTCGCGTGTATCGCCAAAAATCGCCGTAGTAACCCCGCTCGGCGTGGTAGTAGTACAAAAACGGCACGTACACCAAACAATAGCCGCCGGGTTTGAGCGTGCGATATAGCTCGCTTGCCGCCTTAAAAGGATTCTCCACATGCTCCAACACCGCAATGCACACAATCGCCTCCTGCGAGTTATCGGGAAGCGGGAGTGCTTGGATATCTCCCACCAGGTCGGGATGATAGGTGTCGACGTAGTCAAGGATTTTATAGGTAATGCCGCGCTCTTGTATCGTATGCATGATCCATGCGTTGTGCGGGTCGAGTCGATTATTACGCGTAGCGTCTATGCGCAAGCCGCCGCCAATATCAAGCACTTCGTGCGCGTTTTCAAATATGCGCAAAAGTTTTTCCTTAAAAAATTGTTCCCAGGGCCTAGTAAACATGTGGTGTTGCCCGCTTACTATATCGCAATTTTTGGATCGTAGCGATTCTCCCCGATTGTGCGGCCCGCGCAAACCTACTATACTATCTGCAATGCAATCACCAGCTGCGGGAAAGACGGCGGAAGAAAAATTCCAGGATGCCAGCGATTGGGAGAGTGTGCGCGAGATGAACTATGCAAACACCACCATCGCCCGCGTGATACCGGGTGGTAGCGTACTCGATCTCGGCTGCGGCAACGGGATGCTTCTTGCAGAGATCGCAAAAAAGGGAGCAACGTGCACCGGGATAGATCTTTCTGAAAAAACTGCCGCGCTTGCGCGCGAGCGCGGGGTGGATTGCCGCGTCCATGACCTCACCGAAAGGCTGCCGTTTCCCGACAACAGTTTTGAGCATGTGATCCTGCTCGACGTGCTCGAGCATGTGTACTACCCCGGCGAGGTTTTACGCGAAGCAACGCGCGTCTCAAGCAAGTACGTTTACATCAGTACGCCAAATTTTGTCTCGCTTCCGGCGCGCATACAGGTTTTGTGCGGCAGGGTCCCTGAAAATAACAAGCCACGGATGGGCCATGTATATTGGATGACGCAGGCTGTCGTCTCTGGGCTCGCGCGCCAGGCCGGGCTCGTGCTCGACGAGTCATATAACAATACGTTTTGGGAGGACAAGCCGCTCGTCGGCAGTGTTACCCGCGCACTCGTGCGTGTCTGGCCATCGCTCTTTGCGCTTTCATTTGTCGCACGGTTCCGCAAGGTTTGAGGCACGCTAACGCACACCCGGATTGTAATCGAGCACATATACCGACACGTCAGGGCCGAAGGAGGGTGACCCGTACAAGAGCGCAAGGACATGAAACTGCTTGCTGGTATAGTCGCTGTCAGTAAAGAGACCAGTTTGCCCCATCCCACTGCTGCCGGTAAACTCCTTTACCAACGTCTTACGCGGAAGCAGCGCGTCCTCCGGAGCTGTCCACGCGTCTTCAATGACATACACAGGACCGGTGCTTCGTGCGAGCGCTTGCTGTATGAGGAGTTCCTTCGTCGACGTTGCGGTAATTGTGTGGAGAGTGACAAGCGCAAAGGGATGGGTGGCATACTGCCCGTCTTGTAGAAGCACCCGGTCGTTAGCGCGCAGAGACTCGGGAGCAAGTTGGTTTTGCATGGCGAGTGATACAACGGTCCCGGAGAGACGCAACCCTTCCGAGTCGTCAATGACGGTGCTCCCCGCGGGGATGTTTGCTTCAATCCAATCATATGCCTGCACGCGCGTATCACCGCGCAGAAGCAGAACTTCGTAGCGGCCAAATACCGCTCCCGCATATGCAAGGAGTATGATGACGATGATTGCCACTCCAATCCGGACATTCCGCAAGCCCAGCCGGGCTGACAGGTGCCATACACCATACGCAGAGAGGAGCGCCAACACGGGGATGATCGCTACAAGATAGCGGGCGATAGGGCCCATGAAAAAATACATTGGCACTGCGGCAGTCACGAGGAATAGTACAAGCGAAATGAATAGCAGAATATCTTTACGCACGAGCAGCATGCATAGGCCTATTGCGCTGCCAATACAAAGAGGCGTCTCAAAGTTCCACAGCACGCGCGCGTAGTATGAGAACAAGGGTTGGAACGACCGTTGGCTTGCGAGATTAACATGGTGAATGACCTGGATGTAAAACGGGTACGGATCCACAAGCACGAAAAGTCCCGCCAGGAGGAGGAGCGGCGCCCCGACAAGGAAGCCATTTATGCAGGCATCGCGTATGCTCTGCATGACACTCGCCTTGGTGTACGAAAAGTATACGATGATAGCCGCAATGAGCGGCATGTACCACGTGAGGTAGCTGAATCCAAAAGAGCAACCGAGTGCCGCGCCGGCGGCAAACAAAAACCGCACCCTTGTGTTAGGCCTGCCGTTGAACGCTTGGTAGGTACACAGCACCGCCAACAGGCTACACAACGTGCCCGGCGTCCAGTGGCGCGCGTTACTGGCGATAGCGGTGCTCAAGAAGCTTGTCGCGAAGAAAAGCGCCCCCAAAAGCGCAGGGACCTCGTTTTTGAAAAAAGCACGGCCGAGCTTATACACGACGACAATGCTCGCAATACTGCACAAGACGACGAAGGTGCGCGCAACATACCACAGTACTGACGGATCAAGCGTTATGAGCGCCATAAAAGCATGCAAGCCGGGCAAGTGCATTGCGACGTACGCTACGGCAAGCGTCGGGATAAAAAGCAGTGTGTAAACATATGCGAGGAGTGGAGGCTCGTAAAGAATAGTAAAACTGCTCTGGTGGAAGACCGGGAGTACCGTGTGGAGATTCAGCATCAGGAGCGCTCCGTACACGTTCGTCTCCTCGTCGCCGATTACATGGAACGGGAGACCATAGGATACCGCCGATAGACGGATCAGGAATGCTCCCAATAGTATTGCGCCAAGAAGAAGCGCGCTGCGCACAAATGGAAAATCTATATGTCCAAACCGGGCAATTGCCTTAAATTGCGCGAAGGTCGTCGCGGCGACAACCTCTTTTCGCGGCAGGAGCATATCATCGCACTCGGGTGTTGCGCGGCCGGGCCCTATGGTGTAGGCATATGTAAATCCGGCCGCTACAACTGCGGCCCGCACCGATTGAGAATATGCCCCGTGCGGGTAAGCAATGTGCTCGCACGGGCCAAACATCCGCTCGATGACCTGTTTTGACTCCGCAAGTTCGGCCGCCGCATCAGCCGTTGGAATCTTTGGCAATCGCGGATGTGTTACCGTGTGTGCCTGTATGTCGACGAGACCCGACGCATGTATAGCACGGAGCTCCTCCTCATTCATGAGCGGCAACGCTGTTTTGCCTAATTTCCACTGCGCGCCAATCTTCCCCGTTATCACAAAGACGGTGGCGGGAAAGTGGTATCGCTCTAATATCGGCAACGCATGCGTGTAGTTATCGCGATAGCCGTCGTCAAACGTAATGGCTACTGTATTGCGCGGGATAGAGCCGGCCTTGCGGTATGCGGCAAGTTGGCTGAGCGACACTACATTAAATTTTTTTTCTTTCAGCCAGCGCATGTGCTCTTCAAATTTTTTTGGCGTAATGGAAAAAATGGTGCCATCATCGCCGATCGAGTGATACGCGAGAATAACCGCGCAATTACGCGGCGCAGGGAGCATGCGGATTACTGTGGACACTGTATCTTTTACGATGCCTTTGAGTGTGCTCATGATTGTTTGGTAAGAATGGAAAGGATATTTTCTGCACGAGCCGACCATGAATAATCGGACGAGTAATCAATATTAGAGCGAGCCGTCGATGCCCTTTCGATTGCAAAAGCGAACGAGCGCGCATCTCCCGGTATAAACGCGATGCCCTTGTCTTTTAAAACCTCGGCAATAACAGGAAGATCGGCATAGACGATAGGCTTTCCTGCGGCGAGATATTCCCAAACCTTCATCGGAAATCCGTACTGCCGAAAATGCGGCAAGTTTGGATATGGGATGACAAGGATATCAAGTGCGTGTAGATATTCCGGAATCTTTTCATGTTTCTGCGCATCAACAAATATGCACCGCTCAGACAATCCGAGCACGCGTGCCCGTTCTTCATATAGCGCCTTTTCGCCTCTTTTGGCGCCGACGCAAACCATGCTATATGAGTTTGGTAAATACTTTAGAGCTTCAATCATGAGGTCAATTCCCTTCTCCATGTCGAGCACGGTAAAGTAACCAGTATAGCCATACAACGTGCGTTGTTGGGGCAAACCGAGGCTCTTTTTGAGCGCGGGAACATCCATATTTTTTATTGCATCAAACGCCGAATAGTCAACGCCGCCATATACGACATTCGTTTTATACGCCGCATCCGGCACTTTTTTTACCATAGCCGCACGCAATGTTTGGGACGTGGCAAAGATGACGTCGCTCCCGCGCATTGCAAACGCATCTTTAAACGAATCGGTCATAAGATGCCAATCGGTAGCGATGCGATAATGCGCCCGAAAGAGCCTGCGCATGATAATTATAACTAGCGCAATATTGAAATCGTTGGTCATAAATGTGCAATCCGAACAATGCGCTGAGTCGTTTCGAACATAGCGCAGAAACCACCAGATGAATGAAAGCGTGCGATTAGGAAGCATCGGTGCAACTTCACACACCTGTAAACCAGCAAGGTCTGGCGAAGCAGTGTTGACCACGAGTGTCGTGTCAATTTTTTTCGAAAGCGCCTGACACAATTTGCGCACATAGAGATAATCCGCCGTGGATGACGGATAACTCTTCATCGTGAGATAAAAAATGCGCATACGCAATTGCTTCGCTCTTGATGGTACACTATACCACGATGCAAAAAATACCCGTTTATATAGGGGCATTATTTGACGGCGTGGGGACCGACGTGCCGGCGCTGTTCCCCAATTTTGGCGTCAGGTCGCGGCAGCAAGACCTCTTTTTTGATGCCCCGGCACATTACCTTACCGAAGCGATTTTTGATATCGTCGACAACCCGGCACAGGCCCGGTTTCTCCTCATCCCGTACAACTATTTTAACGCGGTGCGGACGGCAGGATACATCGAACGTTTTATAGCGCTCTCCGAGCAATACGGCAAAAAAATAATCGTGTTTGTGCAGTCTGACTTCCATGACCCAATTTCGATCCCCCATGCAATCGTGTTTCGGACATCGATATATAAGCGGGAGAAAAAAGAGCACGAGTATGTCATCCCGCCAATGGTAGAGGATTTGTCGCGTACGTACACCGCTCCGATCCGCACAAAAAGTACAAAGCCAATTATCGGTTTTTGCGGGTGGGCCGGATTTAGTTCACAAAAAGACCGGCTCAAGTTTTATATCAAAAATATGGGCAATAACTTAGAGCAGCTGGCACGATGGGACAGCACTCGAGCCGTGTACAAAAAAGGCATCTACTTCCGGCAAAAAGCGCTCGCCGCGTTGCGACGCTCGCCGCGCGTGCAGACAAATTTTATTATACGCACTTCGTTCTCCGGCCATGTAGACACCATTGCACAGGATCCGCAGGTGGCGCGGCTCGAGTATGTGCAAAACATGCTCAATGCTGATTTTGTATTAGCGCCCAAAGGTGATGGAAACTACTCTCTTCGTTTTTATGAGGCATTGAGCCTGGGCCGGATCCCGATCCTTATCGATACCGACTCCGTGCTGCCTATCGAGGACGAACTGGCGTACGATGATTTTATCTTGCGCGTCAGGTATCGCGACATCAATCGTCTCGGCAATATCGTAGCCGATTTTTATAACCGGCTTTCTCCAGATGAGTTTGCGCGCATGCAGGAGCGCGCCCGCGCCGCCTTTGCCGAGCATCTCCGTGCCGACGCCTTCATGCCGCATATAGCGGCCATCCTCGAGCGCGAGTATCAACTATAAAAATTTGTATGACTTTTGAAAAAAAATATTACGAAATGGCAAAGCACAAAGAAAGCAAGTACGATGTGTTTCCCCGCCGTGAGATGGCAGCGTTTCTCTCCAACAATCTAAAGAGTGGGTCGGATATGCTCGATGTCGGCTGCGGCATCGCGGGAGTACTCCATTACATCCCTGCAGTCCGGTACACCGGTATTGAAACGTCCGAATTTGCGCTTACCGAAGCGCGAATAATCTGGAAAGATCGCGAGCATACGACCTTCACAGTAGGCAAAGCATACGAGCTGCCGTTTGAGTCAAATCGCTTCGATTGTGTGCTTATGATGTATAGCCTTGAACATTTTATAAAACCGCAAGAAGCCCTCAAGGAAGCCATCCGCGTGTTAAAACCGGGCGGCCATCTCGTCATTGCAGCGCCGAGCTTCGAACTGCCTATCTTCAACTGGCCGCACCCAACATTGGCACACCAATCGCTGCGGTATAAGCCGTACTGGTATCGGCTCCGGTTCTTTCTTGGCTGTTGTGTCGATGCTATCGGACTCCTCTTTGGACGCCGCGTGTTTCGGACGCTTTCGGAAAATTACACGTCAGCCACCGGCCGCTTCGAATTTCCCGATGACGACTTGTGGCACGTGGTTTCTGCGTGGGAAGTTATCGGGTTTCTTGAAACAAACGGCATGCAACTCGAAAAATTTTGGGAGGACATACCGCTTGCGTCGCGGCGACACGCTCGCGCTCTTCGTCTCATCCGGTCTATTCCAACACTACATTATTTTGGAACGCCACTAGTTGCATCCTTTAAAAAAGATTAGCGCATCGCAGACAATATGTGTGGGATGAGATTTGCAAGCGAGTGCTCTTGTATCACTTTATTCCGGAGCGTCGCCACCACGGCGGCTTTGTCTGAGCGATTCATAAATTTTTGAAGCGCATCTGCCGCATCCTCGCTCCTGCCGCTTTCGACATACAAACCGTAGGGCGCAAGAAGGGGCGCAAACGCGGGGTTTGTGGCAAGAAGCGGCACACCGCACGCAAGCGCCTCGAGCCCGGCCTTATCCATATTGCCGGTAGTACTAAAATTCAACACAATATCCTGCTCACACAAAAATGCCGGTAGATCGTGGTGTGCAATTATACCTATCATATGCACATCGGCGCTATACGGCCGCTTTGCAATTGCGGCCTGGAGCTTCATGGCATACGCCTCCTCGGCTTTGGTAACGGGAGCGCCCACTATCGCAAACGTAAAAGTTTCCTTCCGCGCGTACAGCACGTCAAGCATGGACAACATTTCGATGAGATGCTTACTCTCCGCAATGCGGCCCGCCGTTGCTATGCGCAAGCGTGTGCTCTCGGTGTGCATACCGGGTTTAAATCGCTTGGTGTCGATGCCATGGCCCATCGCTATAAGCTTAGGGGTAGGTATCATAAAGCTCGTATCGGAAACACTAAACACATGAGTCACACGCTTAAGCGCGTGGTACAGCTTCCACGTGACACTCTTGTGCGCATACCATAGCGACACCGGTTTATGCCACCAGCGCCACAAAAAACTTCCCAGTAGTATGTACTCGGGATTCATGTGGACAAAAACCGCGTCGTAATTTTTGCGCTGCGTGTATATGTATTTGTAAAAACGAAATACTCTCGCGAGGCGCGACGAGCCTTTTTCTTTGCCGAGTGAAAATACTTTTACATTGGAAGGAAGCGCGTGCTCGCCTTCTTGCAGACATATAACCGTCACCTGCCCGCAGTGTTTGGCAAACTCCGTTATCCAGCCGCAAAAAAAACCGAGGTTCGAATCCCGATCGTCCACTATTTGCGTGATAATAAGAAGCTTCATACGTATGCTACTCTAAGTTTATCGTATCTTTTACCTGATACTGCTTGGCGCCTCGCGACTCGTAGTAGACGCGCATGAGCATCTCGCTTAAAATGCCCATCACCAAAAAGTTGAGCCCGGTGATAATAAACAGCGCCGTTACCACCGGCAGAGGCGTCTCCACAAAATGCAAATGCCAAAAGAGCCGGAGTGCAATGGCCAACGTGCCGGTAAAAAGCCCGAATGCAAAAAGGATAAACCCGATGCCGCCAAAAAAGTGGATCGGGCGGTCCATGTAGCGGTCAAGAAATCGGATGAGTAAAAGATCGAGCAGCACTTTAAACGTGCGGCCGATGCCGTAATTGCTTTTGCCAAAACGGCGGCGCTCGTAGCTCACGGGAATCTCCGTAACGCGTGCGCCCTGCCACGCAGCATAGGCGGGTATAAACCGATGCATCTCGCCATAGAGTGGCACTCCTTCGATGGCTTCGCGACGGTATGCCTTGAGCGTGCAGCCATAGTCATGCAAAGGCACGCCGGTAATTGTTGAAATCAATTTGTTGGCGAGCATAGAAGGAATTTTGCGCGTCAACACTTTATCCTTCCAACGCGCTTGCCGCCAGCCGGAGACTACGTCGTACCCTTCGTCGAGTTTGGCCAAGAGGCGCGGGATATCGCGCGGGTCGTTTTCCAAATCACTATCCATCGGTACTAAAATATCTCCGGTTGCGTAGTCAATACCGGCGCGCAAGGCGGCGGTTTGTCCTGCGTTAACTTTAAAGTTGATTACCTTAAAACGCAGGTTGTGCGCCGCAAATTCGCGCGCGATGGCAGGGCCGCGATCATGCGAGCCGTCGTTGACCGCAATAATCTCGCAGTTAAGATGCTCCGCTTGTATCATCGCGTATAAACGTTCTACGAGGATAGGCAGATTCTTTTCACCCCGATGGAAGGGAAAAATGATGGAAATCCGGCGGTCGCGGCTTGGGGTTTCTCCCGAAATCATGGCCGTACATTAACACTTTATTTCAAAAAATCAATGATCTGTGAGGCGCGATTATGCCAGTCATATCCGACGGCGGCGTTACGTGCGCACTCCCCTTTTTCTTTTGCCAGCGTTGGATTATTGGCAACATCTTGCAATGTGTCGGCAAACGAGCGCGGACTATCGGCCGTGGCAAAAAACGCGGTGTGCTCATCAAGAACCTCGCGGATGCTCGGCAAATCGGATGCAACAATAGGCGTACCCGCCGCCATATATCCAAACAATTTAAGCGGCGACGTGTACTGAACAGAGATAACATCCCCGGCGCTATTGGGGAGCACCGCAACATCGGCAGCGCGCAGATAGAGCGGGCGCTCACTATCATCTTTGCGGCCAATAATGCGTATGGTGCTCATGTTGCCATATTGGGTGCGAAACGCCGCGATATCCTCGTCGGTACCGCCCATAAACATCACCAAAAAAGAATCCGGCAAAAAGCCGGCGGCTTGCGCAAGCACTCCGGCGCCCTTCCATGTGTGCAAATGACCGTTGTATATCAGTATCTTTTTGTCTTGCGGGAGCGAGAGCAAGCGGCGTGCCTCCTCCTTGCTTGGCAGATGTTCGTAACGAGACAGGTCAACGCCGTCGGGCGCTATCAACATGATATCGGACGCCACCCCTTGTGACATATAAAAATTTTTAAGACCCTGCGATATCACTATCATGCGCGCACCGGAGGCAAGCGCCGAGCGCACGAGCCAGTTCCACTCGCCGCGATGAGCCTCCCACGCAATCGGAATACCGAGCCATGCGCACACCGCAGCACATGCGTACTCGCGAGTGAGCACCCGTGCGCCTTTACGATGAAGCAAAACATAGAGCGCCGCGCCTATCGCAAACCAAGCCTGCATGCATAAAAATCCCACTCGCCCGGCATACACAAGATTGGGTGTCGGTATCCTGACAAACATAACACGCGGGTCAAGCCCAAACTCTTTCGGAGTCCCCTCTGTGGGCCGTGTGGGAACTACAAGCGTTACTCTCCCCTCGGCGACAAGCGCATTGCACATCTCCCGCACCTGCTTGCCGTGCGCTTTTTCGTTAGGAAACCGCATATGTGCCAGATAGTAAAGGTCCATGTGAGGCCTATTGTATAGTATTGTGCTACATTTGAGCAATGAAAATAGTCTTGGCGACTCCCCTCTATCCCCCTGAAATTGGCGGCCCCGCCACCTACACCAAAGAGCTTGCCGAGCGCTTGCGCGATGCGCATGACATCACCATCGTGGCGTATGCCAGCACGTCGGAACATATTGCAGGCGTAAAACTCCTCACGGTGAGCAAACGCCGCCCGCTGCCGGTGAGGTTGCCTAAATTTTTTTGGACGCTTATGCGGGCGTCGCGCGGCGCCGATGTTATCTATGTGCAAAATGCCGTTGCCGCGGGTTTGCCTGCCGTAATAGTCGGCAAACTTTTACGGATACCGGTCATTATTAAATTTGTCGGAGACGAGTCGTGGGAGCGGGCTACCCAGCTGCGACAAACCACTAAACATTTGGAAGAGTTTTTAGCGGCGCGCGAAGGCTCGTTTAAAATCCGCATGTTGCGGCGCGTGCAGCAATGGACATTGCGGCGCGCGAGCGCGGTGACTACACCCTCGGCTTATTTAGCCGACGTGCTCGTGCGCGAATATGGCGTGCCAAAAAACCGCGTTGTGGTTAATTACAACGCCGCCGAAAAAACGGAGGTGACGCCGTTTGAAACCCGCGTGATACCTCACCAGTTGGTGACGACCGCGCGCCTTGTGGAGTGGAAAGGCGTCGACGGCATCATACGCGCGGTCGCGCTCCTCGTTAAAAAGTTCCCCGACATAAAACTCCTCATTGCCGGCGACGGACCCGAGGAGGTGCGGCTTAAAGAACTCACACAAAAATTGAATCTTACAAATCATGTGGAGTTTCTCGGCCGCGTGTCGCGTGCCGAAACGTGGCATATCCGCAAAACCTCCGAGGTGTACGTGCTCAACTCAAGCTACGAAGGCCTGCCGCACACAGCGCTCACGAGTTTTGTGGCGG
>CAYWJX010000009.1:0-27559 GCA_964459335.1 uncultured Candidatus Saccharibacteria bacterium | reverse complement strand
ACTATGGGCACTTGCTCCAAAGCGCTATTAAGGACGCCGTGCCGCGCTATCGCACCATGGCGGGATGGCGCGTGCCGCGCCGCTGGGGGTGGGATTGCCACGGATTGCCGCTCGAAAATCAGATCGAGGCAGAGCTCGGATTTAAAACCAAGCGGGATATCGAGCAATATGGGATAGAAAAGTTTAATAACGCCGCAAAAAATGCCGTGCTGCGCTATGCGAGTGATTGGGAAAAGATTATAGGGCGCTTTGGCCGTTGGGTGGACATGAAGGATGACTACCGCACCATGGACGCGAGCTACACCGAGAGCGTGTGGTGGGCGTTTAAAACGCTGTATCAAAAGGGGCTCATCTACGAGGGTTTTAAAGCGATGCATTATTGTCCGCGTTGCGGCACGACGCTTTCCAACAACGAAGTTGCGCAAGGCTACAAAGATATCGATGATTTTGCGGTAACGGTAAAGTTGCCGCTTGTGGATGAGCCAAACACGTCGCTTCTCATTTGGACAACTACCGCGTGGACCTTGCCGGGCAACACAGCGGCGGCGGTTAACGCTGAGGCTTTGTATGTAAAAGTAAAAATAGGAGAAGAGTATTTTATTGTAGCGAAAGAACGTCTGGAGTCGCTGCAAATTCTCTCACAAAAGTCCTCGGGCCGCCTCAGCGACCAAAGCGCCGCTGTAGGCTTCCAGACTTTTGCTCAAGAACATGCAGCGACTCCAGAGATAGTCTCCGAGTTTTTGGGCAAAGCCCTCGTAGGTAAAAAATATGAGCCGCCGTTTGATTATTTTAAAAACGATTTACACAAGCACAAAACGCACGCGTTTAAAGTGTATGCGGCCGACTATGTCACGCTCGACAGCGGTACCGGCATCGTACACTTGGCGCCTGCTTTTGGTGCCGACGACCTCGCTCTGGCCGAGAAAGAAAAAATACCGCTCATACATCACGTGACCGACGAGGGAAAGTTTATTGCAACGGTTACCGACTTTGCCCATCTGTTAGTCAAGCCTAAAGGCAATCCAAAGGAGACCGATGCAAAAATTGTTAAATGGCTCGAAGAAAAAAACTTATTATATAAGCAGGAGTACCTGCGGCACTCTTACCCGCATTGCTGGCGCTGCGATACGCCGCTCCTTAATTGGGCCGCCAACTCGTGGTTTGTAAAAGTCTCCGCGCTTAAAAACAAGCTTCTGGCCGAAAACGCGCGTGTCTCTTGGGTGCCCGGCCACGTGGGCACCGGCCGCTTTAACAATTTACTTGAGGGTGCGCCCGACTGGGCGATATCGCGTAGCCGCTATTGGGGAGCACCATTGCCGGTGTGGAGGCACAACAAAACCAAAGAGCTCAAAATAATAGGTTCGGTGGGGGAACTCCTGCCGCTCGTGCGCAAAAGCGGCAACCGGTATTTTGTCATGCGGCATGGCGAGGCGCGCAGCAATGTAGAAGAACGTCTTGATAGCAACGGAGATCCGGACAACCATTTGACCGATTACGGCCGCGAGGGGGTGCTTGCCTCCGCGCGAAATCTGCGGTCAAAGAGCACGATTGATATTATTGTTACGTCTCCGGTGTTACGTGCCAAAGAAACTGCGGCTCTGTTGCAAAAAGAGTTTAATCTGCCCGACAACGCGGTTATGGTTGACGAGCGGCTCCGTGAGCGTAGCATGGGCGTTTTTGACGGCAAGTCTATTGCCGAGTGGGTGAACTTTTTTATGACGCCCGGCGACGAGTTTACGCGCGCACCCCTAGGCGCGGAAACATTTATAGAGGTTAAAAAACGCGTCGCGGAGTTTTTGTTTGAGATAGAGCGTCGTTACACCAACAAACGCATTCTTATCGTCACACATGCAGATCCGGCGTGGACGCTGTTTGAGACGGCCATGGCCACGCCGTATAAAACACTTGTCACTCTTGACCCTAAACGCGGCTATCCGCACAAGGCGGAGGTGCGTGAGATTTCTTTTACGCCATATCCGCACAATGCAAATTACGAGCTCGATTTGCACCGGCCGTATATCGATGACATCAAGCTTGGGAACAGTTTAGACGGCGAGTGGGAGCGCGTGCCCGACGTGTTTGACTGCTGGTTTGAGTCGGGCTCGATGCCCTACGCGAGCAACAGCTATCCGCAAAAAAAAGATACGTTTAATCCCAAACGCCTTTTTGGTTTGGCGCCCAAAGGATATCCGGCACATTTTATTGCCGAGGGTATCGACCAAACGCGCGGCTGGTTTTACTCACTCATCGTGCTTGGGGTCGGCCTCTTTGACAAAACGCCGTATGAGGCCGTTATCACCAACGGCCTCATTTTGGCGCAGGACGGGCGCAAAATGAGCAAAAAGCTCAAAAATTATCCCGACCCGATGGAGCTGGTGGAAAAATTTGGCGCCGACGCGTTGCGCTACTATTTGCTCTCCTCGACGGTGATACGCGGCGAAGATTTGCGCTTTTTTGAAAAAGGCGTGGAGGATGTGTCTAAAAAAATATTGATGCGCCTCGACAATGTGCGGAGTTTTTATGAACTGTATGCGGAGGCGGAGAAGAAACAGGTGGATGGAGGGGCTCCGCAACGCGACGGCGCGAGGACTGAGCGATTTTCTAGCAAGAAAATCGTGTACCCGGAGTCCACTGTTTCTTCGGAGCACGTGTTAGATAAATGGATACTTGCGCGACTCAATCAGGGCGTTGCCGAGTGCACGGCAGGATATGAAAGCTACCAACTCGATGACGCTACGCGTCCTATTGCCGATTTTGTTGACGACCTTTCCACGTGGTATCTGCGCCGTTCACGCGACAGATTTAAATCGGAAGGGGAGGACAAACAAGCAGCGCTTGCCACGTTACGCCAAGTGCTTTATACGCTAGCTCACGTTATGGCGCCAGTGATGCCGTTTTTTGCGGAGCATTTGTTTTTGAGTGTGCGACGAGAGGAAGATACCGAAAGTGTGCACTTGAGCGAGTGGCCCTCCGAGGCTTATGCTACGGAGGGCACAGCCCAACTGCTTGAGGATATGACCCATACGCGCGTACTTGCTTCGCTCGGTCTCCAGGCGCGCGAGAAGGCCGGTATTAAATTGCGTCAGCCGCTTGCAAAACTTGTAGCTAAAAAACTCCCCGTTAATCCTGAGTTGCAAGAAGTACTCAAAGACGAGCTCAATATAAAAGAGGTGGAGGAAGACACTACACTCGAAGAGGAAGTGAGGCTCGATGTGGTGCTTACCGATGAGTTGCGAGAGGAAGGGCTCGTGCGCGAGTTGGCGCGCACTATACAAGATTGGCGCAAGCAGGAAAAAATGCAGATGAGCGACCGGCCGCGCTACGTACTCAAAGTATCCGCCGCCGATAAACATATTGCCGAAAAATATAAAGCCGAACTCATTGCACAAACAAATCTCGGGAGTTTGGAGATAGAAGCAGAGTAGTACTATGCACAAAATCTATAGCACCGAGGGCGTTGTATTGGCCAAGCGCATGCATGGCGAGGCCAATGTGCGCGTCGCTTTGCTTACCGAGGGTCTCGGGCTCATTAGTGCGTCGGCACGCTCGAGCAGATTTGAGCACTCAAAACTGCGCTACGGCCTCGAGCCGCTCACGCGCGCGCGTTTTGCCTTGGTGCGCGGCAAGGCCGAGTGGCGCCTAACCGGTGTTGAGCGGATTTCACACGACTGCATTGGCGGCAGTAGTGCGCGCCGGCAGGCATCGGGGCGCATTGCGCGATTGCTTTTACGATTGGTACAAGGCGAGGAGCCACTACCCGAGCTCTACCGCGCCGTGCGCGAAGGTTTACTTTTTTTGGCCGCCGCTGTGAGCGAGCAAGACGCGCAGGCGGTGGAGTGTGTGCTGGTGTTGCGCGTACTCGCGCACTTGGGCTATTTGCCGCGCACAGAGGAGCTTGCGCCGTTTATCGCGGACACCTTTTTCTCTGTCGAACTTGCAGCCGAGGCGGCAAAGTCGCGCACGCTTCTCATCCGCACAATAAACGAATCTCTCCAATCTAGCGGGCTATAAAATCCTTACAGAACAACAATTTTTAGCCTTGACGAAATAATAAAAGCAAGGTATCATGGCGGTGGCTGATGGGATGCGATTTGTTGCACCTCAGGACAGCTCATTACAAAAGGAGATGACGCCATGACCATAGTCATGACCCCATCCGTCAAGCCAATCACCAAAGGCCAAGCCGGCAAATTTGTCGACGTGGCTGTCGATGCACTCGTCAAATCGGGGCTTCCCAGTGAGCCCACCCAGCAGGTGCTGGAAGAACAGGGCGCGGCTTTGGCCGACGAATTCATCGGTTTGGTTCGCAAGCGAGTCGAAGCGATGAGCAACATCATCGTCCGCCGCGTGAAGGTCAACCGCAACCGTGCACCCCAGGCGATGCTCGACGCGACCGGCCGCACGCAGTACACCAACAAGTCAATCGTGGCGGCGATGCCCCACGGCGATGGCGGGGAGGTCGAGGTTGTCTTCTTCAAGCTCGATCGTTGGGTCAGCGACTCCGACCTCGATAAGGAATACGCATTGCGCGGGCTCATCCCAGCCGATCCGTACTCTCAAGGTGCGGTCAACGAAACTGACCCGGCCTTCGCCGACGACCGTCCCAACGGCACCCATTGGAAGGATGCAGAGGGCAAGTATTGCTACGCCACATTCAACCGTTGGAGCGACGAGCGCGGCGTGAACGTCTACCGCAACGTCAGCGACTGGCACGACTGCTGGTGGTTCGCAGGCCTTCGCAAGAAGTAAGCGCTTAGGTTTTGGAATCCTTGCTCTAGTACTTGGTCCCTTAACCCTTCGGCCCCGACGAAAGTCGGGGCCATTTTCATATATACTTACCACTGGTAGTAGGCGAGTATGCGGGCGACACGGATTGCCCGCTGCCGAATCCAGTATCCATGCGCCGAGAGTTTCTTTGACTGTGGTTAAAGAGAGGGTGGTGCACGCAGACACTTCAAAAAATTGAAGATACTTGGTGCGAGGCGTTGGAGCATTTTAGATGCCGCGTCAGATACAGCTTGGAGAAGGATTTCTCCCTTCGATGAGCGGTGCCATGGATGGCGCTTCGCACAATTGCTACGCCACATTCAACCGTTGGAACGACGAGCGCAACGTGAACGTCAACCGCAACGACAACGACTGGAACGACAACTGGTGGTTCGCAGGCCTTCGCAACTCTCTTTATTTCTCTCCCGCACCTGCGGGGGAGTTTTTTGTTAACTGTCCTTGCCAGCCGCCGAGCATTTTGCCCGCTTCGTCAATTTTTGTTGAGAGTGCAATATATTTTTTGTCATCGAGCGATTTTGTTTCCCACAGCACAAGCACAAGCAACTTGAGCGTGTCGAGTTTGCGTATCGCAAGCCGCACATAGGGCTTCTTTTCTTCCCGTTGCAAAAACGCCGCGGCAAGGGTCGCCTCCATTACCTCTATAAACAAACTGTCTATCTTTTCGCCCAGCGTGTAGCGGTGGAGTTTTGGCAATGTAGAATGATACTCATGCCAGAGCAAATAAGCCTGTTTGATACGCTCCAAAACGGGCAAGAGAGTCCTGCGGGGGGGGGTCCACTCCAAGGGTGTTTTTGCTCATACCTATCAAGATATCATCTCGGTCGAAAATCTGCTCGAAGCGTGGAAGGAGTTTCGCAAAGGCAAACGCAATAAACTTGATGTTCTTGAGTTTCAAAGTGAGCTTGTTTATCAAGTCACCACCCTCCACACCGAGCTCGTAAACAAAACCTACCGCCACGCGGGCTACCACGCCTTCAAAATCTCAGACCCAAAGCCGCGCGATATACACAAAGCAACCGTGCGCGATAGGCTACTGCACCATGCCATCTATCGTGTTTTGTATCCCTACTTCGACAAAACCTTTATCCACGACTCCTACTCCTGCCGCACAGGCAAGGGAACCCGCAAAGCACTAAACCGCTTCCGGTCACATGCGCAAAAGTCGTCGCGCAACCACACACGCACGTGCTGGGTACTTAAGTGCGATATCCGCAAGTTTTTTGCTTCAATTGATCACAGAATCCTACTTGAGATATTGCAAAGGCGCATTAAAGACCAAGATACTTCGTGGCTTTTGGGCGAAGTGATTGGGAGTTTTTATTCGACACGATCGGACAAAGGCCTGCCACTCGGCAACCTGACCAGCCAACTGTTAGTAAACATCTACATGAACGAGTTTGACCAATTTGTTAAGCACCAGCTCAAAGCTAAATACTATATACGCTATGCCGATGATTTTGTTTTATTGAGTTATGACAAAGCTTACTTACAACAGGCACTTCGATATATCGAAGTGTTTCTCAGAGAAAAATTAAAACTGCAATTACACCCCGCCAAGCTCTCGATTAGTACCGCTGCATCAGGAGTCGACTTTCTTGGCTGGGTACATTTTCCTCATCATCGTGTTTTACGCACGGCTACCAAGCGGAGGATGTTTAGGAGATTGCAAGAAAGAAAGGGAAGCAAGGACGAGCAGGCCACCAGACAGTCCTACTTTGGGATGTTATTGCATGGTAATACCGAGAAATTGACAAAGGAAATAGCGGCGACATTTAGACATAGCACTGATTAGTGTCTGCGGCACTATGATATATCAAAGTGCTCTACTCGTACCGCAAGGCGTCGATGGGGTTTTTGCGCGCGGCTTGGTTGGCCGGATAGATACCAAAGACTATACCGGCCATGCCGGAGACGACGAGCCCGAGTATGACCGCCGAGATAGGGAAGGCAAACACCCAGCCGATGGTTGTAAAGTTGGCAAGTATCACATACACCAGTCCCACAATTGCGCCGCCTGTGGCGATGCCCACCACGCCGCCCGCAAATGTAAGCAATACCGACTCGATTAAAAATTGCTGCAAAATGTCGCCGTTGGTGGCGCCCACCGCTTTGCGCAAACCTATCTCGCGCGTACGCTCGGTGACCGACACCAGCATGATGTTCATAATACCGATGCCGCCCACCACGAGCGAGATAGAAGCGATGGCCGCCAAAAAGAGCGTGAGTATCGAGGTGATACTGCCGAGCAGGGAGAGGATGTCGGCCTGCGTTTCGATATTAAAGTCGTCTTTGTTGGGGTCGGTAATGCCGTGGTCGTGCTGGAGGATAAACGAAATGCGCGAGGTGGCAAAGTTGATGTTGTAATCGGCGTTTGCCTGCACGATGATCACATTAAAGTAGGTAATACCGAGGAGTTGTGTTTGTGCGACGGTGACCGGCATCACCACGATATTGCCGATATCGACGCCAAACGCGCCGGTGCCGCTTTTGTCGAGCACGCCGACAACGCGAAAGGAAACATCTTTAACCCGTATTGTTTTATTTATCGGGTCGATGTTTGGTCCAAACAGCGTTTGTGCCAAGGTGGGCCCGATGACCACCACGTGGTTCCCCGAGTCGACATCGCTTTTGGTAAATGTCTGGCCCTTCGACACTTTTGCCAGGTTGCTGACGGCAAAAAAGTCGGCGGTGCTCCCCACATAACTCACCGTGGCGTTGTTGTTGCCGTACACGATCTCCGCTTGCCCGCGCACCTCCGGCACGGCAAGGTCGACCGACGGCTCGCGTTGCAATGCATCGATATCTTGTTGCTTGAGACTGGTGATAATAATGCCTTGCGCGGATGCCGGCGCGGAAAACTTGCCGTTGCTGGGCGCGCCCGGCATGATGATGATGAGGTTTGAGCCGATGCCTTGCACTTCGTTCAATATCAAATCTTGCGCCGACTGTCCGATGGACATGAGCACGATAACCGACGCAATGCCGATGACGATGCCAAGCATCGTGAGGAGGGAACGCATCTTGCCGTGCAAGAGGCTGCGCGTGGAGGTTTTAAAAGCATCTTTTAAAAACATATTATTTTAGAGGGCCGTGCAAGTGATGTTCCTTGATTTCTTTGTCGCTTTCCACTAAACCGTCCTTCATCCGTATGATGCGATTGGCAAACTCAGCGGTTTGCGTCTCGTGCGTCACCAACACAATCGTGCGGCCTTTTTCGTGCAATGTCTTCAAGATTTCCATCACCTGCAATCCCGACTGTGAGTCGAGATTGCCGGTCGGCTCGTCGGCAAAAATAACGTGCGGGTCGGCCACGAGCGCGCGGGCAATAGCCACGCGCTGTTTTTGTCCGCCGGAGAGCCGGCCCGCCTCCGAATGCAGTTTTTCTTCAAGACCAACCGACTTAACCGCCTCTTCCACAAGACGAGCACGCTTCCCGGGCACAATATCAGCAGAGTAAAGGAGCGGTATCTCAACATTGTCGTACACACTGAGCCGTGAGAGCAAATTAAATGACTGAAACACAAAGCCCATGTCGGAGTTGCGCACGTGTGCCAACTCTTGGTCGGTCATGTCGTCGATGCTTTTGTTTTGAAACTTATACGAGCCGCCGGTGGGCCGGTCGAGAAAGCTCAAAATATGGAGCAAAGTCGATTTGCCCGAGCCTGATGGCCCCATGATGGAGACAAACTCGCCCTTTTCTATCGAAAACGTTACGCCGCGCAGAGCTTGTGTCGGAGTCTCATCCTCCGTGTATTCTTTTTCGAGCGCGCGTACCTCTATCATGGCGTTTTGAGGCCGATATTGACCACCTGCTCGCCGGGGGTTACCCCGGAGAGCACCTCAACATTGCCGTTTTGGTCTTGGATGCCGAGCGTCACCGGCGTGGTGGTGGTAATGCCGCCTACGAGCGTCTCGACAAACGTCCCGCTGTCGTTTTGGAGGATGGCATATTGCGGGAGGATAAGCGCGTTGTCGTCGTGCTTGGTTTGTATGTCAACGTTGGCCGTAAGCCCGCTTTTGAGGCGCGGGTCGGCTTTGTTGAAGGAGATTTTTATAAGATAGGTGATAACGCCTCCGGTGTTGGTCTCCGCCGGAGCGATGTAAAACACCGTGCCGGCAAATGTTTCGTTGGGGAAGGCGTCGAGCGTCATTGATGCCGTGTCACCCACGGCCAGTTTGCCGACATCTGTTTCGGCTACGCCCGCATCAACCTCAAAACCGCCGGTGCCTATAACCGACACGAGCGGTGTGCCAGGCGTTGCCTGCTGGCCAACCTTTGCATCTTGCTCGGTTATGGTGCCGCTCATGGGGGAGAGTATCTCTGAGTTTTGCAAATTTGCTTCGGCGCTTGCCACACCCGCCTGCGCCTGCTCCACCTGCGCTTGTTGCGCGGCTATTGCTTGCGGAGTTGAACCCGCTTGCTTGAGCGCGAGCTCTGCCTGCGCTTGATTGACCGTTGATTGTTGCAAAGCAATATTTTGAGAGATGGTATCAAAAGCGCTTATCGCCGCATTGACTTCGGTGAGCCCCGCCGACACATTTGCTTTGTCGCTTGCAAGCTGTGTTGCACTGAGATTTATGTTTGCATCGAGCGTAGCCGAGACCGTATTGAGTAAACTTTGTATCACGGCAAGATGAGCGAGGTCGGTTTTGAGGGTAGTGGTAAGCGTATCGGAAGACGACGAAGCGCTTATGTCGGCGAGCTCCGCCTGCCACGCGTTGAGCTCATTGCTTGCGGAGCTACGCAAATTGGCAGCGTTGACGGCATCTTGAGAATCGCTTGTTTGGAAAGTGAGTTGCGGCTGGCTTGTCTCCGCATTGGAAAAGAGAGTATTAAGCTGGGTGCGCACCGCGTCGTTTGCCTTTGTATATCCGCTTGTCGCCGCGTCACTGATGCCGGCATACATATTGGCGAGCGTCTGCTCTGCGCCTTGGAGCGCCGCTTGTGATGTCGCTATATCCGCGGGCTGTGCGCCCGCTTGGAGACCCTCGAGCGTCGCCTCCGCGGCATCGACATTGGCCTTGGCCTGTGCCAAAGCCGCCGAGAGACCTGCCGTATTAAGTTCGGCTACAAGCGCCCCCGCTTTTACCGTGTCGCCAAGGTTGTAATACACATGCGCAATGGTGCCGCTGTTTTGAAACCCAATCGAGACGCTCTCGATAGGCGTTGTGTTGCCGGTAACTGAGACGGTTTCGGTAATGGGGCCTTGGGTAACCGGTATCAATGTATACACCACGGGGCGCGGCATAAACATAAAGTATCCTGCCGCAAGCACTGCTACGAAACCCACGCCAATAAAAATCTTTGTACGCATGGAGAGTTGTACTATCCAGCGCACAAAAGAACGAGTAGCTTTTGCCATACGTACTATAGTATACCATTTCGAGTGGTATACTTTTTGCATGCCTCCGGAGGAGAAGCCCGCCCGAACGAATCCCGATCAGTCGGGCGGGGATGATATCGAGTTTCTCAAAAACAAGCTCTACTCGAGGGAGGCTAAGCCCAAACCCATGGGCGACATCCGCACGCCGCTCTCTCCGAGCACTGCCGAAGCTCCGGTATCTTGGCAAAAGGAGGAAGAAGAAAGCGCTCCGGTAAAGAAACCGGTGCTGTTGTATCAGGAATCAAAACAAAAAATGTCTTTTGCCGCTAAATTTTTTATAGGTTCGCTTGTATTTTTTGTTGTTGCCGCGGCGGCGGCGGTGTATCTCTTTTTTGGCGGCGGCAACATTGTCTCTCCCGGTAATATCGACCTGCAAGTGGTGGCGCCGTCGCTCATCGATGCCGGCAAATCCGCGCAACTGCAAATTATCGTCGGCAATCGCAATACCTCGGCTATCTCGCTCGTTGATGCGGTCGTTACGTACCCGAGCGGCACACGCGACCCGCAAAATCCGGACTCGGCGTTGTCGCAACAGCGTATCAGCATCGGCACGCTCGCGCCCGGCCAACAAACAAAGCAAACCGCGAGCGGTATTTTTTACGGGCAAGAGGGCACGCAAGAAAAAGTGCAGGTGATGCTTGAGTATAGTGTTACCGGCTCCAACGCCGTGTTTGAAAAGAGTGCCGAGGCCGACTTTATGATAGGTTCCTCGCCGCTCTCGCTCTCTATCAACACGCCGAGCGAGGCAATAGCGGGGCAGTCGTTTCCTGTCGATATCACGGTGCAAAGCAACGCCACCACTCCCATACAAAACGTGGCGCTCCAAGGGCAGTATCCGTTTGGATTTTCGGTCGTGAGCGCGTCTCCTACGGCGCAAGCGGGCGGCACATTTTGGCAACTCGGCACGCTCGCGCCCGGTGCCTCCATGGTGGTGCATCTGGTAGGTTCTATCGACGGGCAGGAGGGCGATCAAAAAGTGTTCCGTTTTGTCGCCGGCTCCAACACCGACCCGACCGACACAACTATTGCGGTGCCGATACTCACCGTACCGGAAACTATCACGGTGCACAAACCGTTTATCAGTGCAACTCTCACTGTTGCGGGGCAAACCGGCAAAACAGTTTCGGTTTCGGGCGCGACCGCAGAGGGCGGCACCATTACGTGGACAAACAATCTCACGACTGCCATATCAAATGCACAACTGACGCTCACCCTCACCGGCCCCGCGCTCGACACAAGCTCTATTTCATCCACCAACGGATTTTATCAATCGCAAAACAACACCATCACGTGGACCTCGGCACAGGTGCCGGAGCTCGCTTCAATCCCCGCGGGGGGAAGTGGCTCGCTCCAATTTTCTTTCGCATCCTTGCCGCCCGGCACCGGCGGAGTGCTCATCACTAATCCGGTTATCGACCTCAATGTGGCTGTGCAAGGCACGCGGGCAGACCCTGGCAATGTGCCCGAGACGGTTGCATCGGCGGCATCGATGGAGGTGTCTGTGGCTTCGGCAATTTCACTGACTGCCTCGGCGCTCCACTTTACGGGGACGTTTGCCAACACAGGGCCCATGCCGCCCAAAGCAAACAGCGATACCTCGTACACCATTGTGTGGACGGTTAAAAACTCGGCCAACACTATTGCCAACGCCACCATCTCGGCAGTGCTCCCGCCGTATGTAAAATACGTTGCTTCCAACACGGCGGGTGTTGTGTACGACAACGCGAGCCGCACGGTTACCTGGAGCCTTGGCGACGTGAGCGCAGGCGTGGGCTACAGCGCCGCCGCGGCGCAAGCATCGTTCCAAATAGTGTTGACTCCAAGTACCAGCCAGGTTGGCAGTGCGCCACCGCTCACCGGCGATGCGTCGCTCACCGGCCAAGACCGCTTTGCGCAGGTCAGTGTCTCCGCAAACGCGCAAGCTCCCACGACCCTCTTAACAGGAGACCAAGGTTTCCAAACCGGCATGGATATAGTGAGCCAATAAATAGGTTGTGAAATAAGGGCTTTTGAAGCTATTGACAAATATATTATTTAGGTACACAATAGAAAACGTGAAGCTGACAGTGTGTTAGCTTTGGCTCCAGTGAGGAGACTTCCATGCACATTGACGTTCCGTTTGACCAAGCGGCCGCTTTTGCGGCGGCACGGGATAAGGCAATCCGTACGGCGATAAAGGGTGGGGTTCGTCCGATTCGCAGGCCTCAGGGGTTGAAGCTGGACGAGATCGGATCCGAAATCCTTCCGATGTCGGAAACCGACTTGCGTACTGGGCTGACCGTTGGCCAGATGGTGTGGGTCAACAAGGAAAAACTCTGTCCTTTCGACCTACAACCTGAAGACGGCTCCAACGATCCAAACTCGTTGGGTGTTCCGACCCCGTACGATGTGCGAGCGGGATACGTTCTATGCTTCGTCAGGGTTTCTTTCGTCGGACAGAAGTGCCGCCTGACATGCAAGTACGCTATGTTGGCCTACGCGGTCTCTCATGGTTTCGAGATCGATGCGCGGGTCCCCCCATCTGAGAATACGTTCAGTAATAGGACGATGCCGTCGCCGAAAGTCATTCTTCTCCCGCTCGAGTGTCTCGAGCCGGTGAAAAACTAGCCCCGTTACAGAGAGCCCCGTTGCTCGCTGTGGCGGGGTTCTTTGTTTTAATAGCTATGCAGGGCGGCTTTATTTTTACACCACAAAAGGTATGATTGCCCTTATGGAAGAAAAGGATGATTTGATGGAAAAACTGGTCTCGCTCTGCAAGCGGCGCGGGTTTGTGTACCAAGGCTCCGAGATTTACGGCGGCCTGGCGGGCACGTGGGATTACGGCCCTTTGGGCGTCGCGCTCAAAAACAATATCAAACAAATTTGGTGGAACCTCTTTGTTGACAGCCGCGATGATATGTATGGCCTCGACGCGGCAATCTTGATGAACCCAAAAGTGTGGGAAGCCAGCGGCCACGTGTCCGGATTTTCCGACCCTTTGGTTGAATGCGAAAAATGCAAAAAGCGATTTCGCGCCGACACGTTGGGAGATACAAAAAAATGTCCCGAGTGTGGCGGCAAGCTTGGCGAGGCACGGCAGTTTAACATGATGTTTAAAACGCAGATTGGTGCGAATGAGGACGAGTCATCGGTTTCGTACTTGCGGCCGGAGACTGCGGGTGGAATTTTTGTTAATTTTAAAAATGTTGTTGACTCCTTCCATCCAAAACTTCCGTTTGGTATTGCCCAAATCGGCAAAGCCTTCCGCAACGAAATTGCGCCGCGTGATTTTATCTTTCGCGTTCGCGAGCTCGAGCAAATGGAAATCGAATATTTTGTTGCACCTGCCGATTGGGAGGGGAGTTTCGAGGAGTGGCGCAAAGCGGTGCATGAGTTTAACGCGCGGGTAGGTATCCCGGCACCATCGGTGCATGAGCTTGAAGTGGGGGAGGCAGACCGCGCACATTACAGCAGGCGCACGATTGATTTTGAATTTGATTTCCCGTTCGGCCGCAAAGAGCTGTATGGCCTCGCGTATCGTGGTGACTTCGATTTGTCCGCTCATCAAAACGGCTCGGGTCAAAATCTTGCCTACGCACCGGAGGGAGAGGAAGCTTTCTTGCCGCATGTCATCGAACCGTCTTTTGGTGTTGAACGGACTTTTCTTGCAATACTTTCCTCCGCCTACACCGAGGATGAGCTCGGCGGGGAAAAGCGCGTATATCTCAAATTTAAACCCTCAGTTGCCCCCATCAAGGCCGCTGTTTTTCCTCTGCTCAAAAACAAACCCGAGCTCGTAGCAAAGGCGCGCGAGGTATACTCGATGTTCAAAAAGGAAATCCCGCAAATTGTGTTTGACGACAACGGCAATATTGGCAAGCGCTATCGCCGCCAAGACGAGGTGGGCACGCCGTGGTGCATCACTATCGACTTTGACACGCTGGGCGAAAATCCAAGTTTAAAAGACACCGTTACGCTCCGCCACCGCGACAGCGGCGAGCAGGAGCGGGTTGCTGTTACTGAGCTTCCCACATTGCTTGTAAATAAGCTCACCTAAAAAGTTTGATTTTGGGAGCGCTGCGAGCTGCCAAGGGGAGCAAAATCAAATTTTTTAGGTGTAGTTGTGTTATTATGGCGTTATGCAGGGGACTCACATAAACGTCAACATTACGGCGGGGAGCATCATCAAAGCCATACTCTTTGCTTTGCTCCTTTTCTTTTTGTGGTACCTGCGCGACATTGTGCTCGTGGTGTTGACCGCAATCGTTATTGCCTCGGCAATTGAGCCGGCGATACGGTATTTTATGCGGCATGGCCTCAACCGCTTGCTTTCGGTCGTACTCATGTATTTGCTGGTGGCCGCGGCTTTTTTTGCAATACTTTTTTTCTTTATCCCGCCCATTCTTAACGATGCCGCCAACTTTCTTGAGCAGCTGCCTGTGACCCTTGCAAACATCGACCTCACCACCACGACGCACGGGTTCCTGCCCACCTCGGTGACAAGCAATTTTTCTTCGGCCAATCTGCTCCAAAATTTGTCGTCGACCATCACCAGCACCACCGGCGGCGTGTTTAGCACGGTCTCGGCGTTTTTTGGCGGTCTCGTTTCTTTTGTGCTTATTGTCGTTTTTTCAATTTACTTTTCAGTACAAGAGACGGGCGTTGACGACTTTTTGCGCATTGTGACACCAGCAGCTCATCAGGTATACGTGCTCAATTTGTGGAAACGCTCGCAGGAAAAGATAGGCAAGTGGATGCAAGGCCAGCTCATGCTTGCGATTATTGTAGGCATACTATTGTATCTCGGCCTCGTCATACTCGGCGTGCCGCACGCGCTCCTCTTGGCGCTTGTGGCGGCGGCATTTGAGCTGATACCGGTGTTTGGCCAGTTTCTTGCGGCAATACCTGCGGTGGCGGTGGCGTTTGCCGACGGCGGCACGACCGAGGCCTTGTTGGTAGCCGGCCTCTATATTGTGATACAGCAATTTGAGGCGCACCTCATTTATCCTGTGGTGGTAAAAAAGGTGGTCGGCATCCCACCGCTCCTCGTTATCCTCTCGCTTCTTGTCGGATTTCAACTGATAGGATTCTTGGGCGTCTTACTCTCGGTGCCCATTGCCGGCGCCATACAGGAGTACGTCTCCGATATCGACAAAGAAAAAAAACGCCTATTGGCTCGCCAAGGCCTTGCGCCCGACGGCGAAGCAAAGTAGGGTTTTAATACGATGGCCGAAAAAAAGTTTTATCTCACGACGCCAATCTTTTATCCCAACGCGAAGCTCCACATGGGGCACGCGTATACCGCGACGCTCGCGGACATCCTCGTGCGGTATCATCGCCTTGTTAAGGACAGAACCTATTTTTTAACGGGCTCCGACGAAAACACGCAAAAGATGGTCGACTCGGCGCGCAAGGCGGGGCAGGAGCCGATGGTTTTTTTGGACGACATTGTCGGCAAATTTTCGGCGTTGTTTACAGAGCTCAATATTTCGTACGACCAGTTTATCCGCACGACCGACCAAAAGCGCCATTGGCCGGGTGCCACCGTGCTGTGGAAAAAATGGGTTGAAGCGGGTGATATATATAAAAAAGAGTACGAGGGATTGTATTGCGTCGGCCACGAGGCATTTATTACCGAAAAAGATTTGGTCGACGGCAAATGCCCCGACCACGGCACCGTGCCCGAGTTTTTAAAAGAAGAAAATTATTTCTTCCGCCTTTCAAAATATACCGGTGATATAAAACAAAAAATCGAGTCGGGAGAGTTGCACATCGTACCCGAGACGCGCAAAAACGAAATCCTCTCCTTGCTCAATGAGGGGCTCGAGGATGTGAGCTTTTCGCGCCCGCGCAAAGCCGACTGGCCCGAGGGGCTTGGTGTGCCGGTGCCCGGTGACGCCTCGCAAGTTATGTATGTGTGGTGCGACGCGCTCTCCAACTACATCACAGCGCTGGGCTACGGCACTCCCGACGACAAACTTTACCAAGAGTTTTGGCCGGCCGATGTGCATGTCATCGGCAAAGATATTTTGCGGTTTCATGCGGCCATTTGGCCGGGCATGCTGCTCTCGGCCGGTTTGCCATTGCCAAAAACCCTTTTGGTACACGGTTTTATCACCTCGGAGGGCAAAAAGATGAGCAAGAGCCTCGGCAACGTTATCGACCCGGAGGAGCTCTTAACAGAGTACGGCACCGACGCCGTGCGCTACTATCTCGCGCGGCATATTTCTCCATTTGAAGACGGCGACATCACACGGGAAGGCTTTAAAGAGCACTACAACGCAAACCTCGCCAACGGTCTCGGCAACTTGGTTGCGCGCATCATGAAGCTCGCCGAAACCAATTTGCCCAAAGCGGTTAAGGTTAAGTGGAGCCCGTTTCCTCAAGAGTTTGCGGAGAAGCTTGAGAAGTTTGAAATCAATCAGGCGTTTGACTATGTTTTTTTGCGTATCGGCGCACTCGACCAAACGATTACGCAAACGGAACCGTTTAAAGTAATCAAAACCGACCCAGAGCGCGGGCGCGAGCTCATTGCAAGCTTGGTGCAAGAGCTTGCGACGATAGACCTCATGCTCGAGCCTCTGCTCCCACAAACGAGCCAAAAAATTATTGACGCCATCATGGCCAACAAAAAGCCCGACAATTTATTTTTGCGTAAAGATTAACTATGGATTTAAAGTTTTTTGATGCGCACTGCCATGTGCAGCTCTCGCAGTTTGATATCGATAGGGAAGAAGTGCTCACTCGGATGGAAGAAGGCCGCTTTGGCGGCATTGTGGTGGGCGTCGACTTTGCTACGAGCCGCGAGGCGCTGGAGCTTGCCTACAGTCACGATTTTTTGTGGGCGGCCATTGGCCTCCATCCGCACGACAATGTGGCGGAGGAGTTTGATATGACAATCTATCGCGAGCTTGCTGCCGACCCAAAGGTTGTGGCAATAGGGGAGTGTGGCCTTGATTACTTTCGCTCCGGCGAAACGGAGGAGGAGCGCGACGCGCAAAAGCATCGCTTTGAAAGTCAGATAGCGCTCGCGGTTGAGGTTGGCAAACCGCTTATCATCCATTGTAGAGATGCGCACGAGGATATGCTTGCAATACTTAAAAAACATATGGGCGCTCATCCGGAGCTCAAAGTGATCATCCATTTTTTTACCGGCACGGGCGAACTTGCACAAAAGTATCTCGATTTAGGTTGCTATCTCTCGTTCCCCGGACCGATAACCTATACCAACTCGTACGACGAGAGCATCCGCGTTGCGCCACTCGACAAAATCTTGAGCGAAACCGACTCGCCCTTTGCCGCGCCGATGCCGTTTAGAGGCAAGCGCAACGAGCCAATCTTTGTCGAGGAGGTAGTCAAAAAAATCGCTGCAATTAAAGGGGTTTCGGTCGATGTCATGGCCGCCCCAATAGGGGAGAATTTCAAAAAAGTCTTTAGGGTGTAGTATGGGGGCATGAACTGGCCGTGGGCGTACGGATTCAGTTTCGTTATCTGGGTTCTCCTCCTCTGCATGATTTTGAGAACTCTGTCTTTAGTGTTGTCTCCGTTAGGCCTCCAGTTATTATTGATACTTGTGGCCGCGTCCTTTGCGGCTTTTATTATGACCAAATACCTGAATGGTTGATACAACAATACTTGCAGGGCGGTTGGGGCTATGGTAAGGTAGCCCCATGGCAGATATGTCGCATTCCGCTGATGCGGAGTTAACCCAAGCGAACAATGCCCCCGCTCTGGGCACGCAACCGATTTACGAAATCGGGTATCATCTTATTCCAACCCTCACCGAGGAGGGTGTAGTTGCCGCGGTTGACGAACTCCGCAAGGCACTCGGCTCGGCCGAAATAATTAAAGACCAAGCACCGGTTAAAATCCCGCTCGCGTATGTTATCGAGCGCCGCGGGCAGGGCAAACGCGAGAAGTATGGCGAGGCTTACTTTGGTTTTATAAAATTTGCTACCGACAAAGAAAATATCGGCGCCATCGAGCAGTACCTCCGCGCAACACACGAAATTTTGCGCCACCTTCTTATTGAGACGGTGCGCGAAGACGCGAGCTTTGCGCCGCGCCGCGCCGTATTTACTTCTGACCGTCTCGAGGGCGAGATGTTGAAGAAGCCGCTTGCCGAAGTCGAGAAGGCAGGCGAGGTCTCCGAGGAGGAGCTTGATAAAAGTATCGACGCAATGGTCGCCTAATTGAACCATCATGTATATCAACAAGGTAATGCTTTACGGAAATCTCACGCGCGACCCGGAGGTACGCGCGATGCCCTCGGGCGGCAATGTTACCTCTTTTGGTGTTGCAACCAATCGTACGTTTAAAAAAGCCGACGGCACGAGGCAAGAGGCTGTGGAGTTCCACAACATCGTGGTGTTTGGCCGCCAAGCGGAGACCTGTGCGCAGTATCTTAAAAAGGGTAGCCCGGCATACATTGAGGGCCGCATTCAAACTCGCAGTTGGGACAACAAAGAGGGCGTTAAACAATACAAAACCGAGATTATTGCCGAGCGTGTGCAGTTTGGCCCCAAAGGCGCTGGCGGCACGGGCGGCGGGTACGATAGAGGAGCGGGTGAGAGCTTAAGCGATGCAGAGGCACCTCAGAAGGCTCCCAAAGAAGACGCTATCGATTATCCGGCAGAAGACAGCAACCCCGACGACATACCTTTTTAGAATAAAATTATATGAATAAAGAATTTTCACCCGGTCACATACCGCACATCGATTACAAAGATATCGATACTATAAAAAAGTTTGTTAACCCGCATGGCAAGATCATGCCGCGCCGGCGCACCGGCCTCTCGGCCGCCAACCAGCGCGCGCTTGCGCAAGCAGTCAAAAGGGCGCGCTTCATGGCGCTCATCCCGTACATCGTCCGATAGTTTTTTCCACAAAACAAAAAAACAGAAATCTATTTTGCTCCCCTTGGCAGCTCGCAGCGCTCACAAAATAGATTTCTGTTTTTTTGTTATTTTTTGTCTACACGCTCGACATAGGCGCCGAGCTCGGTGTTGATGCGCACAATGTCACCCTCGTTGATAAAGAGCGGGGCATTGATAGTGGCGCCGGTTTCGAGTGTAATCTCTTTACTGCCGCCCTGCGCGGTGTTGCCTTTAACAGCCGGAGGCGCCTCGGTTACTTTTAAATCAACTTTGATAGGCATCTTGAGGCCAATGATCTTGCCCTCGTCTTGGTCGATAGCAGGGTCATCAAACAAGAGCGCCTCGATGATGGTGTTGGGTTTAATAAACCTGCCTTGCTCGCCGACGGTTACGTCGCTGAGTTGGAAGCGGTCCGCCGGATTGTTTTCGGCACAAAACCACCACTCGCCTTTGTTTTTATACAAGAACTTTACATTTTTGAGCGAGAGGTCGGCCTCGGGCACTTTTTCCGAAACATGAAAGGCCTGCTCGGTTACTTTGCCGGTAATAAGATGACGCAGTTTGGTCTGGTTAACCGGCTTGCGCTGCTGCTTCCGAAACACGTGCGCGTCGAGGACCTCGTACGGCTCTGTGCCGAGCAATATAACCTTGCCTTTGAGTATTTCGTTGTATTCAAGCATTGCCATATATTAAAATTGCCCCTGAGGGCTGTGGCTACACTATATACAAACTAAACCCCGACGTAAAGTCGGGGTCCCGACCAGTGCGTCGGGAAAATAAGGCTGTGCAACCTCTTGCGAAACGTGGGACAGGGCGCGTTAGTTGTAAAGAGTGCGCGTTATGATGTACAGTGTTGCCATGAAGGAGCATCTAACTCTGGAGGAAAAAGGCGAAGGGATGAGCGACGAGCAGGTGCTCACAGCATCACTCTCGCACCCGAGCCTCTTTGCGTTGCTTGTGCGCAAATATGAGGAGCCTTTTTTGCGCAAAGCAGCAAGTATCGTGCATGAGCGAGAAGAAGCCGAGGACATCGTGCAAGAAGCGTTTACAAAAATTTATATCAACGCGAGCAAGTTTAAAACGGTCGAAGGGGCAAGTTTTTCCTCATGGGGCTATCGCATCCTCATTAACACGGCGCTCACACACTATGCCAAGCGCAAACGCGAGGGCGGCAGGGTAGTGGAGCTCGACGAAGAGATTTGGGCATTGATACCCGACAAAAATTTACGCCAGTTCGAAAAAAAGGAGTTTGTCGACGAGGTCGCCTCGGTGCTCTCGCGTATGCCAAGCCCCTTTGCGCGCGTGCTTGCCTCGTTTTTTATCGAGGGTAAAACGCAGGAGGAGATAGCGAGGGAAGAGGGTGTGTCGGTAGGCGCGATCAAAACGCGGGTACACCGTGCCAAGGCCGAGTTTAAAAAGATTTACAAAAGCGTAACCACGAGCATATAAGCTTAGTTTTAACAATTATGAACGGTGACACTAACAGGGTAGGAAGCACCATAGAACGCAACGTGATGGCAAGTGTCGGTGCCGTATACTTTGCACGCACGCTCACCGGTACCACAGCGCTCAAGGTGTACGCGTTTATACTCTCCATGTGGGTAGTGGGGCGGCTGGTGTGGGTGTCTAAAGTATTCGAAAACTTTGCAACGGTAGAGAAGGGAGGCCTCGCCTCTATGTCCAACTTCGTATTGTATGCCGTGGAGCATACACACCTTGGCGTACAGATTGCGCTCCTTGTAGCGGCTATAGCTTTTGTATCGCTCGCAGTAGATACAGTCCGCAAACTTGCGGAGCCAACCCACTCCTACTCCTTCTAGTTTTTGATATTTTTCTCTAATAAGCCAAAAAGCCCTAAAAATAAGGGCTTTTTGTGTATCTCAGGGGATATTGACAAAATGTATAAATAGTGTATCATCGTATACGGAACAAGCCCGTTCGCATTTCCGCGAATGGCCGACTGTCGGAGAGTTCTATGAACAAGAAAGAATTTGTTGCCGCTTACCGCCGCGCAATCACAAGCCACGGCAGCCCTTTCACTATGGGGGAGGTCATGCTTGTGCTGTTGAACGAAGGACTGCCCACCACGGGCGGTTGCAACGATGACTTCTGTCGTTCACTGAAGCCAACGGGGCTGTTGTTCGCTGTGAGGACTAAAGTTGACCCCAAAGAGGCTTGGAAAATTTACCAGGCCGAACATCCCGAAGATGTTCCTGTGGGTTTACTCACTCGCATCCGCCGGATGTTTGGGTGCTGACAGAACACCTCCTGTCACCCGCGCGAAAAGGCGAGCCACTTACCCAAGTGCCTCGCCTTTACTACTTTTATACCAATTACTTTTTACTCCTCTCCAGCTTCTTCGCTTTTGGCGCTCGAGACTCCGGTGGTGCTCGTTTCGAGCGCTTTGCGGATGTCTTTTAAGATTTCGGTGGCTACTTTTTTATTTTCGCGCAAAAAGGTGCGCGATGCGTCATAGCCGCGGCCGAGCGCTATCTTTTCGCCATCCTTTTGCATAAAGGAGTACGATGCACCGCTTTTTTGTACGACGCCCAAGCTCTCACCAAGTGCAAGGAGTTCGCCCTCGCGCGAGATACCCTCGTTGTATAGCAAATCAAACTCTGTTTTGCGGAAGGGAGCCGCAACTTTATTTTTGACCACCTTCACGCGGTGACGGCCGCCCACAACCTCCTCGCCTTTTTTAATTTGTGCGATGCGGCGTATGTCGAGGCGCACGCTGGTGTAAAACTTGAGCGCTTTGCCGCCGGTGGTTGTCTCGGGGTTCCCAAACATCACGCCAATTTGCATGCGTATCTGATTGATAAAAATAACAAGTGTTTTGCTCTTGGCGGTAATAGCCGTAAGTTTGCGTAAGGCCTGGCTCATGAGGCGCGCTTGTTTGCCCACCTGCGCCTGGCCCATGTCGCCCTCGATCTCGTCTTTTGGCGTGAGTGCGGCAACCGAGTCGATAACCACAATGTCAATTTTGCCCGATCTCACGAGACCCTCGACAATCTCGAGCGCCTGCTCGCCGGTGTCGGGTTGCGACACGAGGAGCTCGTCGAGTTTAACGCCGATTTTTTTTGCATACTCAGGGTCGAGCGCGTGCTCGGCATCGATAAAGGCGCAGATGCCGCCTTTTTTTTGTGCCTCGGCAATGGCGTGCAAGCTAAGCGTTGTTTTGCCGGAGCTCTCCGGGCCGAATATTTCGATGATGCGGCCGCGCGGATAGCCGCCGATGCCGAGCGCCCAGTCGAGACCTATCGAGCCGGAGGGGATTGCATCGACATCAACCTTGGGAGTTTCGCCGAGCGTCATGATGGCCTCATCGCCAAACTTTGTCCGTATATCACGTATTGCCGCATCAATGGCGCTACTGTCGCGCACACCATCTTTAGCGTCCTTCGTGCCCGTAGTCTTTGCCGCCTTTTCCTTTTTTGGTTTACCAAATGCCATACAAAAATAATTATGCGTTTGTAATCGGACAATAATCGAGCACCTGTATAGAAACAGACTTTGCCGCGCGCCTTCCAAATCGGTCGACTGCTTGGACGGTCAGTACTGTAAACCCCGGCGGGATAGAAAGCAACTCGCTAAAATGTCCGCTTTTATCGGTGTAGGAAGAGAGGTCGTTGATGGTCAAAAACGAGATATTTTCGGCCGTACCGGCGATAATCACGCCCGTGCTCGAGGTGGCACTGCCGTCGAGTGGGTACTCAATCGTGATAATTGGTCCTTCGATAAGCCGTCGCGCCTCAAAGAGGCCATATCCGCCAATCATCAAAACTGCAAAGGCCACTACAAAAACGGTGAGTTGAAACCGCCTCATAGCTCTTCGGAATCGTCGCCGTTCATATCACTGCCTCCGGCGCTCGCGCCCTTCTCGAGCACTTCGCGGGGTTTGGAGCCGTCCGAGGGGCCGATAACGCCGCGCTCCTCAAGCACATCCATAAGCCGCGCCGCGCGCGAGTATCCGACACGCAACTTTCTTTGTATATATGAGGTCGATGCTTTGCCCGCCTCTATCACCGCCAAACGCGCGCTTTCGTACATGTCGTCATCTATTTCGTCGTCTTCACTGCCAAAGTTCATGCCGGACGAGCTGTTAAACGCATTGTTGCTACCGGGTGCCGGGCCGCCGATGTCGATAGGGAGCTCGGCCTCGTTGTTTTTGGCAATAAACGAAGTCACTTTTTTTACCTCCGACTCGCTGATGTAGGCGCTTTGCAAGCGGATAGGTTTGCTCATGTCGCCGGAGAGATACAGCATGTCGCCTGCGCCGAGCAATTTTTCGGCGCCGCCTTGGTCGAGGATGGTGCGCGAGTCTATTTGGCTTGCCACTTGGAGCGCTACACGCGCGGGTATGTTGGCTTTAATCAGGCCGGTAATCACATTAACGCTCGGGCGTTGGGTCGAGAGTATCAAGTGTATGCCCACGGCGCGGCTCATTTGTGCCAAACGCACGATACACGCCTCGAGCTCTCGGGGATACGCCTGCATGATGTCGGCGAGTTCGTCGATAATAATGATGATGTAGGGCATGGCCTCGGGCACTTTGCCGCCCTCCTCGAGACCGTTTTTACGGATGTGCTCCAATTGCGGCGTCAAAATATTTTGATGATATGAGTCGATGTCGCGTACACGGTTACCCTCAAGCACGTTGTAACGGCGTTCCATTTCTTTGCCCGCCCAGCGCAGGGCCATGATAGTGCGCTTTGCGTCGGTAATCACCGGCGTGAGGAGATGCGGCAGCTGGTTATACATCGTAAGTTCCACGCGCTTCGGGTCGATCATTAAAAAGCGCATCTGTTGCGGGCCGCATCGGTACAGAAGCGAGGTAATAAAGGTATGGATAGTCACCGACTTGCCCGAACCGGTTGCACCCGCAATGAGTATGTGCGGCATTTTGCCGATATTGCCAAAGTGCGAGCCGCCGGCAATATCGCGGCCGAGCGCCACCAAAAGTGGTTTGCTACTTTCGGCAAACTCCGGCGACTCAAGCAAGGTGCCGAGCCCGACGGTTACTTTGCTTGAGTTGGGTACCTCGATGCCCACCAACGATTTGCCGGGTATCGGCGCCTCGATACGCACCGGATGTGCCGCGAGTGCCAGCTCAAGATTGGTTTGCAGACCGACTATCTTTTGCAAACGCACGCCCTCGGCGGGCTTGATTGCGTAGCGCGTTACCGAAGGGCCGATTGATATTTCGTCGAGCTCCACCACGATGCCAAAGTTGGCGAGCGTACGTTTAATAATGTTTGCGTTGGCTTTGATGTCGCCAACGCCCGGACGGCCTTTGTCGTGCTCGAGTAAAGCAAGCGGCGGCGGAGTGTATTGTCCGAGTAAGCTCTTTAAAGTGTCGGCCGCGCGTTTTGCCTGCATGGCGGCCGAGTGGTCGGGCTGCATTTTTTGCGGCGCCGTTATCGGTATCTCGCTCTCCTCCTGCTCATTTTCATACTCCTCGTTTCCGGCCTCTTCCTCCTCTTCGTCTGTGATGCCGTTCAGCATTGGCTCGGCAGTTTCTTTTTTGGTAATCAGGCGTGCCACAAGTGCCCGCACGCCGCGGCCTAGTGCCATGAGCGGTTCAAGCGATATGTCGCCCTCGAGCAATATGAGTAGAGAGATAAGCGAGACGCCTCCCAATATAATAAGTGCCGCATAGATATCAAAATAGTGCACGGCGGGAGTTGCAATAAAGTTGCCCACCAAACCGCCCTGGCCCGAAGCAATGGCGATAAAGCCGAGCCCGGTAAAAATAAAAACAGCAGAGGCAATTATTTTAACGGGAGTAAAACCGGTGGTCTCTTCGCGCAGAGCATTGCCGGCCAGCATAAAAAAGAGGAGCGGCACCAAAAAGTAGCCTATACCCAAAAGCGACGCCAGGAGTGTTTGGATATCGGCTCCGGCAGGGCCGGCAACACCAAGACCTGCGAGCGTCAAAAGGAGAGCGGCCACCATGAGCAGTACCACCACCACCGCTTGCCTTGTTTTTTGCGGTATGTGTGCCGCGCCGCGTTGCAATTTTGTGTTGTTGTTTTTGCCGTTTTTCTTCGCCATGTACAGGTATCATCATACCACTTTGCCGGCAAAGTACTGTAGCGCTGGGGCTCCGACATATAAAAGTTTTTTGCGCATCGAACTATGTGGAAGCCCCGAGATAAATAAATTTTTTGTGCATCCGATGACGAGGGGAAAATTTATTTATCTCGGAGCTTAACTGCCTCATACTTCTCACTTGCATCGGGGTGGGGAACAGACTACTCTATAAGACAAGCGTGTCTCTTACATGTCCCACAAAATAAGAGACATGTAAAGGACATATAAAAGACAAATAGCTCGTAAAACTATGCCGGAAAAGGACAAAAAATTTCACGAATTTGCTTTACAGTCAATCCTTTTTAAAGGACAGCGCGATTTATATTTTTGTTACATTAAATCCGAAAAAATTGCGCACGTGCTCTCGCTTTTGACGGAGCGCTCAAGCATTGAAAGTGCCGCTCGTCTCGAGGGTTTGGTGGCGAGCGCATCTCGCTTACCCGAGACTATTGCGCATTTTGCGGCAGGGGAGATAGAGCTTGCGGTTGTACTTGCCGACCTCTTTAGCCTCCTCTCGGCGGTGCGGCTTGCCAACACCAAAGGTGCAATCCATGCCGAAAATGCGGCACTTATTGCCGCCGAGTACGAGGCGCTTGCCGAGCGTATAACCGGCGGCGCACGCCTCTCCCCTTTTGTAACGTCCGAAGATTTTTTGCTCCCGCCGCTCGCCGAAGAAGAGCCGCGCACTCCCCCGGAGCTACCGCAGGGCCGCTCAAGGACAGACCTTTATATAAAGGACAGTAAAGGACAGGTAAAGGAAACGTCCTTGAAAAATAAAGGACAGGTTCAAGGACACTCTGCGGGCGAAAGCAAGCGTGCTCCTCTTATATTGGGATTTGTCCGTAAGCACACCGGCTCCTCCATAAAGGATATAAGTCGGGCGGTTAAGGGCTGCAGCGAAAAGACCATCCAAAGAGAGCTCGCATTGCTTATCGAACGGGGCCTTATAGAGAAGCGCGGAGAGCGCCGCTGGAGCATCTATTATCCCCTTTAGCGCGTATATATAAATAGAAGGCTTTTTAGGTAACGGAACACGTATACCGCACCTAGCGGCCGGTGTCAAAATCTTGATTGACCCCCTAAAGCTGCTGGTGTATGCTCATTTGTACGTGGATACACAAGCGCCTTCGCCCCTTTGGGGCTCGTTGCTGTATGCGTTTATCCACAAGGCTTTTTTGCACCCTGTGTAGGATGTGCCTATAATTGGGTGTAGGCCGCAAAAGCAGGGCTCGTTCGTTGACAACTAAATAAAAAGCAAACAGTTTCTTTCCGCATGACCTTGTCCCGACACGGCTGTATATTCCTGATACTCCCCTTCCACTCTGCCTACCAATGGTTCCTTTTCACATGATTATTTTCTTTGTTCTTCTCGGTCTCCCTTCCTTTAATAGGAGCGGGTGAGCGGGGAGATCAAGAACGTAATCGAGTGTGTAAGGTGCTGGTAGATTTTGTTCGTTCGGTTCTGGTCTCTTTTATTCGTAGATTACAAGTAATTATTAATTGTTCGTGCACATAAACATGATTAAAAGCATTACAAAGAAAGTGTCCGTCCGCGTCGCGGCCGGCGCTATCGGTTTTGCGATGGTCGTGTCTGGTTTCAGTGTTGTCGCCGCTCCGGCTTTTGCCGCAGGCCTCACCTCAACTCAGATATCTTCTATCCTTTCGTTGCTGCAGTCTTTCGGGGCTGACCAAGGCACGATAAACAACGTCAATGCGGCACTCAATGGTCAGGCAACTACCGGTACTGGTACCAGTTCGACCACCGGCGGCGCATGCCCGGCTCTCTCTCGCGACTTGTCGCAGGGTTCGACCGGCACAGACGTCCAGGCTCTCCAGGTCTTCCTCAACAGCAGTGCATCAACTCAGGTTGCTGCAGCTGGCGCAGGTTCTCCTGGCAGCGAGTCGACCTACTTCGGCGCTCTCACTACCGCAGCGGTAGAGAAGTTCCAGTCGGCTAACGGAGTTTCTCCGGTAGCAGGCTATGTCGGTTCTATCACGCGCGCAGCTATCGCAGCTGTCTGTGGTAAGAGCGGCGTAGGAACCGGCACCGGCACAGGAACCGGCACCGGTACCGGTACGACTGGCACAGCGGCAGGAACCGCAACGGTTTCGGCAGCAGCTCAGCCTGCTAACTCGATTGCTCCGCAAGGCGCATCGCGTGTTCCGTACACGGCTTTCACCGTTACTGCTAACGGCGCAGACGTGACCGTCAACAGCGTAAGCGTACAGCGCCAGGGTCCGTCAGTTGACACCGACTTCTCAGGCGTAACTTTGGTTAACGCTGCAACTGGTGTTCAGCTCGGCACCGCACGCGTACTTGATGCAAACCACTCGGCAGTCATCGGTACTCCGATAACTATCCCTGCTGGTACCTCAGTAACCTTCTGGGTTGTGGGTAACATAGCACCGGTTAACGACAGCGTCCCGCGTTCTGGTGAT
>CAYWJX010000008.1:0-30079 GCA_964459335.1 uncultured Candidatus Saccharibacteria bacterium | reverse complement strand
CATTTTTACCCCATCATTGCGGTGGCCGAGGCTCTCAACGAGGAGGTGCGCGAGCGCAAGCTTCTGGAGCCGCAACTTTTTTATGCCGCATCCGACCCGTACGACCGCGAGCTCTTGGTGGCAAATAATCTCACGTATGTACCGGTCGCGGCGGGAAAAATCCGCAACTATGTTTCGATTCTCAACTTTTTTGATTACTTTAAAACAGGGTGGGGAGTATTCCGCTCCCTATGGCGCATCTTTTTCCTCTACCCGGATGTCGTGTTTTCGACCGGCGGCTACATGGCGTTTCCAACCCTGCTCGCCGCGCGGCTTTTTAGCATCCCGGTGGTCATACTCCAGTGCGACGTCGACCCGGGCCGCGTCAACAAATGGGCGGCAAAGTTTGCAAAAAAAATAGCCGTCTCGTTTGCCGAAGGCGCGGAGTTTTTTCCTAAAGAAAAAGTTGCGCATACGGGATACCCCATACGCAAAGAGGTAATGATACCCGCGCGCGAAGGCGTGTACGAGTTTCTTAAGCTCCGCCACGATCTGCCCATCATTGTAGTTACGGGTGGTAGCCAAGGTTCTCAAACAATCAACGACGCCGTCCTCGACGCACTTCCTCAATTGATCAACAAGTATCAGCTGATACATCAAACGGGCCGCGCCAATATTAAAGAGGTGGGAGGACGTGCAAAGGTTGTGCTAACCGACTCGCTCATCGCGGAGCGTTACAAGCCCTTTGAGTATTTTAACGATGTTGCAACCCGCATGGCGGCCGGCGCTGCGGCGCTTATCATTTCGCGGGCGGGCGCAGGCAATATCTTTGAGGCGGCCATGTGGGGCATCCCCTCGATACTCATCCCGATACCCGAGCCGGTTTCGCACGACCAAACTATCAACGCCTTTACCTACGCGCGTCATGGCGGGGCCGTGGTAATAGAACAACGCAATCTCACCTCGGGTGTGTTAGTATCCGAAATCGAGCGTATCGTGAGCCACCCCGACACGTTGCGCACGATGCAACAAGCGGCCAAAAGTTTTGCCCGCCCCGATGCCGCCAAAACGATAGCCAACGTACTGCTTGATATAGCCGTCTCCCATGAAGAATAACAACACCGTCATTACCCGATTTCCGCCAAGCCCTACCGGCTTATTACACATTGGCGGCGTGCGCACCGCTTTGTTTAACTACTTGTTTGCCGCGCATCATGGCGGCACTATGTTTTTGCGCTTTGAGGATACCGACAGGGAGCGTAGTAAAAAAGAGTTTGAGGATGACATTGTAAACGCCATCAATTGGACCGGTATCCCGTATGTCATGCCGCCTTTGGCGCGCCAATCGGAGCGTATAGAAATCTACAAAAAATATTTTAAAACGCTGTTTGAACACGGCTTTGCCTACGAGGCGGAGGAGGCTAACGACAACTCCGGCAAAAAAGTTGTGCGCTTTAAAAATCCCAACAAAGTAATTACCTTCAACGACCTCGTGCGCGGCGAGGTTACCTTTGACACCACCGAGCTCGGCGACTTTGTTATCGCGCGCGGCATGGACGAGCCGCTCTACCACTTGGCGGTGGTTATCGACGACCACGAAATGGGAGTGACCCATGTCATCAGGGGAGAGGAGCATCTCTCCAACACCTCAAGGCAAATACTCATGCTCGAGGCGCTTGGGTTCACGAGACCTATCTATGCACACATCCCGCTTATTTTGGCGCCCGATAAAACCAAACTTTCCAAACGCCACGGTGCGGTGTCGGCCAACGAGTACCGCGAGCAAGGCTATCTGCCCGAAGCACTCGTTAATTATCTGGCCCTCTTGGGATGGAATCCGGGAGGCGAGCAGGAAATTTTTACACTCCCCGAGCTCGTGGCGCTTTTTACCATAGAGCGTGTGCACAAAAGCGGCGCGGTGTTTGATATCGAAAAATTAAAATGGTTTAACCACGAGCATCTTACATTGCGCTCCGTGGCCGAATTTGAGGCGTTACTCAGAGACTTCATGCGCGAGCACAACGAGCATGCGCCGGAATATCTTATGGATATTGCCGCGGAGCTCCAAGCCCGCGTGCAAACACTTGGTGAGGCCGCCGAACTTATCCGCACTGGCGAGTTTTCTTTTATGGAAGCTGACATCACTGTAGACCCACTGCTACTCCTCCAAGGTGCAAAAGCCGAAGGCGCGGCAGTAAAAAATAATTTACAAAAAGTTATAACATTGCTCGCCCCAATATCCGATGAGCAGTTTACGGCCGAGGCAGTAAAGGAAGTGGTGTTTCCCTATGCCACCGCAGTTGGCAGGGCAGGGGTGCTATGGCCTATGCGCGTAGCTCTTTCGGGAAAGGAAAAATCACCGGATCCTTTTGTGCTCGCCGGCCTCATAGGAAAAGAAAAATCGTTGGGGCGCATTGAGAAAGCGGCCGCAATGCTTTAAAATAGACAGATGCGGCGCCGACTCCCGATGCGTGCAGGTGTTTTTTTTCTGTCTATGATAGTAAGTGCCTCGGCCGTACTCTTTTTTGTGCATGCGCCACACTCAGAGGCCCAAACGACAACATCGACCTCGACGCTCCAAGCACAAATCGACCAAACCAACGCGCAAATCAAGCAGCTCCAAGACGACATTACAAAGCTCCAAAGCCAGCTCACGACTACCACCGCCCAAAAACTGACGCTCCAAAACGCGGTCGCGGCGCTCAATCTTAATATCCAAAAGCTCCAAAAAAGCATTACCTTGGCGCAAGCGCAAATAAAGCAAAAAGACTCACAAATTAGCCAACTGAACACCACCATCTCGACTACCACCTCGCAAATAGGCGAGATACAGATCGAGGTAGGCGACTCGCTCCGTGAGCTAAATAGCCTAGATAATGAATCGTTGCTTGCAGTGCTGCTAAGCGGCGGCACGATATCGTCGTTTTTTGATGAGGAGACCACGCTAGCCTCGCTCCGCACTGACCTCGAAAATAAAATAGACGACCTAAACTCACTTAAAAGTACACTTAAAACCAACGAGACCGCTGCCGAGGCGCAAAAAGCACAGTTAGCTGCGTATCAACAAACACTCTCTGAGCAACAGCAAGGTCTCGCTATCTCCAAAGACAGCCAAACAAAACTTCTTACTCAAACAAAAAATCAAGAGAGCCTGTACCAAACACAAATTGCCGAAAAGCAAAAAGAGGAGGCGGGATTTGAGAGCGATCTGTTAAACTTTCAAAGCAAACTCAATCTCTCCTTTAGTGCGAGCAGTTTGCCTTCGACGGGGCAGGGGGCTTTAGCATGGCCGCTTGCACACGTATATGGCGGTGCGTGCCCGGCTCCGGCCGGCCAGGGCTGGATATCGTGCATTACCCAATACTTTGGCAATACGCCGTTTGCTACTGCCAACCCGCAAATATACAGCGGGCACGGCCACAGCGGCGTAGACCTGGCGGCAAGCCCCGGCACACCTGTGTTGGCCGCGCGCGAGGGGGTAGTGCTCGGTACCGGCAATACCGACCTTACGTGCCCGGGCGCCTCGTTTGGCAAATGGATATTTATTAAGCACGACAATGGCCTCTCGACCCTCTACGGTCACTTGGCAAGTTTTGCGGTTGCCACCGGCGACATGGTGACCACCGGAGAGGTCATAGGCTACTCCGACACCACCGGCTATGCTACCGGGCCGCACCTCCACTTTGGCGTGTATGCCTCGGCAGGGTCAGAAATCGCTTCATTTGCAAGCTCCGGATGCCCGGGCAAAACCTACACCATGCCGGTTGCCGACCTTTCGGCCTATTTAAACCCGTTGTCGTATCTGCCCGGCGTTCAATCTCAATAAAAACCTATCCCCATAGTGGGCTGTTAAAAAAATGCAAACAGCTCATACTTATAGTAGCGCGGATAGGTCGAGCCGCCTGCCATCATTTTTTCTCGTACGAAAACAATATGAAAATACTCCACATGATAGCGTTTATCCTGCTTGTTATCGGCGGCCTTGACTGGGGTCTCATCGGCCTTGGCGGTTTTGTCGGTAGTAATTGGGACGTGCTTGGCATGTTGCTTGGATCCTTGCCGCAAGTCTTGTGGACCGTGTATGTCCTTGTAGGCATCTCGGCGGTTTGGCTCCTCGTCGCTCACAAAAAAAGCTGCAAGGAGTGTTCGGCATAACTGCAGCTTTTTGTTTGTAGTAAAAACTCGCTCTACTGGAGCGAGTTTTTGTGCCTTTGAGGGACACTATGGTATACTTTTTGTATGAGCGATTGACGCTCTATTTTTATCTACATGAATGACGCCCTACGCATCCAAAACTTGCGCAAGACGTATCAAAACGGCGTCGAAGCGCTTAAAGACGTAAACCTCACCGTTCTGGAAGGCGACTTTTTTGCATTGCTCGGCCCCAACGGGGCAGGGAAGACAACCCTCATCGGCATTGTCACGAGCCTCGTCAACAAAACATCGGGCGAGGCAATCATCTTTGATGCCTCTATCGACACCGAGCCTTCGCGCGCTAAAACATACATCGGCGTCGTGCCGCAAGAGTTTAATTTTAATATTTTCGAAAAGGTCATAGACATAGTGCTCACGCAGGCCGGCTATTATGGCATCTCGCGTGCCGAGATAATGCCGCACGCCGAGCAGTTGCTTAAAGACTTGGGGTTGTGGGACAAGCGCAATACGCCCTCGCAACAACTCTCGGGCGGCATGAAGCGCCGCCTCATGATTGCGCGCGGGCTCATACACAAGCCAAAACTGCTTATACTCGACGAGCCGACCGCAGGTGTCGACGTTGAGATGCGTCTCGGCATGTGGGATTTTTTGCGCGCCTTAAACAAAAGCGGCACAACCATCATTTTAACCACGCACTATCTCGAAGAGGCCGAGGAGCTCTGTCGCAACATTGCCATCATCAATAAAGGTAGCATTATCGTTAACGACTCGATGCAAGGTCTCCTCACAAGCCGCGGACAAGCTTCGCTCGAGCGGATATATCTCGACCTTACACAAGGCGAAACTGCATAACATATGACACCGCAAAAAATTGCCACAGCTTATTACACGATGGTGCGCAACGAGTTTGTGCGCATCGTGCGCATCTGGTCGCAGACGCTCTTGCCGCCGGTGGTGACCACCTCGCTCTACTTTGTCGTGTTTGGCAAATTTATCGGCTCGCAATTGGCACCCATACACGGCTTTGCGTACATCCAATTTATCGTGCCGGGGCTCATTATGATGTCGGTCATTACCAGCAGCTACATGAACACCGTCTCAACCTTTTACTTTGCAAAATGGACAAAAACTCTCGATGAAATATCAGTATCGCCTATGCCGGCGTGGGTTGTCATAATGGGCTTTGTGAGTGGGGGAGTGATGCGCGGGCTCATCGTGGGCGTGTTGGTGCTTATTGTCTCGCTCTTTTTTACGCACCTTTTTATATACAACGCATTGGTGCTTTTGCTCGCGGTTATCCTGACCTCGGTAGTGTTTAGTTTGGGCGGCCTTATCAACGGCGTGTTTGCCAAAGGCTTTGACGGCATCTCCATCGTGCCCACCTTTGTATTGACACCGCTTACCTATCTTGGCGGCATCTTTTACTCGATACAGCAATTTAGCCCTTTTTGGCAAAAAGTCTCGCTCTTTAACCCGATACTCTACATGGTTAACGCCTTTCGGTACGGCTTTTTGGGCGTCTCCGACATCAACATCGGCATTTGCTTTGCGGTGCTACTCGCTTGTATGGCTATCTTTGTAGGCATCCTCACGTGGATATTTAAAAAAGGGTTTGGCTTTAAAAATTAAAGCATTTTATTTTTCCTTCCATTGCTCCAGATGAGCAGATTTTATTTCAACATCGCTCGCTTTGCGCAATTTTTTTATAAACGAGCTTTTAACAAGAGGGAAGTGGTGCGAACCATCGAGCTTTTCGGCAAGCCAATCTAAATCTCCTGCCGCCCACCACGTGGCCGGTTTGTAATGCATGAGGTTAAACGGCGCCGAGTAGGCACGCAGGGTTTTAACACCGCGGCGGGCGGCGGGCACCTTTTTTTTATTGTGCGTAGTATCCCATAAAAAATATTCGTGGAAGTACGACATCGCGAGCTCGCGCACATTTTTGTATATAGGGTCGCGCCAGCGCAGTTGCGGATGATTGGTCTTGCTTATCGCACCCCACAAATTATTTTCTTTAAAAAGTGCAACGACATGGTCCTCATCATCGTCATTTGCCTGTAAGTCGAGCAACAAGGCCTCCCTACCGTGATAGGCGAGGGAAGCGGCGGCTAGTATTGCCGCCTCAACGCAATGTGCACGTTTATTTTTTAAAACCTGCCGCGGCGACTGCACCGGCTCCCCTATCGGTGAAAAGTTTTCAGGGAAGGAGTCTAAAAAGTCTTGTATTTTGTTTGGTGTGGATAATTTTAAAAGTAGCCGCCGCTCCAAAAGGGAGAGCAGGGGGTCGAGTTCTACACGATATTTCATACAATCATTATGGCATGGCGCACCCGTCGTGCATGATTATATAAGGGTCGCACAATATACCTTTTGCGACCCATCCGTGAGGATGGGAGCAAAAGAATATAAAAAGACGACGCTGAGCCTGAGTTCTGGTTTGGTACTCTATTCCCTCCATAAAGGCCCGCGGAATATATTTTTTATACGTCCTCTCGATTAGCTACTTCCCCTTTATCTCCTTCAAAAACGCGGTAGAGTTAAAGTATGATACGAACCATTAAAATATGGTGGCTTCTCTGCAAGTTACATGCGGATAATCTTAAGTACGAAGTTACTCAAAGTGAGCATGCAAAAAAGACTGGCCACGCTTATTCAGCGTATGGTACTCAAATAGATTTTCTAGAAGAAGTAGCGAAAGGCGACCCTGAAAAGATAATCCTTTATGGAAAATATTTATCTATTGCAGATAAAAACATGCACCTCCTTAAAGTAATGGAGGAACCGATGCCGTGTCCCGATTGCGGATGCCACACAGGCCCACCCACGTCATGGATTAAACTTAATGACGACGGATTAGAATTTATTGGCATATTTAATTTGGTGGAATATATACTCTCGAAATACAAATTGACATGGGGCCTGGTTGCTACAATTTTTCTTTCTCCTATTTGGGTTCCACTTCTATCTAATTACTTATTCCATCCAATTTGTGTGATGATATCAATATGTCATGTGTAGTGTGCATGAGTGTCACTAATTTTCTCGCCTAAAAGAGGGAACTGACTTCCCTCTTTGCGGTTTAAATGCCACAGGAGTAGAATAGCCGTCAATGGCGGACACAGAGGCAGAATATTGCGCACAGCTCAAGATACAAACAAAAGCGGCCTACGATGCTATTAGGACAATTTATTGTCCTTACTTTGGGGAAAAAGTAAATTTTACTTCTGACGGCTTCCACCATTTTCAATACGATACTTCAGGTACTGAGCGCCTCAAAAAAGACCAAATACGTCGCTATAAATCTTTTGTTTTTGCTCCCGTGATAATAAAAAAGGCTGGGACACTTCAGCAGCATCGTAGATACATCGGACCCGTAGGTAGACAGAAAGGAGATGGATTTAGAGTAATAAAAAGAATTGAGAACTGGTGTTTTGTGGCTCTTATGCCGGTGCAACCCGGCAAAGATATATGCCTTAAGGTAGTTATCAGACAGGTTGGTGATGGTCCCAAACACTTCTACAGCGTTATGCCTTTTAAAGGGCCCGACTATTTAGTTGATGCAGATCCAGAAGCCTAAGCACCAAAAAAGCCCCCGAAGGGGCTACTTTGGACGTGCCTGATCTTCAGACTTACGGAGTTCTTACGAACTTTCGCTGAACGGGGCTTTCGCCCACAGGCACTCATATACTTTACACACATGCATGTATTTTTGCAATGAAGGATACAATAAAATGGCTTAAAATAAGGCTTTTTACTGTGGATAACAAGCCCACGCTAGTTACAGCAATAGTGGAATTTACACTACTCCAAAACTTGCGTACCATTTCTATTTATCCCTTTTAATCTTGAAAATAAAAGATTTTGTGGTATATTCTTTTTGTTCATTGGACTACGAGGAGGCAAAAAATGACCGGACAGCAGCCCAAAGTCGAGCGGACAGAAGTTCTTTCAAACGGCAAGAAACCGCCCAACCGCCAGCCCAAACTTGGCAGCCCCTTGCATCGCGCAACAGCGGAAGAACGCGACCATCAGGACCAAGGCCGAGTCTCAGACTCGCCGCGGTGGAGAGAGAACGTCCGCCGCGAACGCGACTGAGCAAGTCTACAGTCTGGGGAGGAAAACGTGGCCAAGCTTCAACTCGAAGCCGATCGGGCAGAAACGCGTTCAAGCGTCAAAAAGCCACCCGACGATCAGCGGAAACCCGGACCATCTTTGCGTGGCATGATGCCACCGAATGGAAAGAATCGCGACCTAGAAGCGGTCTCGGAACTGTCCGGATGGCGGAATCATCTTCCGCGCACGTGCAGATAAGCCTCGGGCTCTTGCACGCAACCCTCGCCCAAAAGGCGGGGGATTTTTTATAATCAAAAAGGGAAGGCTCACTTCCCTGCTATAATACATTTATGCACAACTACGGAGATATTTTTGCTCCTCTTATTGGCCGGATTTTGATGGGCGGATTTTTTGTCTGGAGCGGTGTTGAGGCCACGCTCAACTTCCCCACCACTATTGCCTCGATGGCCACCGCAGTGGCTATCGTGGCCATACTCATCGAGGTGCTCTGCGGCATCGCGATTGTTGTAGGGTTTAAAACAAGCCAAGCCGCGCTCGTGCTCGCTTTGTATGTTATTGCGGTGGCGTTTTTTTACACCGGGCTTGGCAGTAGTTCCGCCCAGGCGCTCTTTCTCCAAGACATGGCGATAGTCGGAGGCTTGCTCTATATATCAGCCTACGGCGCAGGCTCCTGGGCCACCGACTGGCACTACAAAAGATAATTATTTATTAGCCAACGCGAGCGTAGTGCTTGAAGCCGACGCCTCTGCGTCGAGCTCCTTAGCGGCGGCACTTTTGCTCCAGCAGCCCTCCGAGGAGCTCCACGGCGCGGTGCCCTCTTTTTGATACAAATATTGCGCGTAGGCAGTGTTGCCTTGGATAGTATAAAGGTCGAGGCCCAGTTTATCTGCCGTACTGCCATGATAGTGCTCGTTAATCTGCATCACACCCACGTCGAGGTCGTTGATTTTGCCGCGATAGACAGAGCCATCGGCGTCATATTGGGTAAAGTGCGACTCGCACCCCGCAATAGCCACCATGATGGGCTCATCGGTAAAGTAGTTTGCCACATATTGCTCAACCGTCTGCGGTTGAGGAACCGGCGGCGTGACAGCAGAGGCCGATGCCGGAGTTGTACCTCCAAGCACGGCGCTCAGCGCAATGACGAGACCGGCAGTAAAGTTCATGATTTAAATAAGCTGCAAGTGGTTATGAGTAAGCACGTGTCTGCGTCTTGGCAACAAAAAAGCCCCCGCGGGGCTACGCCTAAGACAACATAACGATATCGAACTTTGGTCAATAGGTCAAGCGCGGAGCTTGACAAAAAAGAGGGGGTTCCGATTTGACGCTAAAAGGCTTATGTTGCAACGTATTTCGTTGTTTTTGAGCCTCAAGTGCGGTATCTTAGTAAAGTTACGAGCTAGACACATCGGGCCGTAGTATACCGGCAGTACACATGCATGGGGTGCATGTAGACCGGGTTCAATTCCCGGCGGCCCGACACATTACCAAGGTATTGCAAACTGCTCAAACTCGGGCAGGAACTTTTTGCCGTAGAGGAGCCGCGATATAACCTCGGCGTTGCACTTGGCACCCGTGAGCGCGTTGTGGGGCTTAGGCTCCTCGGGGATGCCGCAATAGATAAGCACCGCGTCGAGGTTGAGCGCCGAGTGGTGCTTAAGGGGGTCGACCGGGGGAGTCACTCCCCTCTTTATCATGTGCTCAAAACACATGGTGTGGATGTCGATAATGCGGTGGGCAAAGGGCCAGCTCGTGTGCCCCGCCCTCGTGGCCGCCGCACGCAAAAAGTAGAGGTCGGTAAAGACGTTTTGCCCGGCAATGGTGGTGTCATTCATACCCTCGGCAAATTGTATAAACTTGTGCACGGCATCGCCCTCGCTCTGCTTGGATGGGTCTAAAATCTGCTCACGAGTATAGCCGTTAACAGCCAAGGCCTCATCCTCGATATGGGCGCCATCCCATACGCGGCACTCTTCGTAAAGCTGGCGGCTGGGGTTGTCAAAATCAATAGCCCCAATGCTCACCAGGGAGTTTTTTTGCGGGTCGAGGCCGCTCATTTCGCAATCAACCACGAGCATACGTGCCGTTAGTATAGCGCCTATAAGGCCGGCTTGCCACAAAAGCCCCTATTTGGTATGATGCGAACACCTAACGTAAAGGCATATGGCACATAAAAAAGCGGGCGGATCAACTAAAAACCTCAACACCTCACAGCCAAAATATCTTGGCGTTAAGCTCTTTGCCGGTGAGGCGGCAAAAACGGGCGACATCATTATGCGCCAGCGCGGCACCGTCGTGCTCCCGGGCAAAAACGTGGGGTTAGGCAAAGACCACACTCTTTTTGCACTCAAACCGGGCTTTGTAGCCTTCCGCGATGTACGCAAAACCAATTTTACCGGTAAAACCAAAGTTCGCTCAGCCGTAGACGTCGTCGACGCTCGCTAGCTATTTTATTTTGAATTGCCGCCCAATCAAAGTTGGGTGGCTTTTTTCTATTTCTCTATCTCGACTCGAATACCATTTAAAAGTTCAAACACAGGTTATAATGCACCACATGTCTCCTGTGCCAGTACTGGAAGTAAAGGAACTCACTAAATTATATGGCAAAAATACTGCCATTGAAGATGTTTCTTTTACAGTCAATCCGAATGAAATTGTAGGCTTGCTTGGTCCAAACGGCGCCGGAAAGACAACCACAATCGACATGATTCTTGGAGTTCTCGAACCGACGAGCGGATCGATAAAAATTGAAGGCAAGGATATTGCAAAGAAGCGAAGTGACGCTCTTGCTGTAACAAATTTTGCAGCGGTGTATGCTCAACTTCCTGGCAACCTTACCATCTCTGAAAATCTCAAAATCTTTGGGCTGCTCTACAGTGTTCCGCAGCTCAAAAACAGAATCGAAGAAGTTATTAAGGAATTTGATCTGGAACAATTTAGAAACACGCGCTGTGGCGTGCTTTCATCGGGAGAACAAACACGAGTAAGCCTTGCCAAAGCGATGCTTAACAAACCTCGCTTACTTTTGCTTGATGAACCGACAGCATCTCTTGACCCTTCGACAGCAGAAACCATTCGCGAAAAAATAAAGCAATACGCCGCACAGGACGGCGGAATTTTGTGGACGTCGCATAACATGCATGAAGTCACGGACGTGTGCGATCGGATATTATTTCTCTCGCACGGAAAAATCCTTCTTGAGGGCAATCCAAAAACCTTGCCGCAAGAACACGGTAAAAAAGATCTCGAGGAGCTCTTTATCTCAATCGCTCGAGAACCGTTACTACGCGAATCCCTATAACATCTATGAGCACACAACGCATCTATGCAGTTTTCCTCCGCCAATGGTACCTTATCCGAGGCAATGCCACGCGCTTTGTCCAAATGTTTATCTGGATAACGGTCGACATTGTGATGTGGGGATTCCTCAGTAAATATCTGAGTGGAATTTCCGGTTCTGGATTTAACTTGGCATCAGTGCTCCTCGGTGCCATCCTACTCTGGGATTTCTTGGTCCAAATCATGCAAGGCATTACGATGTCATTTTTTGAAGATGTTTGGTCGCGCAATTTTCTGAACGTGTTTGCATCGCCCATCAAAATATCAGAGTATCTTACCGGCTTTGTACTCGCCACAATCTTCCGCGGTATCCTCGCACTTGCCGTCATGCTCACTCTTGCTTCGATTATATTTGGCTTCTCTGTGCTTATTTATGGAGCCTATATTGCACTATTTCTTCTTATCCTATTTTTCACTGGCATAGCACTCGGCATCATTGGAGTAAGTATCGTGCTCCGTTTGGGTCCCGCCGCAGAATGGCTCATCTGGCCGATACCTGCGTTGCTCTCGCCCTTTGTTGGAGTGCTCTATCCTCTGACGATTCTACCTCAATGGATGCAGTATATTGGCCACGCTCTCCCACCGTCCTACGTATTTACAGGAATCCGTGCCATCGTGGATAACGGAACATTGCCTGGGATTGAACTCTTTTGGGGTATTGCCTTATCACTTGTCTATATTGTCATCGCATATTTCATACTCCTTTCCGTGTACAAAAAAGCGATTCGCAGCGGACTGATAGCTCGATATAGCGCCGAGACGGTAAATTAAGCCAGTCTATTGACTTTTTATGTATTTCATGTAATATAAAGCTGACGTCGCATTTGTTCTTCTCGATAGGTAAGCGGGTGGCGACGTTCCCGCGGACCCTATAGGAGACAGCCATGAAGTCGATCAAAATAGCATTTCCTCTTGATAACTTGGCCTCGGACCACCAAAAAAAGGTGGCGGAGGGTCTGAGAACAATCCGGGGGCAGCAAGGCAAGGTTTACCGTACCTTTGTTTGGGACGGAGACCAATGCTACGCGCTCACGACGACCTCCAAGGACATTCACCTCGGCATGGGTCAATTCTCTAGCGAGGCGCAACGACATCTCTGCTTGCTTCTCGACGAAGAGTTTCAGCACACCCGTGAACTGATGGTGATGGACGACACCGACGCCAAGGCCATCTTGGTCACTCAGAGCATGAGCTCGCGTGAGTGTATCGTCTATCAGCTCTCTCCCGCCCACTAAGCGCTCACTGCGCTTCCACCCGCCCCAGCATCGATTACTGGGGCGGTATTATTTTTTATTTCTTGTTATTTGCCTTAACGCGGGCGGACTCGGTCAAGAATTTTTTGCGCAGGCGCACACTTTTAGGAGTTATTTCGAGATACTCGTCGTCGGCCATGATTTCGAGCCCGCGCTCGATGGTGAGCGTAAACGGCGGTATAAGGTTGAGCGCCTCGTCGGTGCCCGATGCGCGCATGTTGGTAAGCTGTTTACCTTTGGTCGGGTTAACCGACATCTCATCACCCTTGGAGGTGTTGCCTATCACTTGACCCTCGTAGACCTCCTCGGCAGGTTTGATGTAAAGAACGCCGCGGTCCTGCAAGTTGGCGAGCGAGAAGCCGAGCGTCTTGCCGGCAATCATCGAGACCATCGAGCCTGCGGCACGTTTTACTATCTCGCCGGCATAGGGGCGAAACTCGATAAAGCGCGATGAGAGAATCCCGAGGCCTTTGGTGTCGAGCACAAATTGGTTGCGATAGCCGAGGAGCCCGCGTGTCGGTCCCTCAAACATAAGGCGCACCGTGCCCGCGTGGAGTTGCGCATCCTTCATGACAAAGCGGCGTTGTCCGAGACGCTCGATGATGGCACCCTGGAACTCGCTTGGCGTGTCGATGATAACTTCCTCAAATGGCTCGCACTTGGTGCCGTCAATTTCTTGGAATATAACTTGCGGCTGTGACACTTGCATCTCGTAGCCCTCGCGACGCATGTTTTCGAGCAAGATGGCGATGTGGAGCTCGCCGCGGCCGGAGACTTTGTAGGCTTCAGTCTCGCTAAAGTCGATGCGGAGCCCGACGTTTATCTCAAGCTCCTTCTCGAGACGTGCGCGTATCTGACGAGAGGTCACATATTTGCCCTCGCGGCCGCCAAACGGCGAGTTGTTGACCAAAAAGTTGAGTGTAATGGTGGGCTCGTCGATAGCAATCGCCGGCAGTGGCTCTGCATCGGCTGTGCCTGCAATTGTTTCGCCTATAAAAATGTTGGGGAGGCCTGCCACCAGCGCAATATCGCCGGCACCAACGCTCTCGGCCTCCTCTTTTTGGAGTCCTTTGAATGTAAATAGTTTAATAATTTTGCCCGCGCGTGTTTCGCCGGTTGGTGTTCGTTCAAATACCGCTTGGCCGGTTTTTAAACTCCCTTCGTAGACACGCACCACTGCCAAGCGGCCAAGAAAGTTGTCGTAGCCCAAGTTAAAAGGCTGTGCGCGGAGCGGCAAATTTTCCATACCCTTCCCGGCCGGTGGCACGTGCGCCAAAATCATCTCAAGCAAAGGCGTGAGGTCTTTTGAGTCGTCATCCAGATGTTTTTTGGCAATGCCTTGGCGGCCGATAGAGTACACCACCGGGAAGTTGGCTTGCTCTTCGGAGGCGCCGAGCTCCAGAAAGAGCTCGAGTACTTGCTCCTCGGCGCGGGCTGGGTCGGCGGCCGGTTTGTCGATTTTATTGATGACAACCATGGGTTTGAGGCCGAGCTCGAGCGACTTTTTGAGTACAAAACGCGTTTGCGGCATCGGGCCCTCTTGCGCATCAACCACCAAAAGCACCGAGTCGATAGAGCGCAACACGCGCTCAACCTCGGAGCCAAAGTCGGCATGGCCCGGTGTGTCCACAATATTTATTTTTGTTACCTCGCGGCCGGAGTTGGCAGGCGGGTAAAAGATGGCGGCGTTTTTGGAGTAGATGGTAATGCCGCGCTCGAGCTCAAGTGCGTTGGAGTCCATCGAAACGCCCTCCTCGGCAACGCCGGTTTGGCGCATCAAAGCATCCGTGAGAGTTGTCTTCCCATGGTCAACGTGCGCGATAATAGCAATGTTGCGTATCTCCATAGCCAAAAATTAACGAAAAAGGCGGGCGAACCCGCTCCGTTCCACATAATATACCTGAAATCTGCCTATATGGCAAGCCACGCACAGGCCGGTCCTATGTAATAAATACGTCCCTAACAGCTATCTAGAAACTCTGCTCGAAGAGCGTCGTTTTTACCGGCCCGACGCTCTTTTGGTGCCGTTATTCTATAACACTCAGCCAACCAGTGCGGATCAGGAACTCTGAACGTGTGATCTTCGAGCAATACCGTCCTGTCGCCCAAGTCGTGATCAAACGTCCCCATCTCAAGATAAAAGCCTCCTGCGTCGTATATGTTTACTTTAAATTTTAGATTTTCCTTGTTTTCAATCTTCTTATATCCCAACGTTTCAATTATTTTTCGAGCAGCGTCGAAGTCCTCTTCCCTAACACCACAATCAACATCATGCGGTTCGTCGAAAACACAACCATAGTAACCTGCAACGCCAAATGTACCGTTGAACCAAACTTTGATCCCATGGTCGGTCAAGGCAGCGCTTACACGGTCAATAGTAACGAACATGTCGTCGATTCTTTTGCTGGTTTTTCTTTGCCCAAGATTAATTTTTGTCATAACCTATGTTTTTACATAGGACCGTCCTATGTAGCAGATAGTCTATTTCTTAATAAATAATAATTTTATCTTTGATCTAAGAATAACCAAGCTTAATGCGGCATTGATAACTACGAGATATACGGGGAATGCATAGGCAGAAAAAGCCCAGATTTGTATCGCAGGAAAACTGGTAAGAGAGTTGAAAATACCTGTTGTAAAGGGTGTTGTCGATTCGGTCTCTGGATATCTCCATGATTTAATAAGGGTCGGCACTGCTGCGAACCCATCGCTTGCTATGGAAAATATAATGGCAATATCGGGCTGTCGAGTAATTCCCCAAAGTATGAGCGCAAGGACGGAACAGAAGCCGCAAAAATAATCAAAACGTTCCAATTTCCAATATGAATTTGGATTAACGAAAGAAGCAATAAACACAAGAAGAGGAGCAAATCCTGACATAAAGACAGGTAGGACTGCCCAACCGACTCCATTTGAAATAGCTGCCGCTGTTGCTATCAAGGGAGCTACGGACCACATGAACCAAGTTACTCTGTTTGGTTTTGTTTCTCCTCGGACTGTTCCTTTTATGTAGGAGTATATTCCTATTAATTGAACAGCTGCACCGATAAAAACTAAATATTGAAGCATATTTTAGACCGCAGTAATAACTACCGTCATCTCAGCTTTTTGGTTCTTTGATACAACCGACACTTTGTGCTCTCCCACTGTTTTTATGGGGTCGCCAATGTTTAGCATGTCCTCACTTATCTCGAGCGAGTGCTCACCCAAAATTGCTTTTGCAACATCTTTGGCAGTGATTGCTTTAAAGAGGCCGCCTTTCTCGGTGGCTCTTGCACTTATGGTAACTTTTTTACCGCGGAGGCTCGCCACTTTTTTGTCTTGTTGCTCCTCTTGTTTGGCGAGTTCGGCCGCGTGCGCCTGCTTTTGCTTTTCGAATTGGGCTATTTTTGCCTCGGTGGCCGGCTCGGCGAGCTTTTGTGGGAAGAGAAAGTTGGCCGCATAGCCGTCGGCCACGTTTTTAATATCTCCGCGCTGCCCTACTTTGCGCACGTCCTTGAGGAATATTACTTTCATAGACCTGTAGCATACCAAACTTGTGCTACTGCGTCATGAGCCAGGACGCTGCCGCATCCATGGTTGGGTCTTTGCCTGCTTTGAGGTCGGCGGCTGTGGTTGATGAAGCTGCAATGTCGGGCTGTAAGCCGCCGTCGCTAATTGAGGTGCCGTTTGGTGTGAGCCAGCGCGCGATGGTGACTTTGAGCTCCGCGCCGTTGCCGAGATCCATTAGCTGTTGCACCGAGCCTTTGCCAAAGGTGCGCGTGCCGACGAGCTTTGCCACGCCGTGCTGTTGCAATGCGCCCGAGAAGATTTCGGAAGCGGAGGCCGAGTTTTGGTCAACCAAAATTGCCATCGAAAGTTTTTTGCCGGCAAAGACGTTGTAACCGAGCGAGCGGTCGATGACATTGGGCTGTGTACCTTTAAAGTCTTCGGTCACGACCACATCGCCTGCTGGAAGGAAGTAGCTTGCCATCTCCACAGCCGCCTCAAGGTAGCCGCCCGGATTTCCGCGGAGGTCAAAGATGAGCCTCGTGTCACCCGTTTGCATATATTGGCGAAGCGCGTCGCGGAAGAGGTCGGCGGAGTTGGCGGTAAAGGTGTAGAGCTGGATAACAAATATGCCGTCGGGGCGCTGGTAAGAGTTGATTTCCGGGATATTAATCGTGTCGCGCACGATAGGTATGACAATCGGCGCGCTTGCACTTTGTCGCACGATGGTGAGCGTCACTGTAGTGCCAACCGGTCCGCGGATGAGCGCCACGGCTTCGTCGATACTCATGCCTGCCGTTGAGGTGGCATCGATGCTTGTGATGATGTCGCCGCTCATGACACCCGCTTTTTCGGCCGGAGAGCCTTTAAGCGGCGCGGTGACAATGAGATTGCCGCTGTCATCTTGCGCCATTTCCATACCAACGCCGGCAAACGAGCCGCTTACCTGCGACTCAAAAATAGAGGCCTGTTGCGGCGGGAAAAACACGGTGTACGGGTCGCCATAGCTTGCGGCGAGCCCCGAAATAGCGCCGTATATTTTGTCTTGCGTGGTAGGAATCGTGCCCGAAGCGTGTGTCTCGACAAAGTTTTGCTGAAGCAGATTGTACGCTTGCCAAAATTGCGACATGTCGACGTCTTTGGGTTGCGAGGCTGTGTTTAAAATAGAAATGCTGAGCGACGGTGCGGTGCTCGATGCTGTTTGTTGTGCAAACACGACGTCGCCAACGCGCTCGCCAACGCCCGCAAACACTCCGACTCCAAACGCCAACGCCACCACCAAAAGGAGCCCAACAACTTTCATGCGCGATGTGTTCATAATTAATGCAAAGTATAGCATACGGGGTGTTATACTTGGCAATATGCTCACGCGATATGCAGAGCGCAACTTAACGTGGATAGACCTTGTCTCTCCCACTCCGGCCGAAGTGCGCCAGATTATGCAAGAGTTTGCAATCGACCCGCTCATTGCCGAGGAGTTGCTCATGCCCTCCTATAAGCCCAAGGTGGAGCGTCATGGCGGGCAATTGTATGTGATACTCCACTTCCCTATTTTGCGCGGCCTCAACGAGCGCCCGACGCAAGAGATAGACTTTATCGTCGGGAAAAACTTTTTGATCACCGCGCGCTATGCGGCCACCGACCATTTGCACTCGTTTGCAAAGGTCTTTGAGGTCAACAGCGTGCTTGGCCAACAAAGCGCCGTCCACGGAGGCCATGTGTTTGTGGCTATGGTCACGAGCCTATACCGTGCGCTGGTCAACGAGTGTGACATTATCGAAAAGCATTTAATAGACATCGAAGACCATATCTTTGAGGGTAAAGAGCGTACGATGGTGTTGCAGATAAGCAAAACCGGCCGTGTTATCTATGACTTCCGGCAAATTTTATTGCCGCATCGCGAGATGTTGCGCTCGCTCGAGTCGGCGGGGACGCAGCTGTTTGGCCAGGAATTTTTATATTATGTGCACAACGTGCAAGGCGAGTTTGAGCGCGTGAATCATGCTGTTGAACATCTGCGCGAGTCGCTCGTTGAGTTGCGCGAGACCAATAACTCGCTCCTCTCGACCAAGCAAAATGAGGTTATGAAGATGTTTACGGTTATCGCTTTTTTATTCCTCCCGCTTACCTTTATTGAAGGACTCTTCCAAATGAATACGCGGAGCACACCCATTTTGGGCACGCCGGGCGACTTTTGGGTTATTACCGGTTTTATGGGTTTGCTTGTGGTGGGATTTTTTGTATATTTCAAGCGCAAAGGGTGGCTCTAAAAGCGCCACTTTCATACCATGGGCATTCTCTCACTCTTTACCTCTAAAAAACAAAGCGGCATGCCCGCGTTGAAACTCCACAACACACTCTCGGGCGAGACCGAGCGGTTCGAACCTTTGAACGGCACCGTAAAGATGTACAATTGCGGCCCCACCGTGTACGAGGAGCAACACATCGGCAATTTGCGCGGGCCACTCTTGGCTAACACGCTCCGCAAAACGCTCGAGGTGTGGGGATATCCGGTTAAGCATGTGAGTAATATTACCGATGTGGGGCACCTCACCGGCGACAACGCGGGCGACGCCGACTTGGGCGAAGACAGGATGGAGGCGAGCGCCAAAAAGCGAGGGGTAAGCGCGCAAGAAATTGCCGAGACAATCACGCAGCTTTATTTTAACGACCTCGATAGCCTCGGCATCGACCGCGGAAAAATAGAGTTCCCTCGCGCCACAGCCTACATACAAGAGCAAATTGCCCTGGTTAAAACACTCGAAGAAAAAGGATACGCCTACATCATCGATGACGGTGTGTATTTTGATACGTCAAAATTTGCCGCGTACGGCAAGCTGGGGGCTATCAACCTCGGCGGACAAAAAGACGGTGCCCGCGTTGAAGAAAACATGCAGAAAAAAAATGCGCATGACTTTGCATTGTGGAAGTTTTCGCCCAAAAGAGGAGAGCGTCAGCAAGAGTGGCAAAGCCCGTGGGGCGTGGGCTTTCCCGGTTGGCATATTGAGTGCACAGCGATGATTTTTACACTTCTCGGCAAACAAATCGACATACACTTGGGCGGCATCGACCTTGTACCGATACATCACAACAACGAGATAGCGCAGGCCGAGGCGGCAACCGGCAAACCGTTTGTGCGCTACTGGATGCACAACGCGTTTATTACCATCGAGGGCAAGCGGCTTTCCAAATCGCAAGGCAATACTATTTATCTGCATCAAATCATCGAGCGCGGCTTCTCTCCTATGGCGCTCCGCTATTGGTACCTTACCGGCCATTACCGGAGCCCGATGAACTTTACGTGGGAGGCAATCGAGGGAGCCGACACGGCGCTTAAGCGGCTTGTGCGCGCCTATCTTGAGACGCCCGAAGGCGGCAAACCCGATGCTACATTTTTGCAAGAATTTTACAAAGCAGTCGCCAACGACCTCGACACACCCAAAGCACTCGCGCTCGTATGGGAGCATATAAAAAATCTCAATCAAGCAACCCTTGCTGAGGCCGACAAAGTGTTGGGCCTTGGTCTCGACGATACGCGACCGCCTCAAAAACTCGCTGTCGTTGAGCAAAGCGACCTACCCGAAGATGTGCAAATGCTTGCCAAAGAGCGCGAAGCTGCGCGCGAGAGCAAAGACTTTGATAAATCAGACAACCTGCGTGAGCAGATAGAAGCGCAAGGCTACAATATAAAAGACACCCCAGAAGGCCAAAAACTAAGCAAAAAATAGCTCTAGGGTTATCCCCCATCTGTCCACCGCTCGTCAACATACCCTCCTTTGCATAAAAAGAGTACTCTATAGTGGATGGCAAAAAAGCACACCGACCCTCTGCGCGTCCCACCACAAACACTCGAAAGCGAGCGCGCTTTGCTTGGCGCACTCATGATACGCCCCGATGGTATGACCGAGTCGAGTGACCTTCTCTCCCCCGATGCTTTTTACAGCGAGAAGCATCGCATTATATATAGAGCAATGCTTGCACTCTACACCAAGAGTGAACCTGTCGATATTGAAAGTGTACGCGCCAAACTGAGTGACGAAGGAACACTCGAGCAAATCGGTGGCATTGGATACTTAGCCGAGCTCGTGAGCAACGTGCCGGCTGCATCGAGCGCGCGGCACTATGCAATGCAGGTGCAAAAAAAATATATGCTCCGGAGCCTCATCGATGCGGGTGAGTTTGTCGCCGAGCTCGGTTACGACGAGGCCAACGATATCGACGAGACACTTGAGAGGGCGGAGAAAAAGATTTACGAAGTAACCTCGACACCGACCCTCTCCAAATTTACAGCGCTCGGCGACTCGCTCAAAGAGGCGTGGACGCGCTTAGAACATTTGCATGAGCACAAAGACGAGTTGCGCGGCATACGCACCGGCTTTAAAGATTTGGACAACATGCTTGCCGGCCTGCAAAAATCCGACCTTATCATTTTGGCGGCGCGGCCTTCTGTTGGTAAAACATCGCTCGCGCTCGACATCGCTAGGCAGTCGGCGGTGCAACACGGCACCGTGGTCGGGCTATTTAGCCTCGAGATGGCCGCACAACAACTTATCGACCGCATGGTAGCGGCTGAGGCGGGTGTCAACTCGTGGAACTTGCGCACCGGCCATATCAACAATCAAGACGATTGGGACCGGATACGCGAGGCGTACGACAAACTGGGGCAAGCACCCATCTTTATTAGCGACGAACCCGGTAACAACATTTTGAAAATGCGCGCCACCGCGCGGAGGCTCAAAAAAGAGCACGGCCTTGGGCTCCTTATTGTCGACTACCTCCAGCTTATGGTGCCCACCGGCGCTCGCGCCAGCGACAGTATGGTGCAACAAGTAACCGAGATTTCGCGCTCGCTTAAAAACTTGGCGCGCGAGCTTGATGTGCCGGTGTTGGCGCTCTCGCAACTCTCGCGCGCGGTAGAGCAACGCGGCGGCAAGCCGCGCCTCTCCGACTTGCGCGACTCGGGCTCCATCGAGCAAGATGCCGACGTGGTGATGTTTATCCATCGCGACGACAAAACCAACAAAGAGAGTGAGCGCCCCAACATTGCCGAGATACTCATCGAAAAACACCGCAACGGTCCGGTGGGTAAAATCGAGCTTTACTTCGACGAAAAACGCACCACCTTCCAAAGCCTCGAGAAGACCGACTTTGGCGCGTTCGAAAACGCATCCCAAGATTTCTAGTATACTAGTTGCTAAGGAAATAAGTTTTTAGGTCACCCTAATTTTTTTGCTAAAAAATTAGTATGTCTCGGCTCGTCAGCCTCGACGTCATTGCCCTTAAAACTTACTTCCTTCGCAACAACACCATGAACCCGATTGAAAAACTCACTGAGGCTTTTGAGCACTTCCCCGGCATCGGGCCGCGTCAGGCACGGCGCTTTGTGCAATATTTGCTTGCCTCATCGCCTGCCGTGCGCGGCGAACTTGCCGAAACAATACAAAATCTCGGCGCGCACACCATGCAATGCAAAAAATGCTTCCGTTGGTTTGTTAAAGAAGAGCACAAAAGCAATTTGTGCAGCACATGCGCCAGCACGCGGCGCGACGAAGGGCTCCTTTTTGTGGTCGAAAAGGATGCCGATATGGACAATGTCGAGCGTAGTAATTTTGGCGGCCTCTATTTTATACTTGGCGGCACGATACCGCTTGCCGCCGAAGACCCGCAAAAGTACATACGCGTGCGCGAGCTACTCAAGCGCGTTGAGGAAGATGCAGCTGCGGGCAAACTTAAAGAGGTAATCCTCGGCCTCTCGGCAACCACCGAGGGCGACCACACGCGCCTTATTTTGCAAGAAAAACTCCTGCCGCTCTCCGAAGGGCTCAACTTTAAACTCTCCTCGCTCGGCCGTGGCCTCTCCACCGGTAGTGAGCTCGAATACGCCGACCCAGACACGATTGCTAGTGCATTAAATTCTCGTGGATAAAGAATGCCAAGCATAAAGGTGAATCCCACGCTTGCAGCCTAGCACTTAGTCTTCTAAACTTCATGTAAATATGGATAATCCGACTCAGCGCCACAAAGTCCAACATTTTTTCGGATGGCTGAAACGGCACCCGATCTTCGATGCAATTGCGATTTCTCTGCTAGCAGCAATCTTCTTGCCACCGACTATTACTTTGTATGTCTGGGTACTAGCAGCCGCCGTGATTGTTTTTATGATTGCACAATGGGTCTCGCGTAAGTGGCAGAGCACACACGGCGACAGAAGCCCTGAGAATACTGCTCACAGTGGTTGGCGAGCATTTTTCTTAAGCAATGGCAAGGAACTTATCGTCGCCCTCATTTTTGCTGTCGTAGTCACAGGAGTAGCTGATTATTACAACACACAGAGGATGAACACACTCATTGCAGACGACCAAAATGCTGTTGCTATTGTGCATGTTTTTGATAACAGTGGGAATGAGATTGCTACAGGCAGCGGCTTCTTTATAGATTCCAACGGTGATCTTGTCACCAACCTGCACGTTATCCAAGGCGGTACCGATTTTCAAGCTGAAATGCCGAGCGGTGCGTTCTATAAATTCGATCAGGTGGTCAATACCGACAAGGCCGACGACCTTGCCATACTACATTTCAAAGCGTACAACACGCCGTCAGTGAGTCTTGGCGATGCGACAACATTGATTGCAGGACAGTCCGTTCTCGCAATTGGCGCTCCTCTTGGTATCGCCGTTTCAGTGTCGAAAGGAGACGTGAGCAACCCCAACTTATCCTCGGACGGACGTAGCGTCATTCAATTTACAGCGCCCATCTCGCCCGGCAACAGCGGCGGTGGCCTTTTTACAGATGACGGAAAAGTCGTAGGTGTCACGGAGGCATCACTTAATATTCCGAGCGGCCCGCAAGCTGGTTCTGCACAGAATCTGAACATTGCGATTCCTATAAATTACGTTATGGATCTTTATACGAATGCGACCTCGACCGGCATAACGGAATACAGTTCCACCTACTATGATGCACTCGGCTCCGCAGCTGACAATAGCAATGACTGGGCGGATGCGATTACTGACTACAACCAAGCGATTCAAATAAATGCAAACGATGCCAACGCATATATCGGCCTCGGCGGCGACTATTACGAGCAAGGTGACTATAATGATGAGGTTGCCAACTACCTGGAAGCAACACAAGTCCTCCCAACTGACGAAAGTGCGTTTTATTACCTCGGAACCGCCTATGAAGATGTCGGTGATTATACAAGCGCGATTGCCACCTATAAAAAAGCATTACAGCTTGATCCTACTGATAAGGATGCCCTGCATGATCTCATTCTCGACTATTTGGCGACTGGAGACAAAACCGGCGCAGGGGCACTCATTCCTAAACTTACCACACTTGATCAGGGATCAGGACACGAGTTAGAGTCGATTATTTCAAACCAGAAATAAAATCTTGAACTTATAGAAGCAGAGAAGTCTTTCTTTTTTTACGCGAGTTTAGTGATTTTGACTTCAAAATACGGCTGGCGATGACCGCGCTTTTTAAAATAGTTGCTCTTTGCTTTGTATTTGATGACCGTCACTTTTTTGGCGCGGGAGATTTTGGTGACCTCAGCCTCTACCTTTGAGCCCTTGATAAACGGGCCGCCGAGTGTCGTGGCTTTGCCATCGTCGGTAAGGAGCACCTCGTCAAAGACGATTTTGTCGCCCACAGCATAGGTGCCATAGCCTGTTTCGCTATGCGGGCCTTTAATCTTCTCCACCTTAAGGGTAGCGCCCTCCTCCACGAGGTATTGCTTGCCGCCGGTCTGGATTATTGCGAAATTAGACATGTCCCTCTTTATAGCCCAAAAGCTGTGGTTTTGCAACTATTCCTTGCCCTCGAGGAGCGGTCGGTCAACAACACCGACATCAATGGCAATCTCCGCCGAAGTGTCGATTTTGAGCACATCCTTTTCTATCTTGCCAAGCTCCTTACTTCCGGCGTTAAAGTGATTAACCGTGGTCGAAAGCGAAGCGCCTAATTTTTTGTAGTAATCCTGGTAGGCATTGATATGCCGCCCCAAAGCCTCAACATTTTTAGCAATGTCCTTTGCTTGCTCCTCAATTTTAAACGCTTTAAAACCGTACAAGACCGACTGTAGATATGCGGCAAAGGTTGTAGGCGAAACGATAATCACCTTCTTTTCGTTTTGCGCATAATCGAGGAGGCTCCGCGTATTAACCGCGCCAATGCCGTCGTTGAGGAGGTCGTAGTAGATGCCCTCGGCCGGAATGTACATAAACGCAAACGGCAAAGTGCCATCTTTAGGCCGCACGTATTTACTTGTCTCATCGATGCGCTTTTTTAAATCGCGTTTAAACGCGTCCTCAAACTCCGCACGGCACGTGTCGTCGCGCTCGTCGTGAATGCGCGTGTAGTTTTCAAGCGGGAACTTTGCGTCGACCGGGATAAAGCCCTCTTTAGTGCGGATGATTGCGTCGACTGTCTCACCTCCGGGGAACTCGTACTGCACGGCATACGCACCGGGCGGCAAAATATTGCTCATCACAAGCTCGAGTGATGCCTCACCCAAGTTGCCGCGCTGTTTTTGATTTTTTAATACTTTTTCCAAATTGCTCAGCTGCTCGGCAATGACAAACACCTGCTTGGTAGACTCCTGCGTTTGCGTGACGCCCTTAACCACCTCGAGCAAATCAAATTTAACCGCGTTTTCGAGATTTTTCATCTGATTTTGGAGGAGCAAAAAACTCGACGTGTCGGGCGGCGGAGGCGGGAGTGGTGGTTGTTGCAAGGTGCTCCACACACGGTACATCAACGTAAACACGCCAAGCATTACCGCTATCAATATGACAATAAGCACCGTGAGTAAATCCATGCCAAGTATTTTAGCATTTTTTTGGTATACTGACGCCATGACACAACAAGATATAAAAGCAGCCATGATTGCCGCAATGAAGGCAAAGGAGCCGGTTAAGCTTAGCGTTATGCGCGGGCTTATCGCCGCGTGTACCAACGAGCTCGTTTCTAAGGGCCGCGGCCCCGAGGGTGTGCTCACCGAGGATGAGGTCCTCTCGGTTATCGTACGCGCCAGCAAACAGCGCAAAGACTCTATAGAGCAGTTTGAGGCAGGCGGCCGCCCCGAGCTCGCCGAGGCTGAAAAGGCCGAGTTAGCCGTGCTCACGGCTCTCCTCCCCGCCCAGATGGGCAAAACCGAGGTTGAGAGCGCGGCTAAGGCAAAAGCTGCCGAACTTGGAATCGACCTCTCGACTCCGCTCGAGGCAGGCAAAACAGGCGCCAATCAGCTCATGGGGGCGCTTATGAAGGATTTAAAGGGCAAAGCCGACGGCACGATGGTAAAGGAGGTAGTAGACAGCCTCTTTGCCTAACCTGTACCGAGCAAAGTCGAGGTATCCACACCTTCACTTGACTTTCATTATTTTAATAGGCATAATTATGCCAGATAGTGTTGCGTATTACTCTTGCTAAGCGCTGGAGGCGCAAAACAAATGACAGCAATCGTTAAAGCGCTTGCGGCGAGCGCAAAACGGAAACTCGAAAAGGGCGAGGCCCTCACCGAGGTTGACGCTATCGGGAAAGCAATCCGAGGCGTTGGCATTACCGATAAAGGTAATGTTAAGCGTCTTATGTCCGAGGTCGGAACTCAATATGCTCGCAACAAGTTTGACGAGCAGCGCGCCTTACAACGGAGGGCGTGATGCCCCAACCGACCGACGAGGATATTGCTGACTCCATACTTCGGAGTCGCGGGTGGCGACAAACTCGGCGATTTAAATTCATACCTGAAAAACAATCGCAGTACATTACTGAGTTTGTTGCTCAGCATTTGCAAGGGCTTGAGTGGATACCGCACGAGGAGCTCGTCATCCGAATCGAAGCCGTCGCACACATCATCCGTTCGCGGATGGCGACAAAATCTGCGCAGACCCGTAAAAAACGGGCGCGGCAACAAAAAATTGCCGAGGAAAAGGCGCGGCAATACAGCCTGTTTTAGACTTTTTTGAGCGGAGACTTTGGTCCCCGCTCTTTTTTTATTTTTGCTTCATCGGCCACTCTCCACAGATACCACGCCGCTATCGAGGCATGCTCGCGCCACGGCTTTGCGAGACGCTCCATCTCTTTTGGTGTGGGCAATGTTTTAAGTTTATAGAGTATTTGGAAGCCTTTTTGTATGCCGAGGTCGCCCACCGGCAACACGTCGAGTCGCCCGAGTGTAAAAATCTGCAACATGTGCACCGTCCATACACCCACTCCTTTAATTTGAGTGAGATGTATGGTCACTTCCTCGGTAGTCATTTTGTGCAAATTTTTGTGTTTGATAGTACCGTCGGTAAACTTGAGTGCCAAGTCTTTGAGATACGTTACCTTTTGCCCCGAGAGGCCTGCACTGCGAAGTTTATTAACCGACATCTTCAACACATCCTCCGGCTTAGGAAATCCGCCAGCTGGCGGAGTGTGATTAAGTTTGTTTGCATTGTTAAAAAGCGCCACAAACCGCGCATAGATAGTGCTCGCGGCTTTGCCCGAGAGTTGCTGGTAGACAATGGCGCGGGCCAGCGCTTGAAAGAGATTGCTCCCCCGCCCTAAATTAGGCGCGCCATGCTTGGCGATCAAAGCCGCAAACCGCTTGTCCTTTTTTAATACCTTTAAAGATGCTTCCACGTTGTGACTCGCCTCTTGCGAATGGCTTATTTTTGGCAAACCGGCAATGTTACTGGTTGAAAATGTGTGAAGTGAATAGATTGGACAATAGCCTCTGCGATTGCAACATTCTGATTATTGGATGGCTGCGCAATGGATGCACTTGCAGCTAATTGGGAAGGTGATGCCATACCTCCCTCATATACAGGGCTTAGAATCATAATATAAATGTAACTATCATTGGTGTACAAATCCCAATAATCAAAGTGGAGGGGGTTGGACCCTGGGACGCGCATTGAAGGAATGCCGCCAAGTGTCGTATTTGGTATATACGTTGAGATTGCACAAGAATTTTTTCCTAGACCGATGGATATCTGTATTTCTATGGTCTTATCTGGTGAAAGAATTTGAAGGACCTCACCTTCCGAAGGGATGGGCGAGCTCCCTGTATCTACAGTCCAGTTAGCAGGCAGCGCAAGAGTGAGATAACCCTCAGGGTCTGTATAAGTCGGCCATGTGGATGTATCAACTGCCGACGTTCCAGTTTGCATAGTGGACGTGACCGGTGATTGGACACTCGATACTATCTGCCCATTGAGATATTTATGATTTTTGTCTTGTGCATCGAAAGTCGACTGGCTATCTGTGCTTGGAACGACAGTAAATGTTGCTGGATCTGCTCCATTGACGACCATTATAGGATTCTGATCATTACCAGTAACGAGATACACATGGTTTTTATCTTTGGCATATTCAATGCCATATTCAGTGGCATCTATGACAACAAATGTTACTGGATCCCCATCATGGATTTTGTAGATCTGCGCTGTTCCGTCGAAATTTTGGGAGTACCATACATTATTTTTATCTTTGATGAATCCCGTCTCATAGCCAGGCCCTAAAATGACAGAAAATGTTACGGGATCTGCACCAGAAATTATTTGATCACCATCAAACACATGTATCTTGTCTTTTCCATAGCTATCAATGTCCCCGATGGGGGGAGTTGTAGAGTAGATCGACTCGAATGTAGACGGGTCAGCACCGTCAACCACCACTGTGGCACAGCCTTGGTCGCCACACCTAGTGTAATACACGGCATTTTTATCTTTGCTGTAGGAAGTAGGTTGTCCTTGGTTGTCAAAGAAAACGTTAAATGTTGACGGATCAACTCCGGCTAGTGGAATAAGTACGGGCGCATCGCCACTAAAATCAAACTGCCCAAGCGGCCCACCTTCAAAATACACACCATTCTTATCCTTTGCATATTCCGTAGCTGAACCATCTGGTGCATAGAGAACCTGAAGAGTTTTACCTCCCGAGGTATATTTGCCGACTGAACCTTGAGATGTATAAATATCTTCATAAGTTGAATTGTCAGACCCTTTGATTTTGACCGCATTGGGACCTGCAGTTCCTGAAACGAAAATCCAGTGACCGGACAAATTGCTACCCATCTGCCCATCGGACATAGTTGCGGATGTATTTTGAACGGGAATTGTCGGCATAGAAATAACTAACTCATACTGCGTCCCAATATAGAAACAAAGTACAGGGACGATTCCAATAAAAAGAATTATTGCTCCCAATCTGGAGTACCAGGTGATTGTGTTCCACTGGACCATGCCATAACAATATCACGCAATTGGATTCCGCAAGTGCAGAATCCACGGCCTCACAAACGCACAAAATCCCGCGCAGGCGGGATTGTTGTGTCTGTTTGTGACCCGTTGGGTTGGCTTACCGAACTAGCGATGTGGAGGGAAGGAATCGGACTGAGCATCAAAGAACTCACCCCCTACTCACTTAAGGATTCAGAAGGACTTATTTTATAAATTTGAAACTCGAAATCATTTGCTTTTGAATTGAATCAGTAACTCTTGTACTCAAACCATTTGACATGCTGGGTGTCGACGCAATAATCCAATATTCTTGACCTTGATAATCAGCACAATATCCTATTCCGGCTCCATCTCGGGCAGTTCTCCAATCCTGACTGACGTCTCCAGCTACAAAGAGAACATTATTAATTGTGACTTGGGAAGTTGTCGCGTTAAACCAACAGGGTGCAGTAAGTAAACTTTTATTGGGTACAGCAATTATGAGCTGGTTATCATAAAAACTTACAAGTTGCCCATCGTTTTGATTAGGAGGGTTTTCTTCAGTAAATCCATATGTAGTTGGGTATAGGATAGAAAAATGATATTGCGGATTAATGTAATCACTCATACCAGAAACAGAGGAGGGTGACGTGGAAACAGTACTGCTTTGAAGTTCTTGGGACAGTTCAGGTGCTGACATCTGGGTTGGTGTAGATATAACTAGCTCATACTGTATGCCAATGTAAAAACACAGCACAGGGACGATTCCAATAAAAAGAATTATCGCTCCTAATCTTGAGTACCAAGTAACTGTGTTCAACTTTATCATGCCGTAATCATAGCACGCAATTGGATTCCGCAAGTGCAGAATCCACGGCCTCACAAACGCACAAAATCCCGCGCAGGCGGGATTGTTGTGTCTGTTTGTGACCCTACGGGGATTCGAACCCCGATTTGTTCCGTGAGAGGGAACTGTCCTAGCCATTAGACGATAGGGCCTTGCAATCGCACAAATACACCAACGCAATTTACAACATTTTTACCTTTTTATCCACTCTTCGTCTTGGCGCACCAATAATTCGCTCGCGCGCTCGGGCTCGGCCATCATCTCTTTAACCGCGCGTTCCATACGCATGCTTTGCGAGCCCTTTACCAACAGGCAGTCGCCGCTTTGTATAAGCTCGGCAAGCTCCTCCCCCGCTTTTTGCGCATCCTCATATTGCAAAATCATATGTTCGGGCAAGCCGCCGTCCTGCGCACCTTGTGCTATGTCGCGCGCGCGAAAGCCGACCGTCACCAGCATAGTGATGCCGCCCTCCGCAGCAGCGGCAACGTAGCTTCCCACTTTGCGATGTTCCTCAACCGACTGACGGCCGAGCTCCAGCATGTCGCCGAGCACGGCTATGTGGCGCCCCGATGTTGGGATTGATTTGAGCGCATCAAGTGCGGCCATAACCGCCGCCGGCGAAGAGTTGTACGTGTCATCGATAATGAGCGTATCTTTAACGCCGCGCACTAAGTGCATGCGCCCTTGCGGCGGCTCGTAGGAGCGTAGCGCATGCGATATATCACTGACCGGTTTGC
>CAYWJX010000007.1:0-30365 GCA_964459335.1 uncultured Candidatus Saccharibacteria bacterium | reverse complement strand
GCACAAAAATTATTACCATCGAGGATCCGGTGGAGTATCACTTGCAAGGCATCGTACAAACGCAGGTTGATAAAAAAACGTACACGTTTGCCGCAGGTTTGCGCTCGGCACTCCGGCAAGACCCCGACATCATCATGGTCGGCGAAATCCGCGACGACGAAGTGGCTGCAACCGCCATCAATGCGGCGCTCACCGGACACCTTGTGTTCTCGACCCTCCACACCAACGACGCGGCCGGCGCCTTCCCCCGCCTTATCGACCTTGGCGTGTCCGAAAAAGTCTTGAGCTCGTCAATTAACGTTGCAATCGCCCAGCGCCTTTTGCGCAAACTTTGCAGTGCATGCAAAGTTGAGCGTGCGCCAACGGCCGACGAGCAAACGATTATCGACCGCGCAATTACGAGTATTGTTGATAGGTCGTTTGTGCCTGCCGCCACTAATATGCTCTGGGATGCATCGCCTAAAGGATGCCCCGAGTGCCACGGCCGCGGATACAAAGGCCGTATTGGCATCTTTGAGGCAATATTTATGGATTCAAAAATTGAGGAGATTTTGCGTTCCAAGCCGAGCGAGCGCGAGGTGGCCGAGGCCGCCAAGCCGCAAGCAATACCAACAATGGAACAAGACGGTGTGTTAAAAGTGCTGAGAGGTGTCACGAGCCTAGAAGAGCTTGGCCGCGTAGTCGACTTAACTGCAAAAATTTAGCCAGTTTGAGATAAGCCCTTATGTTGCAAATAAAAAAGAGAGCTCCGTGGAGCCCTCTAGTTTGATGATATCGACATTCATCTCGAACGCCAATCCATCTCACCAGTTCGAGGGTCGAAGGTTGCACCGGCGGTCATGAAGTCGTAGAAGTTGCTGTCAACAAACCATTCCATCACCACCAATCGCTTTCCGTGATCACTGAGCCGAAGCTCGAAACGGTTGGTATACCCCAATTCGGGAGTACCTTCGATACAGCGCTTGTCCACTAGGATATTAACGACCTGCGGCGTGACGGGCAATGAGACTTGATCAACCCGAAACGAAATTCCGTGCCGTCCGCCATACCACGTTACCTCGATGGTCGGACAATCACCAAGGTAGTTTTTGATCACCCGATCCGTTCTGTCGTTCCAATGATGGAACAATAACCCCGCCGCGAGGCGATAGTCATCGATCGGCTGGCGCGGACCGACAAAATTCTTATCGGGGTGCAAATATTCTCGAATCTTTTCAAAGGACAGTAGAGGTCTGGTTCCTTCCTGGTCCATGATGCGCCCTCCCGCGCTTTACCGAGTTCAATCCGACGAGACTATACCACACAGAAATAATGTGTAAAATTGCTACAATTTCAAACCAAAGAACAAACCTTTTTTCACAAACACAAAACTCCCGCTGGTCAATCTAGTCGATTGTCCAAACGGGAGTATTGTTAGGGGCGTGGCTGTGCCCTGCGTAGCTCATGCCCTACGAAGCTTTAGCGGCGTAGGGTGAGCGAAGTAGGGAGTAGTACACCACCAAGCAATGCACAGATTCGACTAGCGAATAAGCGGGAGTCGCTCCTGAGGATAGCCCCCGCGGCGATGTATAAAACATAGTGCCGGAGCGTCCTTGGAGCGGTCCCAAAGCGGTTAAGCCGCATTGCTTGACGGTGTACTCTTCCCAACAAAAAATCCCCCATGCGAGGGAAGAGCGAGACTGAACACCATCCTAGCATACCATTATTTTATGTCAAGCCTCCCGAAAGACCCCGGCCCCGACCTCAAAAACGAGGCTCATCTCGACCAAACACTACGTCCAACTTCGTGGGACGAGTACATTGGACAAGAGAGCATCAAAAACAACCTCCATATTTTGATTAGCGCCGCCAAAGAGCGCTCTACCCCGCCCGAGCACATCCTTTTTTACGGGCCGCCGGGCCTCGGCAAGACAACGCTCGCCCATCTTATCGCGCATGAGCTTGGCGGCACACTCCGTGCAACCTCCGGCCCCGCCATCGAACGCGTAGGCGACTTGGCTGCGCTGCTCACCAACCTTAACCCCGGTGACATCTTGTTTATCGACGAGATACACAGGCTCTCACATGCCATCGAAGAGGTGCTCTACCCCGCTATGGAGAGCAGCTCGCTCAACATCATCATCGGCAAAGGGCCGAGCGCACGCACACTCGACTTGCCGCTGCCGCCGTTTACCCTCATCGCCGCAACAACACGCGTGGCCGACCTCTCGGCACCTCTGCGCTCACGGTTTTCGGGCGGGGTCTTCCGCCTCGAGTTTTACAGCGAGGACGACATCGCGCACATCGTGCGGCGCTCGGCAAAAATCCTCGGCGTTGATATCGAAGAGGGTGGTGTACAAGAAATCGCCAAGCGCTCGCGCGCAACACCGCGCACAGCCAACTATTTGCTAAAACGCGCGCGCGACTGGGCACAGGTTAAAAAAATCCCGCTCTCGGCCAAGGCGGTCGGCGACGCGCTTGAGCTTCTTGAGGTAGATGAGCTGGGCTTAACTCCGCTTGATAGAAAATTGCTCGAGGTATTGATAGAGCGCTTTAATGGCGGCCCGGCAGGAGTCTCGGCGCTCGCGGCCACGCTTGCCGAGGAGCCAAACACCATAAGCGAGGTACACGAGCCGTTCCTTTTGCAATTGGGATTGATTGAAAGGACGCCGCGCGGCCGCGTTGCAACCGCAAAAGCCTACGAGCACACCGGCAAACAAGCTCCGTTTAATCTAAACGAAAAACTTTTGTAATTTTTAAAAAGAGAGGTATAACTCTGGTATGTCAGGACACAGCAAATGGGCAAAGCTTAAACACACCAAGGGCAAGACCGATGCTCAAAAGGCGCAGCTCTTTAGCAAGCTCGTGCGCTTTATTACCATCGAGGCAAAAAAAGCTAAGGGCGACCGCAACTCGCCGAGCGTGCGCATGGCAATCGAGAAGGCCAAGGAGGCTAACATGCCCGCCGACAACATCGAGCGCGCACTGAGCAAAGCATCAACCGATGCTACCGAGATGGAGCAAGTTACCTACGAAGCCTACGGACCGGGCGGATGCGCCATTATTGTTGAGGGATACACCGACTCGCGCAATCGCACCAATCAAGAAATTAAACATCTGCTCGCGCTCCACGGCGGCACACTCGCCAACCCGGGCGCGGCTATGTGGGCATTTGCCAAAGGCGCCGACGGCAAGCTCGAGGCCACGGTACCGGTGGAGCTCAGCGACGAAGACTCGCAAAAGATGGCCGAGCTTAGTGACGCACTCGAAGATCAAGACGATGTGAGCGAGGTGTACACCAACGCCGCTTAAGTCTATCATTGAGGCATGCGCGTTTTAGCTTTTGACCCCGGTTTCGAACGGTTAGGAGTAGCCGTTGTTGAAAAAAATCCGTCAGCTGACGGAGGTAAAGAAACGGTTGTGCACTCCGAGTGCGTGCGTACCGACGCCTCGCTCCCCTTTAGCGAGCGACTCCTTGCACTTGGTAAGGCCGCCGAGAAGCTCATACAAAAGTTTAAGCCCGATGCGATGGCACTCGAGGAGATTTTTTTCGGCAAAAATGCCAAAACCGGCGTACAGATAGCCGAGGTGCGCGGCATGCTCACCTATCTTGGCATGCAAAAAGGGCTTGTAGTATATGGATATACGCCGCTTGAGGTTAAAATAGCGGTTACCGGCTACGGCAAAAGCGACAAAAGCGCCGTAGCGATGATGGTGCCTCGTTTGGTAACTTTATCCAAGCGTAAACGTCTCGATGACGAGCTGGATGCTATCGCGGTTGGCCTCACTTGCCTTGCAAGCGTACGCCTCCATTGATATTATCCACAGTCGATGCGCCCAAAACGGTTTGCAAAACGTATTAGTTTTGTTACAACACAATGCATCGGAGTCATCACATATAATTACAAGATATAAAGATACGCTTTATGCATGACGAATTGGAGACAGAAGGGTTTTTGCTCAGCGAAAGTGAGCCGGACGATGAGGATACATCCGACGAGCCCGAGGTAGACGATGCAGAATTAGAGGACGACGAGGAGGAAGCTATTGGCGTTCCCGGCCTTGACGGAGAAGAGGAGGAAGAATAACAAAAAATCCGCCATATGGCGGATTTTTATTTTGGTTTAATGGTGACGAGATTCCGCTTGCCTTTTTTGAGCAAAGCCTTACCGTTCTTATAATCATCTTCAACAAGATCGCGGTCAGCGACTATTTTTTCTCCATTTAACTGAATGGCCCCATCTTCGATAAACTGCCGCGCCTCACGTTTTGAACTTGCAAGATTGCTATCAACTAATGCACTAATAACAGAACTATTTGGTGTTATTTCAAAAATAGGAGCATTTTCAGAAACAGTACCATTAAAAAGATCTTCCGAAGCTTGCGCCACTTTTTGCGCCTCATCTTTGCCGTGCACTAATGCTGTAACTTCAAATGCTAGATTTTTTTGCGCCGCTCGACTCGCAGGGTCTGCGAGTTGCTCTTTCATAACCGCATCAACATCAGCCTTAGGAAGCATTGTCATTTTAAGCAAATACTCTTCAACGTCGGTATCGTCGGTATTAAACCAAAATTGATAAAAATCAAACGGGGATGTTTTTTGCGGGTCGAGCCACACGGCGCCACCCTCCGTTTTGCCAAACTTTTTCCCCGTTGATTTGTTTATCAACAAGTCGTGTGTCGTACCATAGGCTGTTTTGCCAGATTGGCGGCGGATAAGGTCAACGCCTGAAATAATATTCCCCCATTGGTCGGAAGAGCCGTGCTGCCAGTCACATCCATACTCTTTATTGAGATGAAAAAAATCATAAGCTTGGAGAAGCATGTATGAAAACTCCGTGTAAGAAATACCTTGCTCACGATTTTCGAGTCTATCTTTGACTGAATCGCGCTGCATCATTGCGTTTACCGAAAAGCTTTTGCCTATATCGCGCAGAAAATCTAAGAGTTTCGTCTGCCCGAGCCAGTCAGCATTATTTACCATTCGAAAATTATTTGAGGCAAAGAGCTTTTCTGCCTGCGCGGCTATTTTTTTGCTGTTTGAAGCAACCTGCTCTGGCGTTAAGAGAACACGCTCTACGTTTTTACCGGAAGGGTCACCTATCATGCCTGTGCCGCCACCCACGAGAAGTATCACTTTATGCCCTGCCTCCAAAAAACGCCGTAGAACCAAAAGGCCCATCAAGTTCCCAACATGGAGCGAATCGGCTGAAGGATCAAATCCCTCATATACAGTGCGCGTGGCACCATCGGCTATCTCTTCGAGAGGCGCCGAATGTTGATATATGTACCCCCGTTCGCGAAGAATCTCCGACAGCTTCATGTGCAAAATATACCACAATTTGAGGTACGAGAGGCTAGTGCGTGGTAAAATACATGCTAATGCTCAAAAGAGTAAAGCATGGCGGCAAAACGGCGTGGCGATGGGTCAAAAAGCATAAGGTAAAAACACTGCTGTACGCGCTCGGTGTGTACTTTGTGCTCATGGGCATCCTCTTTTTGTGGGCGGCCACCTTGCCTCTCCCCGACTTAAACTCGCTCTCGCAAATACGCGTCGACCAGTCGGTTAAATTGTACGACCGCACCGGACAAGTGTTGCTTTACGACCTCAGCAATAACAACATACAGCGCACCAGCGTGACGCTCGACCAAGTCTCGCCCAACATCACCAACGCGATTATCTCCATCGAAGACCCGAACTTTTACACCAATAACGGCGTCGAGTTTAAGGCAATTCTGCGTGCCATTTTTGTCGACATCACCCATGTGGGGCTCGACCAAGGCGGTTCCACTATTACTCAGCAGGTTATTAAAAACACCGTCCTCACCAACGACAAAAGTATTGTGCGCAAACTTAAAGAGTGGGTATTGGCGCTCAAGCTCGAGCAGGTACTCACCAAACAGCAAATTTTGACGCTCTATGTTAACCAAGTGCCTTTTGGCGGCACGATGTACGGCGTTGAGGAAGCGTCCGAAACCTTTTTTGGCAAACATGCCAGCGAGGTTGACCTTGCCGAGGGCGCCTACTTGGCGGCAATCCTCCCCGCACCAAGCTACTACTCGCCGTACGGCACACATAAAGCCGATTTAGATGCGCGCAAAAATCTTGTGCTCGACGAAATGTACTCGCACGGCTACATCACCGCCCCCGAGCGCGACGATGCCAAAGCCGAGCAGGTGGTGTTTATTCCGCAGCAAAGCGGCTCGATACAGGCGCCGCACTTTGTGTTTTATGTCGAACAGTATCTGGAGCAAAAATACGGCGAGGATGCGATACAAACGAGCGGCTGGAAGGTTACCACGACGCTCGACGCCAACATGCAGGCCGAGGCAGAATCGATAGTCAAAGCCGGGGCGCTCAGCAATGCCACCAAATTTAATGCAAGCAACGCCGGCCTTATTGCGCTCGACCCCACCAACGGTCAAATCCTTAGCATGGTGGGCTCGCGCAACTATTTCGACAATCAAATAGACGGCGCATACAACGTGACGCTCGCCAACCGCCAACCGGGCTCGGCATTCAAGCCGTTTGCGTATGCCGAGGCATTTATCAAAGGCTACACGCCAGACACCGTGCTGTGGGATGTGCCGACACAATTCCAAACCAGTTGCGCAGGAAATAACTTTAGCAACGTTGCGCCGTGTTACTCGCCGGTTAACTACGACAACAAGTTTAGAGGCCCGATGACACTGCGCGACGCCATTGCGCAGTCAATAAACGTACCGTCGGTTAAAGTGCTCTACTTGGCCGGCATTGCCGACACGCTCCAGCTTGCCAAATCGATGGGCATTACAACACTCGGCGATGCAAACCAATACGGGCTCACCCTCGTGCTCGGCGGCGGCGAGGTAAACTTGCTCGACATGTCGAGCGCCTACGGCACCTTTGCCACCGACGGTACACACTACCAACCCACGGCGATATTAAAAATCGAGGACGCAAACGGCAACGTTATCGAAGACGACTCGCAACCAACCGGTACGCAGGTGTTGCAACCGCAGATAGCCGAGGAGATAAACGACGTGCTCTCCGACGCAGTCGCGCGCGCGCCGCTCGGCGAAAACGAGTATCTTCAGTTCCCCGGTTACGATGTCGCGGTTAAAACCGGAACTACCAACAATTACAAAGACGCGTGGACCATCGGCTACACACCCAACCTGGTGGTGGGCATCTGGGCCGGCAACAACGACAACAGCCCCATGACGCACAACGTGTCGGGCTTTATCGTAGGCCCGATGTGGAATCAGTTTATGCAATACGCGCTGCCTACGCGCCCAACGCAATACTTTACACGCACCACGGTAAACGAGAGCGGCCTCAAGCCGATACTTCGCGGCGACTGGCAAATCCCCGGAGGCGACGGCGCTTTGCACGAGATACTTTACTGGCTCAATAAAAGTGACCCGACGGGTCCGACGCCGCCCGACCCAACCGATCCGCAATATAGTTTGTGGGAAACAGGCTTGAGCTTGTGGCTCACGCACAACACCCCCGCCGGCTTCTCAACAACTCCAGGAAGCACGGGCAGCCAAGTTCAAACCACACAAGCCCCAATGATTCCTGTGGGTCCTGTGACGCACTAAAAATTATTTTTTCTCGACGACCACGGCGGTGCCGTAGGCTAGTACCTCGGTGATACCTGCGGCTAGCTCCGTGGCGTCGTAACGCACGCCCACAATGGCGTTGGCTCCCATCTCGGACGCATGCTCAAGAAGCAAATCAAAGGCGTGTGAGCGCGATTTTTCGCTCAATTGTGTAAAGAGTGTTATGTTGCCGCCAAAGAGGCTCTGTATGCCGGCGCCGATAGAGCCAACGAGCGAACGTGAACGCACCACAATGCCGCGCGCAACACCCAAGTTTTTAACCGTGGTGTATCCGGCCAACTCAAAAGTGGTAGTAACCATTGCCGGGTCGATAGTATTGGCACCTGTTTTGCGTGAGTTGTAATCGTATGTGTCCATAGGTTTATATTAAATAATTATTACCGATTCATCGGCATGGCTAGATAGAGAAAACTCTCGTCGGCTGCGTCTTTGATGAGGAGCGGTTTGCCGGGACCGTTGGCATGGATGCGCACACTGTCTCCCGTGATTGCCTGCAAGCTGTCGGCAAGATAGCGGCCGTTAAAGTTCATGGTGCAAGGCTCGCCCGAGATGGTGGCACGCACGGTCGACACCTGCTCGCCTATGTCGGGGTTGCGCGAGGAAAGAAAAATTGCTTTTTTAACCGGATCTATTGTAAAAGTAACCTGTGCAAACTTGTCGGCAAAGACCGAAAGTGATTTGAGTGCGGCCGAGAGGTCCTCGCGTAACATCACCGCCTCGGAGGTAAACGACTTGGGGATAATTTGACGATAGTTAGGAAATGCGCCGTCGATAAGGCGGCTGGTGTAGTACACCTCACCCATGTGGGTCGAAATTTGATTGTCATTGTAATACAACTCAACCTCAGTGTTGGCTGTTTCTACAATACGCATGAGCTCGGCCGCGTTGCGCGCGGGAAGCAGCAAATGCGCTACACTGCCTCCTGAGCGCAGTGGAATACTTTTTTCGGCCAGCCTAAAAGAGTCGGTTGCGGCTGTTATAATCTTGCCGGCTTCGCCAAACAGCAAAACACTCTGTTGCTCGGGTTTAGTTGCCGAGGTTGAGGCGCAATATGCAACACTCCTAATGGCGCGCATAAGATCGCCTGATTTAACCGTAAACGACCGTTCAGCCGACACCTGCGGCAAAATCGGGAAGTCGTCGTGTGGAACAGTTTTAATTGAGGCCGACGCACGTTCGGTTTCGATTTTAAACAGCTCACCAACCAACGCCGCCGAAACATTTTTACCCCGCGCGTTGGATAAAAACCCAAGCAACACTCCCCCAGGCACAGCTGCAACACCACTCTGTAAAACTTTGGCGGCAAAAGTCACCTCAACACCACACTCAAGATTGGTGGCTCGCAATGTTATCCGCCCACCATCGGCGGTTATTAAAATACTCCCCAACACCGGCAGGTTGGCTTTACGCTCAACAAAACGAGCGGCGGTTATTACCGCTTTGAGGAGTTGTTCGGTTGTGCATTCAAACTTCATATATTGTTTATAAAAAACTATTATTACTATTAAGGATGTGGATTGGTGGAAAAGTGACGTAAAAGATTATATTGCAAGGGTTTGTTATTAGAGTAGGGCTTGCGCAGTTGGTGGACAATTGAGTACTCATATTTTTGACACGTCTTGGTTGGTTGGTTTTCTATACTTGTCCACAATAGTATCCCCTTCTATTACTACCACTTATCCACCTCATTTCAACATGAGGCGGATCTGGTGCATTTCTTGGTTGAGAACGCTATCGCTGCGCAGGTCGTTTTTTATTTTCTCACATGAGTGGATAACAGTGGTGTGGTCGCGGCCGCCGAGCTTTTCGCCGATGGTTGGGAAGGAAATATGGAAGTCCTCCCGCAGGAGATACATAATCACCTGCCGCGGCCGCACCACCTCTTTGCGGCGGGTTTTTTCGTAAATGCTGTTTTCCTCAACGCCGTAAAAACCGGCAATTACTTTGACCACGTCCTGCACCGACACGGCTTTTTTTGCCGCGGTACTGGCGCTGCGCAGGAGTGTTTTGGCGTCGTTAATGGTGAGAGGTTCGCCGCGCATCTCAAATTGTATGAGGAGCGTGTTGAGTGCGCCTTCGAGTTCGCGGACATTGCCCTCAATGGTGGCGGCAAGGTACTCAAGCACTTCGTCGGGTAAGAGCACGTTGTGGGCGGCGGCCTTGGCGCGCACAATTGCCAAGCGCGACTGGTGGTCGGGCGGCGTTACCGCGACAACCATCCCTGCCGCAAAACGCGACTTGAGCCGGTCTTCGAGATTTTGGATCACATTGGGATGCTGGTCGCTTGAGAATACGAGCTGTTTGTTGTTGTCATGCAAATAGTTAAAGAGATGAAAGAACTCTTCTTTGATTTTGTCGCGGCCGGCCAAAAATTGCACGTCGTCCATGATAAGGAGATCGTATTGGCGGTACCGTTCTTTAAAGCTTTGCACCTTGTCTGTTTGGAGGCTCGACACATAGTCCATCGAAAACTTTTCTGACGTGACGTAAAACACTTTGCGCTCGGGCATCTGCGTCCGAAAATGGTTGCCGATTGCTTGTATGAGATGTGTTTTGCCTAAGCCCGTCGGCCCATATACCAAAAGCGGATTGTACGCGATGCCGGGGCTTCGGATAACCGCCTGTGCCGCGGCGTGTGCAAGCTCATTAAACGGCCCAACCACAAAGGATTGCAAGGTAAAGCGCGGATTGAGATTGGTTTTGGCGTGCACGGTTTCGAGCGGCAACTCGGACGGTGCGGGAGGCACCGTATGTGGCGGTTCCTCGGCAACCTTCTTGGCCCCGCGCGATATTACATACTCAACCACACGCACACTGTCAGAAAGACCGCGTAAAGAGCGCAAAATATCCTTATGAAATTTTGTTGAGAGCCAGTCTCGGGCAAACTGACTCGGCACGCCGAGCGCCACAGTGCCGTCTTCGATGCGCACGATATGCGTGTCTTTAAACCATGTATTAAAATTTGGTTTTGAAATGGTCAGCTCGAGTTCTACCAATGCATTTTCCCAGAGTTCTTTCGTGGTAGTCATAGTAAGGGTACACTTATGCCTACAGAGTAGGCTAGTTTCCCCCAGCATACGCGTGCGCGGCTCACCCGTCAAAAATGGCATAACGGTGCACAAGTTGTGGAAAAACTGTGGATACGATATATTTGACACATGTCGCAAACCTACCAGCCAAAAAAGCGCAAACGCGCGCGTTCACACGGCTTTCTTAAAAGGAGTGCCACCCCCGGCGGCCGCGCAACACTCAAACGCCGCCTCCAAAAAGGGCGTGCCCGCAAATCGGCATAAGTCAGTATTAAGTAAAGGCATGTTATGCTCAAAAAGCGCCTACGCCTGCGTGGCTTTGAGGTAGAGGAGGTGCTCAAAGCGGGTCGCTCGGCGCGCTCGCCCCACATGCAGGCAAAGTGGGTTCTTTCCGAAGAGCCCTTGCGCAGTGCGGCGGTAATTGCCAAGTCGGTGGCGCGTAAAGCAAACGTTCGCAATGCATTGCGCCGCTCTATATATCGTGCACTTGCTTCTGTCGTTAGCGCTACCGCGACCCTCCCCCGCGCTCGGGCGGTGTTCTTTCTCCGAGTGATACCAAGTGAGCGGCAAAGTGCGATTCTGAAAGAAGAAATTTCTTCCTTGCTTTCCCAGGTGGGCAGGCAAAAATAATACATGAATATATTTGAAACTATACTCATTGCACCGCTCTACAATGCATTTATATTTTTAATCGGCGTCATGCCGGGCGGCGATGTTGGTTTGGCCATTATTGCAATGACCATTGTCGTGCGCGCGGTGTTTTACCCGGCGTTTAGCGCCTCTATCCGTACACAAATGGCCATGGCGGCTATACAAGGAGACCTCGACGAAATCAATAAAAAATACAAAGACAACCCCGACGAAAAGGCCAAGCAGACCATGGAGCTCTTTAAGAAAAAAGAAGTCCGCCCATTTGCCGGTTTCATAGCCATCTTGGTCCAAATCCCTATATTTATAGCCCTTTATTACGCACTCATACGCGAGGGGTTGCCGCATATCGCTACGCGCCTTTTGTACTCGTTTGTGCATGTGCCGGCGGCGGTTAATACGAACTTTTTTGGGCTGATGAATTTGCTCGCGTCGCATAACATCCCGTTGGCACTCGTTGTAGCCGGGCTCCAATATGCCGTGGTAAAGCTCTCGCTCGTGCGCACCAAACGCGTAACCACCGTGCCCCTCGCGCCCGAAAAAGCGCAGGCCCAGGCCATGCAGCAAAACATGATGCTCTACGCCATGCCCGTGCTCTATATCTTTATTGTCTACTCTTTTCCTGCCGCCGCCGGGCTTTATTTTGCAACGAGTAATGTCATTTCGCTCGGGCAAGAGTTCCTGATCCGCCGAGAATTGCAGAGAGCGAAGTAATGGAGTAGGCTGGGCATTATGGATGCCCAAGAGCTTACCAACTTTGTCTCCGAGCTTCTTGCCGCGCTCGGCGCCTCTTTTGAGAGTGTAACCGTTACCACAGGCCACCGCACGGTTGTGGCGGTCAAAACTGCAGAGCCCGAGCGCCTCATAGGGCCGCACGGCGAACATTTGCGGGCGCTTACCCTCCTTGCGCGGCGCATAATCGAGCAAAAGTATGGCGACGAAGCCTCCAGTTTCCTTATCGATATCAACGGCTACCAGGAGGCCCAGCTTGAGGGCGTGCGCCAGCAGGCACGCATGCTGGCACAGCGCGCGCGCCTTTTTAAGCACGAGGTAGAGATGCCGCCCATGAGCTCATACGAACGTTTGGTGGTTCACGAGCTTTTTGCCGATGACCCGGAGATAAAAACAGAGTCGGCCGGCGACGGCAAGTTCCGCCACATTGTTCTTAAATACAGCAGCGGCTCGCCTTCTACTCCGCAAGCCTAACACCCCACAACTCGCGGGTGCCTTTGGTCGTAAAAGAGAGATAGTGTTCGTCGGGCGAAAGTGCCATTTCTAAAATGTCAGAAGCCACACCACCATCGCTGGAGCCGGGCGAAACCACAACACGTTCTCCAGCAAGAGCTGTGTTTAATTCAAAAATATTGTCGGCAGAACTACTCAATCCTTGGTGCCAAAGGTCAAGATAATTTGCTGGTACAGCTTGTATAGGTGCCGCACAGTACATAATGACACTTGTAATCTGACTCCACACACACTGTTCCGGAGAAGGATTTATCGGAAGAGGCGCATTAGTTCCGCTTTTAACATCATACAAATAGGAGGTGAGAACTGTGCCGTCGGATATTTGATACAAAAGAGTGGAAAAGAGAGCGTTTGCAGTTGCGGTAATTCCCTCTGCATACACTAGTGGTATGACTGCTCCACTTTTTACATCGGCCGAAAATACCATGCCGGATACTCCTGCTGTCGATTTAGTTTCGACGAGTAAAGTGCTTTGTGTCGGCCATTGTATAAGTACTTGCGCAAGCGGGAGCGAAAAGAGTTGTTTAGCACCAGTGCCGTCCGATTTAGCAATGTAGCCGCTTGAGCCGCTCGATGTTGGGAGAAGGTAAGCGATACTTTTGCCGTCGGGAGATGCGGCTAAGCTGATAATATTGTCAGGCAAAAATTGTATGCGTGTTGCGGCAAGTTGTGTACTGGTAGTTGCCGCCGGGAACCCGAGATATACACTTTTAACCGTTGCCCCGTCGGTGTCGATATATTGCAAAATTGCGGCATTACCCTGCTCGAGCCACACTACCTGTTCAATGCCGGGGATTGTTACATCGGAGACAACGCGCGGCACTGCACCGGACACGTCAAGAGGCAAATCATACACATGACCATCTTCCTGGTTTATATATCGCGCGAGCGTGGTGGTGGGGTGCAATGTTTGTATAAGTGTTGCTCCTGCAACGGGGCCTTGTGCTATCTCAAATATTTTTTGTGTCGCCGATTGTGAGGCGGGCAGTGTGCCATTGGTTACTGTGCCAGGGTTTGTGTTAGGCGTAGCCGTTGTAGTGTTGTTTACCGAAGTGCCAAACAACGTGGTGATGGGAGTTGTGTTGGTAGAAGTGGAACGGAAAAAGAAAAACCAAGTAGCTCCTCCTAAGAGGACAACTATTACTAAACCAGCTATTATCCATTGTGTGATTCGAGTCATGTTCATTGATAACAAGTACCATATAAAGACCACTTATGTCCGGCTTGAGAACAACTTTCTTGTGTTGTATACCATGGAAAAGAACAATAAGTTGAAGTTAATGACGAATACCACACCCCCCCTATATCTGTACACTCCGTATTGGCTGTTTGATTTACGTCCGACAAACAAGTAGTGTTACTGCCAAACGCAGTACTATATGTACCACAATATTGATTTGCACCACATCCGTCTGGATAACTACCGCCGCAGGCGTTATTGGTCTGAGTAGTTTGCAAATTATTTGTCGATGCGTTATTTGCCGTAACCGTGCAAAGTCCTTGTTGCTGCATGTCTTGCGTGCATGGGTTTAAAGTAAAGTTGAGTAATTTTGGGTTGATAGTGTTCAAAATAAGCCATGAGCCTGCGATGAGCACTATCCCCCACAGTGCGGCTTGTGCTCTTTTCATCCCGACGTTTTTTCCACCTGCGGTGCCGGATGTCATATATTGGATGCCGCCAATCGTAAGCATCAGGACTGCAAGCAGTGCTCCTACGGTAATGAGGATGGTAAAAATGACGTTCAGAATGCCCGGAAGACTGTTAGGGTCGGTAAGACTGGCAGTGGAATTTGGAGGCAATAGAGGCTCAAGCGGCTGATATGTCAGATTGCAAGTAGTACAAGGAGCGACTGTTCCGGCGGTTGCAGCCACGGCCAGAGTTGCATAGCCGCTCACTGCAAAAAACAAAACTAGTATTGTGTAGATAAGTAGTTTTTTCATAGTCCAAAGAGGCCGCTACTTGATGATTGTGTGCCAAAGACAATTTGGAGTGCCGCGTTGGCCGCTTGCACCAGCTTGTCGGTGTCGTTGTTTTGGAGCGACACGCCAAGCTGCGCGCTCCCGCTGCCCGAGCCCGTTTGGCGCAGAGTCAGCTCGCCCTCGGCGGCATTGGGCCCGGTAGTGTCATTGCCGTCGAGTGTCCATGCATAGGTAAGCGCACCGTTTGCCAAACTGCTATTGGCAAAATAATAGGGTACGGCTTGCACGGTGAGCTCATTGCTGTTGAGTGAGATGCCGGCAGGCAATGCCGAGTCAAAAATGATGCCGCGCAAAGGATCTTTGTCGTACAGCACAAGCTCGGGGTCGGTGGCCGGTATCACCACTGAGCCTGTCCCCACTTTGGTTGCGCCGTAATACACATCTACCGATACATCCTCCTCTTTTTGGAGCTGACTGCCGGTAAAGGTAAGAGAGTTTTGCCCGAGCCCAGACTGGTCGGGGAGCGGGTCGCCGTCGAGCGTCCATTGAAATGAGAGACTACTTATCGAGAAGCTGCTGCCATTAACTGCAAGGCTCGGAAATGCGACCACTTTAACATTTGAGCCTCCGCTATAGAGTGCTTTGCCTTTGTAAAGCGGGGGCACGGTGGTGTCCGCCTCCCACACCAGGTTGATTGACGAAGGGATAAACGTCCAGCTGTTGGTGAGCGTGCCTTGTGTCGAAGAATCTATTTCCACGTGTATCTGCGTTGCGCTGCCGATCGGCCCCGTGGTAAAGGTAAAATCGCGCTGGCCAACCCCTTGTGACACCACCTTGCCGTTTTGGCTCCAGATAATAGTGGAGTCGCCCACAAAGGTGCCAACACCCTGTGCCTCGATGGTCACTTGCGTGTTTGGCCCCGGCGTTTCGGGCGATACAACATATTGTATAGGTGCAGGCACCACACCCGATGTTTGAGCATGGGCAAAAGAAAATGCTCCGAATATTGCAAACATCAATACGGCTGTGTATTTAAGCGGCTTTTTGTACATAGGGTTTGAGATTGTCGTTGGCCGGCTTGATGCCGTCAAAGTTTTTTGTTTGGAGAGTGCTTGGAATCCGTGAAGGTGTTTCCTCGGTATTATTTGTAGCCGAGTTTGATTGTAGAGTGGAGGTGATATTTTTCATGTTAGATATTCCCCGTGCTACGGTGCCCAATCCGCTGGTGGGGCTTCCGGGTGATAATATCGCCGAACCTACACCGGAAGCGAGTGAGGCAATGCCACTCCCCTCTTCGGCGCTCTTTTTAAGTACCGAACGTACCGCAAGCAAAGTCCACCCCGGTAATATATCAAACCCGGGGAGCGCTTCTCCTATGAAAACTGCTGTTACATAACCCGGATAAAACATTTTGCATACATAGAGCATTCCGATAAGAAAAATTCCCAATGTCAGGCTTAGGCACACATCAACCGCAAACCCTATCACGATGCCGATCGGTATGGTGATAGGAGCCGCAACGTTGCCAAAGCTCCCGAGCGTACCGAGGATAAAACCGCCTATGGCACAGCTGACACTGCCCGATACAAATTTTTGTGCCGCTAAACATCCGGCAGCGCCCCCTGCAAAGGTGCCGGGGAATGCCGCTACAATCGAAACGCCTAGGCCGATCAACGCCTGCAGGCCGTCGATCATGAGTGCGAGCATAATGAGTAGTGTGCCTTTAATCCACATAATCTTATTGTACCGCGCTCGGCGGAGCGCCCGCTTGCGCGTCGGCCATGTCGGCACGTTGTTTGCGCAAAGCCAGCACCTGGCTCGGGTCGGAGGTGATAATCTGGTCTTCAGTGTAGGAGGCTATCACTTTGATGGCCACATGCTTGAGGCCGGCAAAAAAGATCCCCTCCCCCACATCGCTCTCGAGGAGTAAAAACTTTTCTTCGTCCGAAAGATTGAATGTTTTTTGCAGGTTGTCGATCGTGGTCGGCGATTGCTTAAGCAAAATTTGTATCGACGAGTTGGTAATCATCGGCAAACCGTACGGCGACTTTAAAAAGTCGTCGACGTCCTGGGTAATAGTTGCGAGGCCGAGATAATATTTTCGGCCGCGCTTTGCCATACTGTACAAGAAGCTTGCCGTGTCGTCGCTTTTCATCATCCACCACGCCTCGTCGATAACCAGCAGGCGCTTTTTAAGATTTTTACGTACCGTGTTCCATATAAAGTGCGTGATGATATACATCGCCACGGGCTTCAGGTCATCCTCCATGTCGCGCACGCTAAAGACGACAAACTTTTTGTTGATGTCGACGTTGGTAGGCTGGTTGATAAATCCGCTCCACGTGCCCTTGGTGTATTTAGAGAGGCGCTGCACCAAACTCTCGCTCCCTTCCATGCCGGCGAGCACGAGCTCAAAGTCGGAAAGGAGCGGCGGCTCTATCTCCGCAAAGTTGCTGTCTACGGTGATGTCTTTAAGCGCGTAGGTTTCGGTAATCGCGCGGTCGATAATGGCGTCCTCCTCGGGGCTTAAGCCGCCGAGCATGATGCGGAAGAGTCCCACAAGCGCCACAATATTACTGCGGAGGATATCGGCTGCGCTCTCGTCCTCGCGGGGCGGCGCCAAATCAAACGGGTTGATATGGTGCTCGGAGTTGAGAGAAATATTAAAGTATCGCCCGCCCACCGCCTGTGCCAAAAACTCATACTCGCGCTCCGGGTCGATAACAATGACCTCGGTGTCAAACATGAGCGTGCGCAAAATCTCCAGCTTGGTCGCGTAGCTTTTGCCCGAGCCCGACTTGGCAAAGATAACCGAGTTGTAGTTTTCCAAACTAAACCGGTCAAACAGCACGAGGCTCGCGTTGTGGCGGTTGACGCCGTAGAGGATGCCCTTGTCGCTGGTGAGGTCGAACGACACAAACGGGAAGATTGATGAAAGCGGCGAGGAGTTTAATTTGGAATTGACGTTGAGATCGTCTTGGCCGATGGGCAGCACGCTTTTAAAGCCCTGCTCCTGCTGGAAGAGCGCCGGTTTTACGTACACAAGGCGGCTCTCGAGCATCGACTTGATTTCGCTCTCGGCTTTGTCCAACTCTTCGGCGGTTTTGTCGTAGATGGTGATGTATACGCCGACGTCAAAAAGTTTTTCTTGTGCTTGCTGGAGCTGGTCGCGCAAACTCTCCAAATCTTGATAGGCGGTGTCGAGCACCGGATCGCGCACCATGCCCTTCTCCTCCCGCACCATAATTTGGCTTTGCACCTCGGCCACTTTTTTTTGAAACTTTTTGAGTATGTCGGCCGAGTCGAGCGGATGGATAAAAATGGAGATGTCGAGCACGCGGTCGAGATTGATAACCGGCGCAAACCAGCTGTCGGTTAAGATGCGCGGATACGACATGACAAAAAAGGTGCGCGCAATTTTGTCGCCGAGGTTTATCTCGCGCGGTGTGATCTTGAGCGCCGATGGCGCGATAACATCTTGGAGCTCAAGCACACCCTCTTTGTATATTTGCTCGGGCAAAATCGGCGCCACCGGTGTTGCGGCGGATGTTGGCTTTGAAGATTTTAAAAAGTCGAGGAGTGCCATGGTGTTATTGCGCAATCTGCGTTACCTGCAAAGGCTTTTCGAGCTCTCCCGGATTAAAGAGCTTGTAAAACAACTCTATCACCTCCTCGGTGCCGAGATTAACGATGCGCACGCCGGTGCGCACAAGCCCCTGTTCGATAACCGAGACGCGTTGCTCGAGCTGAGTGCGATACTGCTCAAACTGATCGTTGGTAAGTGTTGCCGAACCTCCGGAGCCGGACGGAAACAGCGAGCCAATAGCACCGCCTACCCCGCCGCCGCGCACCATAAGCGCCGGGTCGTAGGGCACCACGATGAAAAAGTTTTTGGTCATGATGTTGGCGCGCGAGGTAAAGTCTTTGATAAACGCCATGTACTCGCGGATTTGTATCTTCATTAAGTCGTCGAGCTCTTGCGCGTAGCGGTCCTCAAGAAGCGCGATGTAGGGCCTGATGTCCAAATCGCGGCTTTCAATAAAAAATTGCACCGTAAACTCGAGCGAGTTTAAAAAATTTTGAAACTGTCCGATAATCGCCTGCTGTTCGTCGGCACCTTTGAGCGCGAGGTTGATGGACGAGGCCATGAGTATGGCGCGCAAAGAGCCGTCTTTGAGTATGACAATGCCGTCGCGCACCTCTTTAATGGGTACAAACTCCTGTGTGGCTTGCGCTTTTACCGGTGTGTTGTTTGGCATATGCGTGATTTAAATTTCAAAACCCGTGCGGCTGGTGTCGACCACCCCCATCGTGCTCCTGTCTTTAATATTGAGCGACCATGCCAGGTCTTTAAGCTTACTGTTGGAAAGTTTAGGCACGGTAAGCGTGGTCATAGCCGCGGTGGGTGCCTGTGCAACCGCCGAAGGGGTTTTGGCACTGTGTTGCTTCCACAAATAGAGCTTGTGGCCAAAAAAATAGCCAAACGCGTGCTCGAGTACCACGATAAACGGCCGGCCGTTGACCTTGTAAAACGCGAGCGCAAAGCCAAGCGCGATAAAAGGAAGCATGCAAAGCACAGCGATGTAGAGCGGCAGTAAGGTAAAAAACAAAAGACATATGCCGCCCGCGCCCGCGAGATAAATAAACTGCTTAAAAGTAAGCGGCCCAAATATCTTGTCTTCGATTTCGATAAATTGAGGGACCTGATAGCGCATTAGCTATAGTATATCGCAAAAATATCGCTACTCTCCTGCTTTTACTCGATAGGTTCGCGATACGGGTCGGCTTTGTATGAAGCAGGCGGTTTTGGTGCTTCTACTTTTGTGGGTGTTGGAGCTGTTTCGACTTTCTTGGGCGGATTCGACAAGCTCGTCGCGGGTGAATTCGATGGATTCGTAGGCAAACTCACAGTTGGCTCGCTCAACATAACATCGGCCTCGTGCATTTGAGGTGGAGGTGTAGTTGCTTTTACCGGTGCAGGAGCTATAGGCGGCTCAATCTGCATGTCGGTAGGGAGAGGAGCTGGCGCAGGAGCAGCCACAGCCGAGGGCATTATAACTGACTTTTCAGGTGCAGTGGTAGATTGTTCATATGCTTTTTTCATTGCGTCGCGTATTTTGCTAAAAAGCATTTCGTCTATATCTTTTGCAATTCCTTCCGCCTTTGTTTTGTCTATCCCGAGATTTTCTACTAAATTGTCGACAAATTTGTTGGGTGCAGAAAAACCGGTCATCACATCAGCGGTCTCTCCTTCAAGAATTTCAATTTTGTCAATGTGTAGATGATATTTTTCCGCAACTTGTTTTAGTACAGTTAACATATCTGCACTGTAGACCAGTGTTTTGATGTCAGACGGAAGTGAAGCAAATTTCTTTTTAATTTCCTCAGGGCTATATAAATTGTCTTCCATATATGAGTAGCTAATTATTAATGAGCAATTATTTCTTGAGGGTTTCTCGCGCCTTGGGCGGGTACGTTATTGAGATTTCGACTCAGATTTCTCAAACTATTTACTGCGCCACGAATCTGTGTCAAGTCACTCTTTATGTCTTCAGCTTGGCCAGCCCCAGCCGCACCTAGATTTGTGGCGGCTGTAAGATTGGCACGTAGAGTAGCAAATTGAGTGTTTAAATCTGCAGACATTGCGGCCGTGCTTATAGGGTTAACAACTGCTCCTCGGGCCGTTCCTGTAGCCACAACAGCAGATCTAACTGTTATTAAATTATTATTTAGTTTGCGCAGTTCGTCGATGACTATTTTTTGAGATTTTATATTAGGGTCAGCTATTTTGCGTATCTTGTCTTTCTCGTCATCTGTATATTCTGAACTATCTTGTACAATTTTATGCTGTCCTTCAGTAAGCAAATGGGCGATGTTCTGTATTTCAGTTGCCGAACGTACTTCAAGTTCTCTCTTGTTCAAGTTTCTTACCCTATCAACGTCCGCTTGTGCATGAGGCCTCCCTGCTCGTATGTCAGCATCAATACGTTTCAAAGCTTCTTGATTGGCAGCATCGCGTATAATCGCTGCGCGTTCGGCTTTCTCCTCCTTTTCTTTTTTCTCCTTTGCTTTTACCTGCTGAGTATATCCTTCAGTGGCTGCTTTACCGGTATCAATACTCAGTGCTTTTCCAAGGGCAGAAGCGCCGGGTGCATTTCGTATATCATATGTGGCACTCCCCAATTTTTTAGTGACGCTCCTAGCGCCGCTCCACAAACTTCCGGTGATACCGCCCTGGTTTGCCTTGTTTGCAAGCCCTGGTGATTGAGAAAGGGCATTAAATACACGGCCCGATGTTTGCCTACCGATAGCACCATAGGTACCAATCATCTTACCTCCTACCCACTTGCCTGCACTTTCTGCTGCTTTGCCACCTACGACGCTTATGTTGTCGGAAACTTTAAGCGCCATGTACAGGATGATAACGATAAAACCCATACTTATTGCCACGTTGGCTATGAGCAGGCCCAATGAGGTAATGCCTCCCACGTTTGAGGCGCTGGTGGTGGAGAGATTATTAAATAGGTTATTGATAAAATTGCTCGAGCTGTTTGGACCCCCCATCTGATTAGTAAAATTGGTAAGGATGAGGAAGATAAACATAAACGCCACCGGATAAAACGAGTGGGAGATGAGCATGCCAAGCCACTTGTCGAAATAGCCCCTAAATTTAGGAATTGCGCGCGCCACAAAAGCAAGCGGCGAGGCAATGATGAGAAACCACAGCACCACAATACGCACCAAAAACTTGATGCCGGCGGTCACAAATGTAACGGTCAGAAGCCAAAACATGATTGCCGCGCCTATGTAGAGAAAACAGAGTGTTATAAACTGGCTGACGCTGTCGTTTGTTTTGGTAAAGTTTTGAAATGAGTTGGTATTAAAGAGTCCTTGCAGATTGAGCATGCCCATGATGCTCGCGGTGAGGTCTTTGGTGTTAGTACCGGTAATACCGGCGGTGGCATTGGTAACGGTGTTTACAGTTTGCGACGCAAACGAGGCGACCCCTCCCGTGCCGGAAGAGGCGGCCACCGATGGCGCATTTATAGAGTTATAAAACTGTATTGAGAGAATATTACCCACATCTATCGCGAGCCGCGTAAAAAAGAAGCTAAAGTTAACCAAAAGTGCAATGATAATGACTCCCGCCAAAAGCGACATAGTGTTGCTTGTCTCGGCCTGAAATATGAGCATAAACGCGATATAAATGAGAACAAACAAAAAGGCCATGTTGGCCAAGTCGCGCGCGGTGGTCCAGCCAGTGGAGATAAACGTGAGCGCATAGATAGGGCCGTTGAGTGAGAGATTTATTGCGAGGTTAAAAAAGGTCGCCGCCACGTAGGCAAAGGCGCTTCCAATGCCAACGGTAAATATGTATACGATGCTGGATAAACAAAGGGGTACGCTACTGCTACATCCGGTAGGGTCATTAGGCGGGTTTTGGTTTGTTGCATTTGCCGCGCTGGCGGGTAATGTTGCGCCTGTCGCTGATGTAGGTGCCGTGTAGGTTCCATTGAGATTAAAACCGTTAACAGAAGTAGAAGTGTCGGCAGAAGGCGTAGTTGGGACGGCAGGTGTTGATGAAAGTGGTGCGGGGTTTGTAAATCCGGTATCTTGCCCAGCGTTTAGAGGGAATGATGTTTGTGCCTGCGCAACGAGTGGATAGAAAGGTCCGAGCACGAGCACACTCAGCATAACCCCTATCAGTGCTTGGGTAACGCTTGATTTGTTAAAAAAAGTTTTCATACTTTAATTTCCAGACGCCTGGCACTGCGCGAGGCTGCTTTGCGTTGTTGAGTTGAGCGAGGCGAGCTGGCTTTGGAGTGTGGTGCGGTTTTGCTGGGCAGTGGTGAGGTCCGTTTGCGAGGGGAAGGTACCCGCGGATACCGCGGCGTTGTAGCTGTCAGTAATGGTTTTGACGGCGGCAGGCGAGGCGGCGGTTGATATTTGCAATGCAAACTGATTGAGCTCCGCAATCTCGCTGTTTATTTGCGTGATGTCATCATTGTAAACGGTCACTTGGGCCTCCAGCGTCTGGATGGTCGAGCTGGCTGTTGCGGCGTTTTGTGCCGCGCTTGTACTGTTAGTCGAAGCCGCCACGGAGTTCCAGCAGTCGACAAGATTACTAAGAGAAGCTTGCGCGTTTTCGATATCGCTGATGCTCCCTTGGTATATCGAACCGAGCTGTTCCGCAATGGTTGTGTTGCTTTGTATGTCGTTGAGCAAGCTCGTGGCCTGCGACTCGGCGGCAAGGTCGGCGGGCGTTTGGGTCGTTGTTTGAGACAATGATCCGAGGCCGTTTTGAAGCACCCTCGTCATAAGTTGGGTGATGAGTGCGTTGATTATTTGGTCGATATCGCTGGCCAAACCAAGCTGGTCGACGCCGCTGGTGATCGTTTTATCTAATGAAGCTTCGATAACGCTACCCGGCGTAGCTACACTGCAGGTACAGCCGGGGGGGCACGTTACTGCAGCCGCTTGGCTGTTTTGGCCTGCAACGGGGACGATCGTAGTGGTGTTATGGCAACTCTGCGCCTGCCCGAGCGATATGCTGCTAAGAAAGCCGGTCGGCGAAATATTATTTTTGGCGTTGGCAATCGCGTTTTGTTGTGCGCTCACTAAGCCTATCTGTGCGTATGCGTACGCGCCATAGGGATTATTGGTGGGAGTGGTTGTGTAGGAGATGAGACCCGGCCACCCTCCTTGAGAGAAGTTGCCGTTCATAAAACTATTAATGTTACCAATGACTTTGGTGAGCGTACACGACTGCGCATTATTGCGGTTGGCGTAGCTTTGTGCCACGGCGATTTTTATTTGCAGTTTAAACGGACTGCATAAAAATGAGAGCGGGCCGCCTTGGATAAATTGCCCCGCCGCTATATCGGCGACATTGGTAAAGAATTGCTGGAAGTTGGTAACAAAAGACGGCTGGCCACGGAAGCCTGAGTTTATCCAATTAACAACACTGCTTGTTATCTGTTGGAGTGCAGTTTTTGCTATCACATTGGTGATGCAGCCCATAAAAGTAATTGTATGGTCTCCTGTATCCAAACCAGCTTTAACAGCCCCTTGACCATATTGGGCGCCTAAAATAGTGCGCGTGCCGAAGTCAGCGACAATAAGAGGACCGGTGCCGGCGACCAACCCATATGGATTATAAGGCGGAGCTGGTGTCATTGCCGCGGTAACTGCGATTGAAGTTGGGGCGGTGAACGTAGTTCCTGCTGTCGATAGTGTAACAAGCCCCGCTTGTATGGCGCAAGTAAGCGAGCCGGCTATTGCCGTGGCAGCAAGCGCCTCCAATAGAGTGGTGCCTCCGTTCCCCGGATTGTTGGTTGTGGTGATGGTCGGCGTAAAGCCTCCCGCACCCGACGAGAGGCCGTTTATACCCGTTGGATTAAAAGGCGAGCCGAGCCAGGTAACCCCCGGCACGCTGCTCATGGTCCCAAAGGCGGTGCTCGTGGTGCCGGTGGTGTTCGTGTTTACGTTGCCGTTGGTGTTGCCCGTGCCGTTATTGCCGAGCGCAATGGTGCCATTGACGGCGTTGGAACCGTTTGTGCCATTGATGCCGTTTTGACCGAGGTTTGTCTCTCCGTTGTTGGAGTTGACGCCGGTAAGCGAGTTTTGCGTGGCGTTGCCGGCGGTGCCAAATTGCCCGTTGTTTTGTGCGCTGTTGTTCCCGCCGCTAAAAAGCCAACTCCACAGCAAAAAGAGGAGGCCAAAAGCAAATATGGCGCCCAGTATCAGATAAAGAATTTTTTTAGTCATGAACTATTGTGTCGGCAGGAACATATTCCACGCGCTTCCGGGCTCGTCCTTAGTAAAAAGTATACCGTCTTTGGAAAACTCTTGCGCCATATTTGTAAACAGTCGCGCGCCCGCGTCCATGAGCGATTCGTAGGTTTTAAGACCCACCAGCCCGCGCAACGGATCGGAGGAGATGGTTTGCATGTCCGCGTATGTGGCACTGATGCTCACCAGATTGTTTACCATCTCCAAATGGAGAGGCACGAGCGTTTGCGGCACCGGGACGGCGAGCAAGGCCATCGCCGCCGCTTTGTACGCCGCGCCTATCGAAGCGAGTTTTGCTCCCTGGGTGTTGTCTCCCCCCTCGACCGCATAGTCTATTGAAAGAAGGGTTGCCTGTTCGCTGGCGGCGGGATATGCGCCGAGCGCCTGCATAACGTTGTTGCCATAGGTGTGCAGTGAGGCGTTTGATGCGGGGACAACCGTTACGTCATTGGCCGTATAGCTGGTGGTGCTTGCTTGCTGATTTGCTATCTGGGCTGCGGCTGCTGCGACTATCTGGTCTTGCGTGGGAGTATCATCACCAAGGCCTTGCGATTTGGCGTTGCTCAAGTTGATGAGGATACTCTTGCCCACCGAATCGGTGATATTGGAGCTTTGGGCCGAGGCCAACATCTCCGCAACCGTATCCGGCGCTACGGTAGTACCGAGCGAACTCGACGCATTCTCCGCCTCTATGGCGTCGAGTGTCGCCTGCCAATTTTCCGAGTTTGTATTGGATGCGGGGGTTGTAACCGCGCTTACCGCGGCAGAGTTCGCGGGTGGTTGCGTAATAAGCTCCGCGCCGTACACCAAACCGCCGGCAATCAGCAAAGAGAGAACAATAACCGTAAACTGCGCGCTCGGTGCATAACGCCCTAAATTCATGACTTCTCCATTATATAACGAAAAAGTGAGATTACTTCCTTTATTTGCCGCTTAACATCAGCCATTTCTCGAGCGGCACATCTTCGGCGCGCGCGTTGTCGGCGATATCGGCCTTTGCAAAAGCTTCTCCTGTTTTTTTGCCGAGTATTTTTTCTACATTGCGTTTGAGCAATTTTCTTTTTTGTGCAAATCCGGCTTTAACAAACTCAAAAAATCTTTTTTCCATTGGGGCGTTTGTAAAATGTGCGCGCGAAATATCTTCGATGCGCAAAATGGCCGAGTCTACGGTCGGCGGCGGAGAAAAGGCTCCTTTTGGTACGGTTTTAATATAAGCCGGCGTGCCATAGGCTTTCACGGAAAGAGAGAGAATGCTCTCTTTCGTGACCCTGAGCGAAGTTGAAGGGTGCCCTGTAATTCTTTGCGCCACCTCTTTTTGAATTAAAAACACCAGCGTGCGGGGCTGTACAGTACTCGTTAAAAATTTTTGCAACAACGCGCCGGTAATATAGTACGGGATATTGGCGACCACTTTGTACGGTTTGTTTTTAGGTACGAGTTTTGCAATGTTTGCCTCAAGCGCATCACACTCGTGCAAAATAAATTTACCTTTTGCAATTTCTTTTTTAAATTTTTCTTGCAGCACCGGTATCAATCGGCGGTCTTTCTCAAGCGCCACCACGGTGGCGCCGCGGGTGAGCAGTACCTCGGTAAGTGCTCCCTCGCCCGGCCCCACCTCCACTACATAGTCGCTCTGGGTAACATTTGCCGCATCAGCCATGAGGCCAAGATAGTAGGCGCTGTGCAAAAAATGTTGGCCAAGTGATTTTTTAGGAATCATACCGGTAGTTTAGTCGAGATAAATAGTTTTTCCCAATCGCATCGGTGACTCCCACTCGAGGAGGTCGTTCGATATGTCGGATAAAAATTGCGATGGCGCGGTGCCGGTTTTGGAGCCAAACACCGTGCGGTACGATGCGTACGAGAGAAAAACTTTTTTCTCGGCGCGCGTGAGCGCGACGTACATGAGCCGCCGCTCCTCCTCTTGATTGGCTTCGCTTTCGCCATCTTCGCGCTCGTAGGGGAAGAGCCCTTCTTCGAGGCCGGTGATAAAAACATACGGAAATTCAAGGCCTTTTGAGGCGTGCACGGTCATGAGCCGCACGGCGTTTTTTTCGTCTTTTAGTTCGTCTTGGTCGCTCGCAAGCGCGGCGCTTTCGAGCAGTTCTTCCAGCCCCTCGATATTACTCGGGGCGACTCGGTCAAACCGAGTCGCAAGCGAAGCGAGTTCGCGGATATTTTCGAGCCGCTCGGCGCCTTCTCCGCCAGCTGGCGGATTGTCCTCTTTATACATTTTCTCCATCCCGCTCTCGACCACGACAAATTTGATAAGTTCCGACGGTACCAATATCGACGCGGCCTCTTTTATTTTTGCGAGCAGTGCCCGAAATGCGGCAACCTTTTCGCGCACTGCGCCGGTGAGCTCCGCTTCCCTCCCCGCAAGCATCTTGAGCAGGGTGACTTTGCCGATGCCGCGCGGCGGTACATTTACCACCCGTGCCAAATCCGCGCCGCCCCATTCTTCGCCGGGGCTACGAAGGGCAAGGCGCACAAACGAGAGCACGTCTTTTATTTCTTTGCGTTCAAAAAAGCGCGTGCCCACCACTTGATATGCAATGTTTGCATTAAGGAGTGCCTCCTCAATCGCGCGCGATTGAAAGTTGGCGCGGTAGAGCACCGTAAAGTCTTGCGGCTTGGCGCCGTCTTCGACAAGTTGGCCAATGATGCGCGCAATAAAATTGGCTTCGTCGGTTTCGTCGTAGGCTTGGTAGAGCGAGAGCTTTTCGCCGTCAACGTTTGTTGTAAACAAATTTTTTTCCGGCCGGTATTTATTTTTGGAAATGATGTCGTTAGCGGCAGCCAAAATATTTTTAGTCGAGCGGTAATTTTGCTCGAGCACAATGGTCTTTGCGCCGGGGAACTTTTTTTCAAACGTCATAATGTTGGCTATCTCGGCGCCGCGCCAGCCATAAATGGTTTGGTCGACATCGCCCACCGCACAGATGTTTTGCTCGGGCCCTACCAAATGCTCGGCCATGCGCGCTTGTATTTTGTTGGTGTCTTGATACTCATCGATATGCACATACTTCCATCTCCGCTGATACTCAATGCATGCCTCGGCATTTTCGCGCAAAAACTTTTCGGAGCGCAAAAGCAAATCATCAAAGTCGAGCGCCGAGTCGGCGGCAAGTGTTCGCTCATACGAGAGCCAAATAGCGGCAAGCGTGCGCTCGCGCCCGGTTTGTGCGGCCTCGGCATATTGTCCCGAAGTAACGCCGTCGCCTTTGTAGCGCGATATCGTGCCAAGCGCCGCGCGCGGCTCGATCTCTTGGTTGGCACCTATCTGCTTGAGTGCCTCCTTTATAAGGCGCAGGCTGTCGGCGCGATCATAAATGCTTGGCCGGCGTTTGAGCCCAAGTTCTCTAAAATTTTCTTTAATAATTAAAAGCCCAAGTGAGTGGAAGGTTGAGACAAACGGCGGCCGATGCGGGGCAAACGCGGGGCGGTTGATGTCGTTATTTTTGGCTAAAAGCTCAAGCGTGCGCGTGCGCATCTCCCCCGCCGCTTTGTTGGTAAAAGTAATAGCCAAAATCTCATCCGGCGCGATGCCCTCTTTAACGAGCTGCAATATCCGGTGCGTAATCACGCGGGTCTTTCCCGCCCCCGCCCCCGCCAAAACCAAGAGCGGCCCGCGGGTTGTGAGCACTGCCTCCCGTTGGGCGTTGTTGAGACCTTGTAAATGTTCTTCTCGGTGCGACACCTAAGCACTATATCGTGAAAATCCCAAAACCGGGGTATTTTTTGTTATACACAGGCTTGCCTTTGTCTAGTTGACTCTCAAACTCTAGCTGGTACCCTAGATAGGTACAGGGTGAAAGTTGTATGAAATGGCTCAGTTGAGCCGCAAAACGAGGGAACTGGCTGCAATTCCCGCAAAATAGGCTTATTTTCAAGCGAAGCGAGAGAAAAGAACTTTATTCTTTTCCGAGCGAGCGAAGGAAATATGGTCTCCAAGGACTTATAGGCTCTCATAATACAGACACTTCTTCAGCGGTTAAGCGGTTTTTCCTGAAGAAGGCAAATAAAACGTTATTTTTCAATCTCCTGTTGGGGTCTGCGTCTTTGAGTGTGCTCGTAATACCGGTGCTTGCGCAAGCAAGCCCTCTTTCTTTTATAGGATCTCTTTTTAATCAGACTGTTCAAACCGCCGACACGACAAACGCTGCCTCCAACTCACAAACCATGCCGCTCCTCTCCGCGGCGGTTAATCTCGACCCGCAAGCGGCCACCGGTGGCGGCGACATCACGGTCGTCGACGGCTCCGCCTTGGAGCCCGACCAAGGGCCCGACGGCACCGCGGCAGACATCGCAAGCGAGCCGGCAAGTTCGCAGATTAGCGTCTACATCGTGCGCCCGGGCGACACACTCTCGGAGATAGCCGCGATGTTTAATGTGTCGGTCAACACCATTGTGTGGGCCAACGACATACAAGGCGGCATCATCACGCCGGGCGAGACGCTCATCATCCTCCCTATCACCGGCATACAGCACACGATTGTAAAAGGCGACACGCTCGCTTCGCTCGCGACAAAATATAAATCAAATGTGCACGACATTGCATCGTACAACGGCTTGGCCGACACCGATTCGCTCACGGTTGGCGACAGTATCATCATCCCCGACGGCGAAGTGTCCGGCATCTCGGGCTCGTCACCCGTTAAATCTTCGGGCGGCGGCTCGCACTCTTCGGTTATCAAGAGCATTGCAAAAGGTAGTACCACCGAGCCGTACTTGGGTGGCAGTGGTCCGGCAATCCCCGGCTACTTTGCGTGGCCGCTTGAAGGCGGAGTCATCACACAAGGGTTGCACGGATGGAATGCGGTAGACATTGGCGCACCCAAAGGCACTCCGATTTATGCGGCGGCAAACGGTACGGTGATTGTTGCAAAATCAAACGGCGCGTGGAACGGCGGCTACGGCAACTATGTTGTTATCTCGCATCCCAACGGCACCGAAACATTGTATGCGCACATGAGCAAAGTTGAGACAAGCGCGGGCGCGAGTGTGAGCCAAGGCGAAACAATTGGTCTTGTTGGCATGACCGGCTTAGCAACAGGCAACCACCTCCACTTCGAAGTCCGCGGCGCAGCCAACCCCTTCGCAAATTAGTTTCTAAAATTTTAAATAAAAAAATTAAAACACAGAGGTTTCGCCTCTGTGTTTTTTGACGGATATTTGAGTTTATAAATCCATCTTACTTTTTATTTATTTTGTTCCCAAAGAGCCAGAACGCAAGGACAACTGCGCCCCCTATCACAAAAGATTGAATTAAATTTGATATTACATTAACCCCGTCTATCATATATTTACTCTATCATCTTAAAACTCTGGAGGTTAAATTCCCGTCTCTTTTGGGGTTATCATTTCTCTTGCTTTAATAAGTTCGTCCCATTGAGATGAGGTGACAACTCTTTTTGGAATTATAAAAAATCTGTATTTTGCTATGTATATGAGTAGCATTTTTTTATTGTAGCGAATATCTACAATTTCATCCCAAGTGTTTTTACTGGAACCTTGGTCATATTTATTCTCCACTCCAGAATCATCAATTACAAAATGATTTTGACTAAAGCCCATGCCTTCCAGAGTTCGTTTTGCAGTCAATCGAATATAAATATATGGAAAAATAAAGGCTACCACGGCTAAGATAAGAAATAGGATTCTCGAAAAATTATCTAACCCAATTGGTATAAAACTAACTACGAAAAAAATAATTGCTAAATATGGAACTGCCAAACGGCCGTGTTGGTCCTTATAGTTCAATCTTGATGCCTGATACATATCTTCTGGTGTGTAGGTCACATCAAAAATTATTTTCTCCATATTATTAAAGTACAATGATAATTTAAAAATGTCACTGACTGTCTGAAAACTCTGGAGGTTTAACCTCCGGGGTTGCCTTATTTATGGCTGTGAAACAGAGGTTGGGGGTTTTACTCACACACTGTTTTGTTTAACCAAGCTACTTGATTAACTACTTTTACGGAGGTTAAACCTCCGTCAAAGGTTTAACCTTTGTAAATTAACTCTTGCGCTCGCGGTACTGCAGCGCTTCAAGGATGTGCGACTCTTTTATTTTTTCTGAATTTTCGAGGTCGGCAATTGTTTGCGCAACTTTTATTACGCGATGAAATGCTCTTGGTGATA
>CAYWJX010000006.1:0-36976 GCA_964459335.1 uncultured Candidatus Saccharibacteria bacterium | reverse complement strand
GTTACGGCGATAAAAATCGACCCGTATATCAACGTCGATGCCGGCACGATGAACCCCACCGAGCACGGCGAGGTGTTTGTGCTCGACGACGGCTACGAAACCGACCAAGACATGGGCAACTACGAGCGTTTTTTGGACGACACACTGCCCTCTATCAACTACATGACCACCGGCCGTGTGTATCAGGAGGTCATCCGCCGCGAGCGCAATCTTGAGTACAAAGGTAAAAACGTGCAAGTCGTGCCGGATGTGCCCATCGAGGTTATCCGCCGCATTCTTGAGGCGCAAAAGTTGGCGCATGCCGACGTCACCACCATCGAAGTGGGCGGCACTATCGGCGAATACGAAAATATTCTCTTTTTGGAGGCGGCGCGCATGCTCAAACAAAAGTTCCCGCACGATGTGGCGATTGTGATGCTCTCGTATGTGCCTATACCGCACAACATCGGCGAGATGAAGACCAAGCCCACCCAGCACGCGAGCCGTGAGCTCAACTCGGTGGGGCTCCAAGCCGATGTCATCTTGGCGCGCGCAACCGTGCCGCTCGACCAAAAGCGCAAAGAAAAAATTGCAACCTTTTGTAACATCAGCCCCGAGCGCGTTATCTCGGCGCCCGACGTCGAGAGCATTTATGATGTGCCGGCCAATTACGAAAAGGACGGCTTGGGCGACATGTTGACCGAGGTGCTGGGCTTGCCGAAGCGCAAAACCGACCTCTCGGAGTGGAACGCGTTTGCGCGCAAAGTAAAAAACGGCAATAAAGAGCTCTCGATTGCGATTGTCGGCAAATATTTTAACTCGGGCGACTATGTGCTCTCCGACGTGTACATCTCGGTCATCGAGGCGCTCAAGACGGCCGGGTTTCATAACGATTCAAAAATAAAACTCGACTACCTCGACTCCGAAGATTTTGAAGATGGCAAGCGCGAGCTCAGGAGCTTAGCCCGGTTTGATGGCATCGTGGTGCCGGGGGGCTTTGGGTCGCGCGGCGTCGAGGGCATCGTGGCGGCAGTCAAATACGCACGCGAAAACAAGATACCGTACCTCGGCCTATGCTATGGCATGCAATGGCAAACCATAGAGTACGCGCGCAACAAAGCGGGGCTCACGGGCGCCAACACCAGCGAGGTCGACAAAAAAACGCCGTATCCGGTCATCGACATCATCCCCGACCAAAAAGAAAAGATGCTCAACAAAAACTACGGCGGTACGATGCGCTTGGGCGCCTATCCGTGTGTACTCAAAAAGGGGACTATTGCCTCCGAGGCCTATGGCGTTAAAAAAATAAGCGAGCGGCACCGGCACCGCTACGAGGTTAACCCCGAGTACATCAAACAACTCGAGGAAGCGGGGCTCGTATTTAGCGGCCGCTCTCCCGACGGTGTCTTAATGGAGATAGCCGAGTTGCCTAAAGAAGTGCACCCGTTCTTTCTTGGCACACAATTCCATCCCGAGTTTCTCTCAAGGCCGCTTTCGCCACACCCGCTATTTTTGGCGTTTGTCAAAGCCGCCCGGGCACATAAGGAAAAGAAATAAAAAACACCCCGCAATATAGCGGGGTTTTTTGTTATTTTGGCTTTTCTTTTTTGGGCTTCTTTTTGTCTTTTTTGTAAGCGTTGTTTCCTTTCCCCATAAGTAAACTATTAGCTTGCTAATGCAATTATCATAGCATGCCCCGGTAGGCGTTCTAGTACGAAGTTGGGGCCTACTTTATGTCTAAAGACTAATCAAAATTAATGCAACAAGCGAAAGTATAAGACCCGTCACATTGACCGGAGACAAGGGCTCCTTGAAGATCACGAAGCCTAGGAACGAGCATCCAGCGACCGTAAAGAGCGCATAAAAAGTGATTGCCGTTGCAGATTCTATTCCTTCTCGCATCGTATACATCCACACAAGGGAAGCAATGTTCGCGAGTACGAGGCCGAGTATTATCGCAAAGATAGGGTGTGACTCCTCTTTGGCCCACCACACGAACAGCATGTCTGCAACAACCGCGATGGCACACGAGAGGAAAAGTAGTAATCTGTTCACTTGGTTATTATATACCGTGCTGCCAGACTTGGGGTCGAACCAAGATAAACGGATTCAGAGTCCGTTGTCCTACCATTAGACGATCTGGCAATGTATCGCTCGTGCCTCACACGAGGGAGCAATGTGCCTATAAAATACAACATTATTGGGCATAATTCAACGCACCATAAGCTCGACTTTTTAAATAAAAGGCATATTGTGGGGGCAGACGTTCCTGGGGAGGGTCAGATGCCCACGAATTTAAGCGAACTTGAGTTTACTGATGATTCAACACTCCCCTTGCTCAAAGCCGGGGGGATAACGACAGTCGAGCAGTTGGAGGCTACAACCTGCGAGGATCTGCTGGCGTTGGACTCATCGGGCGAGCGTTTCGACCCGCTCAACTTGGTAGACTTAGTTATGGCACTGGAGAACGCTGGCATTGAATTGCCACAGTTCTCTTTGGCCGAAGCAGCCTAAGCTCTGCCGCTCACACCTGAGCGGCTTTTTTATATCTCGTTCACACAAAACACAACAATAATGGGCATAATTCAATGAAACCTCGACTGGTTTGGGGGCGTATGTATATATAGGTACACAAGGAGGAAATAATATGTCCGTTTATGCGTATCAATACATGTAGACATACCAAATAACTACGACACACTATGAAACACAAACTCATCTATATTATCGGAGGCTCTATTGTGGCAGGTTCACTCATGTTTGGCGGGAGCGCGCTTGCCGCCGACGCCAACCGTGTGACACCGGCGGTGTTTGGCTCGGTTGTCGCAATAAGCAGCGGCGGCATACGGGTTTCCGGCAAGAGCGGCAAGCGAGGTACGACCACCACCTACACGGTCGACGTGAGCAAAGCAAAAATAACCAAAGGGTTGGGGCAGGGCGCAAGCGTCGTACCTCCTTCAAATGTTGAGGTGGGGGACAAAGTGGCCGTCCTTGGAGTTATTACCGGCGATGCGGTGTTTGCCAGCTCGGTGTTTGACCAAGGAGCGACACCCAAATCAAAACAAAAGCGCGCGTGATAGTATACAAACATGAGGCGCGCGCATTTAGTTGTTGCATTAATTGTTGCGGTATCCTTTGCCGTGCCATACGCAAGTTTTGCGGCGGCTCGCTCGCTCTCTTTTGGCCTCTCGGGTAGTGACGTGACCACTTTGCAACAAGAGCTCATCACGGCGGGTTATCTTGCGGCAGGGAGCGCTACCGGTTATTTTGGTGCACTCACACAAGCGGCAGTGCAAAAGTTCCAGTGTGCACAAAATATTATTTGCACCGGTGCCTCCGTTTCCGGCTACGGTATTGCCGGCCCTAAAACGCAGGCGGCGCTCGCAAGTGTTGCCGCCACTCCGGTGCAGCCGAGCTCGGTTGACACGGCCGCGCTCACGCCGGCCGCCACCGGCAAGTTTGAAGTTTCCGGTTGGGTGCCCGACTGGCGCGCCGCATCGGGCACGCTCGACACTGCGCCGCACCTCGGCCAAATGACATCAGTGATGCCGTTTGGATACACGGTAACAAATCAAGGGGTGCTCTACGACAGCGCCAACATATCGCAAACGCCGTGGCCTGCGTTTATTGCACAGGCAAAAGCGCAAAACGTGCGCGTGATACCAACGGTAGAGTGGGGCAATGGCGATGCTGAGCAAGCAATACTGAGCAATGCCACCACGCGCATCGCGCTCGAGGACCAGATAGCAAATATTGTTAAGCAAAACGGTTTCGACGGCATCGACATCGACTTTGAGGCAAAGCAAGCCGCGACGATAAATTATTTTTCCACTTTTCTTAAAGGTTTGTACGCGCGCATGGGTAACAAGTGGGTCTATTGCACGGCCGAGGCGCGTATGCCGCTTGAGGATAGGTACAGCCCCGGCGCAACGATCCCTCCCGACGCTACCGACTACGCAAACAATTACACGGCGATGAATCAATACTGCGACCGCGTTGAGATTATGGCATACGACCAAGGCACCGTCGATGTGCGGCTCGACGCCGCGCGCTCGGCGCCGTATGCACCGGTTGCCGACCCGGGCTGGGTGTCCGACATTGTTACCTTGGCGGCGCAATCAATCTCACGGAATAAATTAATCATCGGCATTCCCGATTACGGCTACGAGTACACCGTGACACCGGTCAACGGCTCGTTCCAATACGACGTGCAATGGGCATTTAATCCCGCGTACGCCACCCAAATTGCGGCTGAGCTCGGCATCACGCCGCATCGCACGAGTGCCGATGAAATGGGTTTTGCCTACAACCCGAGCGCGCTCGCGGCTGTGGCTCCTACCGACGGCAACAGTACGCAAACCCAGCAATCAGCTCCGGCCAATGCCACGGTGCAAAATCAGGGGAGCCAAGTAAACACATCACAACCGTTTAACTACGTCACGTGGAGCGACGCGCAAGCGATTGCCGACAAAGTACAACTCGCGCACCAGCTGGGGGTCCGAGGTGTAGCAATCTTTAGCTTAGGCGGTGCCGAAGACCAAGGAATGTGGAGCGTGCTTAAATAAAAGCATATAAAAAGCCCACCTTTTAGCGTGGGCTTAGAGACAAAAGTGTATCAGCTTATTTATCGTTCTATATAAGTGCGACTTCCATCCGAGTGTTCGATAAAGAGTTTTCCTTCTTTACCGCTCAGCTCTAAAAGCGTGGAAGCTAAGTTGATAGAATTTCGAACAGCTTGCGCGTAACTGACTCCTCCCATCATCTGGCGAAGCTCTTCAAGCTGATAGGCAAACTTCGCCTTCAGTGTGAGCTGGACTCGAACTGACAGTTGGCGTTTTGTGCCCTCCGAGCCCAAGATTTGCTTGAGCGACACAACGTTTGGTTTCTTTTTTTGAGTTTTCGCGCTTTCTTCCGAAGACATGACAATCTCCATTGATTACATGCTGGACTAATTCTAAATAATGATATAACACAATTAAACAAAGAAAGGAATGTAAGATTTGTACTAGGAGGCCTCGCCTCCTTGGTGTAAGGGCAAATATTGCAAAAATGCTGAGTTTGTGTTAGTATTTTTGCACATGCCTACGAGCCACAATTCTAGCCACAAGCCCTCCTCGGGGGCCAAATTTGCCCGCAAACAGCCCTTTGGCGGAGCTTCTCATTCTTCGCACAGCTCTGGCCCGCGCCGTTTTGGCGTGTCAAAAGGCGGCCGCCCGTATAGCCGTTTTAACGGTGTCAAAAAAGCCCCATATAAAGGAGGCAGCGGGGGTCCTTCGACAGGCTCAGGATTTTCAAGAGGGCGCGGTGGCAAGTTTAAACAAGCCGTCTTTAACGACGTTGCGCGCTTTGTACACAAAGCGGTTATCACCGAGGCCTCCGAGCACTTTGTGCCCGAGCATCAGTTTGCCGATTTTGTCATCGAGGATTCGCTCAAAAAAAATATCATCAGCAAGGGATATATAACGCCAACGCCGATACAAGACCGCGCGATACCGCACATTCTCCGCGGACAAGACGTAGTGGGTATCGCCAACACCGGCACCGGCAAAACAGCCGCGTTTCTTATCCCGCTCATCAACAAAGTGCTTAAAGACCGTAATCAGCGGATTTTAATCATGGTGCCAACGCGCGAGCTTGCAACGCAAATCGGCGACGAGCTCCGCGGCTTTACACCGGGGCTCCGCATCGGCTCGGCCATTTGCGTGGGCGGCGCGTCGATTTTTAATCAGATGCAGGACTTGCGCCGCAAGCCCAACTTTGTCATCGGCACACCGGGGCGTCTCAAAGATTTGCTTGAGCGCAAAACCTTGGTGCTCTCGAGCTTTGCTACCGTGGTCTTAGACGAGGCCGACCGCATGCTCGACATGGGTTTTATCAACGACATGCGCATCATTTTGGCACAGCTCACCACGCCGCGTCACACGCTCTTTTTCTCCGCGACGCTCTCGAGCGAGATTGAGGTGCTCATCAAAAACTTTCTTATCGAGCCGGTGCGCATCAAGGTCACGACAGGCGAGACCCCCAAAAATGTCGAGCAAGACATTGTGCGCGTGCCGCACGGCGGCTCAAAAATCGACGTACTCCACGAGCTTCTTAATAAGCCGGAGTTTAACAAGGTGCTTATCTTTGGCCGCACCAAGCACGGTGTCGAGAAGCTCGCCAAAGCGCTCGAGGTGCGCGGCTTTAAAGCCGACTCTATCCACGGCAATAAAACGCAGAGCCGCCGCCAAAAAGCGCTCGACCTTTTTAAAAAAGGCTACACAAAAGTGCTGGTAGCTACCGATGTTGCCGCGCGCGGTCTCGATATCAGCGATGTCTCCCACGTCATCAACTATGAGTTACCCGCAACGCAGGATGACTATGTGCATCGCATCGGCCGCACCGGCCGCGCGGGCAAAAAAGGCATTGCGCTCACGTTTGTCGACTAACACTATGGCAAAAAAAGATTCAAAAGAAGATTTGCAGCACAAATATGTACAAACCCAAGGGCCAACCAAGACCTTCCAAAAAAACGGTCACTGGGTAGAGAAAAAGAGCGTCACACCTATTGTCGTGTGCGAGTGCGGCAACCGCTATCTCAAAACGCGCCCCAACCAAAAAGTGTGCCTCCGCTGTATGAGCGCAATGAAGTAACGTCTGCTCATGAGTGAGGGGTGTTGACATTAAGACACCCAAGTATATAATTGAAGTCTATTTGGGAATTTCCCACGACCCCCGCAGGCAACTGCGGGGGGTCTATGTTTTTAGTGAAGCCTACGGTATCCCTGCCATACTTTTCCAACCTCATTAAGGCCCAGTTCGCCCATCTTTTCTTTTAAGCGACGATGGTCGAAGGTCCTGCCTTGAGCCAGTAGTATCGTTTGCGCTTTTCCCATAAATTTTATCGAGCAGTACCACGTTCCCGTTTTTTCTTTTGTGGTAAGTGGAAGGCCAAGAAAAGAATAGCGATCATATTATTTCGTTGCCGATATTTTCTCCAATAGAAGACCACCAAATTTCTCCTTCTTTAAACAGAGGCGGTTGGTGAGCGCTTTCATGCAAACGTTCTTTTAATCCTATTCATTCTAAAAATCGCTTCATCGCGCGCCACTATACCAAGCGCACCATGCAGGTCAAACTGATAAATAGCCTCTTCACGTTACAAATAGGTTCGTACGGTTTATAATGGGTTTTAAACCTAATTAAAACTTTATGGATTACAGTACGCTCGCCGGTAAAGAGTCAGTAGCACAAACAACCGAGGCACTTGCCGCGCGCGGTTGGTTGGTACAAACGGTTGAGACAAAAGAGGCCGCACTTGAGGAAATTAAAAAACTTATTCCGCAGGGTTCCAGTGTGATGAACGGCTCTTCTACAACGCTCCAACAAATCGGATACATCGACTATCTCAAAGCTGGTGCGCATGGATGGATTAACCTGCACGAAGCAATTTTAAAAGAGACGGACAAAGAGAAGCAGGCGTTGCTCCGCAAACAATCGGCCATGTCCGATTTTTATTTGGGCAGCACGCACGCTATTGCCGAAACAGGCGAGACGGTCACTGCCTCGGGATCGGGCAGCCAGTTGCCGGCACTCGTGTTTGACGCCAAAAATATTATTATTGTCGCCGGCACGCAAAAAATTGTACCAACACTTGGAGACGCACTCCATCGCCTCGAAGCTCATGTGTATCCGCTTGAGGATAAGCGTATGAAGGACGCGGGGCAGGGAGGCAGTAGCATCTCCAAAATACTTATCTTTGCCAAAGAGCCCGCATGGACCGGCCGCAAAGTGCATCTCATCTTTGTTAACGAAGTCCTCGGTTTTTAGTCAACTTATAAAAACGGCAAAAATATAAATTTTGGGAGCGCTGCGAGCTGCCAAGGGGAGCAAAATTTATATTTTTGCTGTTTTGATGGCATGTAAATCAGGTGGATAACTCCACTTGCTTTATTTTTAACAGTACCTTAGTATAGCAAGGTAGTTGTATCACTATGACGCCACAAACCAATCAAGAGGATAAGCTCGCCCCTCTGCGCAAAGGGCTCCTTGAGCTTGCCGTGCTCAAAGTTATCTCGGGCCGCGCGGTATATGCGGCCGATATTTTAGAGCGCGTGAGCGATACGCCGTTTAAGACTCAAGAGGGGACGCTGTACCCGCTCCTCTCCAAACTACGCCGCGAAGGAGCCGTGAGTTACGAGTGGGTCGAGTCTCCGGGCGGCCCGCCGCGCAAGTACTACTCGCTGACCTCGAGTGGCGAGGACACGCTCAAAGAACTCTCCGGTTATTTAAAAACATTACAAGCAAGCATTAACAAACTTTAGAAAATACCATGAACAAGGTAGTGACGATACATTTAGACGGGATAGCGTACAGCCTCGAAGAGGGCGCCTACGATGCGCTCCGAGCCTACCTCGATGCCGCCAAGGTCATGCTCTTGCAAAACCCGGACAAGGACGAGATCATTAAAGACCTCGAGCAGGCCATCGGCACAAAGCTCAATGGGTATTTAAACGCGCACAAAAATGTCATAACGCAACCCGACATAGACACCGTGCTCACCGAGATGGGCCCGGTTGCGGCCGACGGAGAAGGCGAGGCCGGAAAAACAACTAACACAGCGTCTACTCCTAAACGTCTTTACCGGATACCGGAAGGCGAGTGGATAGCGGGCGTGTGCAATGGGCTTGCCGCATACTTTGGTATCGATGTCGCGCTTGTGCGCCTTGTGTGGGTCATCCTCGCCTTTGTTACCGGTGGCACATTTGTCGTTGTGTATATTCTCGCGGCGATATTTATCCCCGTGGCACATACATCGGCAGAACAAGCGGAGGCCTATGGCGAGGCATTACTTACCGCGCAAGATTTGGTCAATCGTGCCAAAGAAGGATTTAATCAATTTAAAAATTCCGATCAATGGAGCACGTGGAAACAAGAGATGCGTGAGCAGCGGAGACAATGGAGGCAAGAACGCCGGGCGTATCGGCACATGCATCACGGTTACGCATGGCAGGACCGTCCGCGAGGATTTTTAGGCGAGCTCAATGATTTTATCTGGAGCATGTTTGGCCTCCTCGTTATCGTGTTTGTTGTGTGGATTCTCTATCATCATCTGTCGCTGGTACAGCAGTTTTTGGATAGCCTTAAAACACTGTGGGACCACTATATGTATGGGCTTGCACAAATTATAGATGCTCATCACTAACATCGCTCCTTGTTTCTTCATGAATATGCGTTAGTATCAACTCATGCAAAAAGGTAAAGTAACCGGTTTATTGTTGGTTGTTGTCATCGTTATTATTGGCGCGTTTTTGTGGTACAACCGCGACGCCTCGTGGCTTGCGCCGTTTTTAGGGTCAAATAAAACAGGCAACGAGCAACAAGAGACTGCAAAAGTAACGTATGCGTGCGATGCAAACAAAACCATAGTTGCTACCTATTACTCCGGCTCATCTCAAGCTGTGGCTACGAGCTCTGGTATGCCGCCTGCGCCAAATGGCAGTGTAGCGCTCACCTTGAGCGACGGTCGCGCAATGACTTTGCCGCAAACAATCTCCGGCTCGGGTATCCGCTACGCCAATGCCGACGAGTCGCTGGTATTTTGGAGCAAAGGCAACACCGCGTTTATTACCGAGGGCATCAGTACCAGCTCGGTACAAACTTTTGCAAATTGTGTAGCACTCAGCGATATAAGCGGTCAGGACAGTTGGAACTTTTTTGCCTCCTCGACACTCGGCTACTCGATAAAATATCCGCAGGGCTATACGGTGACGGCACCGTATGCGTATCAAGAGCTCGGCCCCGGGAAAGACATTACAGGCGTTAAATTTACTATCGACCCTGCTATTGCAACCGGCACCAATCTCAGCATGGATAGCTATGTAAGTGTCGAGCAGCTGCCAAAAGATGTCGCTAATTGTAATGCCAGCCTCTTTTTGGGTGGCCAAACAATAAGCACGAGCACCTTGAGTGACAACGGCGTTACCTACTCGGTCGCCACGGGCGGCGGTGCGGGCGCGGGCAATCTCTACAGCGAAACGGTGTATGCCATACCGGGCTCGAGCGCGTGCACCGCGGTGCGCTACTTTATCCACTCGAGCCAGATAGGCAACTATCCGCCGGGCATGGTCACGGCATTCGACAAACAAACACTGCTCAATCAGTTTGACGCCATCCGCCGCTCGCTCGTACTTGCGCAATAGGGAGCAAAAACGAAAACTTCTTTTTGGAGGAGTAGGGATCTCGTTCATCTCTCCGGAAGAAAGAACGTTTTCGTTTTTGCTCATACTCTGGTATAACTCTCCTTGGAACCGTTCCAACGAGGAGGGCGTCATGAACTACATCGGAGCTATCGCGGTCTACCTTATGATCGCACTTCTGGCAACCATGCTTTGGCTGGGCGATAAGAAGTACCACAAACTGTCTTTGCTCTGTTTGTTTTTCTTGGGTGTCGACCTCGTTGTCACATCCTTTATTGTGGTGGCTACAGAACCCCCGGCATGGCTCGGCGGTAATCTGTTCCTTAGCAGCCTGGCTGTGAATGTTCTCTTTCTCAACGGAGTACTGTGCCTGATAGTCTGGCTTTTCTTTCCTGTCCGCTGGTGTGTCCGCTTTGCATGGAGGAGGCGACATATACTCCACACATCTCACACAAAGCTGGTTTCGTAGGCCCCGTGAAAGCGTGGGCCTTTTTCTTTTTATACACTTATTTTTGCTTGTAATCGGCGAGTGAGGTAGCATGGCCTCTATGACTCAGGCCGAGGCTCTCACCATACTCAAAACGGGCGCAAATGTTTTTTTAACCGGCGAGCCCGGCGCGGGCAAGTCACACACCGTCAACGAGTTTACCAAGTGGCTCCGCGAGCACGGTGTTGAGCCCGCCATCACCGCATCAACCGGCATTGCGGCAACACACATCGGCGGCCTTACCATCCACTCATGGGCGGGCATCGGCATCAAGCGGCGCTTAAGCCAATACGACTTGGACAAGATTGCTTCGACCGAGCATGTGGTTAAGCGCATGCGCCGCACTAAAATTTTAATCATCGACGAAGTCTCGATGCTTAGCCCCGACACACTCGCTATGCTTGACGCCGTTTGTCGCGAAGTGTTTGGCAATGCCAAAGCGTTTGGCGGATTGCAGGTAGTGTTTGTCGGCGACTTTTTCCAACTGCCGCCTATTATCGCGCGTGATGCCGAGCCCGAGGTCGACCAAGACGGCATGTTTCAAGTTGGCGCCGAGGTTCCGCGCTTTGCCTACTCCTCAGCGGCGTGGAGGCGTGCCAACCCAATCGTGTGTTACCTCACCGAGCAACACCGCCAAGAGAGCGGCGCGTATCTCCGCGTGCTCTCGGCAATCCGCCGCAATCAATTTACCGACGAGCACATGGAGCACATCCTGTCGCGCAAAATCGAGCGGGGCAAAGCGCCCGCCCAGGCACCCAAGCTCTACTCGCACAACGCCGATGTCGACAAAATAAACGACGACACGCTCGGCAACCTCGAGGGCTCGCCAAAAAGTTTTGTAATGGAAGGGCACGGTACCCCGGCGATTGTCAAAGCACTTAAAAAATCGTGCCTCTCGCCCGAGGCGCTGTTTTTAAAACTCAATGCCTCGGTCATGTTTACCAAAAATAATCCCAAAGAGGGTTTTGTAAACGGCACGCTTGGGGTCGTAACAGGATTTAGCTCGTACAACAATTATCCGACGGTTAAAACGCGCGAGGGCCGTACCATTTTAGTGGAGCCGATGGAGTGGAGCGTCGAGGAGGGAGGTGTCGTGCGTGGCAGCATCAGCCAATTGCCGCTCCGGCTTGCGTGGGCCATCACGGTGCACAAAAGCCAAGGCATGTCGCTCGACGAGGCGGTGATGGACTTGAGCCAAGTGTTTGAGTATGGTCAAGGCTATGTCGCTCTGAGCCGCGTGCGCTCGCTCGAAGGGCTGTATTTATTGGGATGGAATCGCCGCACGTTTGAGGTGCATCCGGAGGTGCTTGCTAAAGACGAGGAGTTTCGAGAAGCGAGCGAGGAGGCCTCGATTGCGTTTGATAAAATCCCGCCCGATGATTTGCAAAAAATGCACAACAACTTTTTGATTGCATGCGGCGGTACATTAGAAGCGGCGGCGCCCGCCAAGGCAGCCTTGGCGGGCGCTAAAACTCCGGCGGACACTCAGCAAGGGGGGCGGCTTGCCCTGATTAGAGAAAAACACCCCAACGCCTACCGGCCATGGAGCGAGGATGACGATGACAAATTAAAAGAGATGTTTGAGGGAGGCAGCACGCCGGCGCAACTTCAAAAAACTTTTGGTCGCCAGCGCGGCTCCATCCACTCGCGCCTTATCAAGCTTGGGTTGATAGAGGAGGAGAGCTAAAAATCTAAAAACGTCTTTATTCCGGAGAGATGAACGGGAGCCCTACTCCTCCATAAAGAGTTTTTAGATTTTTAGCTGCTGCATAATTTTTGTTTTATAAAAAATTAAATAGTATAATAATGAGCATGCGTGTTACTCGTGTGCGAATTTTTCTGTTTATCGTAGCGCTCGTGCTCGTAGCAGCAGGCGGCACCTACTATTGGTGGCACATGGCTCATGCAGTGCCTGCCGTGGTGTATCAAACGCCGCAAGAGGCCAATGTGTATGTCCGTTTTGATATGGAAGCTTACGACAAAATTACCGCCAACTATTGGCAAAAAGTTGCCGATGCCGACTTGGCGGCCCTTTATCAACTCTCGCTCCAAAAGGCCGAGGGCACTACCACGCTTCCCGTGCTTGCCACCAAAGACCGCACGGGCGTCGCCGCTATGTTGGGCACGGCTATGGCGGAGGCCACCTCCACCGTTGCCGAAAAAAGCCTTGCACTCAACGTCGTTACCATAGCGCTCTACAATCTTGCGCCCGCCGGGCGCGACTCGCTACTTGCGCAAGCGCAGGAGGTTGCTTTGCGCAACGAAGTTGCCAACGTTAACCCGTCTACAAATCTTTACAACGCCATCGGCTTAGCCACCACCTCAAGTGTCGAGGCGGTGCAGAGCGCCTATGCCGCCACCAAAGCCGCACTTGCCGCGTCGACAAGCCCTGCGGCCAAAGCCGAGCTTCAAAAAGCGGCATACGCGGCCGAGGTGTTAACCAACACCAACGACAAAGCTTTGTACGACCAAGCGCACATCGAGCCCACCGTCTTCCCGCACATCATCGGCCACACGCTTTACTTGGACATCTCGCAAATATCGCCCACGACACTGCAAGAGTTTGTCCAAGCGGTTGATACAGCCTCAACCACGCCCGGTCTCGACAGCATGATACTCGACTTGCGCGGCAACATCGGCGGTGCGCTCGACTTTGCGCCGGCGTTCCTCGGTTTGTTTATCGGACAAAATCAATATGCGTTTGACTTCTTTCATCAGGGCAACTATCTCCCGCAGCGCACCACGGAGCCGGAGTTTACCGAGCTCGCGCGCTATCGCGACATTGCTCTCCTCACCGACAACATGACGCAATCTACCGCCGAGATTGTCACCGCCATGTTTAAACGATTTAATCTCGGCCACGTGGTGGGAGGCACCACGCGCGGATGGGGCACAGTGGAAAATACGACGCCTCTCACCACCGTTATCGACCCGTCTGCAAGCTACGCGCTTTTGCTGGTGCAATATATAACCCTGCGCGACGACGGCCAGCCAATAGAGGGCCGTGGTGTCGACCCCAATGTAAACATCAGCGACAAAAATTGGCAGCAAGAGTTGCCAACCTACTTCCGCTCGCAGAGCCTCATAAGTGCCCTCGAGCAAGAAGCCCCAAACCCGCCGCTTAAATAATCCGTAATAAAAAGGGGAGATAGCAAAATCCTCCGGATTTGGTAGGGTAGGGTCCATGAATCCGGATGAAATAAAGACATTTTTGGAATCCTTTAAAGACAGGGCAGCACGGACAATTGTTGTGGTGGATTTCGGAAATGTAGATAAGTGGGAAAAGAATCTTGGCTGGCGGGTAGGTCTTCAAGAGCTCGGACGATTAGTTAAGCATTTTGCACAAGGAAATAAATCATTGCGACGCTTTTATTACGGTTCAGATTATGGTCCTAAAGAGCACTCAACAGCGCTCTCACTCTGGTCAGAAAGTGTTCTACATCGTGCGGAAATGAATCGGTTTGAAGTAATAACTAAACCGGTAAAATATATCCACGACACGTCAAAGTCCGGCGGGTATGAAAAGAAGTGCGACTTTGATGTTGAAATGGCGGTTGATCTAGTTCGTATGAGAGATGATTACGATGATATTATTTTGTTTTCTGGCGACGGAGATTTAGTATATGCACTCCGCTATTTAAAAGATGCTTTTGGAAAGACTTCACACGTATTTGGCGCTCGTGGTCATGTAGGTCGGGAAGTGGTTGATGCTACCAAAGACGGTGTGATTAAGCGACTTTTGTATGCTGACGATTTTCGTTACCGATTAGATATGACTCGCTTCCATAAACACTAAAATTTCAAAGGCCCGCCCCTTTCGGGGCAGGCCTTGATCAAAGTCCGGTAGGGGTTGCCTACAGGGCCCACTATACCCATATCCAGCTGAAAAATCAATGAGGTGTTGAGGACTCTAAAGACTAAGCAGTATATGGCTAATATTCCTCATATTTGGTAGGCTGGAGGCATATAATTCTATGGATGAAGATGAAGACGATGTAGATTACGGGCAGATCACGGTAGATGCGCTTAATCGCGCTACCGATCCGATAAAATTGTTAAAAAAGACAAAGGGGGTCGGCGACAACCGGCGCGCTGACAACGCCAATAAAAAGGAGCTATTTCCAAAAGACAAACATCCGCACCCTGCAAATTTCTATAAAGATGAATGGTCTTTCATTACCGACACGGGATTGCGCGAAAATATCGCCTACCAAATGCAGTATTTGGAGTTTTTGATCAATTTATATAACGAATATCAAATCTACCTCACCATCGAGTCACTGCTATGCAAAGATATTCTCGCAACCGTCGGTGGCATTGTCGAAGCAGCGCTGTTTGATATGATCCAAAACGCCAAGACCAAAGCCGGCATGCCAATGGGGAATAGGACCGATTTTACCGCGCTGCTTGGGGAGGCTTATCATAGTTTTAAGCTCATTGACCGGGATCTGTGGAGTTACTTTCACGAGCTGCGCAAAGTCCGCAACTACGTACACCTCAAAGCGGCCGACTTTCAAGAGCACACTGCCTATACAGTAGAGGAGACCAACGAAGCCATCACTAAACTTGAGCAGTTCCGCTTGTCTTTAGTTTCTAAGTAGCAAAATTCCCTATATTTGATAGGGTGTCTGCTATGAAGGTTTATTTTATAGATGAAACAAACACAACTAATAATACCCAAATGGAGTTTGTTATCTTTGGCGGGTTAGTTGTTGAGCCAGAGGAAATTCGATCGGCATCAATTGCCTTATTAGAGTTGAAACAAAAATTTGGTATAAAAAAAGAGAGGCCAATCAAATGGCCCAACGTAAATTGGAAAGGAGAAGGAATATTAGATAAAAATTTACATGCCCAAATTAAAAATGAAATATTAAAGATTGTTTCTAAAAGTAAGTTTAGAATAATTGTTAATCTTACCCCACAATTTTTTTATCACTCATCAAAATTAGTTGGTTCGGAAATAAAACAGGTAATAGATATTGATAAACAGGAAAAAGAATTTGGCTATGCCATAAATCTAACATTTGAAAATTTTAACCAATATCTTAAAGAGACAAAAGACTGTGGTTTTGTAATAGCAGATAGTTTCGCCCAAAATTTAAGAGAAAGCATGGTTGAGCATTGTCTCTCACTTTTCCCCAAGGGCACTAACCGATCAGAGCTAGAGAAAATAGTATATCCCATAATAGAATTGAAAAATGAATACAGTCCAATTCATCAAATAAATGATGTGGTGCTGGGAGCAATATCGTATAGCTTGATGGAATCTGGTCATAACTTCTTACCAATCCTTAAAAATAATTTTTGGTGTAGAGATCCTCAAAATAAAGAAACTATCATTGATGCAGGTTTTAATATATACCCAAGCGTCCCTCGTAATCTGGGATTAAAAATTAGTCTACAAAAAATTACTGACAAATTTCTCACTAATTTAAACGAAAAGAAAGGGTAGCAAAATCCTCTGAATTTGATAAGCTTTAAACGATGTTAAGTTGGAACGAAATTCGTGATCGAGCAACTAAGTTTGCCGACGAGTGGGCAAGCGAAACGCGAGAGGCTGGTGGGTACCAGATCTTTTGGCATGAATTTTTTGCTGTCTTTGGCGTTAAAAGCCGCTCAGTTGCCATATATCAAGAACAGGTAAAAAAGCTGGATGGCAACAGTGGCTTTATAGATTTGTTTTGGCCCGGCACTTTAATTGTCGAACATAAATCGACCGGTCATAGTTTGGATAGCGCTTTTTTGCAAGCAAGTAATTATATGATCTCGCTTCCAGAAGAGGAGCGCCCACGCTACATCATCGTCTCTGACTACCGAAAGATACGGCTCTACGATCTTGAAAATGCATTCCTTGGAGATATTAAGCAACACGAGTTCCTGCTCAAAGAATTTCCAAAACACATCAAACTGTTCGGTTTTATTGCTGGTTATGAGGTCCGCCACTATGAAGAACAAAATCCAGTCAATAAAAAGGCGGTGCGATTAATAGTACAACTGTATCGAGCTCTCGCCAGTGGCCACTATCCGAAAGAAGCTTTAAGCCAATTGCTAGTCCGTCTCGTTTTTTGTTTCTTCGCTGATGATACCGGCATTTTTGATAAAGATACATTGCAATATTTTCTACAGCTGACCACCAAAGAAGATGGCACCGGTTTTGGTGAAGCGTTGAGTTCGGTGTTTGAAGTCCTCAATACCGAGGACCGGCAAGAGAATATGAATGATTTGTTGGCATCACTCCCATATGTAAATGGTGGCCTTTTCGCTGGCCATCTGCCAATGCCGTTCTTCAATGGCGAAATGCGGGAAGAAGTTATCAAGGCCGCCAAATTTGACTGGGGTGCCGTTTCTCCCGCCATTTTCGGTTCCATGTTCCAATTTGTGATGGATGAAGATGATGAAAGCAAACGGCATGATATCGGTGCTCATTACACATCCGAAAAAAATATTCGCAAGGTTATAGACGGTTTATTCCTTGATGATTTAAAAACGCAATTCAAAGCGGCGGGTCAAGATAAACAGAAACTCAAAGAATTATGGGAGAAGATTGGTGCCATAACTCTACTTGACCCGGCCTGTGGCTGTGGCAACTTTTTAGTCGTCGCCTATCGTGAATTACGCCGGTTAGAACTTGAGATCCTAAAACGATTATATGAAGAAGAAAAAGATCTTCCATGCCCGATAGAAACACTCTCGAAACTGTCCATCGAGCGAATGTATGGTATAGAACTGGAGGCATTTCCTGCAGAGATTGCAAAACTCTCGCTCTATGTTGCTGACCATTTGAGCAATGTTGAACTTGGCCTCCACTACGGACGTTTCTTCCGCAAGCTACCACTCAGAGAACAGCCGCATATTTTATGTGCAAATGCTCTTACTACGGATTGGGCTACTCTAGTGCCGAAAGAAAAACTCTCTTACATTCTTGGCAATCCACCATTTATAGGATCAAAAATAATGACGGACGAACAACGGACGGAGATTGTGGAATTATTCGGAAACAAAACTGGAGGTGGAGTGCTCGACTATGTTTCGGGTTGGTATCTAAAAGCGGCAGAGTATATACAAAACACAGACGTCAATGTAGCATTTGTATCTACCAATTCAATAACACAAGGTGAACAAGTTGGTATTTTGTGGAGTCAATTGACAAAGAAATATAGCGCACATATCCAGTTTGCTCACCGTACGTTCAAATGGACCAATGAAGCGCCTGGCAAAGCTGCCGTTTATTGTGTGATTGTTGGTTTTGGCCTTCGTGAAGCAAAACAGTCTCGATTATATGAGTATGAGGATATTCGTGGCGAGCCACACGAGGTTTTAGCAAAACATATTAACCCGTATCTTGTTGATGCCCTGGACGTGTTTATTGAAAGTCGAAGTAAACCGATTTGTGATATACCAGAGATGAAAATAGGAAATAAGCCTATTGATGGTGGACAGTATTTATTCACAGCCGAAGAGAAGGACGAATTTTTAGAACGAGAACCGAAAGCAGAATTGTTATTTCGGCGTTGGATAGGGTCAGATGAGTTCATAAATGGTTGGGAGCGTTGGTGTCTTTGGCTTGGTGATAGAAAACCAGAACAGTTGCGTGGAATGCCTGAAGTTATGCGTCGTGTTGAAGCAGTGAAGCAATATCGCGAGTTGAGTAAAAGTAAACCAACACAAAAACTTGCAGGAACTCCTACCCAATTTCATATAGAGAATATTCCGACCTCGACTTACCTTTTGGTTCCTCGCGTGTCTTCAGAGTCTCGCCGCTACATCCCGATTGGTTTTATAAAACCAGAAATTCTCGCTAGTGATTCTGTCCATACAATACCAAATGCAACTCTTTACCATTTTGGTGTGCTTGAAAGTGAGATGCACATGGCGTGGATGCGCACAGTATGTGGACGTCTAAAATCAGATTATCGCTACTCAAAAGATATTGTCTATAATAACTTTCCGTGGCCGGAGAAGCCAACTGCCGAACAGAAAAAAGAAGTCGAGGAGGCAGCGCAAATGGTACTTGATACTCGTAAAAAATTTTCAGAATCAACACTTGCCGATCTCTACGACCCAAACACTATGCCAAAAGAGTTACTTGATGCGCACCATGCGCTCGATAGGGCAGTGGATGCCTGTTATGGCAAAAAAAGTTTCAAGTCCGAACCGGAGCGACTAGAGTTTTTGTTTGAACTTTATCAAAAATATCTCAATGAAGAAGCTAAAAATATTATTCCTAAAAAAGTAAAAAATAAAATATAGCCCCCTTTTTTATTCTAGCTTTTTGCAAAAACACGTACTAAGAAACTCCGGCTCAACTCCGGGCTTTACTTTACTTACCAAATCTCTACACTTTAGACATGGACGAGGAACTTTTTGAACTGGCAAAAGAGAACGACCCCACGCTATAATAATGCGACATCGCAGTATGTATTCAACCTATAATCACAAAAAGGCATATATCATCGGCGCTTTAACTCTCGCGGTTATCTTACTGCTTTGGTTTTTTGCTCCTCGCAAAAACTTCTGCAACGTGGCGTACATCCCACTCCATGGCGCTCTCGTGACCTATATACCAAGTTCCGGGGCCACCAGCACCGGCAACTCGTCCGACCAGACCGCCTCCGAGGATGTAACCGCCGCGATACGGCAAGCCTCTGCCGACCCGAGCATCAAAGCCATCGTGCTTGAGGTTGACTCATACGGCGGCTCGCCGGTGGGAGGGCAGGAGATAGAGCTGGCTCTCAAACGCGCACAAAAGCCCACCGTTGCGCTCATACGCGACAACGGAGACTCTGCGGCATACATGGCCGCTACCGGAGCGGATGTTATCTTTGCCTCTGTCTTTTCAGGTGTTGGAGACATCGGCATCACGCAGTCCTATGTGGACAACGCACAGCAAGATGTTACCAACGGGCTCACGTACAATCAGCTTTCAGTGGGTAAATACAAAGATATGTTTAGCTTGGACAAGCCCATGACCGCCGACGAAAAAGCGCTCGCCATGAAAGAGCTGCAAATTGGGTATCAAAACTTTGTGCAGATTGTCGCCGATAACCGCCACATGAGTATCGAGAGGGCCACTGCGCTGGCCAACGGTGCATCGCTCATGGGCGGGGAGGCGTTGCAGGATGGCTTGATAGACAAGATAGGCAACATCGACGATGTGCGGAGCTACCTGTCGGGAGAGCTAAAACAAAAAGCAGTTATTTGCGGTATCGATATCAATCCCTAGCGCAAGTGTGACCTCGATAGTCTCCGAATCCTCTTTCTCGCACCGTTCCTTTTCTTTGCTTTCTTATTCTAGCTTTTTGCAAAAACACGTACTAAAAAACTCCGCTCGGGCGCTCTCGTTTTTAATCTAGCTTTTTGCAAAAAGCTGTACTAAGCTCGGGTGTATGACAAATACTACCAACACAGATTACCGGCGGATGGAGCGCATTGTTAAAGGCTTTGCCAACCATCGCCGCCTTCAGATTCTTGATCTTTTGCGCAAAGAGCCCGAACTTACGCTTGAGCAGATAGCCGAGCGGGTGCATACCGGATATATGAACGCCTCCGACCACGTCCGGCGGATGGCTATCGCCGGATTGGTGATAAAACGCAATGACGGCCCGCGAGTACATCACAAACTTACGTCTCGTGCCGAGTCTATTTTAGCTTTTTGCAAAAAGCTGTATTAGTAGGGGTGGTGGAGCTGTCCGGTGTATACTTAACATATGTATATGCATCAATGGGGCGAACAGGGGTGGTTTATTAATATGCCTTTTTGGTCTGCGCCGCTTTTGAGTTTGATAGTGTTGGCAGCGATTTGGTCGATTTTTTGGAAGGGGTTGGCTCTGTGGCACTCCGGCCGCCGCGGCGATGCTTGGTGGTTTGTCATCATGCTTTTTGTTAACACGCTCGGCATCTTGGAGATTATCTACTTGTTTGCCGTGGCCAAGCTCGCGTTCCACGAGCTCTTCACCAAACACGAGCATCATCACTAGTGCGCGATGCTTTGGTTTAGGGTAGTGCGCCGCAAAGTTAAAAAACGCTCAACTCGCAAAAGCCGCGCCGAGCACGCAATGCTCGGCGCGGCCGCGCGCGCCATAGTGCATGAGCACTTGGCGCGCGCCAACGCGCACTACGGTTTTACCTACAACAAAATTTTTATACGCAACACGCGCACGCGGTGGGGGAGCTGCTCAACCCGCGGCAACTTAGGTTTTAATTACCGCATCGTAAAGTTGCCGCCCGAGTTGGCACATTATGTCGTGGTGCACGAGCTCTGCCATCGTAAAGAGTTTAATCACAGTGCAAAGTTTTGGGCGCTCGTTGCCGAAACAATCCCCAATTGGAAAAAGACTAGAGCCACCTTGCGCAAAGTCCACATTAGCTAATGATGTATGTGTATAAAAAAGCCACCCTACGTGGTGGCTTGGCCGTTCGATGTTGTTAGATGTTCTAGTGGCAAGTAGAGTGGTGCCGTCGCCTCGACACGCTTGAGCTTGTCTTCATAGGTTCCATACTTTTCCTCACAACTACCGCCCTCACAAAAAAATGTTCTGTGAGGATCGTTCAGAAATTGTGTATCAACGTCTTTCAAAATGCGGCCACACGGGCACACTGCGATGAGCAGTCCTGTTGAGTCATCCATGGCCTCCTCCCGCTTTTTTATGCGGTAAACGCCAAACTATCCGCCCTTAATCATGTGCTTATGCGTATAAAATGCAATGTTTATAACACTTATCCACAGATTTGTGTATTGTGTGTATTGTGTGCCAAAAATAGTGCTATTATAGGTGTATATTAGTGTCGCCACCTATCTATGCAAAATCTACTCACCTTTAAGCAACAGCGGGTCCTCGACGCGGTGCGCTGCCATTTTGAAAAGTGGCAGGAGCCGCCCACGCTCGAGCAGTTGCGCAAGACGCTTGGCTTTGCCTCGCTCCGCACCGTTGCCCAATATATGGACATTTTAGAGCGCAAAGGCTACATCGTCCGCCGCAAAAACGCGTGGCGCAACATCGAGCTCCGCAATGCCGATGGCGGCTGGGGCACGGTCTCGATCCCCGTGGTTGCCAATGTCGGTTGCGACGACCTGAGCGTCTTTGCCGAGGAGCAGCACGATGAGTTTATCGAGGTCGACAAGCAAATTGTCGAAGAAAACGGCGAGATAGTGGCCGTGCGTGCGGTGGGCGAGAGTATGCTCGACGCCGGGATCCACAGTGGCGACTATATTTTGGTGCAGTTTACCAACGATGTTAAAAACGGCGACAGAGTTGCGGCCATTGTGGGCGACATGGTCACCGTTAAAAGGTTTGAAAAGAAGGACGGCGTCATCATCCTCTATCCGGAGTCTAAAGACCCAAAGTACAAACCGATTATCTTAAAAGACAACTTTAAAATCACCGGCAAAGTCCTGTGTGTAATCCCCGCCAACACCTATGCGCCCGAGATTGTCCCGCTAAGGAGTGAAGAGTACGAAGGGTAGTGTACAATTACGGATATGATTGTAGCTGAAAGAAAAATACTCTCAGTGATAGAAGATAAACCTTACTTTTTGAAGGATAATTTTGTCTTGTATAACGGAGATGCAATAAAAATTCTTGCTCAGTTACCTGCAAACTCGGTTGACATGGTTTTTGCCGACCCTCCTTATAATCTCTCCAACGGAGGTTTTACGGTGCACGCTGGTCGCATGGTGAGTGTAAATAAAGGCGACTGGGATATAAGCAAGGGTTTTTTAGATGACTACGCTTTCCACTACCAATGGATGGAAGCTTGCAAAAGAGTTTTAAAACCACACGGCACATTGTGGGTGAGTGGCACCTACCACTCTATTTACCAGTGTGGACATGCGTTGCAGTCGCTTGGGTATCATATTCTCAACGATATTTCCTGGTTTAAGCCCAATGCTTCACCTAATTTGAGCTGTCGCTTTTTTACCGCAAGTCATGAAACTCTTATTTGGGCTCGTAAGGACAAAAAAGCTAAACACACCTTTAACTATAGCCTTATGAAAGAAGGCGAATGGCCAGAGGACCAGCTAAAAAAGCCCGGTCTGCAAATGCGCTCTGTATGGGCTATGGGCACGCCAAAACCAGCAGAAAAGAAGTTTGGCAAACATCCGACTCAAAAGCCCCTTGATCTTTTAAGGCGGATAGTCTTAGCTAGTACCAACGAGGGGGATATCATCCTCGACCCGTTTACCGGTAGCTCAACCACCGGTATTGCTGCAGCGATGAATGGACGAAAATTTATCGGTATAGATATGGAAAAACAATATCTAGACCTCTCAAAAAAACGCTTTGCTGATATTGGGAAATAAATATGAAAAAAGATAGTTTAGATTTACTCGCTAATCCGGAGGTTGTTAAATGGTGCTATGAGGGCGTCACTGACATTTCTTTGAAAAATACAGACAGTCCAAAGAAATTAGCAAAAGTAAAAGAAATAGAGAAGAGATGGGGCAATAAAGTAATCCACAAAACAAAAAGCAAACAATGGACAACCATGCTTTGCCAAGAGTTAGTAATGGAAGCGCTTATAAAATTGGGTAGAAAAAACGTAAGAAAGACAACACCAATAAAAAGTTCCGTTAGAGAAAAAGAGTATGACCCAGATCTGGAGTGTGATGATTATGTATATGAAGTAAAAGGAAGAAGCTGGTGCACACCAGGCACTGCGGGTGAAAAGATACTTGGCGTCCCTTTAAAATATGGGGAGCTACCACGTCTATATAAAAAACCACTCCAAATAGTTTTAGTGGGATACCAAGAATATGAGGCACGGGAAAAGTTTGCCTTTGGTGATTTGTTGGACAAAAATAATCAAACTCCGGAATTAAAAGAGAGTTTAGCCTTTTATAAAGAGCAGGAAATTGAATATGTTGCCTTTACTGATGTTTTAAAAAAGATAGGATTTCCAGATGGTTATTGAGAAAGTGCGAAAGGTCAGTAGAATAACTCAATAGACAACTCATATAATACCTGCTAGTTTGCAGGCATGACTATTTTAAAAAGGGTTTGGAGGTGGGTTAAATGGCCTTTGGCCATATTAGTGCTGGCTTATATTGCCTTGATTATTTATCGCATCCCTGCCGTGGGGGAGAAGCAGCGCACGGCTGACACTATTGCACGTATACAGGCGCAAAAAATAACTTTGAGTGATGTGATGGGCACCAATTTGCCGCCCCAGCCCTACGAGCCGGAGAATGATGCGACCGTGGCCGGCATCGACAAAAACAACAATGGCATCCGCGACGATGTAGAGCTTGCAATTTTTGCCAAATATCCTAAATCTGCAAAAATAAGAGCAGCCGAACTGCAATATGCAATGACCGAGCAAATGTTTTTGACCGATGTTTACAATACTAATACGTGGGGAGCTGTGGCCAATCAAAATTCTCGGGCCTACGATTGTATTTCTTTGACTTATCCTCGTACTAATTTGCAAAAATATATGCAAATTACTGATGGGTACAGTAAAGAGGTTGAGGCTTGGGTTTTTAATACTCAAGCTCGTAAAGATGCAAAAGATAAAGCGTATGATTTTACTACAAGCTATGGTTCTCCTGACCCAGTTCCGTGTGATATTGACTTAAATTCACTTCCGAACTAAAGTCAGCTCGTTTATTACATAGAAGTATATCTATATGAAACAAATAGCCTTATTTATAGGCTTATTTTTGATGGTCTTGCCTTTCGTAGCCTTGGCGGAGTTGGATGCCCCAGCTTTGGCGTTGGCCCAAAGCTCCTCCTGCTCGGCGCAAGGATATACGGTTGTGTTTGTAAATGGAGTTTTTGATACTAAAGCTCAGGCTGATGCAGATAAATTTGCATTACAAAAAAGCTTCGGTCCTCAATATGATGGTCAACCAGTATCTTTTTATCTAGGCTACAACCCAACTCATCTTGCTGGGGCGGGGGATGTTTTGGAAAGTGTTGCTCAGCAACTCAATACGTCAATTACCGACTTCGACCTCGACACTATTTTGATGCAGATTTATCCGGAGGTAACGACGCGCAAACTGCTTATTGTTGGGCACTCGCAAGGCGCCGACTACTCCAACGAAATGTATAGCTACTTGCTTGCACACGGCGAGCCAAGCTCAGCGGTTGGCGTGTACGCAGTTGCAACTCCCATGAACTACGTGGCAGGCGGCGGCAAGTATGTAAACTCAACCACCGACAAGGTCATTAATATGGTAAGTGCCAGCGCAGAGGTTGCATTAGAAGATGGCGGCAAGCAAGTGATACAACCTTTGCCACCCAACGTTACGCTTGTGCTCACGCCTGCCGAGGAGGCGTATGTGTTTGGCGGCCACTCGTTTACCGGCGACTATCTTGCACAAATCCCGGGGCGCATTACAAGCGACATTAGCGGCGAGCTTGCCGCGCTTGTGCCAATCGATGCCTCTCCAACCGGCGACTGTTTTACACCACCTGATCCAAATCTTGGATATCAAACCCAACAAGCATTGTTTGCCGTCGCCGACCCGACGGCTACCGTGCTCAAGGGTGGTGTTGTTGCCACTGCACAGGCATCGGCATTTGCGTTTAATACTGCAACGACGCTTGTGGCTGACGCTGTGAATGCGGTAGTCGGTCTGCAAGATGCGCAAAAAAACGCTGTTGCAAACACTTCCGATACGCTCACCAGCGCAACGACGACCGAAAAAACGGATGTGATCATCAACAAATTGTACGGCTCGAGCCTCGAAGGGCTGAGCGCGCAAGATAAAAAAGATTTGCTCGGTGGCTCGCAGGGGAGTGCCGTGGCTTTGGCGCTTGCTCCCACTCCAAAACCCGCCACAACTTCGCCAAGCATTTTTCCGTCCAGCTCCAACGGACCGACGGTTGGCGGTGGAGGCGGTGCCAACCCTCAACCCACGATTGTAGCGGGAGATGATGATACAACGGTTGTTGATACGGATAATACCGATGCAAATAGTACAATTGCCGATGACACGACCGATAACACCGAAGCTTCGAGCACTCCGCCGGTGCTTTTTAACACATCAACCACCGCGCCCATACTTTCGATACAAGAGTGTGCGCACTCGCTTAGCGACAGTTTTTGTCTTATCCCAACAACAACCACAACGCTTAGCTGGCTCCCCGTTGCCGGCGCAATCGGTTACACCGTCACGGTAAATTGCACCGATGTTTTATCAACTGCCAATACGTCAACTACTATCACACTAGCCGATCAAGCAAGCAGTACGCTTGCAGTGATTGCACTCGACGCGTCGAGCACTCCGCTTGCCTCTGCCACTGTGCCGGTGTATGTGTCTACCATGCCGGTTGTCATCAACGAGATAGAGTGGGCGGGCGACAAAGTGGACCCGGCGCGCGAGTGGTTTGAGCTTAAAAATCGCACACCGTATGTTATTAGTCTCTCTAACGTAGCGCTTTATGCCGAAGACGGCGGCTCGCAATATATACCGCTTGCAGGCGCGATATCGGCGCATGATTCTCAGGACGAAAGATTTTCGGGATTTTTTATTGTCGAACGCGTTGACGGCGCTCCCGCAGGTGCCTCTCCCAAAGTAGAGGTAAACTCTTTTGATCAATTGGCGGACAGCGGCGAGCAGATTGCTCTCGCGTGGCAAAGTGGCGCAGGCACGACAACACTCGACGAAACTCCGGCCATAGCAACCTGCAACGGTTGGTGTGCGGGGAGCACAGTTGAGCAGAGTGGCGTTGTTGGTGCAACGCTCTCGATGGAGCGTATAAGCGCCGATGCATCGGGCCTGCTTCAATCCAATTGGGCGAGCAATGATACATACTCAAATGTTGCCAACATGCCGGGCGGCTATGGAGAGCCTCTCTATGCAACGCTTGGGGAAGAAAACAGCACGCATCTGCCGGAGGTGGGTTGGCTTTGCAACGCGGCTCCAATTTCGTCTCCTTTCGATTCCACCGGGCGTCTCATAGTTCCGGATGATGGCGACCAAGTGGTGCACTCATCGATGCCCGGTGCAACCTGCAGCTATCTCGCGCGGTTTATCGCGTGGCCGGGGATAGTGGTGGGTGCGCTGTTTAAAGGCGACGTTGGTAGCTCCACTTTGGTGAGCGAGTATACGCCCGGCGGAGCCATTGGAGACGGTAGCGCTGTGGAGTATGGTGCGGGTGACCATTTGGACAACGCGCAAAATGGTGATCACTATTTTGTTGCCATATGGCAGGAGCGCATAAATATGTATCCCTTTACCGATGATAATGCCGCGTTTGTATTGCATTTTACGACCGGTACCGACGCTCCGCACGATGTGTACCGCACCATCCCTTTTACGTTTGAGCAGTAAGGTAGTGAGGACAAAATGGTAAAGTAAAGACATGCCTTTGCGCAGAGTCATCATATATATAGTGGAAATTTGTATCCTCGTGGCACTGCTCAGCGGCGGGCTTTACCTTTATATCGTATACGCAACCGGAGCGAGTATTTTTAGCTCGATGGACAAATTGCCGCACACGCAGGTGGCGATGGTCTTGGGCGCGTCGGTCACTGCCGAGGGTGCGCTCTCGCCGATTTTAAAAGAGCGCGCCGACGAAGCTATGAGCCTCTACGAGGCCGGCAAGGTTGATAAAATTTTAGTAACGGGCGACAACGCAACCTTGAGCCACGACGAAGTCGACCCGGTAGGCAAGTACATGGTGGCGCTCGGCATCCCTAAAGAAGATATTTTTTTAGACCACGCGGGGTTTGATACCTATAGCAGTATGTATCGTGCACGCGATGTGTTTGACGTGAGCTCGATGACTATCGTGTCACAGCCGTTTCATCTGCCGCGCGCGGTGTTTATCGCGCAATCGCTCGGTCTCACCGCCTACGGTGCGGGCGCCGGCAACGGCGAGCTCTATTTATATAATTCTTTGCGCGAGATACCATCCTCGGTAAAAGCGGTATACGATATTATTTTTGCGCGCGTGCCAAAATATTTAGGCGAGCAGTATCCAATAGGGGGCGATGGCGAGGCAACGTGGGGCGGCGCACCAACTACGACGCCAATTTGGCAGTAGCAAACGCAAAAAGAAAACAAACAGAATTTTTTTGCGCACCCGATGACGAGGAAAAAAATTCTGTTTGTTTTCTTTTTGTCTCTTTTGCTATAATAGATGATGTGGGTGCATACGAGACAGAGCCCGCCTTTAGTAGTGCGCTTTTGCATGAGGCGCGCGATGGCGTCTACGCTTGTGCCAAGTGCGGGCAAGCGCTCTTTACCTCGGACACCAAGTTTGACTCGGGCTCGGGCTGGCCGAGCTTCGACGATGCCATCCCCGGCTCGGTTAGCTTACGCGAGGATAACTCCTTTGGCATGCGCCGCACCGAGGCAGTGTGCAGTAAATGCGGCGCGCACTTAGGCCACCTCTTTGACGACGGCCCCACTAAAACAGGCCAGCGCTATTGTATGAACGGTGTTGATCTCAAGTTTAGCGAGGCCGACAAGGCCGCACTCGCCGAGTACTACAAAAATCATCCTAGCACTCCACAGCCATGACTCTTTTAGTAATCGCATTCGTCGCAGGGTTGCTCACAGTGCTTGCTCCCTGCACGTTGCCTTTACTTCCGGTCATTATCGGCGGCTCGGTGTCGGGGGAGAGCACGGTGCGGCGCGCTTTAGTTATCTCCGCGTCGCTCGGCGCGTCGGTGTTTTTATTTACGCTCCTCCTTAAAGCATCGACGCTTTTTATTGCGGTGCCACAAAGTTTTTGGCAGATAGTTTCGGGTGGTCTCCTTATTATTTTTGGACTTGTCACGCTGTTCCCCTCGTTATGGGAGAAGTTTGGTTTTGCAAACACGATGAATTTGCAAGGCAATCGATTGCTCGCACAAGGCTATACGCGCCAAACTGTTTGGGGAGACATCATCATGGGCGCGGCGCTCGGCCCCGTGTTTAGCAGTTGCTCCCCCACATACTTTATTGTGCTCGCCACGGTATTGCCGGTACACCCGGCCGAGGGTGTCGTGTATTTGCTGGCGTATTGCGTGGGGCTTATTCTCTCGTTGCTGGCCGTCTCGGTACTTGGCCAGCGCGTGGTGGCGTGGCTCGGCATTGCCTCCGACCCGCGCGGCTGGTTTAAACGCACCATTGGCGCACTGTTTTTAGTTATTGGCATCATTATTGCGCTCGGTTACAGCACGTCCCTCGAGAGTACGATTCTCTCGCATGCGGGGATTTTTGATGTTACGCAAATAGAACAACATTTACTGCAAGGCGACAATTCGACTCCGACCCAAACTTCGCACAATACTTCGTCGAGCACAGTGGGGTTTCTCACTCCCGCCGAAAAAGCATCGCAGTACAAACTCGCGCCCGAGCTTGCCGGTATCGACGGATATATCAACACCAATGGTCAACCTATAACGCTCGCATCGCTCCGCGGCAAAGTGGTACTGATAGATTTTTGGACCTACAGTTGTATCAATTGTTTACGCACGATACCGTATCAGAATGCGTGGTATGCAAAATATAAAGACCAGGGGTTGGTGATTATCGGTGTCGAAACTCCGGAGTTTGCGTTTGAACATGTGCAAAGCAATGTGGAGGCCGCGGTCAAGAGCCTTGGCATACAATATCCGGTGGTGCAGGACAACGAGTATGCAACCTGGAACGCTTTTAACAACGAATATTGGCCCAACGATTATCTGGTAGACATCGACGGCTATATTGTCGACCAACACTCGGGCGAGGGCGACTATGCGCAAACTGAAGCGGCGATACAACAAGCGCTCGCCGAGCGCGCTGCCCGCATGGGAACCACTACCATGTCGATTACCACGAGTACGGTCAACATTCCCGAAGCCGACTTGAGCGCAATCCAAAGCCCTGAGACGTACTTTGGTTCCAATCGAAACGAATTTTTAGGCAACGGGTCGCAAGGACAAAGCGGCGTGCAAAATTTTACAATTCCTCAAACGCTCGAACCAAACACTTTATATTTGGGAGGTAGTTGGGATATCGAGCCCGAGTATGCCGCAAATCAGGCAGCGGGTTCAATCGTATACGAGTATAGTGCGCACGATATAAACTTGGTTGCGAGCGGCGGTACAGCGGGCGTGACACTCGATATTTTGCTCGACGGCAAGCCGGTGGGGAACTTGGCGGGCAATGACACCAGCGCCACTACCTCAACCGCTTTTATTAAAGACGACCGCCTTTACAACCTGGTGCACGACTCAACTCCCGGCGTGCATACTATCGAAATAAAGGTTGAAAACGCTGGACTTGAGGCATATACCTTTACCTTTGGGTAGACGCCGCGCGTCAGAGAGGTATAATAAGATAGTTTTCCGCTCATTATATTATTTTTAACAATTTACGTTACATACTATGGCTAAATGGATTATCGGTATCATCGTCGTGATAATAATAGGAGCCGGTTTGTGGTATAGCGGCGTGCTCGGCACCTTTATGACGCCACCCGCGTCGCCACAAACCACAACCACTACTACTCCCGCGAATAATCAGCAAGCGGCAGCTCAGCCCGAAAACGGCATGAGCGCCAACAATGACGCCTCGGATGCGGCTATTACCCAGGACACCGCCGCAATTGATGCACAGATGCAGGGTCTCAATAGCGACTCGGCTAATGTCGACTCAAGCCTCAACGACCAATCGGTGCAGTAATCATTACTCAATATATATACATACACCATGACATTAAAACAATTTATATTCCGCACCGCTCTGCTCCTGGGGCTTATTGTGCTGACCCCGGCGTTGGTGTTGGCGCAAACAACGGCAACTGCCGGAGCAACCACCGGTACGTCTGTTACCACTTCGGCACCGACCGCTAACTTTACTGCCGCCGAGACCAAAGCAAAGACGCGCGGCGACAACGAGATAGACCGCCGCATTACGGCTCTCACCGATCTCAACACGCGTGTACAGGCGATGCAAAAAGTCACCGACACTTTTAAGCAGTCGCTGAGTGCTACCGTTACCAGCGAAATATCCGCACTTACCGCCCTTAAAGCAAAAATAGACGCAGACACCGATGCCGCGACACTTAAAACCGACCTCCAGTCGATTACCGCCTCATACCGTATATTTGCATTGGTCTTGCCGCAAGGCCGCATTGCCGCCGCCGCCGACCGCGAGGTCACGCTCGTCTCTATGATGCCAACGCTTGGTGCTAAGCTCCAGGCGCGTGTGCAAACGGCAAGCCAAGGCGGCGCTAATGTTACAGCCTTGACTGCCGCGCTCACCGACATGGCAAGCAAGTTGCAGGATGCTCAAACGCAGGCCGAGGCCGCGGTAAGCGGTAGCGCCTCGCTCACGCCGGACAACGGCAATGCTACGCAAATGGCAAGCAACACCGCCGCGCTTAAAGCGGCACGTGCCGATATAAAAACCGCCCAAACCGACTTGGTAGCCGCCCGTAAAGACATAACCACGATTGTTGCAGGCCTCAAGACGCTCGGCACTTCCACTACTGCATCGTCAACAGCACAGTAAACTTTACTCGTGCACCACTATCGGGCCTTCGAGTTTTTTCTCGGGGATCTCGAGCCATAGCGAGGCGATGGCGCCCACGATAAGGAGTGCCATGCCGGCAAGGAAGATGGTGTGATAGGCATCGACCTGCGCTTTGAGCTCAATAAGCGCGATATACGTTTGTGTTGCGGCAACCGTGTGCACATAGAGCACGCTGTTACTTGCGATAGAGAGCACGTTACTATTGGTGGCGTTTTGGAGGATGGTACCAAAGAGTGCGACGCCAAACGCGCCTGAAATGTTGCGCACGAGCGCGAGTACCGATGAGGCGACACCCATCTCTTCGCCCGGCACCACGGCCGCAACAGCGCCGGTGCGTTGTGCCATGCCAAAGCCGAGTCCAAACGCCATGACCGCGAGCGGTATCATGATGTCCATTGCGGTGGCGCGCACGTCTATGTAGTACGCAAACAGATACAAACCAAATGCCGCGACCGCGGTTGATGCAAAGATGACATATTTTGCCTTAACGCGGCCGGTGAGCGCGCCTCCCAAGGGCGATGCAATCATGAGTGCCGCCGCCATCGGTATAAAAAGATACCCTGACTGAGTTGCACTGTAGCCGAGAAAGGTTTGTGCAAAAATGGGGATGAGAAAGATACTGCCGGAGAGCCCCATAAACACAATAAAATTGTTTGCCAGCGTGTTAACAAACACCGAGTTTTTAAAAAATTTGAGGTCGACGATAGGTTCCTCGTGATTACGCTCGATAAAATAAAATACCGTGGTAAAGACAACGACGCCGAGATAACAGAGCATGCTGTTAAGCGAGGTCCAACCCCAGCTGGTGCCTTGGTCGAGCACGAGCACGAGGGATGAGAGCGCCGAGCCGAGCGTGAGGGCGCCCCACCAATCAAAGGAGGTTGTTTCGCGGCCGGTAGACTCCGGCACAAACACAAGCGCCATGAGCATGCCGATGATGCCCACGGGGATGTTGATATAAAAGACCCATCGCCAGCCAAAGTTGTCGATAATCGGGCCACCTAAAAGCGGCCCCACCACGGCCGAAGCCGCAAATACGCTCGACCAAATGCCAAGCGCCTGCGCTCGCTCACGCCCTTCTTTAAAGGTAAAGGCGAGTATGGCCATCGCGGTGGGGTAGTCGGCCGACGAAGCAACCGCTTGTATGATGCGAAAAACGATCATTGAGCTCAAGTTCCATGCGAGACCGGCGAGAGCCGAGCCGATGATAAAAATGCCAAAGCCCATCAAGTAAACTTTTTTACGCCCCACGGTGTCGCCAAGTTTGCCCCACACCGGCACAAACACGGCGTTGGCGAGGATGTAGGCGGTGGCTATCCAGCCCGCGGCCGACACGGTAATCGCAAAGTCGTTGATTATTTTTGGGAGCGCGAGGTTAACAATTGTTTGGTCGAGACGGCCTAAAAAAGTGCCGACCATCACGGTGGCTAAAATAAGCCATTTTGAATTGTCGTTTTTTTCGGGCATCCTGGAAATTTATGATTACTGCGTTTTGTAGACCCACACTTTTGCCGACATGCCGTTTTTAAGTTGCGAGTAAAGGTTTGTATCAAATTTTATTTTGACGTCGAAGTTTTGCTCCTCGCGATTGTCGCTGACGCTAAACACCACGTCGGACGCCTCCGACGTGGGTGAGACCTCGTCGACGACGCCGTAAAACGGCTGGCTACCAAATGCGTCGGCGGTAAACTCGGCCGTTTGTCCAACTTTTATATCAACGAGACCTTTGTCTTCTTGCACTTGGCCCACCACGCGCAATTGTGTGGGGTCAATCGTGCTCACCACCACGTCGGTGGGCCCGACTATTTGGCCGATGTTATTGTTGACGCTAATTACCAAACCTCCCGAGGTCGATTTGATGAGCTCGGTACCGACGCTCGCCACCACCGTGTCAGGCGGGAGTGTCTGGCCCACTTGCACATACACGTCGTTGAGTGTGCCGGGGCTCTCGGGCGAGAGATTAACAATAGGCGCCTCTATTTGTGCTTTATCGATGTACACTGTGTGGCTCGAGGCTGCCAAGTAAGCAATAGCACCGATGCCGCCGCCGATAACAACGACGATAAACGCCGCGAGCGCAAACACTTTTGGATCAGTCTTTTTTTTGTCCATACTGTTTAGTGGAGAGGAATAGTAATATTTGCGCCCATGCCCGAGGTGATAGCCGGGTCGGCGCTTAGAAACTCTAGGGTGGTTTTGTAGCCCTGCGGTGCTCCCGTAGCCTCGCTCACGGGGCTCGGCGCGGTATCAACCGATACCACTTGCGCCGCAAAGTGTCGCGCATTGCCGTACGCGTCGAGCGTTACATCGGCCGGTGCGCCGACTTTTACGTTAGCGATGTCGATTGCGGTAAAATATGCCACCACCTGCAGGGCACTCTCGGGGTTAAGCGAGATAGCGGTGGTGTTTGGAGCAACCGTATCTCCCGTTTTTACCTGCACGCTTGCAACGGTGCCGGCAAACGGAGCAACCACTATTGAGTTTTGTATTTGTGCATCGATGTTTGCCACTTGCGCTTGTGCGGCCGCCACTTCCGCTTGTGCGGCTTGGATACTCTGCGGTGTGGCTCCCGCGTTGAGTTGGTTGAGCGCGTTTTGTGCGCTCTCCACCGCCAGATTATCTCCCGCTATTTGTTGCTCGGCGCTTTGGAGCGAGCTGATAAGCCCGTTGATAGAACTTTGGAGCCCGTCTACCGATGCCTCTGCGGCGGCCACGGAGGCGCTCCCAAAGTTTGAGGAGGGGACCGCTGTGCCGAGCGCCACCAAAAGCGCGTCGGTATATGCGCGCACATCCGCTAAGTGAGCGAGCGAGAGCGTGAGCTCGGTCTCAATTTGTGCGGAAGTGTCGCCGGAGAGCGACAGGGTCTCGGTGTTCCATATGGCGAGGCTTGCTTCAGCCGTGCCGCGGGCATTTACCGCATTGACGGAGTTTTGCGTGTTAGTGGTTGTAAAGACGAGCGTCGGGTTGTTTGAACTTGCTTGGTTAAAAAGAGTGTCGGTGTTGCTACTGACACTGCTAAATGATTTGTCATACGCTTGGGCAATAGCTGTGGCTGCATCGGTATATGCGTTTTGGAGCGCCACTTGCGCCTGGTCGATAGCGGTTTGTTTTGCCGCCACATCTACCGCGCGCGGCGGGGCTTCGAGCTGTGCAAGGTTTGCCTGTTGATTTTGGAGTGCCGCCTCGGCTCCCGCGCGCGCCGCATCGAGCGTCGCGGTGTCGAGCGAGGCAAGCACCTCGCCTGCATACACATGCGCTCCGTCGCCGACGGCCACGCTTGCAACACGACCTCCGCTTTGGAAGGCAAGGTTGGGATTTTGTGCCGGCTCTACCGTGCCGGTTGCAGTCAGGCTCTGTGTCGTGCTTGTGGCATCATCAGTGGCGCTTACGGTTGTGTTTGGTACGGCGGTTTCCACACGGTAGTAGATACCGCTTCCGATAGCGACCACTACAACGAGCGCGATAGAGCCAAGCACAAGCGGATGAGTAAACAATGGGTTTGATATTTTCATATCCAAAAAATAATACTTCTTATAAATACGTTATGCGTCCCTGAGCATTTTTTGCAAAATCCGGTTGAGCTCTTTGCGGTCCCGCTCCTCTAAGGGCGAGAAAAGCTTGCTCAATACCGCGTGACGTTTTGCCTCAAATGTCTTAAAGGTACGCCTGCCTTTGGGAGTAACAATCAACTCAACGCGGCGCCTATCGACGGCACTTGCACGGCGCTCCAGTAATCCCGCCCGCACCAGCTCCTCCACCAAAAAGGTTGCCGAGGGAGCCTTGATGTTAAAGTGCCGTGCCACATCCTGCATGGAGGTGTGCGCACCCGGGCTTTTTTGCTGTGCCACAAACCACAGCGTTTGGCACTGCGAAAGAGGCATACCTATAGCCCCCTGCAGGCGGCTTTTAATAAGCAAACCCACTTCGGTAAACAATGTCGCGGTACTATCCGTTCCGGAGGTATGTTTCATACTCTAATAGTTAGACTTGCTAAGTATATACCGGCCTCTCTGATTTGTCCATGAAGCAGGGGGAGGGCCGGAAGGGCACCCCTTGCATAGTGCTCAAAGCTCTGGTATCGTGGTGCCAGACCGATTTTGGGCTGTGTTGGCCGGATGGCCGGTATCCTTATTAACTTACTCTATTGTATATGTCACTTTACCGCTCTCTCCTTGCGTTTCTCGGTGTCTTCATTATAACGGCCGCTTTTGTGCCGGCTTTTGCGTTTGCCCAGTCATACAATTGCGTAAACGGTACTAACTCCAATAATTGGAGCTTTTGGAACAATGGCAACAACACCGTGTGCGGCCCGGGAGATCTCCTGGTGTACGTACAGGTCACCAACAACTACAACAACGGCTATAACAACTACAACGAGGCGCCTTCCAACTTTACGGTTGCAGTCTCGGGCCTCAATGCAAATCCTCCGACCTTTTCGGGTTCACTTAGTGGCACGCAAGTAACCGTGAGCGGTTCCTACTCGGTGACGGCACTCCAGCAGGATGGCTACAACGCTACCTACTCAAGCGGTTGCACCGGCACGCTCACGCAAGGTGAGAGTGCGTTATGTGTAGTTACCGAGAACAATACCTACTCCTACTACAATCAATATCCGACACCGTATCCGTACAACTATTACTACAACGTACCGCTTAGTTGCACACCGTCGTATCAAACGGTGAACCTCGGACAGACTGCGACCTTTACCGCCAACGGCGGCGACTACAGCCAATACAATTGGCAGACACCTCAGCGCTCGTACCTTAATATTGGCGACGTGCTCAATGTTGCCTTTACGCAAACCGGCACGCAAACGGTGAGCGTTACCAATGGCACAGATGTCGAATCGTGCACGGTCAATGTCGTGGCAAGCGGCGCTCCGGTTGTCGTAAATCCGGTATATCCTACCCCCACCTCCGGGTATGGCGTGTATGTAACACCGACGTATATCCCGAGCCTCCCCAACACCGGCTTCGCGCCGATGTCGAGCGCCGAGGCGGCGTCTGCCGTTGCCCTCATGATTGCGATGGCGCTTGTAGCGCTCCCTTATGTCAGAAAAGCCTTTGCTGTTGTACTCGGCTAAATCGGTCGTGGTGGTGCAGACTCCGCGCCGCAACTGGTTGCGCGTTGTCGCCATCACTATTGGTTTTTTTGTGGTGCTCGTAGGCGCGGCAAATATAGCAACGCGCGTGGCACACGCGACACTCGGTGCAAATGCCTCATTCGATATTTTTGCGCCCGCGATTGCGATTACCGACCCGTCGGCGTTGAGTGCGCTTAAGACAACTCATGTGCCAACAGAAACCTCTGCAACCACCACGCCGATTATACCTGCGCGTCTTATCATTCCTTCAATCGGCGTTAATGCCAATGTCGAGCAAGTTGGTAAAAAAGCTGACGGAAGTATGGGCACGCCGCAAACGTTTGGCGATGTCGCATGGTACGCGCTCGGCTCAAAGCCGGGAGCAGACGGCAACGCGGTGATTGATGGCCATGTAGACAACGCGCTCACCACGGCGGGCGTCTTTATGCATCTCTCGCAAGTGCATTTGGGCGACACCATAACGGTTGCCGATGCTTCGGGTGCCACTCGTACCTTTGTAGTACAAAATATACAAGAAGTTTCGGCCGACACTGCACCCGATGCGTCTATTTTTACGACAACGGGGCCCTCTCGGCTCGTGCTCATCACCTGCGACGGCGACTGGGTGCCGGCTGCCAAGAGTTTTAACGAGCGCCTTGAGGTGTTTGCAACGCTCCAGTAGGCATGGTAGGGTAGGGGCGTTCGAGTAAGTTCTCCTTTATGGCTATTACGCCTAGCGGAGGGTCGCCTTACGTAGAACTAGTTAATTAGTACAACGTATTTCGCGTAAT
>CAYWJX010000005.1:0-37031 GCA_964459335.1 uncultured Candidatus Saccharibacteria bacterium | reverse complement strand
TGCTTAAACTCCGGCGTCCAAATCTGCGGATTTTCCTGCACAATGGTGTTGATAAGGTCGGCGCCAAAGGCCAAGTGCACCGACTCGTCGCGGAGGATAAATTGGAACTGCTCGCCAATACCCACCATGCGGTTTTTGCGGAGCATGCTTAGCATCATGGCAAAACCCGCGTAAAAGAAGATGCCTTCCATGATAACGTAGTAGCCCACAAGGTCGTGCACAAAGCGCTGGATGTTTTCGGTACCCACGGTGTTAAAGGTCGGGTCAAACACACTCTTGGTCATGTCGACGACAAAGTCGTCCTTTTCTTGTATCGAGGGAATCGTTTGATACATTTTGTACACCTCGTCGGGGTTGAGACCGAGTGTGTCGCAACAATAAATAAACGTGTCGGTATGCACGGCCTCTTCGTAGGCTTGGCGCAAGATATATTGGCGCGCCTCCGGGTTGGTAATGTGGCGATAGATGGCAAGCACCAAATTGTTGGCGGTGAAGCTCTCGGCGGTCGCGAAAAATCCCAAGTTCCACATAATCATGCGGCGCTCGTCTTCGCTTAAACCGCCTTGTTTCTTCCACAGCTCGACATCTTGTTGCATCGAAACCTCCTCGGGCACCCAGTTGTTGGCAACGCCTTTTTTGTAATGCGTCCGCGCCCACTGATACTTCATCGGAAGTATTTTGTTGGGGTCAGTGCTCGAGCCTCCGTTGATGATTCCCATATATTTTTATCGAGCGCGCTCGAGATTAACTAAACGACGCCCATGTGATCTAAGCGTTAAAGAGTCTCTCGAAACTGTTTTTGCAATAGCATCGACATCTTCTTTTACGGTTAATACATCTTGTTCCATATTGCGCACAGTTGTTTTAACATCCTTTACTTCTTTATCAATCCGAGTCAATTGATCGTTCATAAGACCAAATATGCGCTCATGTTTATCGAGTTTTACTTCTACTTTCTCAAACTGAGTTTTAGTAAAGCCGACAAAATCAGTAAGCACTTCGTATACGTCTTTTAATGTTGGTTCCTTTTCTATTTTTGCCTTCGCCATAGGTTCTCATTATGCGCTCCAGCAAGCGACGTAGGCAAGGGGATTACATACAGAAAAACATTTCATAAATAGCCGATAGGTTGACATGATACAAATTTATAATTATTGTATTATCTACGGGCAAGTTCTTTTGAGGAGAGACCAGATGGCCGTACTTTTACAGCTATTTGACCCAGAGGGTAAGCCTGAAGATCCTTTTGAGTTTATCTTCAGGGAGCTTACCGCAGAAAAATTGGGCAAACTACCCAACGATATTCTGAATGTCAGCGGTCGTCCTTATGTCGTAATTGAGGTCAAAGCGGGCGAGGCCGATGACCTTTTTCAAGCGCCAGTCGACACCATTTACGTCAAGAGGAAGGCCGACCAATAATCGAGTAGAACCCGCAACACAAGCATTGCGGGTCTTTTTATATTTTTATGCCGAACAACTCTCGCACGCTTCGCCGATTATTTCTATCTTTGGCCGGTTGGTAACTGCGGTACTCTCTTCGCCAAATTTTGGCACACCTGCCTGGCCGGTAGGCAGGCCTTTTGACACCACGGGCTCTGCCACTGCAAGGATAATGGGCGAGAGCACCGAGCCTACTTCGCTAAAGCTTCGAAGGCCAGGCTCAGCGGGTTTACCCTCCGTAGCCTTGGCGAAGGAGGGCTCCTCGTGCGATTGGCGCGGCAAGACAGCTATGGTCTCTTCAATAATGACCGCCGAGGCAATAGGCTGATTGTTAGAGACTGCGTTGTCGCCTGTGGAGGTGCCGCCAAATTTGGCCAAGTTGACGGTTGATTTTTCGATGCGCGATGCGCCCATGGTGCGCAGGTAGTAGGTGGTTTTAAGGCCCATATTCCACGCATATTGGTATATTTCGGAGAGCACTTTGCCGGAGGTGCCGCCATAAAAGATATTGAGCGATTGCGATTGGTCAATCCATCGGCCACGGTAGGCGGCGGCTTTGATAAGCCACTGCGGCTCTATTTCGAAAGCCTCTTTGTACTTTTCGCGCAAAGGGAGCGGTATCTCGCTTATCTGTTGTATCGAGCCGTCGTAATATTTTATTTTTTCGAGCATGTCGGCGTTCCAGAGGCCCAAGCGCTTCAAGTCGTCAACCAAAAACTCGTTGACCACCATAAAGTCGCCGGCCATGTTGCTCTTAACATAGAGATTTTTGTAGATGGGCTCCACGGTTGGATAGCAACCGGCGATATTGGCGGTTGAGGCGGTTGGCGCGTTGGCCATCGTGTTGGAGTTGCGCATGCCCCACGTACGCACTGCTTCGCGGACAAGCTGCCAGTTGAGCGTCTCGTGTCGTGGCACTTCGATAGTGGTGCCGCGCTCTTGCTCGAGGAGGGTGATGGTATCTTGCGGCAAGATACCGCGGCTCCATTTGGAGCCTTTGTAGGTTTCGTAGGTGCCGCGCTCTTTGGCGAGGAGAGCGGAGCCCAAGATTGCGTGGTAGGCGATTGCCTCCATGCTCTCGTCGCTAAAGCGCACTGCCTCGTCGGTGTCAAAATTAATGTTGAGCATGTAGAGCACGTCTTGCAATCCGCGCAGCCCTAGTCCAACCGGCCGATGGCGCATGTTGGAGCGGCGTGTGTCCTCGGTGGGGTAGTAGTTAATGTCGATAACATTGTCGAGCATGCGCATCGCAATCGGCACAACGCGCGCCACGGCGTCGCGGTTGAAGTAAAAGCCGTTCCCGCCCGAATGACTGGGGTCATCCAGTCGGGCGGGCTCGACAAATTTGGCCAAGTTGAGCGAACCCAAGTTGCACACCGCGGTCTCGTGGGCGCTCGTGTTGAGTGTAATCTCGGTGCAGAGGTTGCTCGAGTGCACGACACCTACATGGTCTTGCGGCGAGCGCACATTGCTCGGGTCCTTCCAGGTGACCCACGGATGGCCGGTTTCAAAAAGCATGGTTAAATGCTTTTTCCACAAATCGGCGGCGCGAACTTTTTTAAACATGGGGATTTTGCCTTCCTCGGCCATATGCTCGTAGCGGACATAGGCCTCGTCAAATTTGCGGCCGTAGAGGTCGTGCAAATCGGGCACATCGGACGGCGAGAAGAGCGTCCAATAGCCGTCCTCCTGCAAGCGCTTCATAAAGAGGTCGGGGATCCACGTGGCGGTGTTGAGGTCGTGCGTGCGGCGGCGCTCATCGCCGGTGTTTTTGCGGAGCTCGATAAAGTCTTCGATGTCGGCGTGCCAATACTCGAGATACACCGCGGCGGCGCCACGGCGGCGGCCCGAGCGATTGATAGAGATGGTAACGTCGTTGGCGATTTTAAGAAACGGGATAACGCCTTGGCTCTCCACGCCGGTGGTTTTAACAATCGAGCCGGTAGCGCGCACGGGTGTCCAGTCGACACCCAAGCCCCCTGCATATTTAAGGAGTTGTGCGCCGTCGGAGTAGTTTCTAAATATTTCATGGAGGTCGTCGGAGACAGTGGAGAGGAAGCACGATGAGAGTTGCGCGCGCACGAGCCCCGAGTGGTAGAGCGTGGGGGAGGACGGCGTGTAATACATGGTGCTCATCGCCTCGTAAAACTCAATGGCGTAACGGTTGCGCTCTTCCGGAGTTTTCTCCGCCAAGGCAATGCCCATCGCCACGCGCATCCAAAAGATTTGCGGTGTCTCGAGGAGCTTGCGATTGCTATGCTCTTTAGAAAGATAGTTGCTCTGCAAGGTTTGAAGGCCGAGATATTTAAACTCGCCATCGCGCTCTATGGCGAGCGCATCGGCAAGCCTAGGCAAATCAAACTCGGCCATCTCGGGGTTAAACTGCCCGAGCTGCACGCCGCGTTTTATTGTTTGTATAAATGAGCTCTTTTGTGCCTCTTCAACTTTTGCAGGCTCATGCTCGCCAAACACTTGGCTGTACATCGACTGCAAAAGCAAGCGCGCCGCCACGGTGGAGTGCGCCGGGTCGCGCTCAATCATCGAGCGCACCACCATGATGAGTACCTCATGTATGTCTTTGGTTGAGATGCCTTCATAGAGCTCGGTGCGCACACGGCTAACGATTGCAGGCACATCGACAACGCTCTCGTAGCCGTGCGCGGCGCGGAGCAGGGTGCGCGTAAGCTTTGCCTCGCTAAAATATTCTTTGGCGCCGTTCCTTTTGGTAACGAGAAGGGCGTTTTCTTCTATTTTTTCGGCCACTTCCTGCTTTTTTTCCTCGCGTTTTTTTTCGTGCTCGTACCTATATATAATGTAGTCTTTGGCGACGTTAAAATAGCCGCGCTCCATGAGCGCCGTCTCCACCAAATCTTGGATATCCTCGACGCCCGGTATAAAAGCAGTGTTGCCAAACTTGAGGTCGATAGCATCGACAACCACGCGCATGATGTCGGCGGCATCGGCATCGTGCGAGTTGCCGAGCACGGCGGCAAATGCCTTTTGTACGGCAATCGTAATTTTTGCGGGATAAAAATCCGCTATCTCGCCGTTGCGCTTTTTAATCTTTTGTGTAATTGCCATACATGTTGCCCTAACTTAATAATGGTTTAAAAAATTTGAGGGGGAATCTTAATTATACCTCTCCGATGCATTAATTTCTCGTGTGTATAAGCCAGTCGGAAATGTTTTTGCAAAAAATCAACACTTATTTTGCAAAACGGCCACCGGCAAGCGTGTTTTGAGTGATTTTGTGATGAAATAAGCCCAAAAACATACCCCATTTTCCCACCGCAAAAAGCGTTTGATTGCAACAATTTTAAACCTATTGACTAAACAGCTTTTTATATTCAAAACAGGGGTTTTTCTTTTCACAATTTGTTGTAAAATATCTTCATGGACACACATCACGAGAATGATGGGCAAAATTTTTGGAACTTTATTTTTTCTATCTTTTTTATTGCCGTGCTCGCGGGTGCTTTGTGGCTCATGAAGACCGTGCGCGGCGGCTATCTCGTTTCCGTGCCGCCGTTTGACGCACTCCTTATGGCGCTTGCGTCGTTCCGCATTACGCGCCTCGTGGTGTACGACAAAATCAGCCGCTGGTTCCGCGATTTATTTGCACACGCCGAGACGGGCGTGATGCGAACGATACGCGATCTCTTGGGTTGCCCGTGGTGCATCGGATTTTGGTCGGCGCTCGTGATTGTGGTGGCCTATTTTATTTTCCCGTGGGCGTGGTCGGTTATCTTTTTCTTGGCGGTGGCTGGCGTGGGTTCGCTTATGCAACTCTACGCCAACCAAATAGGCTGGCGCGCCGAAAATTTAAAGCTTGACGCCAAGGAAAAGGAGGAACGCCTGAGGGCCGAGGTAGACCGCACCTCGCTCGGCAACTAGCGCGTATACTAAAGAGTAATGAAGGCCACCGGTAAGGGAGCGTTTGTTGGAGGAGCGCTTTTGCTCGGGCTCTTTTTTGTGTGTGGCGGTGCGGCGCCCCTTGCGCATGCGCAAGTTACCTCCGACGGCCTCAATGATGTTGTCACCTATGTTAAGTCGCAGGTTTTGAGCGTAGGGAGCACAACCGTCAAAGAAATTCCCGGCACCGACACCAGCTCGCCGTACCAAACCATTAGAGCAAAGTTGCTTGAAGGTCCGAATGTGGGGCAGGTGATACAAGTCGACAACGACTACCTGATGATGAAACCGGGCGACGTGTTTTATTTTAGGCACACGGTCAACACGGGCGAAGGCATCGACTTTTACGCGGTGTCCGACCCGTACCGCCTGCCGGTGTTGGAGTTTTTAATCGGGCTCTTTGTCGTTTTTCTTTTTATCATTGGCGGCAAGCAAGGGATACGCGGTCTTTTAGCTTTGATAGCCAGTTTCTTTTTTATCGGCTATCTGCTTTTGCCCGGCATTTTGCACGGCTACTCGCCAATTTTGGTTGCGGTAGGTGTGTCGTCGCTCATTATTATATTGGGTTCCTACATAACGCACGGGTTTAATCGCGCCACCACTGCGGCGGTTATCGGTATGATAGCCACAATTATCATAACCGGTCTTTTGTCATATTTTTCGATACATTTGGCGCATCTCTCGGGCTTTACCAGCGAGGAAGCGACCTATCTCAACTTTGACACGCGCGGCTCAATCGACTTTGTGGGCCTCCTCCTCGGTAGCATGATGATCGGTCTCCTCGGCGTGCTTTACGACGCGGCCATCAGCCAAGCCGTGGCAGTTGAGGAGCTCTTTGCCATGGGCACAAACGATGGGGAACGCGCAAATGCTCGCCACGTGTTTGCACGTGCGATGCGCATCGGCCGTGAGCACATCGGCGCGCTTGTTAACACGCTGGCAATTACCTACGTGGGCGCCTCATTACCTCTCATTTTGCTTTTTGAAGAGTCACAATTAAATTTTTGGGTCACGGTCAACCAAGAGGTATTTGCCACCGAGATTGTCCGCATGATGATAGGCTCAATCGGCCTCATCCTCGCGGTGCCCATCACCACGCTCGTCGCGGTGTATATGCTTGCAGGAAGAAAAGCGTCTGCCGATGTTATCCACAGGAGTCACCATCACTAATTGCAAATAATTTGCGTTTGTGATAGGGTAGCGGTATGAAACCTACACCTGATTTTGCCGCATTGCTTCGTGCCCGGGATTTTAAAGCAACTCCGGGCAGAGTTGCACTGTTACATGCGCTTTGGCCGGCAAAGCGGCCACTTACGGTTGACGAAATAAGCAGAAAGCTCGACCTCAATGTGGTAACCGTATACCGGGCGCTCAATGATTTTGCACACAAAGGTCTTGTGCTAAGAGGTATTGGTGCGGCAGGCATTGACGGTGATATGCGCGGCGACATACGGGCGGCGCACTTTTTGTATCCAAGAGGTGTGCATCATCATCATTTAGTGTGCGCAGATTGCGGATTTATTAAACAGTGCGTTAATTGCCATTAAAAATATGACCCCATTTCTCATTGGTTGTGCGGCGTTTTGCTCCACCATGCTCGGCGGCTCTTTGGCGCTCAAGTTGCGCGACCGTTTACACCTTGTGTTGGGCTTTAGTGCGGGCGCGGTGGTGGCCGTAGCTTTTTTTGACCTTATGCCGGAGGCGCTCGACTTGGCAGGTAAAACTCACGCGCTCTCCACGGTAGTGTCATGTGTAGCACTCGGCTTTCTTTTGTATCTCTTAATGGATCGTCTCTTGTTGTTGCACGGGCACACGCACGAAAGTGCGGATGTCGATCATGTGGAGTCACGCGGCCACGTGCGCGCAGGCTCGCTTTCGATACATAGCTTTCTCGACGGCGTGGGTATCGGGCTCGCGTTTCAAGTTTCGACAACGGTTGGACTTGTGGTTGCTGCGGCCGTGCTTGCACACGACTTCTCCGACGGCATCAACACGGTCAATGTGGTAGTGCGCCACGGCGGCCAATATAAAAAAGCTTTACGGTGGCTCTTAGTTGATGCGCTCGCGCCTGTCGCGGGTGTATTGGTGACGCTCCTCTTTTCGGTTTCCGAGGACTCGCTCGGACTCCTCCTTGCGCTCTTTGCCGGCTTCTTCTTATACATCGGCGCGTCCGACCTCATCCCCGAGAGCCATCATCAGCACCCCAAGTTTATGACCACAGCTATGACCCTCCTCGGCGCCGCAGTCCTCTATGTAGCCATTCACTTCGCCGGGTAGACAGGCAGTATTTTTTTGGTATAACGGTGGCGCTATGCGCGACGCCACCATATCTGTCATTACACTCGTTGATGACATCTTGGGCGAGGCGCACCGGCTTGGCGCCTCCGACATCCACATCGACCCGCTCCCTAATGCAGTGCGCGTGCGCCTACGCGTTGACGGTGTCTTACATGACACGCACGAGTTTGCAAAAAACATCCATCAGGAGGTGATAGCGCGCATCAAAGTGCTCGCGCGCTTGCGTACCGACGAGCATGCCACGGGCCAGGATGGTCGCTTTCGTTTTGAGGTTGATGGCGAGTATATTGACGTGCGCGTTTCAATCATGCCCACGTACCATGGCGAAAACGCGGTCCTTCGTTTGCTGTGTGCAAAAGCAAAACAATATTCGCTCGCCGACTTGGGTTTTACGCCGCGCAATCAGGAAAAAATTACAAACGCGATACAAAAACCCGGTGGCATGGTGCTTGCAACCGGCCCTACGGGGAGCGGTAAAACAACCACGCTCTATACCTTGCTCGACATGCTTAACGAGCCCGAGGTTTCAATCGTGACGATTGAAGACCCAATCGAGTACGCCGTCGAGGGTATTGAGCAAATACAAGTAAATCCGCGTGCGGGGCTCGCGTTTGCACACGGGTTGCGCTCGATTTTGCGCCAGGATCCCAACATTATTATGGTGGGCGAGATACGCGACGCCGAGACGGCGGCTATTGCAGTCAATAGCGCGCTGACCGGGCACTTGTTGCTCTCGACACTCCACACCAACGACGCGGCCACAACGCTCCCGCGGCTCCTCGACATGGGCATCGATGCCTATTTAGTGGCCTCGACTATCAATCTCGCGGTGGGACAGCGGTTGGTGCGCAAGATTTGTGCACAGTGTAAAAAGCGCATGCGTGACGGCTCATACAAAGGAGTGGGATGTGAAGCGTGCGGCGGGAGCGGCTACAAAGGGCGTGTGTGCATAAACGAAGTGCTTGTTGCTGACGATTCGATACGCGAAGCCATCGTGCGCAAAGCATCTGCCCTCGAGCTCCGGAATATTGCGATTGGGAGCGGCATGCATACTATGCAGGAAGACGGTTTTGCAAAAGTAAAAAAGGGCGAGACAACGCTTGAGGAGGTCTTGCGCGTCATCCGCGAATAACCTCTATGCATATAAAAGAGCAAATTTTTTTGTGCAAGCGTTTGTCGTATTTGATGAACGCCGATATTTCGTTGGTAGAGAGCTTGGAGATATTACGCGCACAAGCGGGAGCACGCAACCAACGCGTGTTGTTTGATCGTGTACTTACGGAGGTTGAAGAAGGGCGCGCGCTTTCGCGCGCTTTTGCCGCGTTCCCGCGCGTGTTTGGCGAATTTTGCGTTTCGATGATACAGGTGGGCGAGCGCAGCGGGACGCTCCCAGCGGCTCTCGAGCATGTGGCGGTCGAGCTTGCAAAAAAGCAGCAGCTTCGGTCAAAAGTGCTCGGCGCCTTTATCTATCCGGCAGTGATTGCTCTTGCCACACTCGGCATCACCATATTTTTGATGCTATTTTTGTTTCCTAAAATCATGCCGATATTTAAAAGTCTCCACGCTGAGCTACCGCTCAGCACGCGTGTGGTGGTTGCCGCAAGTTCTTTTCTCTTGCACGACTGGCTCCTGTTACTGATAGGCATGGCGCTCATTGCGGCGGGGAGTGTCGTTGCGTATACACGCAACGCGCGCGTGCGGCTCATACTCGAGCGTGCACTGCTCATGACGCCCGCGTTTGGCTCGATGCTCAAGAGCTACTATATTTCAAACGCAAGCCGCATGCTTGGGTTGCTTTTACAAAGTGGCATGACACTCGGAGATGCCGTGGCGGTTGCGGCAGAAGCAACTCGCAACTTGGTGTATAAGCGCGAGCTTGCGGCGCTTGGCGCGGTCGTTGCGCGCGGCGAGTTGTTATCGACGCATCTTGCGTCACGCACCACATACTTCCCGCCGCTGTGTGCACATATGGTGGCTGTAGGCGAGCGGAGCGGGACACTTGCCGAAGCCCTCGGCTACGTGGCCGACCTTTACGGCGGCGAGGTAGACGAGCGCGCCAAAATACTTTCCGCGCTTGTCGAGCCGGTGCTCATGGTGTGCATGGGGCTCCTGGTTGGGCTTATCGCCGTCTCCATCATCACTCCTATATATGGCATCACGCAAAATCTCCATACCTAATAAACGCGCGCGCCTGCCTGCCGGTAGGCAGGGATTTACGCTCATTGAAGTGCTCGTGGTGCTGGGGATGTTTGCCCTGGTGGGAGGATTTTCGCTCGTGACGGGTATGGAATGGTATCAAAGAAACTCTCTCGCCGACGATCAAGCGTCGCTCATTTCTGCTCTCCAAAAGGCAAGAAACCAGAGCCTAAGTGCCATTTGCATAGGTAGTACTTGTACGGCCGGCATGTCACACGGCGTGCATATTACCGCCAAACAGTTAGTTATTTTTCAAGGTACTGTGTATAACCCCAACGACGACAGCAACGATTACATCCCTCTGCAAGATGCCGCACTTGTACCGAGCGGTTTAAATGACGTGGTCTTTGCCGAATATTCGGGCGACGCAAACATGTCGGGAGATATTGTGATGTCTGATGCATCAGGACATGTCGCCACAACCTCGATAGGCGCCGACGGACAAATACTATGGTAGTAAAAAAAGGTTTTTCAACAATTGAAATGCTGGTGGCAATGACCATCATGGTGTTGGTACTTTCGGCTGTGCTGCTCCTCTCTTTTGGAAGTCAGTCGTTGCTTGCGGACAGTGCCGGCCATAGTGAGGCGCTTTCGCTCGCAGACGAGATGCTTGATAACGAGGAGGCGCTCGCGCGCAAAGATTTTAATTTAGTAACACCTACAACGGCCATTACAACCATAGGCTCTACGGCATACACCGAGTCGGTTGCCGTTCAAACACAAAACAACTCTTTAATTAAAAAAATTACCGTCATCGTGTCGTGGACAGGCGAGTATAGTCGTGCCGAGCAAGTATTGCTTGCCGCATATGTTACCGATTTTGAAGATGCTTTCTCAAGCGACACCTGTAACACGGAACTTTCGGGCAACTGGGCGGCTCCCAGCGTGGCAAATGCGATACAAAACTTTGCGCAACTTATAGGTGACGCCTCCGGCACCTACACCCTTACCGATATAAAAGCGCGCCAAGGCAAGCTGTATGTGACGGCAAATAACAGCTCATCCAATAAAGAAACTTTTTTTATTTTTACTCTTGCAAATAACACTCCGACTCTGCTCTCCAAGCTCGACAACGACACGAAACACAACACCGGTCTTGCGGCGGTGGCGCTTTCAAACACCTATGCATATGTCGCGGGCGGGCTTTCGAGCGACCAGCTCCAGATAATCGACATTAGCAATCCTAACAACCTGACAAGCTCTAATATTGTTGCAACCTACAAAATCCCCGCAAGCGATGTGCCAAACGCGGGCGCCGGCAACGCTATTTTTTATAAAAATGGCTACGTATACCTTGGCCTCGTCGCAAGCGGCGGCGGCGAGTTTAATATTGTCGATGTGCACAACCCGCAAAGCCCGGCTTGGGTGGGGGGTTACAGCGTCGGTAATACGGTCAACAGCATATATGTAGAAGGGTCATATGCCTACCTTGCCACCCCAAATACAAAAAATCTTATTGTGCTTGATGTTAGTAATCCGGCAAATCCTCAGCTTGTTGGTTCGTACACGCCTGCGACGAGCGCTAACGGCGAGCGGGTTTTTGCACTAGGTACCACAGTGTATCTTGGTCGCACTTATGGCACCAACGAGCTGTATGTATTAGATACCAGCACGCCAGCATCAATTTCACTGTTTGGTTTAAAAGATTTGGGAGTGGGGACCAACACCAGCGTCAACGGCATGGTGTTGCGCTCAAATATTGCTTTTTTGCTTACCAACAAACAACTCGTGAGCTATACCGTAAGTAATCCGGCGGCCATATCGGCATATGGCACGCCGCTTACACTCCCCAATGCCCTCTCCGGTGCGGCGCTCGCATGCGACGGAAACATGCTTTATGCGGCGGCTAACGATGCAAGCGTAGGCGGTCACGGATATTTGTATGTAATACAACCCGGCGTATGAATAAAAAAACGGTACATGGATTTACGCTTATTGAGGTCATCATCTACCTCGCGCTTTTTAGCATCTTGATGGCTGGCTCACTTTCGGCCGCTTTTGTGCTCTGCGAGAGCAGTGGGCACGAGCGTACGCGTGCACTTTTGTCCGAGGAAGGCAACTTTATCGTCGCCAAAACCGAGTGGGAGCTCTCGGGCGCCGAGCTTGTCACCAGTCCAAGCGTCGGCAACTCCGGCACCACACTCTCGATTGAAAAGGTTGCAGGATACGACAACTCTGGCGCTCCTATTGCAAACGCTGTGGTATTTGATCCGGCAACACTGATTGGAGGCAGCGTTTTGCTTACCTCCGTGCGTTTTTATCACGTTGCCGATTCGGGTGTTGGTGCCAATCCCGAGAGTGTTGGCATACATTTTACGCTTGCCATGCGCACCGAGCAGGGCGCACTGATGAGCCAAAGTTTTTTTAGTACCACGACGCTTAAAAAATAATTATGAAAAAACGGGGATTTATTGCGCTCATGTCTGTCATCATACTCTCGGCTGTTTTGCTCGGGATGGCGGCTACCGCAAGCACGGCAGGATTTTTTGCGCGGTTTAGTGCGCTCGACAGGGAGTACAAAAAAAGCGCCGACGCGCTTGCCGACTCGTGCGCTAATGTCGCGCTTCTTAACCTCGCGCAAAATTATGCGTATGCACCGACTACGCCGGTTGTGGTGTCGCTCGGCACCGGCACGTGTACCATACAATCGATAACCGACCTCGGCACGCCATCCGCCTCCTCGCGCACAGTGCTCATTACCGCCGCCGCTCAATACAGGCAGGCCTTTAGTGCGGTCGAAGTAAATGCCACGGTTGCAAACCCAGGCTTTTCAAGCCTGTATCCCATCACCATCAACTCCTGGCGCGAAGTCGAGTAACCTGCTAAAGTGCTGGCCATGAAAAATATAAGAAAAGGCGTGCGGGGTTTTACGCTTATTGAGATTTTGGTCGTGATCGGCATCATCGCCATTTTGGCGGCCATTGTGATAGTTGCCGTTAATCCTGCGCGGCAGTTTGCCGAGGCGCGCAATAGCCAGCGTCAAAGCAATGTCGAGTCTATTTTGAACGCGGTCGGACAAAATATTGCCGACAACAAAGGTCTTTTTGTGTGTGCTGCGGGTACGCTCCCAACGTCTGCCACCATTATAGAAAACACCGGCGGCTATGACCTGCGCGGCTGTATTGTGCCAACCTACATGGCCGAGATACCGGTTGACCCATCAACCGGCACCATCTCGAGCGACGGCGGCACCTACAACACCGGCTATACCGTCATGCAAAGCGCTACCACCGCGCGCATTACGGTGTGCGCGCCTGGCGGCGCGGAGCCTGCAATCCAGGGGAGTCTCGCCATTTGCGTTACGCGATAACCTTCGGTATCTTTGGGGCGGGGTTTGAGGGGCCCGATAGGATTTATTAGGAGTTTATTTATAAATAATATTATGAACATCACACGCACCGGTTCGACATTTATCGCGGGCCTGGCTTTAGGCCTCACTGTTTTTGTAGGTGCTTCTTCCGCGGTGATGCCAACGCCGGCTCATGCAAGCCTCGGCGGAGACATTGTTTGTTTGGTCTTTACCGACCTCAACATGTTCGGTCAGCCTATCCCGCATCTGAGCGCCAGCGATTGTCCGAGTGCGCCGTCATACGGTACGGGCATACTCACGGTCATGAAAATCGTTGTGGGAGGTACTGCGGTATCTTCTGATTTTAGTATTCATGTAAAAAGTGCAGGGACCGATATCTCAGGCAGTCCACAGCCGGGCTCGGTGAGCGGGACCTCATACATCAGCCTTGTGCCGGGTACTTACACGGTGAGTGAGACAGGAGGGCCGGCCAACTACACCGCGTCTTTTACCGGTTGTAACTCAAGCGGCGTTATTGCTATAGCTTCGAGTAGTGTCCCATCCGTGTGCACTATCACCAACATCTACCAAACGCCTGCTGTATCAACGGCTACTCTCACCGTCACCAAGGTGGTGGTCAATACCGGCGGAGGCACCGAGCAGGTCAGCAACTTTCCGCTCTTTGTAAACGGCATGTCGGTTACCTCCGGGGTAGCAACCACCACGCTCCCGGGCACCTATACCGTGACTGAAAACAATACCGATGCAAACTACGCCGGCGTCTTTAGCGGCGGTTGCGACTCGAGTGGCCATATAACGCTTACGGCAGGGCAAACCGCGAATTGCACACTTACCAACACTTATACTGCCTCCGGCGGTGGCAGTGGTAGCGGCGGCGGAACTAGCACCAGCACTTCGGACATAGCCATCTCTAAAACAGTCGACAATAGCACTCCCAATATTGGTGACACCGTTACGTACACCATTACGGCAAGTGATAGCGGAGCAAACGCGAACGGCGTTGTCGTGCAAGACATCCTGCCCTCCGGTCTTTCCTTTGTCTCAACTAGCACCTCCGACACGGTGGGTGTGTACAACTCGACCACCGGCAATTGGACTATAGGTGCTTTGAGCAGTACGACATCCGCCGTGCTCCATATTATGGCTACCGTAAACAGCGGTTTGGGCAACGGCACGGTTATCACCAACACGGCCGCGGTGACCGGCGGTGATACTTCCTCGAATAGCGAGAACAACTCTTCTGCGGCGCCAGTAACCGTGACTATCCCTACTACCTCAAATACTTCCGGTAATGGAGGAGGCGGCGGAGGAGGAGGGGGCGGTGGTGGCGGAGGCATCATCAGCGGGCCACTGTCAGTGGGATTTACAAACGGCGGGGGAGGTGTGGTACTCGGTACCTCAACCGAGTCTGGTGCTCCAACATCATGCGGTACCTATCTCACCAGCTATTTGCGCATGGGCAGACCAAATGATTCCGGACAAGTAAAAAAACTTCAAATATTCCTCAATACGTATGCCGGCGCAAAACTTCCGGTTACCGGCTTCTTTGGCAAGCTGACCGACGCGGCTGTGCGCAAGTTCCAGGCGCAATATGCCGCGGACGTGCTCGAGCCGTGGTTCTCGCACGGTCTTCCTGCCAATACGACCACGGGCTATGTGTACAAAACAACACAGCGCAAAATTAATCTTATTGTGTGCAGCGCCCTCAACCTTCCGATGCCGATGCTCCCTTAAAGAGCCTATTTGACATCACTACAGCACAAAGTAACATAACCCGGCTGAGCTACGCTTGGCCGGCGGGCTCCGCACATTGGTACGACCTTTAGATGGGTCCAAAACCTTCCGGCTTCACGCTGGTTTCCCAGGAATTTGGACCCATCTAAGCGTCGTATCCATACAGTATATGCCTATGATAATGAACATTTTTTGAAGAGTGCGTATTGACGGAAAATCTTTCCCGTTTTCCGGTCATGGCCAGAGAGAAAAATCATTGACACCAAAAGTGCATCAACGATAATAGTACATACGTTCAAGAGACACATGTGGTGCTCTCGAGAGCAGGGAAACCAGCGACAGCCACATGACTGTTGTTATTCTTTCTTCACCACAATCAAATTGGTTCGAAATTGAAGCGAAACGCTGCATAAGTGTTTCGCTGTTTTTGTAAACAAAAACAAGTATCAGAAGAGCGTTGTTTATTGACACTTCATGTAGAGTTCAGAGTGTAGCCGCACAATACGACATGTGAGGCTGTACTGTGAGCTGTACAGGTACAGTCCACAAAGGTCGATGCCCCGACATCGCGCTCACCGTACGGAGGCGAGATGCCGGAATTACAAATTATTTAATTTAAAAGTTTCAGAACTCTATGAACAAACTTATTGCAGTAACAACAGGACTCGCAATGCTCGCGGTAGCTTCTCCGGCGTTCGCGTCGGTCAATAGCAGCTCGATCAATATACAGAACAACAACACGGGCACTATCGTCAACACTACTTCTTCGACAGCACAAACCGGCGGCAACACCGCAGGCGGTAGCCATGCCGGCAACGGTGGTAACGGCAGTGCTGTTATCTCAGCTGGCACTAACAGCAGCGGTAGCGCGGGCTCTACAGGCGGCGCAGGCGGCAATGGCGGTGCTTCCGGCAATGGCGGTACGGTTACTTCGGGCTCCGCAACGTCTAACTCGGGTTCAGCCAACGTGCTCAACAGCAACGTCGTTACGGTGGCTGGCGGCACCCTCAACAGCTCTTCGGCGGCAGTTGGTAACGTCAACAACGGTACTGTTGTAGATGATACAACTGCAGGTGCGCAGACTGGCGGTAATCATGCTCATGGCACGACTGCCGGCAACGGCGGCAATGCGGGCCTCATTGGTTCGTTTGGCACCGGCAGCAGCGGCAGTGCTGGCTCTACGACCGGCAACGGCGGTAATGGCGGCAACAGCGGCAACGGTGGCATGGTGACCAGCGGCGCTTCAAGCGCAACTTCAGGTAGCATCAACGTGCAGAACACCAACATCGTTCGCACACACTTCTAAATCGCTGGGAGTTATACGAGTTTGTTCGTGTACTATAGCGATTCTTTGGGGGATCGGGAGCTCTTGCTAAAGAGGCTCCCGCCCTCGGGAGAGTCTTTTGGGAAAGAAGGTTGTCCGGAGGGTCATTAGTAATTAACAGCTCATTATAAAAATTATGAAAAAACTCCTTACAAGCCTCGCGACCATAGCGGCGGCTGCGTTGTTCCTTGCCTCGGCAGGGCTTGCGTCAGCGTCATCAATTGTCGATGTCTACAACTTGCAGCCAGATTGGGGAGCAGTCGGTGGTGGCGGTGTCTATTCCGTTTACTACGGTCCGAACGACGGCTATGCCGGAGACTCTCCTGGTTCGACAGCTGTCTATCTCGGCCGTGCAGCGGCTCCTATCTACGCGGGCGTCAATCCGAATACGCTTGCTGCTGACCCAAGCACCCCCGCTGGTGTCTATGAAGATCAAGGATTGTTTGCGTTTAAGCCGGGCGATGTGCCGGTTGCAACATTTGCGACACAGCCGTTGACCTATGACTTCGTCAATCAAACTGGTGTAAATCCGGTTTGGGTCTACATCGAATTAAACAAGGGTGCCACAGATGGTAGTGACGTTATGTACCAATATGTACCAACTTCAAATCCGTCTGGTTGGCACACCGAGGATGCAGCGACAGGGACTCACTGGCTGAAATGGACCAATCTCACAGACGGCATTACCACGGGTCCGATGATGTCGCTCGCGGATATCGCTGCCGCGAATCCGGGTAAAACTGTCAGCCGCATCTATCTCACTGAGGGTATGGGTAACTCATACAATGTAAGCCCAGGCATCGGAACCGAAGCGTGGGTTGACACCGTCACGATCGGCGGAACGACGTATGATTTTGTCCTTCCTCCGTCAGCAACGACGAATCCTGCGACCGGTGTCAGTGAATCTGGCGCAACTCTAAACGGTACTAATGGGTCTGTGGCGGCAGCCGATACTTCGTTCTGGCTGGGGACAACATCCGCTGGTCCGTTTACACCTTCAACAAATCCCGCCGCGGAACTTCCAAGCGGTTGGGCTGGCGTTGATTCTCTAACTCAACTTGCTAATGCTCCGTTCAGTTATGCTTATACAGGCCTTACTCCAAGCACCGAATACTACTTTGTAGCATGGTCTGAAGTCGATGGCACCTGGTACCCGGGTGCAGTCTTGAACTTTACGACAACAACTCCACCGCCGGATGTGACTGTCACAATCGATAAATTCATCGATGGAAAAATGGCGACTGCGGCAAGCGCGAATAGTTCCGCCTTCCCGATGAACGCAACATGGAGCGCGACGAATATAGGATCTGGAAGTGGTTCATACAACTTGAGCACGACCGGCTTCAATAGTGCGAATGCATATGAGGCCGTAACTGCTTCGATGACTTCCGGCGCAAGCTACAGCACCAATGAGGTGACCGGCGGTCCGATCGTCGGTGCAAGTTGCACCACCGGCCAGCCGTATGCGCTTGCCGGCTATACGACCGGCACGTCGCTCGCCGCCGCGGAGGCCGCGACGCCGAGTGCAACCATTCCGAGCTTCTCGAACATAACGCAAAATGAAGTCGTCATCGTATGGAATAAAGAATGCCTATCGGCACCGGTTCTTGCGAGTCCTGCAAGCGGCACGGTTACAACAACCGCAGGCCTCACCGGTACGAGTTGGAACTCCGTAACAGATCCGGCCGGCGGCATCACGTATGTCTATCAATCCTCTAATTCTTCGGCACAAAATCCTGACGGTTCGTTCACAACGCCCGCATATACCTCGGGTGCTTTGACCGCAACTAATATCCCGACACCGGGAACTCCGGCAGGAAACTACTGGTGGCATGTGCAGGCTAAGGATGCCGATGGCAACGTGAGCCCATGGAGCTCGGTGTGGACATTTACAGTAACTAATCCACCGCCTTCTCCTATCCTGCCGATTTCCTGCACACTTACCGCTGATAAAACAACTATCACGCGGGGTCAGGCGGTTTTGCTCAACTGGACTTCGGTAAACGGTACAAGCTGGGCTTTGACGGAAGACACCGGCAGCGTTTCCGTCCCAGCCGCCGGGAGCGTCTCAGTTCATCCAACCGGCACCCGCCCGTACCTCCTGAGCGTCACTGAAGTGGTGCCCAAGGTAGGAGCGGCCTTCAAGCAATGCACCATACAAATAACCGTTAATCAGAAGTAACTCAGCGAAGGTAGGGACGAGGCAGGAAAACTGCCACAATCGTCCCTCCTTCTCATAAAGCCTTATGTTTGGTATAAGAATGAGGCTTTAGAGAGGGAAGACCACTTAAAAAAATACATTATGCATATACTGAAAAAGAATTGGGCATTACCGGCAGTCTTACTAAGTGGTTTTTTGGTAGGTTTTCTCGTGGCTGCTTCTTTTGCTCTTTCGGCGCATGCCCAAGCGGTGCCGACCGTTGCACTTGCTCCAATTACGAGCCCCACGGTCAACGTTGGAGACGTCGCCAGCTTTACGGCGAGCGCTACCGACTCCGATGCGAGCGGCACTATTGCCTACAGCCTTACCGGTGCACCAACCGGCGCCGCTATCGACCCGACCGCCGGCACGTTTTCGTGGGATACAACCGGCGCGGCAGCCGGCACCTATCCCTTCTCGGTAGTGGCTACCGGTTCAACCGGCGGGTCGGATACGCAAGACGTTTCTATTATCCTTGATGCGCCGCAAATGCAGGCGGCCACCTCGACCGATGGCACCGGCGGCACCGCCACTACAACCGGCGGCACTATCATTACTGGCGATGCCACCGCTTCAAGCACGGTCGATAACTCACTCAACATAACCTCGAGCGATCTACCAGATTCCCCCTGTGATGGGGCCAAGAATAAGTGTACGAACTCCTCTCATCTAAATGATATTAGTACTAGTACCGGTGCGCTCGACAGTACTGCAACCTCGTCTGCCGATACGGGCGACAACACTGTAACCGGCGGCCAGGGGGCTAACGTTGTCATTACTGGCGACGCCGTTTCAACCTCCAACGTCATCAACGAGGTCAACACCAACATCTTTAACTCCGACGGTCTTATCCTTTTTATCAACCAGCTCTTTGGCGGCGGTTTTGACATCAATGACTACGACCTTTCATATTTTTTTGCAGGCGGCCCGGGGATGTCGGAGACAACCAACCCAACCACTAACGCTTCATGCACCCTGCTTACCTGCCTTAATAGCAGCCAGCTTAACGTTATAAACAACAATGCAGCGACGGTAACCAACAGCGTTATCGTGCGCTCCTCTACCGGCGACAACGTCGCATCATCGACCGGCGACGCCAGCATCAACACCGGCGATGCGTACGCCGCAGCCAACGTGGTCAACCTTGTTAACACCAATATTGTGAACTCAAGCTATCTTCTGCTCTCGTTTAATAATTTTGGAGATCTCAACGATAGCATCACCCTGCCGGGCAACGACTTCTTCCAAAAACTTTTTGCAAACGGCGAGGCAACCTCCTCGATGAACGCGAGCACCTACACGGTAAACAATACCAACGACGTTACGCTCACAGGCAGTACCACGGCTGATGCGGCAACGGGCGGCAATATGGCATCGACCACAACCGCCGACGCCTCGACAACGCCGAGCGGCAGCGGGCTAGTCACCACCGGCGACGCATATTCATCCGCCAACACCTACAACCAGGCAAATACCAACAACGTCGGCGGCACCTCCGTCTTTATGCTCTTTCGTGTCGCGGGCAATTGGACCGGGTCGGTCATCGGTTTGCCAGCCGGCATCACCGAGTCGGTGGTGCCCGACGGCAATGACCAGCTCATTGAGTTTGTCTCGACCGGAGCCTCAACGACACCAGCGACCGATTGGCTACAAAAGTACAACGCGTCACAATTTCTTGCCAGCTCGACCAATACTGCCACCCTTAACAACAATGTCAGCGTATCGGCGGACACGGGCAGTAATCAGGCAACCACGGATACCGGCACCTCATCCGTTACCACCGGCGACGCCTATGCGGCGGCGAGCGTGGTCAACCTTATAAACACCAACATCGTCGGGCAAAATTGGATATTCTCCGTCTTTAATATCTTCGGCAATTTGAACGGCAACATTGTCTTCGGCGGCAGTCCTGCTCTCTCGCTGAGCGCGCTCACGTCGACCAGTGATACCTCTCCCAGCTCGGATGTGACCTATACCTTTACGGTGACCAACTCGGGCAACGCAGACGCGGGCAACGTGCTCTTAAATGCAACCTTTGACAACACCTTGCTATCGTTTGCGCCCGCAGGCATAGACGCCACATCGACTCCCGCGGGCGAGTCATGGGACCTCGGTCTTATTCCGCAAGGACAGAGCCGGACGTACAACTTTACGGCACATGTCGGGACTAATTTCCCCGCCGGAGCGGCAGGTAAAGTTACCTTGTCTGCGGCAGCAGTGAACAACACCATTACCAGTCCGGCTACCAGCAATACTACCGATGCAACGATAGTGGTCTCATGGCCGGGAGCTACCAACACCAGCGATGGGAGTGGTGGCGGGGGAGGAGGCGGTGGCGGAGGCGGAAACGGCGGCGGCGGCGTGCTCAGCAGTTCAAATCCGCTCAGTTCGTACTCCGATGACCCTAAGCTCACTCTTACCAAGACAGTATCTGTCGCAACCACCACGGCAACTACCTCCGTTGATTACCAAGTGATACTTACCGACGACAAAAGCGCGGGACCGCTCTTTAACTCATATCTTACCGACACGCTCACCGACCCTTCCGGCAAAGTGATGATGCACCGCTCGTGGGATCTCGACACCGTCAACCCGGGCGACGAAATAAATCTTACCTACTCGATAGTGTATGCCGCCACCTCAACTCCGGGCCTCTACACCAACGTTGCGGAAGTGACCGGATATAAAAACTACAGCGGTCTCGCATACGGAACCCTCATCAATCCTCTTGCAGCCACCGGCACCGTGATGTTTACCGATGATGGCCGCGTTGTCCCGTCGGGCACCTCGCAAGGTATTGTCCTCGGTGCATCGACCTCTACTCCCTCAACCGTTACTCCAACAACGTGTTCGCCCCTCCTTTCTACGTTCCTCCGCCCCGGCATAGGCAACGACACCGGTCAAGTAATGAAGCTCCAGGAGTTTCTTAACGATGAGATGGGAACTTTGCTCCCCATTACCGGCATCTTTGGCCCGCTCACTGAGGCTGCGGTAAAAGCATTTCAAGGCAAATATAAGGACCAGATACTCACCCCGCTTGGTCTGACCACTCCAACCGGTATAGTACTTTCCGCGACGCAGAGCCGGATAAACGCTTTATCATGTAGTTCAGCCGGGTTGAGTGCACTCTTTGCCAATCCGGAGCAAGTGTCGAGTGCGCCATCGCTCACGATAGCGCCGGTGTATGTACCGAGGCCGCAAGTTGCCAAAACGCCGAGGGTGCCAAAAACAACGGTCCCTGCAAGTGTGTCCACCACTCCTACCGCACCAAAAGCCGGGCTTGGGGGATGGATAAAAAGCCTGTTTTCGTTCTAGTATGAAAAAAATAATCTACACATTGCTTGCCGTCGTTGCATGTGCGCCTGCAGTCGCGGGTGCGTATACCATACAAAGCTCAACGGTTTCTTCCTCTCAAACCGGAGGCGTAACGGCCAATGCCGGCGAGAATATATCCACCGGTTCGTCTGACGCGTCTGCCGAGATACACACGACCATCACGGGCAACAGCAATGGGGGCACGGCTGACGTTGAGATATACACGGAGGACAATGGCGTGAGCAAGACGGAGACGCACCATTATGATATCCCGCCCAGCAACACTATTGTTGTTGAAGCAAGCTCGAGCTCGGGCACTCACGCGGGTATACCAGTGGGCACCAGCACGGTACGGGCGCATGTGTGGAGCAGTGTTGCAAGCTCGAGTGCTTCATCAACTCCTCCTGTTGTGCATGGTTTAAAAACACGTATATTCAGCAGGCTCTCTAGCTTTTTCCACAGTTTCTTTAGTTGGTTTGGTAGGTAAAAATAAAAAGGGTATATACTAAGGGTATGAAAACTCGCCTTTACTACGGGTCGTTTTTTGTTCTCTTTGTTATGATTGTTGCAGGATCGTGTGCTATGGCTCCGGCCGCAAAGGCGTCGGATATGATAAGCGGCAAAGCTATTGCCGATTCGATATTACAAACTACTAACGCTATCAGCGACTCAGTGGTCAGCCAAGATGCGGCGCTCTATACCAAGCTCAACATTGCCGGGCGGTTTGGTGTCACTTTTAAGCCGCACATCGCTGTGTGTGCCGGCACACCGGAAGGAGAAGCACACTGCAATGCACGCGTCGTTATCAACGCGCAAGGTGTTCCTGCCGTCACTCCCGATACACTGTCCACCCAGGTAACCACAAAGGCACTTCCGGCAGGGTACGGACCCGCACAACTTCTCGGTGGATACAACCTTACCGGGCAGGCGAGTGGACATCCGGTTATTGCTATTGTCGATGCGTATGACGACCCAAACATTACCAACGACCTCAACACGTACAGCACAACCTTTGGCATTCCTGCCCTACCAACCTGCTCGGGCGCAATTGCCAATAGCCCGGTGGCTTGTTTTGAAAAAATAAATCAGAAAGGTCAAATGCGCGCCTATCCGCAAAGCAACTCGGGCTGGGCGCTCGAGATAGCGCTCGATGTTGAAGCGGCGCATGCAACCTGCCAAAATTGCAGCATTGTGCTTGTCGAAGCAAGCTCGGCAACATACTCCAACCTCATGGCGGCAATTGACCAAGCGGTAGCGCAAGGTGCAAAAGTGGTGTCAAATTCATGGGGATCGTCGGAGTTTTTGGGCGAAGCGTCATACGACAGTCACTTTAACCGTCCGGGCGTTGCATTTACGGTGTCTGCTGGCGACGGCGGCTACGGCACGGAGTATCCGGCCGCTTCACCCTATGTGACTGCCGTCGGCGGCACGAGCCTCTTTCTTACCAAAAACAGCAACGGCACATACTCGTATAATAACGAGATGGTATGGGGTGGGACGGGAAGCGGTTGCAGTTCTTACGAGTTGCAACCTTCGTGGCAAACTGCTCTGGGCCTCTCGGGATGTTCTAAACGGATAGTTGCTGATGTTTCGGCAGACGCCGACCCTAACACGGGTGCTTCAGTATACGACTCGGTGCGCTATGCGGGCATGAGCGGGTGGTTCCAAGTGGGCGGCACAAGCTTAGCGTCGCCTCTTATCGCCGCGGTTTATGCGCTTTCGGGCAACATCCCAGCCAATACGTCTGAAAATTCTATTCCCTATAAAAACACGGGCAATTTGCACGATGTAATGTTGGGCAGCAACGGCTCATGCGGCGGCTCATACCTCTGCACGGCTATGTCCGGCTTTGATGGACCCACCGGCCTTGGCACGCCAAACGGCACAACGGCGTTTTAGGATAGCTATTGTGCTAGCACGTCTTTGATAAGCTTTACGGTCTCAATCGGGCCTGATACTTCCTGTGTTTTAACGCCGGTAGGTATCACCACCGCGTCGTTGCCGCCCTCGCCGAGCGCGTCGCCTACATACAGCATCTCATTGATTGGGATGCCGCTCATTTTTGAGAGTTCTTCAAGCCCATAAGCTTTAGTGATGCCTTTGCGCGTGATGTCGATAGTAGTGAGGCCGCCTGTGGCGTTTGCAAACTCCGGTAATTCTCGCGTAAGTGCCGCATGAAGTTTTTGTCGCGTATCGTCATGAATTTTGTGCCACATCTCTTTTTCTTTGAGAGGAGCCTGTTGCCCCAGGGGAGAAAATGCTATTTCCGCTTCGCGGTCTTCAACGCGCTCGCCCCATACGCGCACCGGCGCATGTGAGAGACCCACCTCGGCAAGCGCATGCGCGAGGACGCCCATAATGCGTTCTTTCTCTTCGCGAGTGAAGGCTTTGTTATAGACTGTTTGCCAGGCGTTGTTTTTATACTGCCAACATTGCGCCGCGCTATCAGGAAATATGTACAGATTGGCAACATTGGCGTCTCCCGGGATTGCAGGCAAAAACTGCTTTTCAAATTGGGGGAAGCCTGCTCCCGACATCACGGCGACCGGCATTTTTTGTAGGAGCTTTGCCAAGAGTGCACCCATCTCGGGGGTTACAGGCTGCTTGCTCTCGGCGAGCGTACCGTCGAGGTCAAAAGCTACAAGTTTTGGCGCAACATCCATGAGGAGTTAAAGGTTGTCGGGCAGCAGTATTTTTAACAATTTTTTGAGCGATATTTTTGCAACGCACACCACCGTGTCGGCACCGCCGTAATACACGAGGAGCGTGTCTTTGCGCAACACCACCCCGCACGAAAACACCGCCTTGGGCACCACACCCACGCGCTCGTACGCCTCGATAGGTTCGAGGATAGTGTCTACCGAGCGCGAGATGACTACCGAAGGATTTTTTAAATCAAGAAGCACCGCGCCCAAGCGATAGGTCGATGTTTTCGACACGCCGTGATAAATAAGCAGCCAGCCCTTTGGAGTTTTAATGGGCGCTCCCGCGATGCCGATTTTTACCGAGTCCCACATGCCGGGGCGCGGATTCATTACCTCAATACACCGTGTGAGACGCGTTTTGGTAAAGTCGAGTGTATCAAGAAAGTCGGCGCACAACTGCGGGTCGATGCGGTGCAACAGCATGTATTGCCCTTTTATCTTTTCGGGGAAGAGGCACGTATCTTTGTCGTTGACATTGTCGGGTGTCGTGAGCATCGGCTTTTGCCACTTGTCCCACCGCTTGGCCAAAAAATCTTTGACCGATATCGAGGTAATGGCTACGCGCGTCGAGTCGACGCCGTCGTAGGCGGTATACATCATGTATATCGTGTTACCAATCCTCGTGATGCGCGGATCTTCGCAACCGGAGTTTCCGCCGCCTTTCTTCATTTCAAAATCCTCGCGTGGTTTGTAGGCGGGTCCCTCATCGCGCTCGATAATTTTGACGCCGTCTTTAGTTGCCGCGTAGCCGAGGACTGAGGTATTGTCGTCGCCCATAGCGCGATACAAAAGATGTATGGTGCCGTCTATATCAAGCGCGGCGGCATTAAACACAGCCTTTTTTTCCCACGCGTGAGCCTGGATTGGCTTCAGGATTGGGTTTTCTTTGGCGCGCACGGCAAGCTCCACGCGGCGTTTTGGCACCATCGCGTCGAGCAGGTCGGGCAAGTTGAGTGAGGCTCTCGCGCACACCGTATCGGCGCCGCCGTAATAGATGTCAACACGGCCATTTTTTTGCAATAGTGCGCCGGAAGGGAAGACGATGTTGGGCACGATACCATATTTTTCGTAAATTTCTTCCGGCACCATGATTGGCCCGTTGGTACGCCCGACAATGTGCCCGGGGTCTTTGATGCCGAGCAAAAGCGCCTCAACGCCAAACACGCGTTCGCCGCCGCCGAAATAGTTTTGTATGTAGGAGTAAAACAAAAGCCATCCGTCTTTTGTTTTGATAGGCACCGAACCCACCTCCACATGGTCGTGATCAAAACGCAAAGGGTTTATGATGTGAGACTCAAGCTCCGCATGCCACTTTTCCCAAAAACCCAGGTCCCAGAGTTGCTCAATGCGGTCACATTGCGCAATGGCAATATGTGCCGGAGGTTCGTCGGTATGCACGGTCACGATAACAGTGATTTTTCCGCCAATGCGCTCCGGAAAGAGCGTCATAGCTTTTGCATTAAACGGAGTAATGAGATGTTTCTCTTCAATCGACTCAAGATTTTTTGAAATAGCACAGGCAACTTTGATATTGCCCGGGCCAAACGGCATCCCGCCGAGTGCCGTATAAAAAATGTAATATTTCCCCTCAAAAAAAGTTACGCGCGGATCCTCGCAGCCGTATTTGTCCCACTCCTCGGAGGGCACAATAAACTGCTGGCGGTTTTGAAAGTGTCTGTCGTCTATCGTGAGTGCTTTGCCGATAGTCGAGATACCGCCGGGGGCGAGCAAGGCATCGGGACGGCTTTGTGCTCGGTATAAAACATAGGTAAATTTGCCAACCCGCACCGGGCTTGGGTTAAACGCACCACGAGACTCCCACTGCCGGTCGTTGGCGGGAGCGATAAATGGATTGTGTGAGCTTCTGCGGATAACGTACATAGTTTCAGTATACGGTGTTTTTTATACTTTATTTTCGGGACGGGTCAGTTTTGCCAAAAATTCATCGAGATTTATTTTTGCCGCGGCAATACGCTTGTCACCGCCGCCATAATACACCAAGAGGTCATTGCCAAACACGACACCGCCCGAGGCGTAAATAATACCGGGCTTCCAATCGTTTTCGTACCAGGCATCGGGCGAGAGTATCGGTTTGTGCGAGCGGTAGAGCACTTTAGTCGGATCGTTGAGGTCAAGCAAAAGCGCGCCCACTTTGTAGCGCCCCTGGTCGTCTTTATCCATGGCGTGATAGAGCAGTACCCAACCCTTTTTGGTCTTGATAGGCGGCGAAGCGGCACTTCTGGTGCGATGATGCCAACCGAGAACGCGGTCGGGCACCTGCTGTGGGTCGGGGCTCTCATGTTGGAAGGGTGCCTCGTCCATCGAGAGCTTGTCCATGTAGGCGATTTTTACTTTGTCGGCATCTTCGTCGTAAAGATTATGAAAAAGCGCGAACTTACCGCGTATTTTTTCGGGGAAAAGCACCCAGTTTTTATGTCGCTCGCCCGGGCGCGAAAGATAGGTAAATTTACTCCACAACCACTTTGCGCGCGTGAGATTTTGCGCGTCAATACTGGTAAGCGCCACGCGCATAGAGTGCCACCCATTAAACATATTAAAGGTAAGATACACGCGGCCGTCGATTTTTACCGCGCGCGGGTCCTCACAGCCGCCCCAGCCGCCGCCCGAAGGGTTGTTGACGGTGTCGTAGGTGAGCCGCGCCGGCGAAGTATACGGATGATGTTCCTTAGCCTCTGCCACATTCTCGGCGGCATACACGGGGAAGGGGAGCCGCTTATCAAAGTGGATGCCGTCGGCGCTTGAAGCGTACCCGATGCGGGATATGCCGTCGCGCCCGAGCGCGCGATAAAAAAGATGCACGCGGCTGTCCTCTACCACCGCAGCCGGGTTAAACACCGCCTCCGACTCCCACCAATTGAGGGCAACAGGCTCAAGCACGGGATTTTCCGTGATACGGATGAGGTTGGGGACAGCAGGGAGTTTTTTGCCCGACGGCCATAAAAGAACGACCAGCAGCGCCAGTACAAGAACCAATATGACCAACATAAAACTGATCATGGCATGTAATACTCCTTACGCTCGCCCATACTTGTCTTCAAAGCGGGTAATATCATTTTCGTCGAATTGTCCCAGAGCAATTTCGAGAAACATAAGACCCTCGGAGCCACCGGCTACGCGGTGATGAGTATGTCGCGCGACAAAAAACTCGTCACCGGGGCTCACTGCGGTTTTTGTATCACCAACCGTGATCGTGCCCGAGCCTTTGAGTATCTTCCACTCCTCATCCCGATGCTCGTGTTGTTGCAAACTAAGCTCCTGGTTTGGGTCGACGGTAATTATTTTAACGGTAGAAGGCTCGTTAAGCGTAAAACGCTCAAAGGAGCCCCATGGGCGCGCCTCTTTATAGTAATGAGAAAAGCCCTGCATACACGTAGTATACGCCACTTTCGTCCCATAGGTGCATGTCCATAGAGGACTTATACACAGGTTACTGCGGCCAACGTTCCATGGCTTTTAACAAAAGTCGTGCACCCAAAAACACTATCACCAACGAGATGGCGTAGAGCACAAGCCCGACGGAGAGGACCTCTTTTTGTTGTAAAAATAATACGGCAGCTCCAAGGAGGAGGCCCGCGCCCGTCATGCGCCACAGCCACATAGACGCATCACGAAATATCATGGTTGGATAAAAATCCCTACCCCTGCGACCTATCGACTCCATAGTATGCAAATCGGTCACGTGTATAGAGACGCGCACCATAGGCCACAGTATGGCCCCCGCAACTCCGTATGCCATGAGCGTTATAAGCGAGATATGCAAAGCAAACAGTACGTTTGCGACAGCGAGCGCAAGGGTCGAAAAACCCAGTATGAGCAAGCGATTTTTGGTCGTGCGGTACTGGGAAAAAATCAACACACATACCGCCCCAAAGAGCGCAAACGCGGTTGCGTACAATCCCACCTGTATCACGCCGCCCAGTACAAACAGCACCACGAGCGGCAATATAATGGTTGTAAATATTTCCTGCAAGGCCGTGCCGGCAAGGTACGGTTGGGTCGCGCGATTTTTGCGCTCGGTCATAAAGTAGGTGACATCACGCCACTCAATAGGCATGGGCCGATATTCGTTGAGATTGCCAAAGCAAAAAAATCCGAGGAGATATATGAGCGGGGTAAGCAAAAAGAGGAGCGTATAATCTCCCCAGCCCAAAAGGGTCCCCGACACATATACAAGCCCGGTGGCAATCGCCGGCCCGAGTACCGAAAACATCACGGTGCCGGTGGTGAGGAGCGATGAGTAAAAATCGCGCTCCTCGTCTTTGGTTTCGGAGAGTTCGAAGGTGTGGATAGTGAGCCAAAAGAGTCCGTTGCCAAGGCCGTTGATACCCATCGCAATGTAGGCCAAGAGTGTGGTATCGCTATTAAGGAGCACGATGAGCGTGACGCCCATAAAAATAAAGCTCCAAAAAAATCCATACTTGATATTAAACCGCAAGTGCGAAGCAACAAATCCAAAAATGCAAAACGTGATAAAAATGCCGCTGTCAAAAATGGCGGTGGCCGCTACGTTGACAAAAAAACTCGAAAACTGCTGGTACAGGAAGAGTTGGATAAAGACGCTGGTGAGGCTTGTGGTAAGGGTGTAAATCCAAAAGAGCTGGACCAATGAGCGGACCGGCGGGCGCAAGGCCTTAAACTGCGCTATGATTCCCTTAAGCATGGGGCTATTCTACCACCCGTATGAATTTAAGCATTGTCATACCGGCCTATAACGAAGAGAAGTATATTGTCGCTTGTTTGGAGAGTATCGTGCAAAATGGCAATGAGGTGGCGGAGATTATCGTCGTTGACAACAACTCCACCGACGCCACCGCTACGGTGGCGGCGCGGTTTGCTGGTGCCTCGCCCGTGGACGGTCTACGGCCGAGGGTGCGGGTGGTCCGAGAGCCGATAAAAGGGACCTCAAGTGCGCGTCAGCGCGGATTTTTAGAATCCAAGAGCGAGTTGGTCGCGTTTGTCGATGCGGACACCCGCATGCCGGAGGGGTGGGTCGTCAAAGTGCGCGCCGCTTTTAAAAAAGACCCAGAGCTTGTGTCTATAAGTGGCCCGTATGTATACGACGAACTTTCACCGCTGACAAATTTTTTATTTAAGATGTTGTGGATATGGCCGAGCGTTCCTGTGTATTGGTCTACGGGATATATGATTTGGGGAGGGAACTTTGCGCTCCGCCGCGAAGCGCTCGCGGCGGCGGGCGGCTTTAACACCGGCATTGTTTTTTACGGTGACGAGGCCGATTTGGGTCGGCGCCTTTCCAAAGTGGGGAAAGTGCGTTTTAGTACTTCTTTAATTATGTATAGTTCTCCGCGCCGATTTCTCAAAGAAGGCATATTTGCCACGTGTACGCGCTACGGAGTCAATATGTTTTCGCAGATTTTTTTACGAAAGACTATTAATCACGGATATACCGAGGTTCGTTAACTACATGAAAATAAGTTTTGTCATACCGGCGTATAACGAGGAGGCATATATCGGCGCTTGCCTCACCTCTGTCCAAAAAGAGCTGGCACGTGTTCGACTTACGAAGTCGAACGTAGAGGCTGAAATTGTCGTGGTTAACAATGCGTCAACCGACAACACAAAGATGCTTGCACAGCGTTTTGCGAGGGTACGCGTAATCGACGAGCCTCATAAAGGCCTCGTGCGCGCACGCAAAGCGGGTTTTGATGCAACATCGGGCGAACTTGTGGCAAACATCGACGCCGATACTATCGTGCCGGAAGGCTGGCTCACAACCGTGCTTACAGAATTTGCCAAAAACAACAATCTCGTGGCACTCTCGGGGCCGTATCGATATTACGACCTTTCAAAGTGGCGCCGCCTACAGGTGAACGTCTTTTATGTTTTTACTTGGGGCTTGCATGTGATTAATCATTACGTGCTCGGGGCAGGCGCAATACTCCAAGGCGGCAATTTTGTCATCCGCCGCGATGCGTGGGAGCGTGCGGGCGGATTTGATACCTCGATAGAGTTTTATGGCGAGGACACCGATGTGGCAAAGCGCTTAAGCAAGCAGGGCCTCGTGGTGTGGACGTGGCGGCTCCCGATGTACACCTCGGGGCGACGCTTAGCCAAAGAGGGTACGCTCCGCATGGCCTTCACATACAGCGCCAATTATTTTTGGATGACCTTTTTAGGAAGGCCATTTAGTAAAACCTACATCGACGTCCGCTCCGAGCGCGGCAAGGAGTAGCTTACACCACATATCGGTTATCCCCGCAAGGCTTTGGCAGGGGTATTGCGCTATTGCATAAGCTGATACACTATAGCTTGATTACTTATTAGATAATTAATTTACGTTTTTATGGTTAGAACCGCAAATCCGGCATTATTAAAACCGATGAAGCTTTCACCCGAGCTTGAGGAGGTGGTAGGCAAGGGCCCTATGCCCCGCTCGGCCGTTGTTAAGGAGCTTTGGGTATACATTAAAAAGCACGACCTCCAGAATCCTCAAAATAAGCGCAATATTTTAGCCGACGATAAACTCAAGGCGGTATTTGGCGGCAAGGGCGAGGTTACGATGTTTGAGATGACCAAGCTCGTCTCTAAGCACCTGAGTTAACACTACCGTTTGGATGAAAAAGAAAGGCAAATTCGAGCCGGGCAACTTTAGCTTGCGCGTCAAACGTTCGCGTACGGGCCTCGGGCTTTTTACGGTCGGTCCTATCAAAAAGGGCGAGTGCATCATTGAGTATAAAGGCAAGCGCCTTAGCAAAAAGGAGGAGGAAGAAACCGAAAATCAGTATCTCTTTGATGTTGGCAATAAAAAGTACCGTACCATTGACGGCTCGCCGCGATGGAATACCGCGCGCTACGTTAATCACTCATGCCGCCCCAATTGCGAGATAGAGATACGCTTGGGGCGCGTGTACGTGTTTAGCAAGCGTGCCATCAAAGCGGGCGAAGAGCTCAACTACGACTATGACACCGAGTTTTTTGACCAGTACATCAAGTCTAAAGGGTGTGTGTGCGACAAGTGCCGCGGTATACTAAAAGCATGATTTCATATTTTCAGGCGGCAGTGCTCGGGTTGTTGCAGGGTGTCACCGAGTTGTTCCCTATATCGAGCTTGGGGCACAGCGTCATATTCCCTTCGCTTTTGGGATGGAATATCGACCAGGCATCGGCCTCTTTTGTGGGCTTTGTTGTGCTCACACACTTGGCCACGGCGTTGGCGTTGTTGGCATTTTTTTGGCGCGACTGGCTCAACATTGTGCAAGGTGTTTTGCGCTCGTTATGGTTGCGCCGTATTACCTCGCACGATACCTACGCAAAACTTGGCTGGCTTATTATCATAAGCACCATCCCGGTAGGAATACTTGGTTTTTTGTTTCAAGATCCGCTCACGCACCTTTTTGCATCACCTCGCCTCGTGGCTGGTGTATTAATCCTCAACGGTCTCGTGCTGTATGCGGCAGAAAAGTTGCGTAGAAAGGCGCGCCCGGGAGAGGGGAGCGATGTAGCGCTTGCTCAACTTTCCTTTACGCAGGCAGTGGGCATAGGGTTGGCGCAATGCTTTGCATTGATACCCGGCTTTTCGCGCACCGGGCTCACCATGACCGGCAGTTTGGCGAGCAATCTCAGCCACGAAAACGCCGCACGGTACGCGTTTTTGCTTGCAACGCCGGTTATTTTTGCGGCGGCGGTGCTTAAGGTGCCGCATGTGTTTAAGGAAGGCAGTGCCATGGGTCCCATGCTTTTTGGCGCATTGTGTGCGGCGCTCGCCGCTTACGTCTCGGTACGGTTTCTCACGAAATACTTTAAAACAAATACACTTACGCCTTTTGCCGTGTATTGTGTCGTCGCCGGTGCGGCATGCCTCCTCTTGCTTGCCTAGCCGTTACGTCGCATGATGCTCGGTATGCGTACCGCCTCGCGCACGTATCTTATTTTACTGTTGCTCTCGCTCGGTGCGATGGGTGCCGTTTATGCGGCGCTCTTCCCCTCGCAAGCACGCTCTGTCCTTGGCTTGCCGGGGCCGGAGCCAACACTCGCAACCCTCAACACCGCGCCTGTTGGCTCCATCTCGCTCGTAGTTGAGCCGCAAGACGGCATCACCCCCGTACTCTCGTTGATACAAAATGCCAGTACGTCGGTTGATATGGTGATGTATGAGCTCACCGACCCAGAGGTTGAGCAGGCGCTCCTTGATGCAAAAAATAGGGGTATTGCGGTGCGTGTGTTGCTTAACGAAGGATATTACGGCAAACAAACGGGCGACTACGGCGCACCCGTGCCTGTCAATCAACCGGCGTACGAGTATTTAGAGTCGCACGGCATCGCGGTTAAGTGGACACCCGTATACTTTGCACTGACACACCAAAAGACGCTGGTGGTAGATGGAAGCGAAGCGCTCATCATGTCTTTTAATTTGGTGCCGCGCTACTACGCTACCGGCAGAGATTTTGGCATTGATGACACCGACCAAGCCGATGTTGCCGCGATAGAAAAAACTTTTAACGATGACTGGGCGGGAGAGCAAGATGCCGCGCCGCAAGGCGACGATCTGCTCTGGAGTCCCGGTTCGAAGGATATAGTGCTTTCGCTCATCAGGGGTGCAAGCTCAACACTTGCGATATACAACGAAGAGATGAACGATCAAGATATTGTCAACGCGCTTGAGGCGGCCGCTAAAAGAGGTGTCGAGGTACGGGTGGATATGACATACGCAACCAACTGGAAACCGGCCTTTACCGAGCTTGCACAGAACGGAGTCTTGGTGCGTACCTACGCTTCAAGCTCCAAGGATCTCTACATCCATGCCAAAACGATTTTAGTGGACAATCGCATTGCATTTATCGGCTCGGAGAACTTTTCGGCCGGCTCGCTTAACGACAACCGCGAGCTCGGGATCGTTCTTTCGCAAAAAGACATACTGGCTTCTTTGCAGGATATTTTTAATACCGATTGGTCGGGGGCTCGTCCATTTGTGTCGCAATAGGAACATAGCGTATTATTACAGAACCCATGTTTTCAATCATACGCCGCATACTCTACTTCCTCGTGCCGTTTTCTTTGGTGTTTTGGTATATCCACGAACTGTTCGAATCGGTCATTGCACGTTCCATCCAAAACGGGCTGGCGGGGTTTTACTCCGTCGACGGGATTATTTTTGGTCTCATTTTGGCTTTTGTCATCCAGCGCGAGTGGGAGACCTGGACCAAGCTGTCGGAGTCGGTGCGGACCGAGATAGACTCGGTACGGGAAATGTGGAAATGGAGCAACTATGCCGAGGCGTCTTTGTGTACAAAAGCGCACACGCATCTCGAAAACTATTTACAGTTGATTATTTCCGAGTGGAACGACAGCGATAAACATACGCGGAGCGAAAGGGTCGACGCGGAGCTCGACGGCCTGCGCGGCATACTGGTTGCTATGTCCAGCTCGGTCGGCAGTCTTGCCGAGCCCTTGCGCGATGCTTTTATTAATCTTATTAACGCACGCAATCAGCGCCTCAACTTTAGCAACGAACACATGCCCATTATCTTAAAACGCATTGTGTTTTTGACGGACATCCTTCTCATTATTTTGTCTCTGTTCATTGCCGTTAACAATGTATATTTGGATTACATTTTTACCGCTTCGATAGGCCTGCTCGCATTTGCGCTCATTATCGTCGTCGATGATCTCGATAATCCCTTCCGGCCGGGTACCTGGCACCTCACCGCCGAAGGATACGAGCAGTTGCTAGAAGAGCTTAAAGATTGAAATAAAAAAATTGATCGTGCTGTGAAGGAGGAAACTCCCCATGGACTCGGTTGGCGTGTTGGGAGGGACAACTACTTGCGTCTCCGGTGTCACATTTGGCGTTGCCGGCGGCATGATGTCTGTCGAGGTTGTGGCAGTAAAAGAAATTGCTTGTGTTGCGAGGGGTGCACCGGCCGAGGCTTGTGTGTTTTTTTTGGTGCTCACTGTCGATTGTGTTTGAGGCGCGGTTGCCGGCGCCACAACAGGCATTGCTGGAGACGTAGTTTGTGTGGCTTGAGTTGAGGAGGCTGACGTAACCGTCTGCGTTACGGGTGTTGCCGAGGGAAGCAACACGGTAATGGCAACGGTTGTCGTTCCACTGCGACCGGTGCTGTCGGTCGCGGTAATGCTGATAGCATGCACCCCAATATCGTTATAAACAGGTGTCCAGCTTGCTTTGCCGGAGGCGGGATCGATAGTCATTGTCGACGTACCGGTGCTGTAAAAAGCGTCTTTTACCGTGTAGGTTGGAGATACAAACCCCGTTGAAGTTGCGGTAAAGGTAAGCGTGCTGTTTGCGTTGACGCTTGCGCCGGGAGCCAATTTTATAAGAGATACCGTTGCAATGGGCAAGACGCTAATGGCGGCCGAAGTGCTTGCGGTGTTTCCATACGGATCTTTTGCCGTCACGATAATGATGTGAGTGCCAATATCTTGGGCAATGGGCGTCCAGGTAAAGTTACCCGAGGGACTGAGCGCATAGCTCTGCAGTGATGAATTAAAAAAAGAATCACTGACCGTATAGGTCGGGTTTAGGAGCCCGGACGAGGAGACCGAAAAAGTAACCGGGTTGCCGATGTTTACGCTCGCGCTTGGCAACAACGACTGTATCGAGATACTCGCCGTACCATCAACCACTATTTGTTGCGATGCGGTAGCACTGTCGCCTTGCGCGTCGGATACGGTAATGGTAAGCCCATGGGTGCCGACATCGTCTTTGTTGGGCGTCCACGAAAAGTTGCCCGAGCTGTCCACATTGATGCTCGTAACACCGCCGGGGAAGGAGTCGACGAGGTAATAGGTTGGATTGGTAAAGCCGCTCGTGATAATCGAGAAGGTAACGGTGGCACCGATGGGGACCTCAGCGGCGGGGTAGAGGCCGGCAATGCTTGCGGTGCCGTCGGCATGCGCGGGATTTTGTGCTAATGCAAAGACGCACACAAATACCAGAGCAGTCGCTATGTATAGTAGAGCTCGGCGCATATGCTTTTTAGTGTAACGCATAAAAAAAGAGGGCCGGGCAGGCTCTCTTGTGTGCGCAATCAAGCCGCCGACTCTTTGTATCTGCGAACGGCAGAGAAGGGTTTGGGTACAACATCCCCCTTTACAAATTTAATAAATTCACACGGCCGTCCAAAAAGCCCTTGCGGTAGAATAACCTTTACATCTTCGAGCAGCTCGCAACAAACACGAAGCCCCTTTACTCCAACAACTGTAGCAGAACACCAGTGCTTTCCAAAACGCACTTCAACTGGTTCTCCGTTCTCCCACTGTGGTTCGAATCCATACTGCGCGATAGTGCCGTGCATGTTATCCGTCTCCTCTAACGACGAACGAATCCTTTTTGATAGTACCCTGCAGGCTAACAATAGTCAACTTTGGCGGCCTTTCTGCCACCAGGTTGCAAGTGCGGTCGAGGTGGGCATGGCAATAATAAGTCCGATTACTCCGACCAGCGTCCGTATAATGTCGCTCACCAGAGGTTCGTAGTTGAGTGCACTGGTTAAAGAGCTACCGTCGCCGACATAGACGATAAGCAAAGGCAACGAGACTCCCGCGTATACCAAAAATAGGGTATTGATGATTGAGCCGAGGTGCGCGATACCAACAACATACGACTGTCTGTATATTTCTCGCATAGGTGCATTGGGGCTTGCGGCCGCAAACTCCAACACCGTAGCCACTTGTGTGACCACCATTTCGGTCAACATGCCGAGCGTACCGAGCATAATGCCCGCGGTTAATAATTGCTGCAGATTTATTCCTGCGAGGCCCAAAAAACTATCGTCGGTTGAGGTGATACCGGTTAAATGTGCCGCAGAGACAGCGCCGTATACAACCGCGCTTATACATAAAAAATTTAACGCAACACCCGCTACCGAAAGATGCGATAGTGTTGTAAACCCTTCGGTTACATACACTATGCACACTACTATCGGCAATGCTACCAAAAGCACTACGAGCTCCGGGTTGTAGCCGCCGACGATAAGCGGAGTGATAACCCACACAAGCGCGGCGATGGTTACAAACAGCGAAAAAATGATTCGAAATCCTTTTTTACCGCACACAAAAAACACGAGCGCTAAAAAAATAATCGACAATAATATGACTACCGTCTCCATCGTTATGTTTGGCCCGCCACTAATGGTAGCAGATTGTAGCGGACTATAAGGTCGGACGCCTTGGTGTTCTTCACCTGCTTGTTCCACAATGTCTGGCAAGAGGTAACGGGCAACGGCGCGAGTGCGGGGAAGGTGGTACACGTGCCGTGCTCAAACGTGCCGTCAACGGAGCCGGTATATTGCATATTCGAGCCCATAATAAATTTTATAGCTCCTGTCCCCGGCACCCGCTGTGTTACCACCGGCGTCTTGGTGGTAAAAAGGTCCTGACCGAGCGCCGTAATGGGATATTGGATTCCCAACAAATCGGCGACCGTTGGATACAAATCCAAATGGCTCCCCGGAATCGTATCTACCCCTTTGGGTAAAACATTCCCTGGAGCAAGGATGATAAGGGGCACATGCTGATTTTGCGAGTCGGGAGTGCCGATAAAAGCGCCGTGGTCGCCGTAGATAACGATGAGAGAGTTGTCGTACAAGCCGTCCT
>CAYWJX010000004.1:0-40506 GCA_964459335.1 uncultured Candidatus Saccharibacteria bacterium | reverse complement strand
CTTGGTCGCTGTAATGCACTGCTTCCAAATATTGTTGTTGTGTCGGTGTGAGCGTTGTGTCACTCGGTATCGATAGCGTTTCGAGATCGGCGGGCAATGTAAACGGCGTGTGCGTGCTGAGTGTAATCAGCGTTGCCATAAACGGTTGCCGTAAAGATGTTAATTTTGGGAGCGATTGCTCAAAAAAATCGTCGTCTCCCAACCCTTCGGGCCCCACTTGTCGCGGCACAATATAATCGGGCTTGCTGAATACGTCTTCGTAGCCAAGCGAAGGATATGCATTGGAGCGATTCCAAAATGTTGCAACGTCGCCGTGCATTGCCGCTGTGGTATACCCGTTGGTATCAAGCAGGTGCGGCAACGCATCGTACGTATTTTCCGCATAGGTGCTAAACGCCACTGCATCGGGAAGGGGATACAACGAGTTTTGCGTGGAAAACTCCGCATCTGCGGTGTTGCCTTCACCGTCTTGCGAGTAATAGTTGGTAAAGTATGTTCCGTCTTCTGCAAGTTCTGTAAGATTTGGGGCAACCTCTACTCCGTTGACGCTGTATCCTATGACCCAATTTTCGAGCGACTCTACTTGAATAAAAATAAGATTTTTACCCTTAAGTGCAGCAAAGTCGGAGCTCTGTGGCGGCAGTGTCTTCCCTTTGGCCCACTCGGTTAAAAATGCCGTATCGGATGCGCTTGCTACACGCGGCTCCAAGGCATACTCGATTAAACTTTCTGCATAAAAATTGACGATACCAACTTTAGCCACCAATGAAGAGAGGTTGTACATGTCGCTGTTGTCGTATAAATCTTCGGTGCTCCCAAACGTGAGATGCTCCGATATAAGGAGGCTGCCGTATCCGCCGCAAATAACAATGGCCACCAAAAAAAATACAACAACCTTTTCTTTTGTTGAAAGTCTTTTCTCTTGTGTGTCCGTGTCGATTGCAATATATCCCACAGTCAGCACAAGCAACGGCACTATAAAAACAAGCAACTTGTACGTGAGCAATGTCTTGATGGTACTGATGAGATCGAGTGATTGGCTTGAGTATACAAGTGATGAAGCCTGCAAAAATCCTCCGGAGTATCGGTAGTACAAGAATTGCGAAATAAAAATAAGGCTCACGAGTAAAGATATCGCCGTGAGGTACAGGTAGCGTGCATATCTCTTTGCAAAAAATACCGATGGAAAAAAGAGGGCAACACTAAGACCAACCGATGCCGCAACACAGCGCCACATAAAAGACCCCCACACAATATTGAGCCACCAGTTAAAAAGGAGTGTCTCCGCAACCAAAAGAACCGTCAAGACTATAGGCAACCAAATGATTTCAACGATACGGTTATATTTCATCAGTAAAATGCAATACAAGATACTATACGTATGAGGATGCGAATCCGTTGCTTATATATAGGAAATAAAAACCCGCAGTAATTGTCTGCGGGATAGAAACTGCTCTGTTTTTTTGTACACCATATAAAAAAGAGCCGGGTCGGGCTCTCTTGGGTAACGAACGAAGCTGCTTAACACAGCGCAACGTCTGTCGTAAACGGTATGCCGTACTGCTCCAGCAACTTCAGGACGCGCCTATTGGCGCGATTGGGTAGTCGCAACTCATAGCCGCTGTTGGAAAACAGCAGGTGCGCCTTATGTAGCATTACGATGGCAATCACCGGGTCGGCGTCGAAGAGGTCGATTGCATCCTCAACGCTTTCGAGTGTCCCAAAGTGGAGCTGGAGGCAACCAGCCGCAGGATGAAGAACTTGAGGCATGAGGGCTCCGTATGTTATGCCGTTCCTATATATACTACGCGCCCGCGGCGAAAAAGTTTCAAAGATATCAAGCTGATTTTTTTGCCGGGCAATCTCCATCGCCCTTGCAGAGCATGCCGGCACAGTGTGCACACTCCATCCGGTACAACGAAAATCGGCCCGACCCCGCGAGTGCAATACCGAAGGAGGCGGCCATAAGCATGAATTCCAAATCATGTGCGCCTAAACCGCGCCCAAAGCCGGTAAGGAAGATTGCAAAAAGCATTTCGATACCCAATGCAACGGCAACAGGGCGTGTAAGGATGCCAAAAATAAGCATAAGGCCGCCAATGACTTCAAGCCAGGAGATAAAAGGGCCAAAGAAGCTCGGTGCGATAACCCCGAAGTGCACCATCATCCCGCTCACCATGCCGACATTGTGGATTTTGCTCCATCCATGCTCCAAAAAAATAAGACCCGTTGCAATGCGGATAAGTAACAACCCCAACGACCGCTGGTACCAAAACCTGCTCATACTATTAATTGTGTTTTTCATATAAGCACAATTGTATCATTTCTTGTCTGAGGTAAAGAAAAAAGCCCCCGTGAGGGCTATGCAGGAGTTTCAGAGTATGAGTTGGTAAGCTTTTCTTCGTCAAAAAGCCACCAGTCAGAGCCATCGGTTTTTATACGCAGCGCCCAGATGTGCTCCGGATGACCTTCCATGAAGGAGATTCCGAGGTCAACTTCATCCGCGATAGTAACCACCACAGAGATAGTGCCGACGACACACATAGGATCACCCTTGTCGCCTGTGGTTCCGTGATATTCCTTGTACTTTGCGCCGAAGGCGTCCATCGAGACGTTGCCTTGCTCGGCCAGCGACTTGAGTTGGTCGAGTGTGTCGCACGAGATTCTGACACCAAGTGGAACTCCCTCCCAACCCACAGGCGGTGGGGTAGCATAAGCGGACGTCGACAGAAGAGCGGCCAACCCGATTATCGGAATTGCTGAAAGGAACGTTCTCATCACGGGTTCTCCTTGTCTGAGGTGAAGGGTCTAGTCCGTGTATTTTGGAGTTTAAAGCCTCCTACCATATAGCGCAAGTGTTTATAAATTAGGCTAGAAGCATGCAAACCTGTTGTAAAATAGAGGCATGAAAAAGAAAGTAGTGAGGAGTGCTATAACGGGGCGGTTTGTGCACAAGGGTAAGGCAAAAGCCAACCCTAAAACAACCGTTACCGAAAGCATACGAGTCCCCAAGCGCAAATCAAAATAAAAACTGTGCTTTACAATGCTCCCATTCAGGCGCATGCTTCCATTGGAAGTCGGTCTGTGTTTGGTGTGAAGATGGGAGGATACTTTGATGGTTGGATTATTGAAGAGTTTTCTTCTGCTTGTCCACCAGAGAAAAGATCCAAGTTTCTCATGGGTTGGACAAGATGTGGGCGAGTCTGTTGGCCCTCCAATCAAGTTTGATCATGGTGAAGGGCGTGACGACATGCGTCGTGAAGCACATGCGCGGATGAACACACTGGTTATACATGGCTTGCATGCGAATGCTATTCGTTATTTGAATAGTGAGTCCATGGGGGCCAGAACCAGCATCACAACGATTCAGCCCTGCTGGGTATGAAGGACAAGAGCGGGGCAGTACCAACTGCCTCATTTTTTATTCGTTTACTGCAACCACGCCACTTTCTTTTGTGGGGCGGATGACTATAAAACGTTTCTTCCAGCCTTTCAAAAAATTGGCAGTGGAGATTTGTTCCTCTCCTGTTTTGGCTGCTGGATCGTTGTAGTACAGAGTGTTGCCCACAATCCCATTTATCACTACCAAGTGCGGTATCGTGCTTTTGGGGTCAAACTTATAATGCACCGACACTATCACCGGGCCGTCCTTTAGGTATTCGCTAAACTGCGCGAAGGCGGCGGCAGTGCTCAATGTTGCCAAGTCATAACTGGCACCATTGAGACCATATTTATTACTAAGATCAATCAAACCCTTGTATGTCCAACCGGCATTGGGCTCGTATGCGCCTGCGGCGATACCTTGTTTGAGCAAAGTATTTACCAGTACGGCAGCAGGTGTATAGTAGTCAATCACCATCGCCAGGCTGGTCACCCCGCAACCTACTTTTTGCCAGGTTGGGGAGGTGATGTCTTTAAATTGAGAATAAAACGGTACGTCCGGAATACTGGTTGTGGCGACCAGAGTAGAAGTCACCGGCGGCACTGTCATAGAAGGAGGTAATGAGAGCATTACCTAGCCATTCTTCCACACATATTTTTCCTCGTAACTTCACGCAGGTTTCATATTGTGTCTTAATTTTGTACGACGGTAACCGTTGTGCCGACATCGGCCCACATATAGAGCTTTTTTGCCTCTTGCGGCGCCAAATTGACACAGCCATGCGACCACGGTTCGCCAAAGTGGTTGTGCCAGTACGCGCCATGGATAACCGCGCCGTCGTTGGTAAAGTATAAATTCCACGGCACGCCGGGCAGGTCGTAGGATTGGTCGCTCACGCCAGGTATCGGCCCTTGCATGTAGCGGCTCGGGGTCTTTTTGTATACCGTAAAGGTGCCGATAGGTGTCGGCGTACCATCGAGGCCGGTCGATATAGGGTCCTGCATAAAGAGCGTATCGCCATCGTAGGCGTAAAGCATCTCTTCCGAGAGGTCAACCAAGATACGTTTAGTGGTCGGCGGCGTATCTTTTGTAAGAAACTCGTCGCCGATATTTTCAAGCAACTGGACCGAGGTAGGGTCGGCCGCAACATACCAGTCTCCGGCCACACGCTCGGGGTAGCGGATTTCTCCATCAAAAATAATTTTGTACCAACTCCGCCCGTCTTGGCTTTGCGTCGTGGTTTTTTCCACTTTGAGTACGACGCCGGTGCGCAAACGCCCAACCACTGGGTACAGAACGCCTGGACCCGAGCGCATGTTAACGCATACCCCAGTGTCGTAGTACGGTCCACAGCCGTTGATAATTTCGATATAGTTGAACCCCACAGGTTCGACCATGTTCAGCGTCTCCGGAGTTGTAGATGCTGAATTGTCTTGCGTTGCCGCAACTGCCGCTGGTAGACCCGCACCTGGTCGCAATGATAACGACCCCCACAGTGCCAGGCAACCAAACCCCACAACTGCCGCTAGGGCAACAACAAAAAGGGGCTTGGGTGCAACATATGTTCCCATAAATCGATAGGCTGATTATATGGAGTACTCATGAAGCCTACGTTAAAGCGATCAACGTTGTATCATTTTTTTGATTCACTCCACCAACACACACTATGGATGATAATGGAAGCTTATTTATAAATAATTAAAAACGTATATGTGGCAAAATTGGACAAACGCGATACTCGGGCTCGTTATCATAGCGGTGGCGGTCTACGGTTACGCAACTATGGGGACGACATTAGGGATGTCGTTTGGGGTATTAGGTGCTCTCATAGCGGTGGCCGGATTTTGGGGTGCAACCGAAGCTCCTTCTTCAAAAAGAATACGGACTGTCTAATCCCGCAGGAAAGTCAGCCCCGCTAAAAGCGGGGCTGACTTTCGCTCACTATATACATAGCTTTGATTAAGAAGATGATAGGGAAGTAGGGAAAGAAAGAAAAAGAAAAGCCCGACTGGTAAGGTCGGGTTAATGCGGCATGTCAACCGCCGATATGCGACTGAAGCATTGCCTTCAAGCGATTGTCGGCTTGCCTCTCGAATTTCTGTTTGAGGGACGACTGGTCCTCTGTGGGCGGTTCTTCGTACGGCATGAAAGGCTGCGTTGCGGTTGCTCGAGCCGAGGACCTGATACTGAGCAATGCGAGACAAGCCGCGAGGGCACTCTGTACAAAGGGCATCGAAGTTTCCTCCTCTACAATCTGAAACCGATTATAAACATTGCGGCTGAAATTTAGATTAATTTTATACAGCGTTGTTTATTTATGCTGTTCTCACTATGGTAACGGTAGAGTTACACCATGATGGGTGATCAACACACAAAAGATAAGGAAGCTGACGTAGCCGCTCAGCTATTTATCTTTAGAACGAAACTGCCAAACGTTCTGCAATATAAACAGTACAAGCCCTAAGGAGGTCAGTGTGTTAATGAGCAATAGCGCCCGACCGGCTCCCGTGGCCGGCAGGTACAACGGATTGAAAACAAATATCATTGTGCTGTGTAAAAGCAGGCTCGTGGGGTCGGAGGTAAGTGTGGGGAAACTCGCCGATTGTGCGAGCAGCATATACCAGTATTGAAAAGCAAAAAGGACCACGAACTCCATAACTATCAAAAAAAGGAGCGTAAGCATATGCGAGGTATTTTTAACCTCTTCAATGACTTCCGTTGCGATGTATATATTCACAACCGAACCCAGTAGCGCAAAACTCAACACAATCCACTCGCTCGCGCCCTGCATTGGGGAGAGGCGTATCAGCACCCCTTCAATTGCCAAGAGAGCAGCGGTGCCTAAAAGCGAGTGCCACAACTTAAACTTTTGCCGTTTCATTCCTCACATTGTATCAGCAGATTTTTGTACTCTTCACACGTACACCACTGTGGTTGGCATATAGTGGTTATCTATGGAAGATGTCATCATTGAACGCGATTATTATCCCGGAGCTTTTGTTGCCAGAGTTGTTAATGGTGTATTCGGTCTTATTGAGGCCGCACTCATACTTCGACTGGTACTAGAGTTGCTTGGGGCAAATCCGTCGTCACAATTTATTGCCTGGGTCTACGGCGTTACCGATCCGCTCATCGGCCCGTTTGTAGGAGCGTTCCCGGGACTCTCGATTGGGAACGGCTATGCAACCGAGCTTATCATTGTTGTGGCCATGATCGGGTACGCCATCATCGGTTGGCTCATCATGAAACTCTTGTCATTTATTTTTAGCTCAATCTGATGCGTGCAGGTCCCTCTTTGTCCCTTCCGATTTTGCAACCACGGGGATTCCTAATTTCTTCGCTAGAGCTACCTCTATTTTCATTCCTTCAGAAATTCTGTCGCCATAGAGCCAAAGTTCGTCAACATAGCCATGCTCAAAAGTAGTAAGGTTCGCCCATACTCCAAGTTCCCGGTTTTTAAGTACTTCGTCATTCGAATGCGTAGGTGCTATAAGGTAGGGTGCGATTGGAGTGTGTCCTTCTTTGTGTACTTGCTCGCAAATAGCAAACACTTTTTTCATATTGCTAGCCACATCCCCTCTGATTGGATGGGCTATAAAAACTAATTTACGTTGAGGTGTTTCAAGGGGTGCAGACATAGGTGTACGCTATGCCGGTCCTATCGGATCCAGTGCATAAGAAAGGAAGGGACAGCCGAGGTACACCCGCAACTAGAGGCTCAATACGCCAGATGCAGTCACGGACCCGACTGCCCCTTCCTTTCCCGCGACTTACAAAAGAAACTGCAGGAAGAGCGCAGCTTCTCCGAACCTTTCCGGGTGTACCTAGCTATGATATATCCATTATTGAAAAAAACAATGGGAAATACCCGGATCGGAGTTTCCTCCAGATTTAGAATGAAGAGTTTTGGGAAAGAAATAATACTCACCAGGTTTTCATGGTTAGTTGTTTATTATTTATTAACATTGAATTAACAATAAATATTAAAATAAATAGAATATAAAATTGATTGTATGAAAATAAAAATACTCTCCAATAATAGTAATATCTCTCTGGCCGTCGTCGCTATCGGTATCGCTATGATGGTATCTGTCTTTGCAGCAACGCTGGCGCGTGCAGATGCCGCGCCGACAATGACTGTCGCGATTCTTAACGCAGGCAATGCGACAACCACGTCGGCACAAATAGGCTCTCTCGTTTATGCAAGCGTAAACGTCGCGTCCTCGACCTCCTCCACAATCCCCAGCGGGACGGTCAACTTTAATCTGTATGCCAACACCGCCTGTTCAGGCGCGGCCGCCGTACAAAGTGATGTAGCCTTAGCAAACGGCTTTGCTCAGTCAAACCTCATTCCGGTGCCCAGTAGCGGTCTCTCCTACCTTATCAACTATAATGGCGACGCCAGCAATACTCCTTCAAGTAGTACATGCGTGGCGCTAACTGCGACAGCCTCAACTACATTGCTTTCAACGACGCTTTCGACAACCAGCGCCTTAGCAGGATCCTCTGTCTTCGATAGTGCAACACTTGCCGGCATTACGAGCAATGCAAGTGGCACCCTTGTCTACAATATCTACAGTGACAACGCGTGCAGTGCTCTTACTCAGAGTGCAGGAGCAGTAGCGGTCACCAATGGAATAGTATCAAACTCATCTACGATAGTCTTCAATACTCCCAATACGTATTACTGGCAAGCGGTCTATTCCGGCGATACAAACAACTTAGCGGCAACCAGTTCGTGCGGGAGCGAAATACTAACCGTTGCCGCAACGACGACTCCGCCGGTGGCAACCACCACTGGCATGATAAGCGGGGAAGTCTACAACGATCTCAATAACAACAACATTCTTGATTCCGGCGAACCGGGCCTTGCGGGTTTTACCGTCCAGCTCTCCGGTGCTTCTAAAAACTATCGGGGGAGCAATACAACGCAGGAAGTAATCGCAACAACCGTCACCGATGCAAACGGCAATTACTCCTTTTCTAATCTCACCGACGGTACCTATAAAGTAGAGGAGATCGATCAGTCGGGCTGGATCCAGGAGACGAGCGACTTTAACGCAGTCGTCATCAGTAACGGCTCGAGCCAAACCGGCCTCAACTTTGCCAATGCCTCAACCACCAACAACACTAAACATGGCAGTTCTGGCAACAATGTTTCATTTAGCAACGGACAAGTATCTTTCTGTAACGGGTTCCCGTTCTGTAATGGTAATCCCTTCGGCAACGGTTTCCCGTTTACCAGTGGAACTTCCGATAATAATTCTAACGTCACTAACCACAACAATAATCAAAATGGCCCGCAACAGCATAGTGCTGCCGGAGGATCACAACACGGCAACGGTAATGGCCGTGGCCGTGGTGACCGTGGGAACCATTAATTGTAGGTACAAGGCGATAGTAAAAAAGCCGGCAACATCCTTAAGGATGTTGCCGACCTGTTGTCGGGCCGCTGTCAGTATTTTTCCTTCAGCACCACTGGCTGCGGCGCAGCCGGTGACGGAGAGAAGAGACCTGCAACGCCGCAGGTCCAAGCCTCCTGCGACGTTAACTCCCGGTGGTCGCGGGCGTTGACCACCGCGGCACTTAAGATGATCAGCGCCGGACAAACGAACACCCCCCAGGGCACAGACGCCCCGGCGGCATGGAAGATTGGCGGCGGCACACAGCCGTTGGCCGAAGCCAGGGTGCTGCCCGACAGCATGATAGCGGCAGTAACCGCTAGAAGAACGTGCTTTTTCAAAGGTTTTCTCCTTTTTCAGGTTGTTGGTAGCAACAACGTATACATCATACATATCTTATAAATATTGTCAAGTATCCCGTCAAATCAATCTTGTGCGTTGCAGCCGTCTACGCAAGTTTGATAGGTACCCGGTATAGGTCTCATCGTTGGTTTGGTGTAATCATAACGGCACTGCACCATGCAGATTTGTAGGCGTTCTTCGTACGCTTTATGATTTGAAAACAAAATTAACCCTATGATTATAAGAAGAGCCGTATCAATGGCTAAAATTTTTAAGACAGTAGAATCCATTTGCTAAATGATGTTCGAACCCGCCTTATTACTTGTCTGACTGGATAAATTTGAGCGCTTCCTTCACTGTACTCATGAACTGAGCGGGAAAGATGATAGTTGAGTTCTTCTCCACGCTGATTTCCGCCATGGTCTGGAGAGTCCGTAGCTGCAGAGCCACCGGATGTTTGCTCATAATATCCGCAGCATCGGCAAGCTTCTGCGCCGCTTGCATCTCTCCCAGTGCCGCGACGATTTTGGCACGGCGCTCGCGCTCAGCCTCGGCCTCTTTTGCCATTGCCCGCTGCATATTCTCCGGCAGGACAATGTCTTTGATTTCCACGGCGGTGACTTGCGCACCCCAGGGCTCTGTATGTTTATCGATCACATTTTTGATTTGCGTATTGATATCCGCCGTCTGTGAAAGCAGCTGATCAAGCATGAATTGACCCACCACATTTCTCACCGTGGTCTGGCTTATTTGGTTGACCGCGTCATGAACCTTTTCAACAGCAATGACCGACTTCATCGGATCGACGATATGGTAATAGGCCACAGCAGCGATATCAATGGAAACATTGTCTTTGGTAATTATCTTTTGAGACGGTATGGCCATGGTAATAGTACGCAGCGTTACCTTAGTCATCATTTCGATCAGTGGGATGAGAAAAATGAGGCCTGGGCCGCGTACACCTACCACTCTGCCCAGGCGGAAAACAACACCACGGTCGTATTCTTTGACTATGCGCAGAGAGAGCAAGACCAGAACAACAATGATGAGGAGTATGTACATCATGTCCACAGTATATACCTCTCTAGCATATTTTATTCCTCCAAGTTTCTTACAGAATCGGCGTTGAGCGTCGGCTCCTGCGCAGAGGCGTCGAGCATGCCGGTAATAGTCACATAATCTCCCGCGTGTACATCCTGAGGAGAAATCTCTTGGCCGTCACGGTTGAGAAAGCGTGTTCCGAAATTGTGCGTTTCGTAACTGCTTGCGTCGGTGAGTACTATCCACCTAAAATCCGTCGAGCCCCATGCCGTACTGACGGCTATGGTAGTTCCATGTACCGCCACCACTCGTGCACTGCGCAGAAGCACGAGCCCGTTGTTGGCGATATGCATCTCAAGAGGGAAGAGAGGGACGCCTGTGGTAACTGCGGGCGCAAGCCTAGCACCTTCCGCCGCGACTTTGTGCGGTGGAAGCGAAAAAAGGAAAACGGAGAACGAAAAAACAAAAAAGAAGATAGCACCCACAAACAAAAAAGTTCCGATAGTTCGGGGAAAGTCAAAGGAGCGCGGATCAAAGGTCTGCACCTCCGCAAAAAAGGCCGTAGGAGGGGCGTATAAACGCATGTTCTTAACTATACGTATATCCCGTGAATCCCTCATGAATCATCGGTGAATCCATGTAATTCACCGGAGAGCTTGGCGTGAAAGCGGGAGATAAAATTCCTGCCGCTAAACTTGCCGCTGCTGCAAAGAAGGGCGGTATAAAAGGGAAGCGTGCGCGCCTCGCGGAGATTCTTAAGGGCTTCCATCACAACAAAGGGTCTCACTAAGAAAATCAGCAATATCGTCGTTAGCGTCCAATAAAAACGAAGAAACCCCCGACGTTTAAATCGGGGGCTCCTGCCCAAGAGGTCATACATATGATATAACCGCCTTGTGAAGCAAGCATACTCCATCTCCTATGTTTTTTTGATGAACAATGGTCGCCGGGCGCTGCTTGAGCTTCTACATGCAAAACACAGGTAGGCCGTGACACTATGGCAGGCGTATTAATTAAATTAAAAAATATGGAAACGACACCAAAAACTTGTACAAGCTGTAATCATGAACACAAAGAGGCCGACGGCTCGTGCTCGTGCGGGTGCAAGATAGGCCAAAAATAAACCAACTCCGCCTGCCGGATGATGTCCGAACCTACGTGGTAGGAAAGTAGGAAAAGAAAAAGCCCCCGATTTCTCAGGAGCTCAGGTCGTTGTACGAGAATTTGGCGGTTATACCCCGTTTACTTCCTTTTCGATACGCTCGAGATATTTTCGAGCCGCCTCGACGGTAAGGTCGGCAACGCATTGACCTTGTGGGGTACTTTCGCGTCCTAAGTCTGTCAACCAAATGTTGGCGAACATGAGACCCGAAAAGAATCCCTGCAAGAATTCGACCGAGAGCTCACCCTTCTCTGCGATGTCGATTCGAAAATTAGAATCGATCGCCTGGCGAAGAATTGGATGAATCTTGTTGCCGTGCTTCTCGACAACAGCAGTAGCCACGTCGGCGTTTTGCCGGATGGCAGGGATGGAATTAACCATTTGTATGCTCCGCGTTCGATGAGTCAAGCTGCTGAGATACAGCTGAAGCTATATTAGCACGATGTGAATAAATGTCAAGTATTGCTCCGCGGATTGTACCAAGTTAGAACCGCTATTAAGAGTACTTACGCACACCATTTCGCTATCGTGCGCGAGTGGGGGAGCCTTGTGGAGATGGAGTAACCGCTCTTTTTTGCTGAGCGTTTTGTGTAAAAAAGAAGGACTGCTACAATAACCACTATGAGAACCATCGCTTTTATAGATGCCTCCAACCTGTTTTACGGAGGCAAAAAGTCGCTCGGCTGGAGCATTGATAACGCAAAGTTACGCGAGTATTTGCACGAAAAATACGGCGTCGAAACAACCTACTATTTTGGAGGAGTCGAAATCCATCGCTTTCCCTTCGACTATTTGGAGCACGACACTGTGCCAATTAAAGACCTGAAAAAATATCTCGACGATCTCATCCGCGAGAAGGGTAAATACATGACTGAAGCAAAACTGCTCTTGCTGGACCGGCACCTGCGCCGCGTTCGCTTCTATCTCAAACTGGAGAGCTTCGGCTACACGCTCGTGCTCAAGCCGGTAAAGACGTATGAGGACGAGGACGGCAATCCGCGCCGCAAAGCAAACTGCGATGTCGATATGACCTTTTACCTGATGCGCGACCGCGACGAGTACGACCGAGCAATCATCCTTTCGGGCGATGGCGACTTTCTGCCGGTGTTGAAGTTCTTGCGAAAAGAGGGCAAGGAAATAATGATACTTTCGCGCGGACCGCGTACCGCTAAAGAAATTAAAAAGTTTGCCGGAGATAAGTTTTTAGACTTCACTCGGTTACAGCACCGGCTCGCGCGAGACGAGGAGGAAAAAGAGGAGTAGACCTATATATACAGCGAGCGGCACCTACGAAAGATGCCGCTCAAGTCTGATGTGCTCTATTATATACTCACACCTTTGTGAAGGTCAAGTGGTTCTCTGTTAGTCAATAAGATGACCCGGACGGGTTCCTCTGTATACAGGGACAACAAAGTAAGTGCCTGAGACGACTATGAGCTCAACAAAGCACGCACGCGGGCTCGACACTATGCTTGATACCGTCGACCTTAAAATACGACATCCGGCTTTCATCGTGCTCACGCCCGGGCTGTTTTCGCCGCCACTTGAAATAAGAAGGGCAGACGAAATACCGCCCAACTATGATATGAAGAAACTCTACAGAAAATACACCCAAAATACCCCGACGCTTGAGCGCAAGACTGGTGCTGCCAACATCGCCCTGACGGCCTATCGACGTTTTGACGATAATCAGTTGTAGCACGATCTGCACATACGGGCGTCGCTTCCGAAACTGCTCTTTGGCGAGAACCTGCACGAAGTGCGCCAACGGCACCTTGGCAGAGTTGCCGCCAAACTGCATGACCGGCTGCTTCGCATGGGCATTGCAACGACCGAGCAGGCTATACGAGCGGCAATCATTACCAAAGTCGACTTCTGTAAAAACATCGCTTTGCCGTTTCCATTGACGGTACGCGAAGTATTGAGCGAGCTGTACAAGGCGGATATGGGTGAGCGGATGCAGGTCAACATGCGCGACTACTTGGACAACGGCGGGATGCGCGAGTACCGCGAGCACGGCGAGAGCCTGCACTTTCACACGACCTCCCGGCAGATTGTTTTTTACGACAAGCTCGCCGATATAGAAAAAGACCGCGGCGCGTCGATTGATAAAAACAAGACGCCGAAAGAGCGCGAGATGCGCGAGCTGCTCTCCAGTCAAAAGCAAGTGTTGCGGATCGAGGCGCGGTTCAACGATCAGCGAGCCGTCAAGCGTTTCCTCTCCGGTCTGATACCCGGCCTCGGCGAGAAACCAATCACGTTCGAGATGCTGTTCAATGACGAGCTGTGCAGAAACGCCCTTATCTACGTCTGGAAGGACATTACCAGCCGCCCCGGCAACCAGCTCGCGTTCAAAACGGAAATAACGCCCGAGGATGCCCTCAACCATTTCATTACCCGGGAGGCGGCCAACAAGTCGAACGTGCACACGCTTAACCGCACGCTCACGTCCTTTGCCATCCAGCAGCTCGTGCATCACATGGGCGCGAACAAGGCCCGCAAGAAGCTACAGAAGATCTGGAGCACCAAGACCTGCGGCACCCGGCTCGACGCCAAAATACGCGATGCGGCGCTCTGTCTGCAAGACCTGCCGCCATCGCGAATAATCGACATAGTGGACAGCGAGCTTGACTCTTTCGCACCCTACGGCATTGATGGTGTAGTAGGGCTGGAGCCGGAACGCCCGGGCGCGGTATAATAAACAACAAGGAATATGCAAAAAACAACGAACGCCATCACGACCATTCACGGCCTGTATTGCAGGAAATCAAGCGAGGCCGAGGACCGGCAAGTGCTTTCGCTTGAGTCTCAACTCGACAAAGGGCGTGACCTTGCGAAGTCAATCGGCGTGCAGATCGACGAAAACAATATCTTGAGCGAGTCGAAGTCCGCTAAGGTAACTGGCAAGCGAGCGCAGTTTTCAGAGATGGTGGCGCGTATTGAGCGCGGCGATATAAATGCCATCATCACTTGGCACCCTGACCGTCTTTCACGCAACGCCATCGACTCTGCGATGCTCATTGATTGTATGGACCGCGGCAAACTGGTTGAGATAGTGACGCCGGGCCAGACTTTCCGCAATACGCCCTTTGATAAGTTCATGTTCATGCTGCAGTGCACGCAGGCGAAGATGGAGAACGACAAAAAAGGCGTCGACGTGAAGCGCGGACTCATGAAAAAAGCTGAGATGGGTATTATGCCCAACCTCGCGCCCATCGGCTACGGCAACGACAAGTACGGGCAGAAAGGCGATAAGCAAATACCTAAAGACTCCGAGCGTTTTGTGCTCGTCCGCAAGTGCTGGGAGTTGATGCTCACCGGCACCTACTCTCCGCTCAAAATACGCGAGATCGCGACGAATGAGTGGGGGCTGAGGACCAAGAAAGGCAAAAAGCTCGCACGGAGTGGCATTTATTGGATTTTCCGCAACCCCTTTTATTACGGCATGTTTGAGTTCCCAAAAGGGACTGGCCAGTGGTGGCAAGGCACCCACGAGCCAATGGTCACCCCGGAGGAGTTTGACCGCGTACAGGCCCTCATGGGACGCGATGGGAGGCCACGGCCCAAGACCCAGCTCTTTGAGTTTACCGGCATGGTGCGCTGCGGCCACTGCGGGGCAATGGTGACGGCCGAACTCAAGACCAAGCGGCAGCAAAACGGCAACATCCACACCTACGTCTACTATCATTGCACTCACCGCCGGAAGACCGCTTGCACACAGGGCGCTATAGAGGTCAGCGAGTTCAAAAAACAGGTTGTCGCAGAGATAGACAGCATCGAGATACCGCCGGAGTTCCATAGCTTTGCTATGAAGTGGTTTAGGGCCGAAAACGCCCGGGAGGGAGCTGAACAGCAAACGGTCCTAGGATCGCAGGAAAAGGCATATAACGCCGTTGTGGCGAAGCTGAGCAACCTGCTTGATATGCGGGCCTCCGGCGAGATTACCCACGAGGATTTTGCTAAAAAACAAGCCGAGTACTTTGCCGAAAAACACAACTTCAAAAAACGCCTCGACCTAACCGACAACCGTGTCGATCAATGGAACCGCACCGGCGACGAGATGCTCACCTTTATCGAGCAGGCGAAGATACGTTTCAAAAACGGCAGCCTTCAGACCAAACGCACGATGCTTTCGACTCTCGGTTCGAACCTCCTCTTGAAAGACAAAAAACTCAGCATTGACTTGGAGAAATGCCTATTCCCGATGAAAAAAATCTCACCGGAAGTAATGGCGATAAAGGAAAGGTTAGAACCTCCAAAAAACGTTGATAAACAAGGCGATTTTGAACGTTTATGCCTCGAAAATCCTACAGTGCTCCGCGACCAGGACTCGAACCTGGAACCAACTCCTTAACAGGGAGCTGCTCTACCATTGAGCTATCGCGGAATGTACGCACTCTGCAATATTGAGTCCCGACGCTTCGGTCGGGAGGCCGACCTTGCGTCGGCCCTATCGCGGAATGTCTATCCCCACCGTGGAGATATCCATGGATAATAGCCCAAAAGGAATCGTTTGGAAAGTTCATACAATTTTTATAAGATATAATCGATAATAGGTCGAAGAAGGGTTTTTTATCAGATTAAAAGCGGATATTTTTATGATAGCGCACACCTCGATAGCGGTGAGCAATTACCAAAAGGCCAAGCTGTTTTATCAAAAAGCGCTCGCGCCTTTGGGCTATACGCAAAATATGGAGTATGGCGAGGCTGCGGGCTTTAACGACGGTACCAACACCGACTTTTGGATAGGCACCAACGAAAAGGGTGTGGTGCCGGCGCACGTGGCCTTTATGGCCAAAAACAAAGAGGAGGTTGAGGCCTTTTATAAGGCGGCTCTCGATGCCGGAGCTACGGACAACGGCGGCCCCGGATATCGCAAAGAGTATTGGCCCGGATACTATGCCGCTTTTGTGCATGATGCCGACGGTCACAACCTAGAGGCGGTGTGGTTTGATTATGATGCTAAATAGAGAATGTAATGAACTACAACGTTAAAGGCACCGATGTTACGGTGACTCCCGAGATACGCGACTATCTGGCAAAAAAACTGGAGCGTTTTGACAAGTTTATGTCTGCTCAAGACGCAGCGCGCGCCGACGTGGAGCTTGGCTACTTAGTTGGCGAGGCAAAGATGTATCGTGCCGAAATTATGTTGTTTGAACAGAGCTTACCAACACCGCTCCGCGCCGTGGCGGAGGGCGGCGCTTTGTATGAGGCCATAGACAAAGCGGCGGCCGATATATTTATTGAGCTCACGCGCGAAAAAAAGAAGAAGCAACACGTGTTCCGCCGCGGAGCGGCGAGGATTAAAGACTATATCCGCGGATTTCGCAGCAGGCCATAGGGCATTTCTTTTTTACCTTCGGGAATTACCTTGAGTATGGTGAGCTCGCCGTCTTTGTACTCGGCATCGGTTACGATGACTCGTTTTCCTTCGGCAGCAATAAAATGCGCACGCGGATTTTTGTCGAACGCACGGATTTTTAAATAATTTTCACGAGCGTCACCTGCCAAATCGATGAGAGAGTCGGCATCGGTAAACTTGCGGGTAAACGTAACCCGGCTCTCGTCTTGCGGTTCGGGCGTTATCTTGCCGGCTAGCCACAAGGGTAGCGTCTCGGCGAGCAGATTGCCTCCCTCGGTAGCGAGCAACTCCTCAAACTGTGAGCCCTTCATTGGCCAAGCATCCTCCTCAAGCTCCACCCGTGCTTGCGCAACAATCGGCCCCGCGTCCATAGCCTCACTCATCTGCATTATTGATACACCGGTCGTGCGCTCGTCGGCCAGTATCGCCGAGAGGGCAGGCGACGGGCCGCGGAACTTTGGCAAAAGCGACGGATGCACGTTTAATGCGCCGCGTCTCGGCATCTCAAGAAACTTTTTTGGTATGAGTTTGGCGTAGGCTGCCACCACAAACACATCCCACTCGGTGTTTTGCAACTCGGCAAACAGCTCTTCATCTTTGAGCGTGGTTGGCGTAAGCACATCGATACCGCGCTCTTTGGCCCACGTTTTGGCGGGAGATTCTTTGAGCTCCATCCCGCGGCCGGCGGGTTTGTCGGGCGCGGTTATCACTAAGGCCGGCAGGAGGCTGTGGTTCTCAAGTGCACTCAGCACCGTGACCGCAAAATGCGGCGTGCCAAAAAAAGCAAAAAGCGGTTTTTTTGTACTCATGTTAGACGTGGTGTTTTTCTTTGAGTTTTTTACGGGCGCTTTTTAAATCCTGATCCTCCTCCAGTTTAACTGCTTTGTCGGTATACAAAATGCCGTCAAGATGATCGTACTCGTGTTGAAAGATGTGTGCGATAAGCCCCGAACCGTGATAGACAAATGGCTTGCCGGTTTCGTTGAGTGCTTTGACGGTTGCTTTTTCGCGGCGCATCACGGTGCCATATTTGCCGCGCACCGAGAGGCAACCCTCCGACATTTCTTTTTGTTTGCGGGAGAGGCGTGTGAGCTCGGGGTTTATAAACACCAGGTCGGGCGGCACCTCGCGCTTGGTGTGCTTGTCTTCTTCAAAAGCTTTTTTATCCTCGTCAGTCAAAAAGGCTTTGCCGGCAATCACAAACATACGCAAGGGCTCGCCGATTTGGGGGGCTGCGATGGCGACGCCAAAATCCTCACAAGACAAGGCCTTTTTCATGTGGGCGATAATCTTTTGTATGGTCGGCGACGCAATATCTTTTTTGGCGACCGGTTTTGCCTTTTGCCGTAGCACCAGCGCTCCCGCCTGCACAATAGGGTCTTTCATACGAGATTTTTATTATGCCATGTTTGGAAAAAAAAGAAAGGGGAACCTAAAACAGAAATAAGATTTTATGAGCGCTGCGAGCTGCCAAGGGGAATAAAATCTTATTTCTGTTTTAGGTTTAAATTTGGTATACAATAGACACATGTCATTATTTAAGGCTAAAGGTGATGCTCGAGAGGATTTTGGGTATCTCGCGCCCAATGCTTACTATTTTGACTCGGCGTGCCAAACGTTGCGGCCTTCGCAAGTGATAGAAGCCGAGCGTCTATATTTTGAAACATTCAACGCCTGCGGCGGGCGGGTTTCGTATCCGTGGGGCGAGAAGGTCGACGAAATTACCGAGCACGCGCGTGCCGGGGTGCTCGAGCATTTTGGGCTCTCGACAAAAGAGTACGCGGTTTCTTTTACGCTCAACACCACCTACGGGATTAATCTTTTACTTGCACAATTGCCGGGAGGCAAGTACGCGCGTGTGGCGACCTCGGAGATTGAGCACAACTCGGTGTTTTTGCCGACGATGACGCTTGCAAAGCGCCTCGGCATCCCGCGCATCGTGTTGTCGCGCGCCGAGGACGGCGCGCTCCACTACGAGCTCGGTGATCTTGAGCGCGCGGTGGTGGTGGTTAATACACGCTCCAACTTTGGCGCGCAAGCGCTCACCAATGTACGCGAGTTAGTAAAAGACGCGCATGCGCATGGCGGCATCGTGATACTCGACGCGGCACAGGCGGCCGCGCACGAGCCGGCGCTCCTGCGTGGGTGTGGCGCCGATGCGATTGTTGCCTCGGCACATAAAATGTATGGTCCGAGCCTCGGCGTTGTGGCCGCGCGCATTGCACTCCTCAACGAACTTGAACTTTCGTTTGTGGGCGGCGGGATGGTGCGCGATGTCGAAAAGGATTCTTTTTTGACAAGCATCGAGCCCAACGATTTGCTCGAGCCGGGTCTCCAAAACTACAGCGGCATTGTGGGGCTTGATGCGGCAATGCCGCGTCTCGCGGCTTACGAAGCAAGCGGCGCAGAGGCAAAACTTGCAACGCAACTTTCAAAGTCGCTTAGTGAGTTGCCGCTCAAGCTTATAAACTCCGAGCCGAGCTCGATTGTGAGTTTTTACAGCGACAAAGTAGATTCGCACCGGCTGGGGCTTTTGTTGGCAGGGCAGGGTATCATGGTGCGGAGCGGATATTTTTGTTGTCACTATTATCTCCAAAAACTAAAAAAATATCCGCCGCTCGTGCGATTTTCACTCGGGGCGCACAATACGGAGGAGGACATTACGCACGCGGTTGCAACATTAAAAACAATTCTTAACAATATATAACCCATGTTTTGCATTGCAGCGTTTATCATTTTATGCATCCTCGGGATTTTTTCGGCACGCTATCGCCGGCTTGCCGGCAAGGCGTGGTATTGCGTCTCGCGCAAACTAACCTTTAGGCCCTGCGAAATACGTTTTGACGAGGAGCTTAAGGGTAAACTATTGGGCAAGCTCATCATCACGCATCCGCGTCTCGCACGATGGCTCGGGCGTTGGTTTGATGTGCTCGCGTTTATTTTTGTGGTGCTCAGTATCTGGAGCCTTATTGTGGTGCTCATCGCGGGGCTCAATCTCTTTGTCTATGGCACCTGCGACCCGCAAAATGCCGAGGCATGTTCGCTGAGCTCCGAGACATGCTCTATTGCAAGCGCGCAAGAAACATTTTGGCAATCGGTGCTCGATAATCACGAGTTTACGTGGGGCTATAATCAGATAAGTGATCTTGGCGAGGCCATAACGCGCATACCGGACAGGCTTAAAAACTGGAACGTCGCGGATTACATAACGACGGACAATACCTACTACGCGCCGTTTGACGCATCTAAACAAACCGCGCTCGAAATAATCGACCCCGGCTGTATTTATTGTGCAAAATTATTTGCCAACATCGAGACGGCCGATTTTGAGCACACCCACAACCTCACCTACGTCGCGTATCCAATCCCTAACCCCACAAAACCGGGTCAGTACAAGTTTAAAAACTCGTATCTGATTGCCGAGTATCTTGAGGCCGCCAAGCACATTGCCCCGGCAACGGCTGGCTCAACACCACCCGATTGGCAGGTGCTCCAAGCGGTGTTTACCGGCAAGGATAGTACCGGTGCGCAGTTGCAAGACCTTTTTGACGGCTACTACACCACCGAGCAAGCTACCGCCGAACTCCACACGCTCCTCCTTGCGGCGGGATATTCACAAAGCCAGCTAGCGGCGCTTGATACAGAGGCCGCGTCGCCCGAGGTAGCAAGCGCACTTGCCGCGAATAAGCAGCTAGTCGAGCAGGAAATCCACACGGTTAAAATCCCGACCATCCTCTTTGGCGGACAGCGTTACAGCGAGGTACTCGCACCCGCGCAACTCAAGTAACTATGGACCACATCAGCGCGCACATTTCAAAAAAAGGACTTCAACCCCGACGCTCTGAGGTCGGGGCCCCGACCAAGGCGTCGGGGAAAAGCCGTGTTACCGAGCGCGGCGAGCTGATGCAATACTTTATGGAGCGGCTCAATACCGCGCGCGTGCGCGATGGTTTAGGCAAACTTACGATGCCGCGCATGGGTCGCTTGCTCCTCGCCATACCCACCAAGGATTTGTACTACCTCAAGAGTGTATGCGACAATGCAAAGGACTTTTCCAAAAAGTTTTGGTGGGAAATCAATCCTAAAAATCATCCTGACAACCATGCAAAGTAAATTTATCGTCGAAGGGCTCGCGGGCAAAAAAACATTGGAAGGCGAGATTGTGGTGGGCGGTGCTAAAAACGCGGCCACCAAAGCGCTCGCCGCGTCTATTTTGTTTGAAGACGAGTTGCAGTACGAACATATGCCCGAGATAGAGGATGTCGCACGCATGCGTGAACTTTTGGCTATTGCTAAGCAAGGCAATACGCTCAACCCGGTGATGGATAAAAAAATATCCGAGCGCATGCGCTCCTCGATTGTGATGACCGGCCCTTTGCTCGCGCGGCTCGGCACCGTAACCTTCCCGTTCCCCGGCGGATGTGTGCTCGGCGAGCGGCCTATTGACTTGTTTTTGGAAGGATTTAAAGCGATGGGCGCAAACGTTGAAGAAAAAGATGATTTGTTTGTAGTCACTGCGCCCAATAAAAAATTGAAAGGTGCGCACATCACCTTCCCATTTGTATCGGTAACGGCAACCGAGACACTTATGCTTGCAGCCGTGCTCGCTGAAGGTGTAACGACACTCGAAAACGCCGCGATGGAGCCGGAGATACCGCACTTGGCAGAGTTTTTAAACTCCTGCGGCGCGCACATCGAGGGCGCAGGCGGAAGCACGATAACCATTACCGGTGGTGGATTGCTCAAAGCAGGAGGCAGAGCGTTTGTGACGCCGCCCGACAGGATTGAGGCGGGGAGTTTTGTGATACTCGCTGCACTTGCGGGCAAAGAGGTCACGATAAAACAGTGTGAACCAAAACACATGGGCGCACTCATCACCTTGCTCAAGCGCGCGGGCGTACCGCTTGAGGTTGGCCACGACTATATAAAGGTATCGGCAGGTAGCATACAAAATAATGCGTTTAAGCTTGTATCGGTGCGCACGCACGAGTATCCGGGATTCCCCACCGATCTCCAAGCGCCGATGGCCGTCCTGCTCTCGCAAGCAACCGGCGAGGGCACGATACTCGAAACGATTTTTGACGGACGCTTTAGATATGCCGACGACCTCGTGCGCATGGGCGCCGACATCACGGTGATGAATCCGCATAAAATTTTAATTAAAGGGCCAAGAATACTCAGCCGCAAAGAGCTTGAGAGCCCCGACCTGCGCGGCGGCTTGGCATATATCATTGCCGCGGCGGTTGCGACAGGCACCTCAACCATCAGCAACGCCTATGTCATAGACCGCGGCTACGAGCATATAGAGGAACGTCTCCAAAAGCTCGGCCTTAATATAAAAAGAGAGGTGGCTGCATAATGTTCAAAAAGAAAAAGTCGCGGTCTTTTGGACCGCGGCTTTAAGTCTGTTTCGAATCAAATGCCGGTTTACACCGGGTACGACGGAATTGGAGGAGCCAGCTTCTCCTGGTTCAACCGATATTGGCTCCCGTCTTCATCGATTGCCTCCACATATCCCATGTCCTTGAGGAAACCAAAGAGAAGGTTGAAGCGCTTCTCGTCAATCTCGAGGCCGAAGCCTTCTTCCCTCATCTCTTCAAGCGTGAATCCCTCAGGGTTCAGCTCATTTTCGATTACTTTAAGAAGATTGAGGGCTTCCCGTGCAATACGGTTTTTTTGTCCCTCCGACGCATCAAGTTTCGAACGCCACAGTGGGGAATGAAGTCCTCCCTCAGGTACTACGCGCATGATTGTCTCCTTGCTACTGTTGGCTTTGGATAGACTGCGATTGGATGGTGCCTTATTTCACCTTCCGGCTTTATCGTCATGATTCTATTGTTGTGTTTGGAGGCTCGTGATGAGCCTCTCTTTGTTCTGCGAATCTAGTTATCATTGTACTGGTATATAGTAGCTTTGTCAAGCAAGATTTGTTATGTTGCGTCATATCCAGTATCATTGCTGTGATTTATGGCCTTTTTTACTCCAAAACTCGGCATTGACCTCGGCACCGCCAACACGCTGGTGTTTGTGCCCGGCAAGGGCGTCATCCTCAACGAGCCTTCGGTGGTGGCAATATCCGAAGTAGACAAGCGCATTTTGGCGGTGGGTTTTGCCGCCAAAGAGATGATAGGCCGCACGCCGGGCGAGATTGTCGCGTACCGGCCGCTCCGCGACGGCGTGATTGCGGACTATCGCGTGACGCAAGCAATGTTGCGTTATTTTATCCAAAAGGCGCTCGGCCGCTTCCAGTTTTTTAAACCGGAGGTGATGATTAGCGTGCCCACCGGCGTTACCTCAACCGAGCGTAGAGCAGTGGTTGAGGCCGCGATACGCGCGGGTGCAAAAAGCGCGTACGTGGTTAAAGAGTCGGTGCTTGCGGCCATCGGCGCAGGCATTCCGATACAAGAGGCACGCGGCAACATGGTGGTGGACCTCGGCGGCGGAACCTGCGACGTGGCGGTGATTAGCCTCGGCGGCATCGTTGCTTCCACGAGCGTTAAATGCGCGGGCGACAAACTCGACCACGCGATTGCCGATTATATTAAAAAAACATACAACCTCGGGATCGGTGAGAAGACCGCCGAGGATGTCAAAATCGCCATCGGCTCGGCGGTGCCGATGGAGGAGGAGCTTGTGGTGATGGTGCGCGGCCGCGATTTTATCTCGGGGCTCCCGCGCACGGTTGAGATTAAAACCAACGACATTGTTAAAGCCATCGGCAAAGAGCTCCGTGAGATAATCAAAGCGATACGCGATGTGTTGCAAGAAACGCCGCCCGAGCTGGCATCCGACATTATTGATAGAGGTATCATCATGACAGGGGGCACCTCGTTGTTACGCAACTTTCCCGAGCTCGTGCTCCGCCGCACGGGTGTCAAAGCCACCGTGGCCGAGGACCCGCTTTATTGCGTGGCGCGCGGCACGGGTATTGCGCTCAACCATCTCGATACGTACAAAAAAGCCATCATTACTAAAAGGTAGCTCCTAAAAAGATTTATATTTTGCTCCCCTTGGCAGCTCGCAGCGCTCACAAAATACAAATCTTTTTTGGAGCTTATAATTTACCCAATGACTCACCATGCTTATTTTTTAGAAGGCGAAACGCATCTCTTACGGGAGGTGAGTGATGACGTGCGTGCACGCGAGCATATCAAACCGAACGACCCCGATTTTTTAGAGCGAGCATACGAAAAATTTGGTGTTGAGGAAGCGGCGGAGCTAAGGACTCTTGCATCGTTTAAATCGGCGGGAGAAAAGAGCTTTTTTATTATCGCGATTTCGTCAATTACTACTGAGGCGCAACAAGCGTTGCTCAAATTGCTTGAAGAGCCGCGGGCAGGACTAACGCTCGTACTCGTGCTACCACATGGAGTGCTGTTGCCAACACTACGTTCGCGCATGCTCGCATACCCATACGTAAGGGAGCTAAACTCCCTTGGGAGTTTAGCTCCCAAATCTTCGTCTCAACCAGACATTTTTGCTCAGCAAATTTTAACTTTCCTAAAATCTCCATACAAAACACGGAGTGCGGCTATTACCGAGTTGCTCAAAGACGACGAAGGCGCCCGAGAGCGCGTGCGGGCTTTTGTAAACGGGCTCGAAACCGAGCTCCACACAAAACTCTTGCAATCACAAGGCAAAAAAGAGTTTCGCGAAGCGCTCGAGGATATTGCAAAGGTGCGCTCCTACGCAGGCGACCGCTCGCCGTCGTTTAAAATGTTGCTCGAGCATTTAGCCTTGGTACTGCCAAAGATATAACTCACTATGATATATCATAGTGTCCTTATGACTCCTAAAAAACTACAAGAAAGAAAGTTGCGCGTGCAAAAGCTAAGCTGTGCGCTTACCAAGTTGTATCCCAATGCGGCAATTGAGCTCAATTACAAAACGCCGTGGGAGCTTTTGGTGGCTGTACAACTCTCCGCGCAATCGACCGACAAGCAGGTCAACAAAATTACCGAAAAGTTGTTTAAAAAATACAAAACGCTCGACGCTTATGTGCGCGCAGGTGCAAGCGCGCGTGGGAAGCGCGAGTTTGAAAAAGATATTTTTGCGTCGGGGTTTTATCGCAACAAAGCAAAAAACATCCTTGCCTCGGCAAGGATAATAAAAGAAGAGGCTGCGGGCCGAGTTCCTAAAACAATGGAAGAATTGTTGCGTTTACCGGGTGTTGCGCGCAAAACCGCCAATGTCGTGCTTGCCGAGGCGTTTGGCATACTTGCAGGTGTTACTGTGGACACGCACGTCGTACGGTTTGTAAAACGTTTTGACCTCTCAAGCGAAAAAACACCCGAAAAAATCGAAAAAGATTTGATGCAACTCCTGCCTCACAAAGAGTGGCGCGCGTTTACCCACCGCGTTATCTGGTATGGCAGGCGGATGGCTCCCGCGCGTATATATGACACCGATAAAGACCCGTTGGTCAAAATCTACCCGCCTGCGGCCAACATATTTAGAGTTTGATATACTATTATATATGGCATACGATTTTAAAGTTTTTGATAAGCGGATTGCGGAGATTACCGAGCGGCTTACTAAAGAGTTGGCATCTGTACGCACCGGGCGCGCGGGGCCGGCGATACTCGACGGTGTGTTGGTAGAGAGTTATGGCACGCGTGTGCCGATAACGCAGGTGGCCAATATATCGATTGAAGACGCGCGCACCTTGCGCATTGTGCCGTGGGATAAAGCCCTAGCCAAAGAAATTGAAAAGGCAATAACAACCGCAAACCTCGGCCTCTCGGTCGGCATGGACGAAAAGGGCATCCGCGTATTTTTCCCCGAGCTCACATCGGAGCGCCGCATGTCGCTCCTCAAAATTGCAAAAGAAAAAGTTGAAGAACTGCGCACAGCATTGCGCTCCGCGCGCGACGAGGTGTGGAGCGACATCCAAAAACTGGAGCGCGAGGGGCATATGCCCGAAGATGACAAGTTTAAAGCAAAAGAAGACATGCAAAAGCGCGTTGACGCGGCCAATGCCGCCTTTGACACCGCACTCGCGCGGAAGGAGAAGGAGATAGCGGGCTAGTGCTATCATAAGGCACATGACCCTCGTCTACTTTATTCTCATTTTGGTGGTGCTCGTTATTGTGCACGAGTTTGGGCACTTTATCGTTGCAAAATTGTGCGGCATACGCGTCGACGAGTTTGGCATCTTTTTTCCGCCGCGCATCGCGAGCTTTAAAAAAGGGGAGACCGAGTACTCTATCAACTGGCTGCCGTTTGGCGGGTTTGTAAAAATCTTTGGCGAAAACTACAACGAGGGGCAAATGGAGCCCCGCAGTTTTGTAAACAAGCCGCGCTATGTGCAAGCGGCCGTGATTGTCGCGGGCATCGTGTTTAATCTCCTCTTTGCATGGCTCGTACTCTCGGCAGGCTACCTGGCGGGCATCCCAACCTCGCCCGGTACTCAAACCTTTGGCACCGTTACCAACGTGCAGGTACTTATAACCGATGTATTACCCAACTCTCCGGCCGAAAAGTCCGGCCTCCTCGCAAGCGACCAAATAGAGGAGGTCCAAACCGCCACAGCCGCGCTCGATGTGCGCTCGCTTGTCCAAACAGAGAACTCCGGCGCCGCTGACACCGTCACCAACTTTATTTTGGCGCATCAAAACGAGAGCGTCATTGTCACCGTGTCGCGCGATGGCGTACAAAAATCATTTTTGGCTAAAGCTGAGGATGGCATAATTCCCGGGCACAAAGCAATAGGTGTTGAACTTTCCGATGTGGGCACACTAAGGCTCGCACCCCCGCAGGCTCTGCTCCAAGGCGCGGTACTTGGCTACGACATTACCATCAACACGGCACAGGGTCTTGCTACATTTTTTAAGCAACTGATAACCGGCACCGCCGACTTTAGCCAGGTGGCGGGCCCTATCGGTATCACGGTATTTGGTGCAGCAACACTCAAGCAAGGCTGGGTTGCGGCGGCGCTCTTAACCGCGCTCATCTCAATTAACCTCGCAATCATCAACCTCATACCAATCCCCGGCCTCGACGGTGGCCGCTTGCTTATCATTATCATCGAGGCAATAATCCGCCGCCCGATACGCCCGAGCCTTGTGATGAAGGCCACGATGGTCGGCTTTGCGCTCCTCATCCTACTTATGGTGGTCGTGTCCTACCACGACATTGTGCGCCTCATAGGGTAACTTTATATATGAAAATAAAAACGAGCAGGAGGACGATAACCTCTCTGCTCGTTGTTTTTTGTTCCGTCAGTGACGGTTAGACGATGCGCACTGCAGTCGCTTTGCGTTTATTGCCTTCTTCTTTGTATTTGATGGCAACGCCGCTCATCGGCTGCAAGATAGGGAACTCGCCTTGAGAGAAGATCGGTTTGCCATACTCGTCCATAATGTCCTTAAAGTGGACGAAGCAAGACCTTCCGTCTTCGCAGAGTACGATTCCCCAGCCGTTCACCACATTGAAGAAAAGGACGGCCGCCCTAACCCAACCGTTCTTTTTCATTTGGTCGGAAAGAGGTTTGCTCCAGTTCGGTTCCCAACGGGGGACCTTGACCGTGTGAATATCGGCAAGTTTGCAATGCTCTGCTGCAAACTTCAGAAGTTCGGGTGCCGCGTCTCTGCACATTTTCGAGTTCAGGTAATCGACGCCGGGGTAGTTGTTTTCTGCATTCGAAGGTACTACGATGATGTGCCCCATAGCGTCTTTGACGAACACTCCGCCAAAGATTGCTTGTTTGCACACCCAGAACCTTCCGTTGCGCGTGGCGACAGATGGTTCGATTTGGATGAATGTGCCGTCCGTTTTGAGAAGGATGAGATCAAAATGACCCTTCTCTTTTTGAGGCGTATGGGGTATGCCGTTGTCCCATTCGATGGGCATTTCGACTGAAGGGATTCCGCCTCGTGTGACGTCTTCAATAATTGCATTTTCTCGAATGCACAGAACGAAAACGTCACCCCGTACTTCGTGGGCAAAATCAAGCTCTATGCTGTCTGGCTTGTCTTGCCCCAAAATAATCGGTGCCCACGTGCTCGGGCTTTTCTGGATGATCCCACCGATTGTGAATCGACGTACATCGGTTCGAATCGTACCGAGCGGGTGTTTCCAGTCGATGACCATTTTCTCTCTGGAAACTCCCCACTGATTACGCACGACAGAAGTCTGTTCGCCAGTTGCATTCAACATGACACATCTCCCTAGTGTGGGCGTGAGCCCAGTCTGCTTCCTACCTTTGAAAGAAGTCTGGGACAATTAAAGCATGTTTTAGCTCTTTTTGTCAATAGTGCGTGGATTTTTTTGCCTTGCTCTGCTATTGCCAGTAGAATAGGCACATATGCGCCAATCACAACTTTTTACAAAAACGCGTCGGGAGGCTCCTAAGGACGAGGTCGCTAAAAACGCACAGCTTTTAATCCGCGCGGGGTATATCCACAAAGAGATGGCCGGCGTGTACGCGTATTTGCCGCTCGGCCTTCGTGTTGTCGAAAAAATAAAATCAATCGTGCGCGAAGAGATGGACAAAATAGGCTGTCAGGAAATTATCATGACAAGCCTCCAGCGCAAAGAGCTGTGGGAAAAGACCTCGCGTTGGAGCGACGAGGTAGTTGATGTGTGGTTTAAGTCGGCGCTCAAAGCGGGCGGCGAGGTGGGCTTTGGCTGGTCACACGAGGAGCCGATTGCCGAGATGATGAAAAACTACATCGCGAGCTATAAAGACTTGCCGATAGTGGTGTATCAGTTCCAAACAAAATTGCGCAACGAGTTGCGCGCAAAAAGCGGCATCATGCGCGGCAAAGAGTTTGTTATGAAGGATGCATACTCTTTTTGCGTGGGCGAGGCCGATCACACCAAATTTTACAACGAGTCGATAGAGGCGTACTTGCGCGTGTTCGAGCGCGTGGGGCTAGGCGAGGATACGTTTGTTACCTTTGCCTCGGGCGGCGCATTTACGCAGTTTAGCCACGAGTTTCAAACGGTTGTCGACACCGGCGAGGATACTATCTATATCAATAAAGAAAAAAAGATTGCTATTAATGAGGAGGTGCTCAACGATGAGACGCTCAAATCTCTTAACGTGACGCGTGCGGAGTTAACAGAGGTAAAAACAGCCGAGGTGGGTAACATTTTTAACTTTGGCACACAAAAATCGGAGGATCTTGGCCTTTATTATAAAAACGAAAAGGGCGAGGAGGTGCCCGTGTGGATGGGCTCCTACGGCATTGGTATTACGCGCCTCATGGGTTTGTTGGTGGAGAAGTTTGCCGACGAAAAGGGCATCGTGTGGCCCGAGAGCGTTGCACCGTTTCGTGTGCATTTGGTGGAGCTCAGCCAAGACAACGAGGATGTCGCCAACGAAGCTAAAGAATTGTATCAAGAGCTTACTTCGGCGGGCATCGAGGTGTTGTGGGACGACCGCGACGCGCGCGCCGGTGAAAAATTTGCCGACAGCGACTTACTCGGGTTGCCGCTCCGCGTTGTGGTGTCCGAAAAAACCTTGGCCGCCGGCAAGTTTGAGTGTGTTGAGCGTGCAAGCGGCAAAGTGTCGCACAAAAGTTTGCAAGAGCTGATAGGACATCTGACCGCATAGCTGAACCCTCCGCATATTTCGATGTTTAAAAATTTTCAAAACCGATTTTTGCCGCTTATATCCAACGATGTAGGCATTGACCTTGGTACGGCTAACACGCTGGTGTATTTGCGCGGCAAGGGCATTGTGGTGACCGAGCCGTCGGTCGTGGCGGTCAATCAAAAAACCGGCCAGGTGGTAGCAGTGGGCACCGAAGCAAAGGCGATGCTCGGTCGCACACCGGGGCATCTTGTCGCCGTACGCCCGCTTATCGACGGCGTTGTGTCCGACTTTGAGGCAACCGAGGAGATGCTCGCGTATTTAATTAATCGCGCACAAGGCGTATCGCGTCGGATGCTGGGCCCGCGCGCGGTCATCGGCGTACCCTCCGGCATTACCAACGTGGAGATACGCGCCGTTAAAGATGCGGCGCAAAACGCGGGCGCGCGCGAGGTACATATAGTAGAGGAGCCTATGGCGGCGGCGCTTGGCATACGCTTGCCCGTGCGCGAGGCGATGGGGAGCATGATTGTCGACATCGGCGGCGGGACGGTTGATATTGCGGTTATTAGTTTGGGCGGCATCGTCCGCTCCAAAAATTTGCGCGTGGCCGGCGACAAACTCAACCAAGACATCATTTCGTACGTGCGCTCCGAGTTTAAAATTTTAATAGGCGAGAAGACTGCCGAAAACGTAAAAATGGCAATAGGCACCGCCATCGAAGGCGGCGAGCACATGGAGGCCATCGTGCGCGGTCGCGATCTCATTACCGGGTTGCCGCGCGAGATTATCATTACCGACTCGGACATCCGCGAGGCTATCTCACAATCGATAGACACGCTCGTTGAGTCGGTGCGCGAGGTGCTCGAGACAACGCCGCCCGAAATTTTATCCGACATCATGCACGCGGGGTTAGTGCTCGTGGGTGGCGGTGCTCTGCTCAAAGGGCTCGACAGCCTGCTCGCGCAATGGCTCAAGGTGCCGGTCATAGTAGCCGACGATCCGCTCACCGCTGTGGCGCGCGGCACGGGGGTCATTTTGGAAAATTTGGAAGCGCATCGCGACGTATTCCTCGAACATGACGACGACATCTTCTAAACATCGGAACCGTTTTTGGTTAATTCTTTTTTTTACCGCGTGCGTTATCGTACTTGCGGTGCTCCTACGCAGTAGTATAAGTAATTTTTTTTGGAACGCCGTCTCTCCGGTAATAACATTTCGTAATTCACTTGGTGTAAACACGGATACCGTCTTGCGCGCCGAACTTGCATCCACCACGGCGGCGCTTGCCGACCGCAACGCGTTGTATGCAGAAAATACCGAGCTTAAACAACTGCTCGGTCGCAGTGCCAGCAACCACAGCGTCCTTGGCGCAGTGCTCCAAAAACCGCCTGGCATACCGTACGACACACTTATTATAGACATCGGCAAACAAGATAATATAACGCCGGGCGATTTAGTGTTTGCAGGAGGGACCTCGGTCGTTGGCACGGTGAGCGAGGTGTACGATACCACCTCGCGCGTAACACTCCTCTCGAGCCCCGGCGAAACATACGACGCGCTCCTCAACGGCAGTGTACCCGTTTCGCTTGCAGGTCAAGGTGCCGGCTCGATGTCGGGTGAGGTTCCTGCCGACACGCCGGTTAAGGTAGGCGACTCCATTGTTTTGCCCGGCATCGGCTCGACGTTTGTGGGGTCGGTGTCTCATGTAAGTCAGGAAGTGGGCTCCTCTTTTATCACATTGTATGTACAGCTTCCCGTTAACTTATTTTCGTTGCACTATATAGAGGTACAAACTAATCCATGAGCAACGAAAAGGGATGGTGGATAACGGCAGGGTCTTTTGCGCTTGCGGCGGCGGGTTTTTTGCTTCCGTTTTGGCCGCTCTCGGTACTCGGCATTGCGCTCGCGGCATTCACCGGTCGGTGGATACTGGCAATTACACTCGGGCTCCTTCTTGACATCGCCTACGGTGCGCCTGTCGGGCGGTGGCACGTGTTGTATATTCCTTTTACGCTCACTGCACTCGTGTGTATGCTCGGACGCTACATTGCTTCACGCTACATGCGTAAAAAATATCAGGATACACTGTAATTTTGTTTCTCTCGCTTCGCTAGGATATACTGCGGCTATGTTTCCTAGCCGATTTCGAAAGCGCAAAAAAATAAAAGCACAGATAGAGCCTGATGAAATTCTTATAGACTCGCAAAATGTCGCCCATTTTGACCGCGACCAGTTTGAGGGACGCATCGAGCGGCCGCTCGGCCGGCACTCTTTTTGGCTCATTGGATCAATTGTCGGGATATCATTTGCAGGGCTTCTTGTACGCGCCGGTGATCTCCAATTGCTCCGTGGAGTGGCCTACGCCAAACAGGCCGAGGATAATCAATTGAGTCAGCAAACAATCGTTGCCGACCGCGGCGTCATTGTCGATCGAAACGGCGTGCCGCTTGCATACAATGTGCGCGAGTCGGTTACCGATGCTTTTGCCAAGCGCGTATACTCAACCTTGCGCGGTGTATCACTGGTGATTGGGTACGTAAAACCGCCGGCCAAGGACTCAAGCGGCACCTACTATCGCGATGTGTTCGAAGGTATGGACGGCATCGAAGCGGCTTACAATGCCGAACTCTCCGGCACCAACGGCAGTAAGTTGAGCGAAACCGATGCGCACGGCAATGTCGTGTCGGAAAGTATACAAAATGAGCCGGTACCGGGCCAGAAAGTTACACTCTCGCTTGACTCCAACGTCACGCAAGGCCTCTACGACACGCTCGCTAAGGTGGCCGAACAATCGGGCTTCCAGGGAGGCGCCGGTGTCATTATGGATGTACAGACCGGCGAGCTCTTGGCGATGACCAGCTATCCCGAGTATTCGTCGCAGGCGCTCACCGACGGCGACACGGCCGCTATTGCGGCTTTTAATAACGATCCAAAATTACCGTTTCTTAATCGCGCGGTAGACGGCTTGTATTCGCCGGGTTCGATTATTAAACCCATCATGGCAGTAGCGGGGTTAACCGAGGGCGTAATAACTCCAACCACGCAAATTCTCTCAACCGGCTCAATTAGTGTGCCTAACCCGTATGACCCCGCGCACCCAAGCATATTTAAAGATTGGCGTGTTAATGGCCTTATGACCGTGCGTGACGCGCTGGCTGTTTCTTCTGATGTATTTTTTTACGAGGTTGGCGGCGGATATCAAAATCAGCCAGGCATCGGCATCAATAATATAGATAAATACTTAAGCATGTTTGGGTTTGGCGTGCCCACGGGTCTGGCTGGGTTTACGGAACCTACCGGCACCATCTCGAGCGTTACGTGGAAGGCGGCAAATTTCCCGGGTGACCCGTGGCGCCTCGGCGACACGTATCACACCGCCATCGGACAATACGGCACGCAGATAACGCCGCTCCAGGCGGTGCGCGAGGCGGCGGCAATTGCCAATAGTGGCAAACTACTCACGCCGACCTTAATTGCCAGCTCAACGTCTACGTTTACGCAACTTAATTTACCGGAACAAAACTTTGAGGTGGTGCGCGAGGGCATGCGAGAGGGTGTGGTAAGCGGAATTGCGGGAGCGGTGAAGTTTGATTTTGTCCACGTGGCGGCAAAAACCGGCACCGCGCAAGTTGGTTTGCAAAATCAATATCAAAATTCGTGGATTATTGGCTTTTGGCCGTACGAGAACCCGCGTTACGCGTTTGCTATGGTGATGGAAAAGGGTCCTGCAGGCACACAGATAGAATCTCCTTCGGCAATGGGCATCTTTTTGCAATGGATGGAAGCCAATGCCCCGCAATATTTACAATAGCTATCTCCCCAATCTTGACTTTAACGTATTTTTGTATACACTGATTGTTCACTATGCCAAAAGAAGAATTCATTTCGCAGGAAAAATTTGAAGAACTGACCAAAGAGCTTGACGAGCTGCGCACCACGCGCCGCAAGGAGGTGGCCGAGCAACTTGAGTATGCCCGCTCGCTTGGTGATCTCTCGGAAAACGCCGAGTATCAGGAGGCGCGCGAGATGCAGGCGGCCGTTGAGGAGCGCGTGCAAAAGCTTGAGGCCATGTTAAAAAACGCCAAAATCGTACGCGGCAGTAAAAGCGATGTAGTGGGCATGGGTACGACCGTACAGGTTGCCAAGGTGGGCTCAACCGACAAGCATAGCTATACAATCGTGGGCGCCGAGGAGGCCAATATTCTCGAAGGCAAGGTTTCGTATCACTCGCCGCTCGGGAGCGCGCTCATGGGCAAGAAAAAAGGGGACGAATTTTCCTTCCACACGCCGCAGGGCACCCTCAAATATAAAATCCTCAAAGTAGAGTAGAATAGGTGCATGTTTTGGGCAGACAGGCTAGCTAAGGAAATTATAGGGCGCTACCAGCCCTCGGGCGCCAAGCCTATTGTCATACGCGACGAAAAGACGGTTTCGGGCCGTATCCATGTTGGCGCCATGCGCGGGGTACTTATCCACGGAACCATATCAGAAGCACTTGCTGAACAGGGCATATCCAACGTCTTTATGTACGAACTCAATGATTTTGATGCGTTTGATACTGTACCCGTGTATCTTGATGCCGAGAAGTTTACTCCTTACCTCGGTAAACCTCTCTTTGCTGTGCCGTCGCCGGATGCCGGCACAAAAAGTTATGCCGACTATTTTGGTCAAGAATTTGCCGATGTAATCAAAAAGACCGGATATGTGCCGCAGTTTCATTCGTCAATAAGCGCTTACCGTTCAGGAAAGTATAACGACATTATAAAAAAAGCATTAGAGAATGTCGGGAGTATCCGCACGATTTATGAAGAAGTTTCCGGGGGTACCAGAGCGGAAGAATGGTTGCCGATTATGATGATATGCGAACAGTGTGGCAAAATCGCGACTACGAGGGCGGTATCTTTTGATGGAAACATTGTTCATTATATGTGCGATCAAGAAGCGTCGGGAGCAAAAGGATGCGGATTTGAGGGAGCAGGCTCCCCATTCGATGGAAAAGCAAAACTTCCCTGGAAAGTCGAATGGGCGGCAAAATTTAGTGTGTTTGACGTTGCAGTCGAAGGAGAAGGAAAGGACTTATCGACAAAAGGCGGAGCACGGGATGTAGCAAATCATATTTCTCGCCAAGTTTTCAAACGTGAACCGCCATTCGATGTCCCTTATGAACATTTTTTGATAGGCGGCAAAAAGATGTCCACCTCTAAAGGTCGCGGATCAAGTGCTCGCGAAATAGCAAACCTCATGCCGCCAAAAATATTTAGGCTCGCGCTTCTTTCTAAAGAAATAACCCAAGCGTTTAACTTTGACCCGGAGGGCGATACTATCCCTATGCTCTACGACCAGTACGACAAGTTGGCCGAGGGATACCAAACCATACAAGACGACGATTACGCGCGATTGTTTGAGTTTGTTCATCCGGGGCGTGCGTTGCCGCCCGCGGGCACCTTCTTCCCGCGATTTTCGCAGGTTGCATTTCTTGTACAGATGCCGCATTTAAATTTAGAGAGGGAAGTTGCCACGCTTAAAGGTGGAGAGCTTACATCTGCCGACAAACAAGAGCTTGCGGAGCGCGCCACATACGCCAAAAAATGGCTTGCCGAGTATGCGCCGGAGAAATTTGTCTTTACTTTGCAAGAAACGTTGCCCGAAGCGGCCAAAAATCTTTCTGAGCTACAAAAAAAGGCTCTTAGTGAGTTACAAAACTATTTAAAAACAAGTGAAAAGATGCCGAGTGGCGAAGAAATACAGCAAAAGTTGCACCAAATCAAAGAGACACTTGCCATCCAGCCACAGGATTTGTTTGGAGCACTCTACCTTTCGTTTTTAGGTAAATCGTACGGACCGAAAATTGGCTGGTTTCTCTCCGTGCTCGACAAAGAGTTTGTAGTAAAGCGTCTACAAGAAGCAATAGCGTAGAGTTTATATAAAAAGAATAATGGCCGGCGTCCCAGATGGGTCGCCGGCCTTGATTGCGTCACGTCGGGCAAGCTGCTGGCCCGAAATGTTGGATTAGAAGATATAGAAAAGCGGCGAGAGCGATAAACGCCAGCGCGATATCCCGCGCCTCTTTGGCAATATCTCGTTTGGGGAATAAAGGCGTTTCGGCCAATACGCCGGTGTAAGCCTGAATCCCTTTGTTTTTTTGGAACAGCCACATGATAAGCCTCTTTTGCTAGGGGCTCCATTTCCTCGTGCCTGTCCGACTCTTCCCACTTAATATATTAATCTATAACTATACTTTTGTCAAGCGGCTATACAGGCAACTATAAACAACTGCAAAGTGGGGTAATCCACAGTTTTGTGGGGCAAAGTGCTATGCAGTGGTAGCCAAGTGGGATAGAGTGGTAAGTATGCTGATTGGTGAATATCTCCACACACTCGATAGCAAAAAACGCCTCTCACTTCCGGCAAAGTTTCGCAAAGAGGTGGGGCGCAAGGTTGTCATCACGCGCGGTCTCGATTCATGCTTGTTTATGTTTCCACTTGCAGCATGGAAGGAAATTGTAGCTAAACTGCACAATCTTCCCATGGGCGGAGCGGACACGCGCGGCATGAGCCGTTTTATTTTGGCAGGCGCGGTCGAGACCGATGTTGATGCGGCAGGGCGCATCTTGGTGCCCGACTTTTTAAAAGAGTTTGCCGACTTGCGCTCGCGCGTAGTCTTGGCAGGAGTCTCGGACCGCATCGAAATCTGGAACGAAAAGACTTGGGAAGAGTATAAGCGCCGGATTGAAAAAGGCGCCGACCAAATGGCACAGACGCTGGGCGACTTAGGCATTTTGTAATATGAAAAGTACACCGACATTAGCTACTGCCTGCCCCGTACCTCCCGAAGGGAGCGTCGGGGTTCGTACCTTCTATCGTTCCTCTCGAGAGGAGAACGATACTTTGCGCGAGCCCCGACGTGAAGGTCGGGGCAGGCAGCAGCAAGTGCCGGTGTCCGGAGCCTCTAAAACTCCTGCGGGCAGACATGTGAGCGTCATGCTCAAGGAAGTACTTGAGCAATTAGACATACAAAAAGGCGAGCTGGTGGTTGATGCCACGGCAGGCAGCGGTGGCCATAGCGAGGCAGTCCTCAAAGCCGGCGCGCGCCTCCTGGCACTTGATGCCGACCTTGCGGCGGTGGAGCGCACGCGCAAGCGTCTTGTATCATACGGCGCACGCGCCGAGGTCGTAGAGGCCAATTTTAAAGATTTAGGAAAAGTGCTCAAACACGCAGGCCTCAAAACGATTGATAAAGCTATATTTGATTTGGGTTGGAACCGCGAGCAGCTCGCGGCAAGCAAGGGGTTTTCGTTTTTAATCGACGAGCCTCTCAACATGAGCTACGGCGCAAAGCCTGCCTCCGGTTTTATTGCATCCGAGATAGTAAACGAGTGGAAAGAGGAAGTTATTGCCGATGTGCTCTACGGCTATGGAGAAGAGACGTATGCGCGCCGCATTGCAAAGGCAATAGTGGAGCGCCGCGAGATACGGCCTATCGAAACAACCGTTGAGCTTTCCGAAATAATCAAAGATGCAGTGCCTGCCGCTTACCGCCATGGGCGCTTGCATCCGGCCACACGTTCCTTTCAAGCTTTGCGCATGGCGGTCAACGCCGAGATTACCTGCATTGAGCAGGGGTTAGGTGCCGCGTGGGAGCACCTTAGACTCGGCGGCCGCATAGCGGTCATTACGTTCCACAGCATCGAGGACCGCGCGGTTAAAAAACTTTTTCAAAATTTAGTGGATAAAGGTGAAGGAGCATTCGTTAACCCCGACGCCTTTGGGTCGGGGCCCCGACTGAAACGTCGGGGAAAACCTTTAGTCCCAAGTCGTGCAGAAATAATCCAAAATCCTTCGGCACGGAGCGCAAAGCTCCGGGTCATAGAAAAATCGTATGAAAAGGATAACTAACCAAATGCAACGAGGGGTCGAGCAAGCGGCGGTCGTATATCAGCCGTATCTCAATCGCGCACTCGTATTTTTGGTAGTAATACTTACCGTTTCTGTCTTTTTGTACTGTGCGTTTTTGCTTGAGGCGGTTGCCAATGCCGCCGCCAAAACGACCGCCGAGCGCAGTACGGAGCAACTTACCGAGCAATTAAGCGCTCTCGAAAATCAGTATTTAACGCTGACACAGTCGCTCACGCCCGAGCGCGCCACGGCGCTTGGATTGGTCACTCCTACCAACGTGACAAGTGTGTATGCGCACGGAGAGAGTGGCTCACTTTCCTTGGGGCAGATAAAATAGAGGTTAGAATAGGATAATGAATGCGCGTTTTATCGGCCGAGTGCGTGTCCTCACGGCATGCATCGTGTTGGGTGGTCTTATCATTGTGGGGCGGCTGTACTTCCTTCAAATTGTGCAAGGCAAAGCATATATGGCCCGCGCCGACGCACAGTTTATGGAGCCGGCGAGTCCTTTGCCCGACCGCGATTCAATTTATTTTACCGACAAAGACGGCAACCACATCATTGCAGCAACACTTAAAAGTGGTTTTACGCTTGCGGTTAATCCGACAAAAGTTACCGATGCACAGGCGCTCTATACATCTCTCAGCGGTTTGATTCCACTCGACGAGAACGACTTTTTAGCCAAAGCGACCAAGCCGAGCACCGAGTACAGTGTCATTGCGGACCATCTCGACACCGCGCTGGGAGTTGAGCTCGAGCAAAAACAATTGCCCGGCGTTATTTTGGCCGAAGACCGCTGGCGCTATTATCCGGGCGGCTCACTTGCCGCGCAGGAGATAGGATTTGTGGCATACAACGGCGACGAGCAAGAAGGCCGCTATGGGCTTGAGAAGCAATATCAAGGCACGCTCAACAAAACCGACGACGATTTGTATGCCAACTTTTTTGTTCAGCTTTTTAGCACCGCACAGGGAGTGATAAACGGAACGCCGCAAAGCGGAGACGTCATCACTACCATCGAGCCGTCGGTGCAAGCCGAGCTCGAGCGCGAGCTCGTTGCCTACGATAACACCTGGCATCCGGCGAGCTCCGGCGGTATCATCATGGATCCGCAAACCGGCGCGATATACGCGATGGCGGTGTCTCCCACTTTTGATTTAAATAATTTTGGCGCGCAAACCGACCCGCTTATCTTTGCAAACCCATTGGTGCAAAACGTGTACGAGATGGGTTCCATTATAAAACCGCTCACAATGGCGGCCGGCATCGACTCCGGCGTGATTACGGCAACCACCACGTATGACGACTTGGGTTGCATTACCGTTGATACAAAACCAATTTGCAATTACGACCATGCCGCGCGCGGCGTGATACCTATGCAGCAAATATTAAGCCAATCGCTCAACGTGGGCGCCTCGTTTATTGCAACGCGCATGGGGCCGGCAATTATGAAAGATTATTTTCTTAATCATTACGACTTAGGGGAGGCGACCGGTATCGATATGCCCGAGGAGCAGGCGGGGCTGGTAAGCAACTTAAACCACAACCGCCAAGTTGATTATGATACGGCGGCATTCGGGCAGGGCATTGCCATCACACCTATGGAAACCATACGGGGTCTTGCGACGCTCGCCAACGGCGGTAAGCTGGTGATGCCTCATCTTGCAAGTGCGATACAATATGACACGGGTGTTACCAAGACGCTCAATTGGGGCACGGGTACCCCGGTGTTGAAGCCAAGTACAGTTGCAACGGTTACGGGCATGCTTACCACCGTGGTCGACACCGTGCTCGATAACGGAGCTGTCAAAATGGCTCACTACAGTATTGCGGCCAAAACAGGCACCGCACAAATAGTTGATCCGTCAACCGGAGCGTATTATCCGGACACCTATTTGCACAGCTACTTTGGCTACCTACCGGCCAACAGCAACGCGCGATTTATTATCTTTTTGTTTGCGCTAAAGCCGGTTGGCGCTCCTTATGCCTCTGAAACATGGTCCAATCCGTTTATCGACATTACCCGTTTTCTGATTAATTATTATAATCTTCCTCCCGACCGATAATCCTCATGCGCACCGCTTTTAAAAAAACAATACTGTTGCTCCTGTCACTTGAGGCCCGCTTGGCGGTGGTGCGTTACAAGCCGCACATTATTGCTATAACCGGAAGTGTGGGTAAAACTTCCACCAAAGATGCCATCTATGAGGTGGTAGCCGAGGGCACCCATGTGCGCAAGTCGCAAAAAAGTTTTAACAGCGAGATAGGCTTGCCACTCACTATCTTGGGGCGCCCCAATGCGTGGAATAATCCTTTTAAATGGGTACTTAATTTAGTTGACGGGCTTTTGCTTATTGCGTTTGGGTCGCACTACCCCGAGTGGTTGGTGCTTGAGGTTGGAGCCGACCGACCGGGCGATATTAAAAAGGTAACCGCGTGGTTGCCGGTTGATATTGCGGTTATTACCCGGCTCCCCGAGGTGCCGGTGCATGTGGAGTTTTTTGAGTCATCCGAGGCGGTGGTTGAGGAAAAAGCTGCGCTGATTGACGCATTGCTCCCCGAGGGCACCTTGGTGCTATATGCCGACGATGAGCGGGTGGAGGAGTTTAAATTACGTTTTACGAATGGTAACCCCGACGCCTCTGGGTCGGGGCCCCGACCAGAGCGTCGGGGAAGAATAATTACATTTGGTTTTGCGCCGGGAGCCGATATCCGTGCCGAAGACACCAAAATTCTTTTTGAGAGCGGTATCGAACACTGGCCGATAGGGATGAGTACACGCCTCACCATAGACGGCATCTCGGTGCCTATCGAGGTTGAGGGAGCCATTGGCATGCATACACTTTTGCCGGCGCTCGCAGCGGCGGCTGTTGGTGTTGCGCTTGGAAAAGCGCCGAGCGATATTGCACATGCGCTTAAAAACTACGAGCCGCCGCAGGGGCGCATGCACTTGGTGCGCGGCGTCAAAGATACGCTGATTATTGACGACACATACAACTCTTCGCCGGCGGCGGTTGTTGCCGCACTTGATGCGCTCAAGGCAATCCCCACGAATGGTCGCCGCATTGCAGTCTTGGGCGACATGCTCGAGCTTGGCCGCCAATCGGTAGAGGAGCATCGCAAAATTGGCGCCGAAGTGGCAACTCGCGCAAATGATGGCGGCGCTGTCAACATGCTCGTGACGGTTGGCTTTCGCGCGCGTGACATAGCCGAGGCCGCGCTCGACGGCGGCCTTGCCGAAAATGCAATTTTGCAATATGAAGATTCCGCAAAAGCAGGGGAGGAGCTTGCCGCTTTGCTCCAAAGTGGCGACTGCGTGTTAGTTAAAGGCTCGCAAAGCATGCGCATGGAACGCACGGTTAAAGAGATGATGGC
>CAYWJX010000003.1:0-65194 GCA_964459335.1 uncultured Candidatus Saccharibacteria bacterium | reverse complement strand
GCGGCTGCGGCGGCTCCGGCGGCTCCGGCGGCTCCGGCGGCTCCGGCGGCGGCAGCGGCGGCACTACTACCAGCGCTGGCAGTGTCTACGGTGGCGGTGGCGGTGGCGGATCTGAGGGCGGTGGCGGTGGTGGCGGCGGTGGGTATTCACAAATATCTATCACCGGTCCAAGCGGCACCTATTATTACGCGGTTGGTGCCGGCGGTGCCGGCGGTGCCGGTAGCGGCCCCCATGGCGGCTCCGGCGGCTCCGGCGGCATCGTCATCACTGTATATGCCACTTCGACTCCCAACGCCGCCGGCAACGACTACGCCGAAATGTATCCGGTTGCCAACCCTTCGATCAATGCCGGCGACATCGTCTCGGTGGGCGACGCTGCCCCGATACAGATGCGCCTTGCACAAGAAGGAGACACCACGCTCGCCGGTATCGTCTCCACCAACCCAGGCCAAGTTTTGGGAGATCAGAATGATGCGACCGAGCGCCCCATCGCCCTCTCGGGCCGTGTCCCCGCCTACGTCAACCTCGAAGGCGGTCCCATCGCAATCGGCGACCGCATTGCCGCTTCTTCGGTCCCCGGCGTGGGCATGAAGGCGGGAATTCTTGACAACTCGGTAGGTATTGCGATGGAGAGTTATGATGGCACGGAATCATCAAATGAGATTACGGTCTTTATTGACCTTGAAAAAGGGGTCGACATCAACGCAATTGGCACAGGACTCCTTTCCACATCACCACTCAACCAGTTCGCGAGCGCGACAGTCTCCACCTCCACCTCCACCTCCACCTCCATTCCGCTCGATTTTGTCGGCGGTGTGATGAGTGTAATATCGTCCCGAATATCAGCGTTGATTTTTCCGGAAAATATAGGCGCGGCTTCATCGAGTGCAACATCAACGTCGGCAGACGTATATGCAAGCGGATTCCTACAATCAATCTTTATGCAAATGACAGGATGGTTTGCAAGCACAACTAATGGCATAGGAGATTTCTTTGCCAGCCGCATCCATACGCAGCAACTTTGCATAACCGACAGCACTGGCAGTTCAACCTGTGTCGCCAAAGCGCAACTCGATACTATAAATAATAATAGTAGTCTTACACCGTACCTTGCGTCGACCACAGCGTCCGAACAGCAAGAGATATGGTCGATAGCCTCATCGAGCGCGACTGCTCCACAGATAACTATCAGCAACGGCGCGGTCACGGTAGGCACCGGCGCAACCTCAACCGTCACCATAAACGCCGGCACCGTTAATTTTGCGGGCGCGGCAACCACCACCGTCGTGAGCGGCAGTAATGTCTGGACCATTGCCACCTCAAGCGCCACCGGCACGGTCCCGATTATCTCGATTTCGGCGCCGGCATCCTCGACACCGAGTGTCTCCATCAACGGCGTGTTGTATGTTAATGGTCAAAATGTAAATGCCGCGATTGCATCGAGCAGTGCCACCTCAACCCCGGCGCAGTTGGTTGCCGGACCGTTTGCCTCGGCAACCGCGGCGCTTCAAAACGCGATTACCGCAACTCTTAATGCAATCACTGGCGTTGCGCAAAGCGGCGTGCGGGAGCTTGGCCTCGCGGTGCACGCGAGCGCAGGCATCTTTGACAGCCTCGTGACGCAGACGCTTACCGCAACCACGGTTAATGCCGACGTAGTAAACGCTTCGCAAAAACTTTGTGTCGGCACTACGTGCGTCACCGAGCAACAATTGCAAAATTTGTTAAACGGAGGAACTTCCGGAGGTGGTTCCTCGGCCGGAGGCGGAGGTGCCTCCTCGGGAAGTTCAGGAAGTGCATCCTCAACTGTCGCAACCTCCACTCCGCCGGTACCGCCGACAATCTCACTCAACGGCGACAACCCAGCAACCATCAATGTGGGTGACACCTACGCCGATTTGGGCGCAACTATCACCGGCCCCGCGAGCGACCTCAATCTCGGCATTAGTGTATCGGTCGATGGGGGAGCGACAACAACCCCGAGCCAGATTGTCATCAATACAAGCACTGCCGGGACGCATACTATTATATATAGTGCAACCGACCAAAACGGCTTGACCGGTAGCGCAACGCGCACGGTTATTGTGGTAGACCCGAACGCGGCAACATCAACCCCAAGCGGAAATTAATATGAAACACCTTTTACGATATAAAACGGAAAACGCCGCCCTCGCGAGCGGCGCTCCACTCACATCTCGAGCAGTCCAAGACTGCAAGACAGAGCCTGACACATCAATGAGTATAGCAAACCGACTTTTGGTGTCAAGCCGTCAAAACGACTCTGTGCATAAGGCCGCGGAGGGGCTCGAACCCTCAAGACATGAGATGTCAGGCTCCATCTTGCACCATGCCACGGCCTGCGGGGCATCCTACCAAACGCTTTTTAATAAAGCAAAAATAACAGTGCCCTTCTTGGTCGCCACATTCTTCCTCTGCTTCTTCCTCCTGCCGGCTTTTGCCCATGCCTCAGCCATCACGGCGCCTGCCAACAATCTCGGCCTCGTCGGCTACTGGAGCTTCAACGAAGGCACGAGCACGATCGCGCACGATTTCTCGGGCCACGGTAATAACGGCACGCTTAGTGGCTCAACATTGCCAACATGGACGAGCGGCAAGCTCGGCAACGCGCTCAACTTTACCGGGAGCAACTATGTGCAAATGGCATCGCCGCTGGGCATCTCAAACAACAGCTTTACTTTTAGCGAATGGATTAAAACGACGTCGACAAACGGACAAATGTACACCATCGGGAATGCGGGTGGCGGTAATGGATACCGTTTTGGGCTTGGGGCAGGGATGGTTGCATTTTTGATAGGAAATGCTTCTGGATATACCGAAAACACGTGCGGCACTGCTACGGCTAATGACGGCCGGTGGCATCTGGTCAGTGGCGTATTTGATAGAACAAATCTTGTGTTTAGATGTTATATAGATGGTTTACAAGTGGGAACAGTCGCTATCGGTGGTTCATTTAGCGGCATGAACGATACGCCGGGCGCCATAGGAAAACCCGTATGCTGTACGGCGTTCGTAGGCAGTCTAGATGATGTACGTATATATAGTAGAGCGCTCGGCGCGACAGAGATCGCGGCGCTGTATCAAGCCGGCGCGGCTAAGATCAATGCTTCGCAAAGCCCCGGCACGTTGTCGAGCAGCCTCGTTGGCTGGTGGACGATGGACGGCGCCGACACGGTGTGGAGCAGTGCCACCGCCGGCACCGAAGCGGACAAAAGCGGCAACAACAACACCGGGACACTAAATGGTTTTACCCGAGCGACCGCCGCGGTGGTAGGGAAGATAGGTCAAGCGTTAAACTTTGCAAGCGCAAGCACTTACATCACGTTTCCCAACATCTCGCTCGCGAGTACGCCGTATACCGTCTCGGCCTGGATCTACAAAAAAGATACGGGTGATTTTAACGTTGTCGGTGGCGGTGCAGGAGGAGGCAATGCAAACGCGCACTACATTGTTCGCTCCTCAGTGGTGTATTTTGGAAATTATGGATGCGACCTTGGCGGGACGACGACCATTAATCCCGGCAAGTGGTATTTTGTCACCTATGTAATGGGTTCAAATCAGTATCAATCGATCTATGTCAATGGCGCCTTGGATGCGGGGCCGGCATACACGTGCGGATACTACACGAGTTATGTCAATGAGATCGGCAATAGCTGTTGCGGCGGTCCCGGTTTAGGAAAAATCGACGACGTGCGTATATATAGTAGAGCGTTTTCAGCATCCGAGGTTAAAAATCTCTACAACGCAGGTACCGGAACGCACGTCAACACTTCCTCTACCAATCTCCAAAGCAACTCCTCGCTCTCCAGCGGCCTCGTCGGGCTGTGGACCTTTGACGGGAGCAAAACCAATTGGGCTACCGGCATCACCCAAGATTCCTCCGGCCAAGGCAATAATGGCCAGCTCATTAATATGTCCACCACCACTTCTCCCACCATAGGCAAACTCGGCCAAGCACTGAAATTCAACGGATCTTCTTCATATGTCAGAGTTCCAAACAGTAGTTCGCTGAATCCAGTAAATCTCACTGTTTCAACTTGGGCAAAAAGTGTTCCTAGCACGTGGAATGATTACGGCTTTTTGGTGAGTAAGCGGAATGTGTACATTATCCATCCAAACCAAGGTGCGACATCAGTAAATTTTTATATTTACACAACGACCTGGCAGACAGTTTCATGCACGCCAAGTGGCAGCATTACGAATTGGAATCTGTATACGATGACGTGGGATGGCACAAATCTAACAGCGTATATCAACGGAGTTCAATGTAGTACGGCTCAGCCCGGAGGGTCGCTCACGACCTCTGATACCAACGAGCTCAATATAGGGCGCGATGCTGGTTTGAGTCGTTATTTTAACGGCTCCGAAGACGACGTGCGCATATATAATAGAGCACTCTCGGCGGCCGAGGTCAAACAGCTCTACAACCTCGGCAAGTAAAACCTCGGCAAATAACCCCATAAAGCACTTCCGTGAGGCTAAACCTCACGATATACCTTTGACGTCCAACTGTGAGGCTAAACCTCACGGTGTATGGTATAACAGCCATATGAGACGCATTACCTTTGTTGAGGGGGAATATTATCATCTGTATAATCGCGGAGTTGATAAGCGAGTTGTCTTTACCGAGTCTTCCGAATACCGCCGATTTATTGCGTATTTATATTTGCTCAATACTCAAAAAAATATCCGCCCAGCAGACCTTCTTGATGAGCACACAGGAAACGCAATTTTTTCAGTAGAAAGAGGAGACCCACTCGTTGCTGTAGGTGCATATTGCCTCATGCCAAATCATATCCATTTGTTTGCAACTCCGCTTGTTAAGGGTGGCATTTCAAAATATATGCAAAGAGTTCAAACCGCGTATACGATGTTTTTTAACGAAAAACATCGCCGCAGTGGGGCACTCTTTCAAGGGACATTTAAGGCCGAGCATGCCGACCATGACAAGTATGTAAAATATCTTTTTTCATATATTCATCTTAATCCCGCAAAACTTGCCAACCCGTCGTGGAAGCAGTGTGGCCGTGCGGACTTCAAAGCACTGCGTACATTCATACGCGAATATCCTTACTCAAGCATTGGAGAATATCTTTCAAAAAAACACATTATAACCAACCCTACGAAGTTTCCTAATTATTTTTTGCAGGCACATGAAGTGGATGACCATATCGATTTTTGGCTTTCAACCCAACAGTAAACACTTCCGTGAGGCTAAACCTCACGGAATTATAAGAGGTAGGAGATGGTGCCTAGGGTGCTATATAATAGAGCGCATATGATACGAGTTGCAATCAACGGCTTTGGCCGCATCGGGAGGTGTTTTGCACGGGCGGCAGCCAACGAGCCGAGCATTGAGATAGTGGCCGTAAACGATTTGGGCGACATTAAGACGCTCGCCTATCTTTTAAAATACGACACGGTGTATCGCCAAGCCCCGTTTGAGGTTGGGGCAGAGGATGGATTTTTACAGATAGGCAAAAATCGCGCCAAGTTTTTGCAGGAAAAAGACCCGGCTAAGTTGCCATGGAAGGATTTGGAGGTTGATGTCGTGGTGGAGTCAACCGGCCTCTTTACCGACTTTGCCAAAGCCGAGGCACACATCACAGCCGGCGCCAAGCGCGTGGTTATCTCCGCTCCGGCTAAAGACGGGGCCGATGAGGCAGGAGTTACGGTCAATGGTGTGACGGTTTTAATGGGTGTCAATCAAGAAAAGCTCAAAGATTCGGCGCTCTCATCCAATGCATCATGCACCACCAACGCCGCGAGCCCGCTCATTGCAATATTGGACAAGGCAATCGGGATAGAAAAAGCGATTCTCTCAACGACGCACGGCTACACGGCGAGCCAGTCGTTGGTTGATGGTCCGTCTAAAAAAGATGTCAAAGAGGGTAGAGCTGCCGCGCAAAATATTGTGCCCACCGCGACCGGCGCGGCCATTGCGGTTACACAAGCGTACGAGAATCTCAAAGGCAAATTTGACGGCATTAGCTTGCGCGTGCCGGTGCCTGCGGGCTCGATTGTCGACGTCACGTTTATCGCCAAGCGAAACACCACGCGCGAAGAGGTCAATAAACTTCTTTCAGAGGCTGCCGCTACCCCCGAGTGGCAAGGTGTGTTTGCGGTAACCGACGAGCCCTTGGTTTCGAGCGACATCATCGGCTCCACCTTCGGCTCTATTGCCGACCTGGGGCTTACGCGCGTAGTTGACGGCAACTTGGTTAAAGTGCTTGCGTGGTACGACAACGAAATGGGATACACGCACACGCTCCTCGCCCACGTTAAAGAAGCAAGCAAATATTTATGAAAAAAGTTTTTTTGGCATCCGACCATGCAGGTTTCGAGCTTAAGGAGGCACTCGTTCCTTTTTTAAATGAGCATGGGTACGATGTGAGCGACCTTGGCCCCGCAATTTACGATAAAGATGACGATTATCCTGACACCATCGGCCGCCTGGTGCGCGCCATCGAAGACGACAAAACCGCGTTTGGCATTGCCATCGGCGCCTCTGGCCAAGGCGAGGCGATGGTTGCCAACCGCGCGCTCGGCGTGCGTGCCAGCCTTTATTATGGCCCCGCGCCAAAAACCCAAACAGACATCTCGGGCAAGAGCCTCGGCATACTTGAGTCGCCGCGTGCGCATGAAGACTCCAATGTGCTATGCCTCGGCGCGCGTTTTTTGTCGCAAGAGGATGCCAAGGCCGCCGTCATTCGCTGGCTTGAGGCGCCGTTTGGCGGCGAGGAGCGCCACGTGCGCCGGATACAAAAGTTTGACCAATAACCTCTATGATTGAGATACTGCCGGCGGTATTGCCCAAAAATTTTAAAGACCTTGCCGGGCACACTGAACGTATAAAAGGAGCGCCGGTGACGTGCGTGCAAATTGACGTAGTCGACGGCGTGTTTGCACGCAACCGCACGTGGCCCTACCGCGATGAGAGTACGTTTGCAAACATTGTAAAAGAAGAGCACGGCTTGCCGCTGTGGGACAAGTTTGATTTTGAGTTTGACCTCATGTTGGAGCACCCCGAGGAACGCGTGATGGAGTTTGTGCACGCCGGAGCGTTGCGCATAGTGGTGCATGCCGAGAGCAACGGCGCACTGCACGCGGTGCAAAAACTGGTTGACCTGCGCGAAGAAACCGGCACTCTGCCGCTCAAAGTGGGCATTGCCGTCTCGTGCACGGCACAACCCGATATATTGGAGCCGTTCGAAGCGCAGTTTGATTACGTGCAAGTGATGGGCATTGTAAAAGTGGGGTTCCAAGGCAAGCCGTTTGATGTGCACGCGCTTCACTTGCTTGAGCGCCTGCGCTTGCGCTATCCAAGTCTGCCGCTCCAGATGGATGGCGGCGTCACGATTGATAACGCATACCAGATTGTCAAAGCCGGCGCCACCGGCCTTGTGGTCGGCTCCGCCATTTTTAAGGCAAGCGACCCCGTTGCCGCGATTAGAGAACTCCAAGCCGAAGCAAACAGGATGATACAATAATAAGGTAAAAGAAATAACTTTTTAGGGCAATAAGTCGAGGCTGACTGAGCCGAGACATAGCAAATTTTTAGCAAAAAATTTGTGGTGACCAAAAAAGTTATTTCTTTTACCTAACCCATGCTCACGCAAGAAAAATTACAAGAGTTGGAGCTTAAAGCCGAGGCAATCCGCGAGACCATCATTGAGATGCTCGTTGCCGCGGGCTCGGGCCATACCGCCGGCCCCATGGGCATGGCCGATATTTTTGCCGCCTTGTATTTTTATGTTCTGAGTCACGATCCCAAAAATCCCGCATGGGATGAGCGCGACCGGTTGATTTTAAGCAATGGCCACATCGTGCCGGTACGCTATGCCGCGATGGCGCATGCCGGCTATTTCCCGGTTGAAGAGTGCTTAACCTTGCGTAAATTTGGCTCGCGTTTGCAGGGGCACCCCGAGCGTTCGCGCCTACCGGGGCTTGAGACTACCTCGGGGCCGCTCGGCTCAGGGCTCGGGCAGGCCGCGGGCATTGCCTACGGCGCACGCATGGATAATAAAAAGTTTCGCGTCTATTGTGCCATGTCGGACGGCGAGCACGATGCGGGCAACGTGTGGGAGTCGGCGATGTTTGCGGGCGTGAACGAACTCTCCAACCTCACGGCGATTATTGACCGCAACAACATACAAATAAACGGCATGACCGAGAATGTCATGCCGCTCGAAAATTTGCGTGCCAAGTATGAGGCGTTTAATTGGCACGTGCTCGAGTGCGACGGCAACAATATCGCGGCATTTATCGAAATGGTTGATGAAGCAAAAGCGATTTTTGAGAAACCCACGGTGATTATCGCGCATACCATCCCCGGCAAAGGCATCAAAGAGATAGAGTTTGACTATCAGTGGCACGGCAAGCCGCCTACGCCCCAGGAGGCAAAAAAGTTTTTAAACGAACTGCGCACACTCAAAGGTAAAATCGAGAGCGAGCATCAATAAGTATGTTAAACAAAGACGCAAAACTACGGGAGGATATCTTTGAGGGCAAGGAGCAGGTGCCTACGCGCGATGGTTTTGGCAAAGCCCTCGTGGAGCTCGGCGAAAAAGATTCGCGCGTGGTGGTGTTGTGCGCCGACCTGGCCGAGAGTACGCGCGTGTTACCGTTTAAAGAAAAATATCCGGAGCGCTACATCGAGATAGGTGTTGCCGAGCAAAACTTGGCCACCGTTGCGGCAGGCCTCGCCAATTACGGAAAGATTCCTTTTATCACCTCGTATGCCACTTTTAGCCCCGGCCGCAACAACGAGCAAATCCGCACGACTATTGCGCTCAATAATGTGCCCGTAAAAATTGCCGGCTCGCACGCGGGGCTCTCGGTCGGTCCCGACGGTGCCACGCATCAAGCGCTCGAAGACATCGCGCTCATGCGCGTCTTACCCAACATGACGGTACTTAACCCATGCGATGCCGAGGAGGCACGCAAAGCAACGCTTGCCGCGGCGGCCTACGATGGGCCGGTGTACATCCGCCTCGCGCGCGAAAAGACGCCGCTGATAACCACATCGGAGACGCCGTTTGAGATAGGCAAAGCAGTGGTGCTATGGGAGTCGCCGCAGTGGGTGCAGGTAGCGGTGTTTGCCACCGGGCCGCTCGCATATCGCGCACTTCACGCCGCCAAAGAGCTCGAACACGAGATATATACGATTGTGTACAACCTGCACACGATAAAATCACTCGACAAAGAGGCGATACTCGCCGCCGCAAAAGAGGCGCGTGCGGTGGTTACGGTCGAGGAGCACCAACGCTCCGGCGGGATGGGGAGCGCTGTTGCGGAGCTTTTGGCCGCGGAGTTTCCGGTGCCCATTGAGTTTATCGGCGTCAACGACAGTTTTGGGCAAAGCGGCAAACCGGATGAGCTTATCGAGCACTACGGCCTCGGCGTGTCACATATTAAAGAGGCGATACGTAGAGCCAAAACACGCGCCGTGCGCTCGTAATCATAACGGTATGGAAGGAAACACTATTTGGAGCTCGCAGGTAAATCTATTTTTGAGCGTGTTGTTTGTCGGTTCTTTTGCACTAGGGGCGTGGCTTATTATTTGGCAGGCAGTTTCCGGTCATAACCCAATCGCCGATGCCTTGTATACGGAAATGCAAACCGAAACCCAAACGCCCTAAGCTGTCTGTAACAAAGTGAGACTTTGATCTTGAAGTAATTAAGAAAGTTTTCAAGTTCCATACCATGTGGTAATGGATTGATATATCAATCCACTTTACAATGGACAACTTCGGCCTGACAACTCGGGCTATTTTTTCTTGAGGAGCGGAAATAAGAGAAAATGTGCCGGATATTTTTTCTTGAGCCGAAACAGCGCGCTTGTCGCAAACTGTCTTTTGAAGTTGCGCTTCTCAAATTCTTTTTCAAGTTCTGCAATTGCCTGTTCATACCCGGGCAGTTGGTCCCAAAGCCATCGTTGTACGCGGCCAATGGTGTCTCTGCCAACGCCAAGCTCTGCCTCTATGTCTCTATGCGGCTCTCCGGCAATAAGTTTGCGCGCAATCATAATGCGTCGTCCGAGCATAATCCTCTCACTTTCGGTCAACAAGTCGCGCAAAAACAATTTCATGGCGCTGCGTCCTCGGACCGTACCTGCCGCGGTGTACAGCGTATCGAGCGTTTCTATCTTTTGTTTCCCTGGTAGCTGTTTTGCCCGTACTTTCATAGTGTATACCTATAGTTCTAGTTGGTAATTGTTTAAAACATGGATTGATATATCAATCCATCAAGCGAGTGGTGTTGACCCACGCACACAACAAGATTGTGGAACAGGAAGAGCATAGTAGAAATGGCTTGATATATCAAGCCAGGAGTTTTTATGTAAATTATTTAGGCAGATCTGTTAACAACGTGAGTGCGTGCGCAAGTATTTCTTCGGGGGTATGGGTGGCTTGCAAATAGATAAACGAAAGGCCGCTCCCCTTTGCCTCAACATTCCATGAGCGGCACTCCTCGAGGCGCTGCTCAATTTCGGCCTCGGTCATGTCGGCGCGTGTGTGGAAGCGTCTGCGCAATTCCTCAATATCGTCTGTCCATATATAAAACGACCGCACGGCGCCTTCTTTACCTTGAACTTTTGCATACTCGGTTAAGATACCGACTGCGCCAACAACAAGCGGCGATATAAAAACAGTGTCGCTGGCGAGTGCATCATCGATCGCTTTCTTTGTGGTGGCATAGCTTTTGCCGTGCGGATGTGCCTCCCACAAAAACTCGCAGCGCTTAGCACTAGCGGCAAACTCCTCTTCTGATACATACCGGTACTCGCCCGGCTCATCGGTAGGTCGCGGCGCACGGGTGGTAACACTCTCAACTGTTTTAGCATTAGGCAATGACTGGAGCAGGTTGTGCATCAACGTGGTTTTGCCCACGCCGGAGGGTCCGGTGATGGTGAGTATCATAGAGCCTCTATGTCCCACGCGGCGGGCGGATGTGCCACGGCATTTTCGATTTGCTCGCGCGTGAGCAGGCCTTTTTGTGCGCCTATTTCTTGTATCACAGCCGCGGCATTTGCCGTTCCCCAACGCAGAGCCTCGTCCAAAGGTTTGCCAAGCGCCAAAGCGACGGTGGTAGTTGAAGCAAGCGCGTCACCCGCGCCGGTAGTCTCAAACGGCGGCCGCGGATCCGGATAGTGCGGCACGTGTATCGCTTTGCCCGCTTCGTCAACAGCGTAGCAACCGCGCTTGTCGTCGGTAATGACCACAATCTTCGGCCCGAGCGCCTGCATGGAAAAGAGCAACTCTTTCATGTCGCTGCCGGTGGGCTTGTTTAAAATCCGCTCGGCCTCCTCTTTGTTGCACACACATAAATCGCTTCGTTCATATATCGGCTTGAGTGCCTCGACGCCGAGCTTCATTTGGAAGGTTCCGGGTTGAAAGGTAAGTTTGCTTTCGGGATATTGTTTGAACCACTCAATCAACGCTTGATGATAAGGCAACGAGTTGGCCGCGAGCGAGGAGAGATAGATCCACCTTGGAGCGGATGCAAGCTCGGGTACGGTGTAGTCGTACTCCTCGTGTTTTACCAAAATGATGCGACTATCGCCATACCACAGCACGTAGTGATAATTGCTCGGCCGCGTCGGGTCGATCACTATATACGTAGTATCCACATGCTCGGCCTTAAGTACGCCCAAAGAGTCTTCGCCGTAACGGTCTTTGCCAAGATACGCACGCAAAGCCGAATTAAACCCGAGCCGCGCGGCGGCAACCGCCGCATTGCTCGAGTTGCCCACGGCGGCGCATATGGTAAACGACTCGTAGGGGATTTTATCGCCCCAACGCATACATATTTCGCATTCTTCGTTGTTAATTTTGCAATGCACATCGGCGTCTTTGAGGCGTATAAAAGGCTCGGTCGCAATGTCGCCGATAGCAAAAAAATCGATAGGTTGCATACAAATAGTATATACTAGAACGATGCAAACATTGAGGGAGGCCATTAGCCAGTACCGGGCGGCGGGCAAAGCGATAGGGCATTTTAACTTTTCGGATTCCAACCAACTCAAGGCCATTGCGATGGCCGCAAAAGAGAGCGGTTTACCCGTTATCGCCGGCCTCTCGGAAGGCGAGCGCGAGTTTTTCCCGCTTACCCACGCTAAAGCGCTTGTCGAGCAATACCATGCCGAGGGTATCAATATATATTTGAACGCCGACCACACCTACAGTGTGGAGAAAGTACAGGCGGCTATAGCCGCAGGGTGTGACTCGGTTATTTTCGACGGTGCCAAGTTACCGTTTGATGAAAATGCAAAGCAGGCCGCCGCATGTGTGGCTTTGGCGCGCGCAAGTGGCCGCGATGTCATCATCGAGAGCGAGCTCGGCTACATCGGCCAGTCGTCTAAAATATTAACCGAGCTCCCCGCGGGTGCGGCGCTTACGCCGGAGATGATGACCGGCGCTCTCGATGCCAAAAATTTTGTTACACAAACGGGCGTCGATTGTTTTGCGCCGGCGGTGGGCAACATCCACGGCATGGTGGGCGTCGCCAAAGACCCGGCACTCAACGCGGCGCGTGTTAAAGAAATTTCCGACGCGGTTGGTATCCCGCTCGTACTCCACGGCGCCTCGGGCAATACCGAGGCTGACATCGCGGCATGCATTAAAGCGGGTGTTGCGGTGGTACATATCAATACCGAACTGCGCGTAACCTACCGCGACTCGCTTAAAAACATGCTCAATACGAGCGACGAAGTGGCTCCATACAAATTTCTCGCGCCGTCGGTCGATGCAATGAAAGTCTTCTTGACAGAAAAAATGCGGTTATTTGCGGGGGAGTAGCCTCATTGCGTGTTCATTCCCTATGTATTATATTGGAGGGGTGCTTGTGGGGCGTCAGCCCTATTCGGCTAATACATAAGCCGAAGGCAGGCACACCAAAGAGCGCCACCTGCGGGTGGTGTTTTTTGTTTTTTAATCCTGCTCTGGATTTCCTTTCATAGTGCTAAAAAATTTGGCATCGCGGTATTTGTTTGTAACCCATGCGGGCACGATACTCCAAAAGTGAAGCTGTCCGTTGTCGCCAATCTTGCGGAGAATGACTTTAATTTTACGCCCGTTTGTGATTGCAATTATGCCCCAATATTTTACCGGCTTTGTTTTGAGAATCCTCTTCTTGTAACTTTTGACCTCAAACTCTTTAAGGGTTTCTTCATATTCTTGGTAGGTTGTTGAGAGTTCTATAAGCTTGATGGCGCGAGGCAAAAGTTTGAAACGCGATATTTGCGATGGTCGTTCGCGTTCGGTACGCGAGCCTTTAAATATAATGTGATTAAAACCCTCAGCGGTAAAATACACATACTCGCCCAACGCCGGAGAGTGGACAGGCCGCGTAGTCATATAAAGCTTTTGGGCATCCTCACGCAGTTTGTCGTAATTGGAAAGGTCTTCCATGGCGGGTAGTGTACCGTATTGCGTATTTTAGGCAAAACGGGTATATTGGGCTCTAACCTATGGAATTAACGGTAGAAGTGCGTGACGCTAAAAAAAGCTCAAAAACCCTCCGCAATGAGGGCTCCTTGCCTGCGGTTGTCTACGGCCGCTCAGAGGAGGCTGCGCCTATTACTATCAATCGCAAAGAGTTCGAGAAAGTTTTTAAAGCCGCAGGCGAGTCGCAAGTGATATCGCTCAAAGGGCTCGGCGTCTCCAAAGACGTGCTCATTAAAGCCGTTGAGACGGACGCGGTTTCGGGTTTCCCCATCCATGCCGATTTTTACGCGATACAAAAAGGGCAGACCGTTACCGTGTCGGTGCCGCTTGAGTTTGAGGGTACTTCGGAGGCGGTTAAAAGTCTGGGCGGTATCCTTACCAAAGTGATGCACGAGCTCGAGCTTGAGTGCGAGCCTAAAGATTTGCCGCCGTCTATCAAGGTCGACATTTCCGCGCTCGTCGACCTCGACAGCCAAATATTGATTAAAGATTTGAAACTTCCGGCAAGCATAAAAATATCCGCCGAGCCGGATGACGTTGTGGCGCTCATCTCGGTTGCCGAAGAGGAGCCGGTAGAAGTAGCCGCACCGGTGGATATCTCAGCAATAGGCATCTCAGAGGAGCGTGGCAAGAAAGAGGAAGCCGAAGGCGAATCAGCTCCCGCAACCGAAGCCGAATCAAAAGAATAATATTGAAACCGCCCGCAAGGGCGGTTTTTTCGTTTGTCAGTTTATATAATGCGTGGTAAGGTTTTGGCGGATTTGGTTCCAACTAGGAGGCTTCAATGGCCAATCGTTACGTAGCAGCTGATATCCAGACGTACATGAGCGTCCAACAGCATCAGCTTGCGCCGCCTAACGGATGGTGGTGGCTCAAGAAGTTAATTACCAACGGAGTGCTGTGTTATCTGTGGATGGCCTGTGTCGGGGTTGTGCTATTGGCCCCTCGATTCAGATTTGAGCATTGGCCTCAGGTTGCCTCGGTGGCCGAGGTTATTGTGGTGAGCGTTATCATCTTGTACATAATCTCGTCTTTCGGCGAGCATCCGCCGGGCGTGTGGCAGCGGTATTCAGTCAAGAACTTCTACAATCGCTACGGCAAAAACATGTTCACGGGTTCCATTGCGGCATCAATTGCTAACGTTCGCAAAATCGAACCAATGGCGGAGTTCGAGCTTGCCGTATTGGAGACCAAAGGCCGCCAACGGCATGGAGTTATTCTTTTCCAAGTCTACGCCGGTGAACATGTTCTAAACTATAAGGAGCGGCCGTTACTCGTCGACCGCACCGACAACAGACACTGCAGTTCTTATAATGAAGAGTAACTTTTGGGGCCGCGTACGCGCGGCCTTTTTTCATGCACGCGTTTTAAACAAGAGCTTATTTTTTGATATACTTAAAGGATGCCCAGACACGCGGCGCGAGCAATTGGCGCTTCTATACTTTTTGCTCTTATCGTAACGGTTGTAAATACAGAGGCTCCCAAAAACACCGCGCTCGCGCAGAGCGCGAGTAACACCTCCGCTTTAGCCGACAATAGTGGCTCAGACCAAACCGCCGCCTACAAAGCTTCGCTCCAAGCCCAGCTCGACGCTATCAACGCGCAGATTGCCCAGCAACAAACTATTTTAAGCGGAGCCGAGGCGCAAAGTAACTCGCTTCAAAACACTATTGCGATACTTAACGCGCAGATAAAATCGGCAAAGCTCGCCATACAAGCGCGCGACCTCACGATACAACAACTTACCTCCAGCATCAGTGATAAACAAGACACTATTTTTGGTCTCAACACCCAGCTCAACGGCGAGAAAGACTCGCTTGCCGGCATCATGCGCGAAAAACAGCAACTCGAGAGCGACAGCTTGGTGGTGGTGATGCTCTCGTCGGAGAGCCTCTCACAATTCTTTTCCGACCTCGACACGTTTGATTCGATAGATAAAAGTTTGCAGGCATCGTTTACGCAAATCAGCAGTACCACTGTTGCCACGCAAGCCGAAAAGGATGCGCTCGAGACCCAGCTTGAGCAGGAGTCGCAGCTGCGCCAAGTGCAGGCGCTCCAAGAGCAGCAGGTGGAGGCCTCGCAAACGCAAGAAAACAAACTGCTTGCCGAAACCAAGGGTCAGGAGACCGCCTATCAAAAGCTCATTACCGCCAATCAAAAAACCGCCGCACAAATCCGCACCGAACTCTTCCAGCTCAACGGTTCGGTGGCGATACCGTTTGGCAAAGCGCTCGACTATGCCAACGCGGCAGCCGCCAAAACCGGCATCCGGCCCGCGTTTTTGCTCGGTATCATCAAAGAGGAGTCCGACTTGGGCAACAACGTGGGCACCGGCTCTTACTCGGTGGATATGAATCCCACCCGCGACGTGCCCGTCTTTTTGGCTATCACGCAAAGTCTCGGGCTTAACCCCGCCACGATGCCTGTCTCGGCAAAAGCGTGGTACGGATGGGGCGGCGCGATGGGTCCGGCGCAATTTATTCCCTCAACATGGGCGCTGTACGCGGGTTATGTAAAACCCGATTATCATTACGACTCTTCCAAAGACAGAGTAGGCGCGCTCACCGGCGACACGCCGCCCAATCCGTGGATACCGCAAGACGCGTTTATGGCATCGGCACTTTACTTAACCGACGACAACGCCGATGCTCAAACTCCGGCCGCGGAGTTTAAAGCGGCCATGTGCTACCTGGCCGGATGCGGAAATGCAGGCAACAAAAGCCTCCAGTTTTACGGCAATCAGGTGCTCTGCAATGAGCTGCAGTTCCAGCAAGACATCGACACGATAACCGGTAGCCACGATGCCGCCGCCATGCAGAGCAATAGCCTGTACTACGGCCAATGTTAAAACTGCTACGGCGGGTTGCAGGGGGAGCTTAGGAATGGTATAGTCCTTGCATGAAAACAGAGACGCATCCGGCATATTTCCCCACAGCCACGGTAGTTTGCGCCTGCGGCCGCACCTTTAGCGTTGGCTCAACTCAAGAAAAACTTGAGGTCGAAATTTGCTCTGCCTGCCATCCTTTCTACACCGGAAACGAAAAGATCCTCGACGCCGCCGGTCGCGTAGAGAAGTTCAAAAACCGCTCCTCCGTCGCCAAGGCTTTGAAGGACAAGCGTGCTGTCAAAGCCGCTAAATAGATGACAGAAGAAGGGGACCTTTCCCGCTTTAAAGACAATCCAAAGACCGCATATTTTTATGCGGAGTTTCAGCGTTTACTCGAGGAAGAGGCCGAGGTCAAAGAACTTTCGGGCGAGCTTGGCGACTTAGCCAAAGATGATTTGCAAAGGATAGCCGAGCAAAAAGCGGCGGTGCTTGCCGAGATGGAGCGCATCACCACGGTTGAAGAAAAAGAAGAGGCTTTGCCCAACGAGATGATACTTGAGATACGCGCCGGCGTTGGCGGCGAGGAGGCCGCGCTTTTTGCCGAGGAGCTCGCCGCCATGTATCGTGCTTATGCCGAGACACAAGGCTGGGGTGTTAAGATTCTCTCCGAGGCCAAGACCGACTTGGGCGGCTACAAAGACGCGGTGTTTGAGATACATGGGCTTGGCTCGTACGAAAAGCTCCGCTTTGAAACCGGCGTGCATCGCATCCAGCGCATCCCCGCGACCGAAAAGCAGGGTCGCATCCACACATCCACCGCATCAGTGGCGATTTTGCCAATCCGCAAAAAACACAAAGTCGAGATAAACCCCGCCGATATCGAGATGGAGTTTAGCCGCGCCGGCGGCGCGGGCGGGCAAAATGTCAACAAGGTTGAGACCGCCGTACGCATTGTGCATAAACCCACCGGCATCGAGGCGCGCTCGCAGAGCGAGCGCAACCAGCTCGGCAACCGCGAAAAGGCCATGGCCGTGCTCCAAGCCAAGCTCGAGCAATTGCAGGAAGAGGAGGAACGCGCCAAGCTCTCGAGCGACCGCAAAAGCCAAATCGGTACCGGCGATAGGTCCGAAAAAATCCGCACCTACAATGTGCCGCAAGACAGGGTCACCGATCACCGCCTCAAGGAGAGCTGGTCTAATTTACCCAAGATTTTGGCAGGTGGTATTGGGTCGATACTTGAAGCTCTGGCGGCCGCCAACGGGGGTGGGGAGCCTGATGCTGAGGACGTTGCATAAGCTTTTCGGTCATGGTACATTCTACCTGTCCCGCAAGGGCCTTTTTCTTTAGGCATTATGGATAAACAAGCAACTATAGACAAACTTTTTTCGATCGGAGCGCATTTTGGCTATGCGCCTTCGCGCCGCCATCCTTTTGCCGCGCGTTTTATCTTTGGCAGCAAGGGCGGCAGTGAAATTTTTGATTTGGAAAAGACAGCCGAGAACCTAGAGAACGCGCTCGATTTTGTTAAAAAACTCGCAAGCGAGCGCAAGGTGTTGCTCTTTATCGGGAGCAAAGCTGAGGCCCGCGTGCCGCTCAAACGCGCCGCCGAGCGCATCAATCAGCCGTATGTGGCCGGTCGCTGGATAGGCGGCTCGCTCACCAACTTTCAAGAAATAAAAAAGCGCCTCGCGCGCCTCGTTGAGATTACCGACATGCGCGAGAGCGGCGAGATTGCAAAGTACACCAAGCGCGAGCGCTTGCTTATGGACAGGGAGGCCGTTGACCTCGACGCTATGTTTGGCGGCTTGCGCGGTATGTCTCGCGTCCCCGATGCGCTCTTTATCGTCGACCCCAAGCAAGAGGCAGCCGCGGTTGCCGAGGCAACACAGCTGAAAATCCCCGTTATTGCGCTCCTTAACTCCGACTGCAACGGGGCTCACATCGCGTACCCAATACCGGGCAACGACGCTTCGCTTCAGGTTATTACCTATGTACTCGACGAAGTTTCTAAAACATATGCCGACAATCTTGGCGCGGAGAAGCCCGAGGTAGTAGAATAATTATATGGACATTTCTGCAGGTGCAGTTAAGGAGCTTCGCGACAAAACAGGTGTCTCTGTTATGGAGTGCAAAAAGGCGCTCGTAGAGGCCGGAGGCGACATGCAAAAAGCGCTCGCGGTGTTGGGAGCACGCAGTGTTGTCATCGCGGCAAAAAAACAGGACCGCGACCTTGGTGCCGGCACCGTTGCCGCGTATGTGCACAACACCGCGCAGGTAGGCAGTTTGGCGCTCCTTTTGTGCGAGACCGACTTTGTCTCTAAAAACGAGGAGTTTGTCGCGCTTGCACACGACATTGCGATGCATGCCAGCGCCATGCGCCCCGAGAGTGTTGAGGCCGTACTTACGCAGCCGTTTATCAAAGACGCCGACCGTACTATTGAGCAACTCATCCAGGCCGCAACACAAAAGTTTGGCGAGCGCATTGAGCTTGCAAAGATCGAGGTTTTCTCGGTCAAGTAAGTAGAGTACAATAGGGCACATGGGGCTTTTCTTTACGATTACGCTGGCTCTGTCCCTTGCGGGAATGCTGTTCCTTTTGGCTTTTAAACGCTACGAACTCTCAAGCGGCACGATCATCTTTGCGCGCGGCCGCCCGGCTGTCGGCAACTTTTTTAGGCAGACGCTTTGGTGGATTGAAAAAGTTTTGCCCGCACTTGTGCGCGTGTATAGCCGCCGCATCATGCTCTGGTGCAAAGCTGCGCTCCAGCGTGGCTTAGCACGGAGCTTATTGTGGGTAGAGCACACGCTGGAAAAAGTATTGCGCTCGGTGCGCGAAAAAACAGACGCGCCACGCGCTTCCGGCGAGGCGTCGGCGTTTCTCCGCGAGGTGGCCGAGCATAAGCGCAAGCTCTCGCGCCGCGTAAAAAAGCAGCCCACAATCGAAGAATAATTTTGCCGCCTTAGCTCAGTTGGTAGAGCAACTCTTTTGTAAAGAGAAGGTCCCCAGTCCGAGTCTGGGAGGCGGCTCAAGATAAAAGGCCTCAGCAAAGCTGGGCCTTTTTTACTTGAGCCGCCGACAATTAAGTAAGACGGCGTTTTTGCATTTAAATTTATTTAATATCCGCTCGTGGAGGTTGCAGAGGTAGAGGTTGAGAGCGTGGAGAGCTCGGGGATGAGTGCTTGCATGCTTTGCAGGGTTTGCGGGCCGTACACGGGGACTCGATTATTAACAATGACCGCAGGTAGTGTGTCTTGTATATTGTGGAGCGATATAAGTGTTTTTAAAGCCGAGAGGTCGAGGTCGTAATCAAACGAGTACACACGCAGCCCCGGATACTCGCCGCGCAGATAGGTAAGCACGTCGCCCACATTTGAGCAGTTGGTGCACGTGCCGTTGTTGGTGTAAAAATACAGCACATACACCGGTTTTACGTGGCATTTTTCGGCGATGTTTTGTAACAAAATATAATCCTTGATTTCCAAAAGTGAGTATTGCTCTTTAAGCTGTATTACCTCCCCGTTGCTGTCGCCTAAATTGCTCTCGGCGACCGAGAGCTGGCTTGCAAGCGAGTTGAGTTGGTCGGAGAGCACCGGATTTTGTGCAATAGTGTTGCAATCAAGATTGCCTAAGAGCTCAAACTGCGTTTCGCTCGAGAGTATGTCTATCGATATTGAGTCTTCGGTAGCGCGGATGTTTGCAATGCGCTCACTGTCGATCTTAGACGCAATATAAAACGCCGTGGTAAAAATAGCTGCCGTAATGCCAAACGCCAAAAAGTATCGTTGCCATTTCATATCATTATAAAGAGGTTAGCGCCACTTACTCTCCCTCGCGCGGACGGTGCCCCATGCGGCGCGCATGAGCCACAACGGAGCGATAAACCCAAACAATGCAAAGTAGGCTATCAATGCCTTTACTCCTAGGTTGGTTTTGGCAATGCGTTGGCCGAGGATAATAGCCGTGGCAGTGCCGCACAACACGGCAATGATAACAAAGAGCATCATGTTGGTATTGATATAAAACCAGCTCAAGTGCTCGGTCGGTATATGCGGCGGTATGTGTGTTGCGGATATTTCAGATATCTTGTTCCATGCATATACTCCGGTGCGATATAGCGTATAAAGAGCGGTGTATATACCGCCTAAAAACGCCAACAGCGCGAAGGGAAGAACAAGCATGCCAAAGTTGCCAAAGCGCCGATTAAAGTACATGTACGAGTAGTCCTGCGAGTTTTGCAAAAATCCCTGCGACCACCGCGTGCGCTGTTTGATAAGTGCCCACGGTGTTTTTGGCACCGTCGTGTAGACAAACGCGTTGTGTGCATTGGCAATCTTGAGTCCATGTGCGTGCATCCGAAACGCAATCTCCATGTCCTCGGTGTTGTGTGCGTGTTTAAAGGGACCGATAGTCTCAAACACCTCGCGCTTGTAGATAGAAAACGGCCCTGGCAACACGTTGAGCGCCGCCAGGTTGTCAAACATTTTTTTATAAAAAATACCAAAGGTATACTCAACCGCCTGCATCAGCTCAAGCACCTTGCGCGGGTGGTACACCTTCATGGCGGGAGTAATTGCCATGGTAGCCGGGTCGGCTTCAAACCGCTTTACCACCTCGAGCATGGCGTCGGGCGCGACAAACGAATCGGCGTCTAGGCAGCCGATAAGCTCGGCCCCTGTTCGTTCGATGCCAAAGTTCATAGCGGTGTATTTGCCGCCGTTTTCTTTATGCAAAAAGCGCACCTGACGGTGTTCCTCAGCAAGCCGTTCGCCTATAGCGCGGGTGCCGTCTTTGGAGCCGTCGTCGATGATAAAAATGTCTAGTTTCTCTTTAGGATAATGGAGCTCCAAAAGCGAGCGTACCGTATGCTCCAGCGTTTTTTCTTCATTAAAACAGGGCACGAGTATCGATGCCGTGGGGTAGTAGTTTGGCAGGTCGTCGGTTTTTTCGGAGGGTTTTTTTTCGAGATACGAGATGAGCAAAAAGACCTCAAAGTAGAGTGCTATAAAGAGGCATATGTAAACACCGAGCGCCCCGAAATCCATAAGCTATACTATACCATTTTTGCCTTTTTATCGCACCTGCGCACCATATTGTGCCACGGTTGCTTCCTCAAGCTTTTTATGCAGGATATCAACCTCGTTGTTGGTAAGTGTCTTTTCAAGCGAGCGGTATAAGATGCGGTAGGTGTAGCTTACATTACCCTCGCCAAATTTTTTTGGATTGGCGTACGTGTCCAACAGTTTTACCTCCTCTACTAAATCCTCGCCGACGGTTTCGCGGATAAGGTCAAAATAATTGTTGGGGCTAAAATCACTTTTAACGATAAACGATATGTCCCGTACAACGGCGGGGTATTTGCTGACTTCTTTAAATTTTTTATCCAACTTGAGTTGCGATATGACGCGCGGGTCTTGCGACCACAAGAGCCGGATATCCGGCAGTTGCATACTAATAATCGCGAGACGCTCCAGCCCGAAGCCGAATGCCCACCCGTTGTATCCGGTGACTCCCATGTTTTTTAACACGGTTTTTTTAGGCATGCCGCCGCCCAAAATCTCTATCCAACGATCGCCCACCTTGACCTCTACTTGCAAGCTCGGGTCGGTATACGGGAAGGTGTCATCCAAAAAACGATATTCTGTTGCTTTGCCAAAAAGTCCCTCAACGACTTCCGACAATACTTTTTTGAGCTCATCGAGCGGCATAACACCCATGCTGTCGGGTTGCAGATACCAGCCGCCAAACTGATGAAAGACGTTCATATGGCGGCTGTCTATCTCGTCTTTCCGGTATACTTTGCCGTAACAGACGCACCCAACCGGCTCATGGCGCGCGATGCGCTCTCGAACCTCGGGGAGATGAAGATAGTAGTACCACATGACCGTGTCATGAGGGCGCAAAATATTTTTTTCATCGGTCCAGTAGGTATCCGACTGGCTGCGTGCCGGGTGGTCGGGCGCAAAATCAAAGAGGTCAAATGCCAGGTCCGCAGGCACTATCTCGGGGATAATAATATTGTCCAAGTTTTTAAGCGCGGAGGTTGCGCGTGCGCGCTCTACCAGCTCCTGAAGGGGATGTCTCGGTGTGCGTGATAAATCGGGGAGCTTCAGATTGCGATTCATGCGCAAAGCGTCGGTGTCCTCCCTTTTTTCGAGGCGCTCCCGTATCTTCTTTTCCTCATCAGTCGAGACAACATATTCCATACCGATACCATACCATTATGGCCATATTTAGCAAGCTATTTTGTCACCTTGACCCCTTTCAAAAAGGCCGCCTATTTGGTACAATACAGAGGTGGGTATGGCTGAAGAAAAAGTTAAAAAAGGCAGTTATAGCGCTGCCGATATTACGGTGTTGGAAGGCCTCGAAGCGGTACGTCGCCGCCCCGGCATGTACATCGGCACCACCGGCCCCGACGGCCTGCACCATTTGGTGTGGGAGATTTTTGACAACTCACGCGACGAAGCGATGGGCGGCTTTGCCGACGACATCGAGGTGGCGCTCCTGCCCGGCCCTTCGACAGGCTCAGGGCAGGCAACCATCGTCCGTGTTGCCGACAACGGCCGCGGCATCCCGGTCGACATCCACAAACAGACAAAAGTATCGGCACTCGACACCATCATGACCACGCTCCATGCGGGCGGTAAGTTTGGCGGCGGGGGTTACAAAGTGTCCGGCGGCCTCCACGGTGTTGGTGCATCGGTGGTCAATGCGCTCTCATCTTTTGCGCGTGCCGAGGTACATCGCGACGGCGGCTCATATGTGCAAGACTATGCCAAAGGCAAGCGCAAAGCCGCCGTAAAAAAAGTCGGTTCGTCCAAACTGCACGGCACGGTTATATCCTTTGTACCCGATACGGAAATTTTTACCACGGGCACCGAGTTTGATTTCGACAAAATAGTCGCGCACTTGCGCGAGCAGGCATACTTGGTAAAAGGCCTGCGCATCACCATCATCGACGCGCGCGAAAGCGGCATCAAGTTTACCGACGTGGGCCGTGAGTTGTACTTGCGCGAGTATCTCACCGGCTCGCCTTCGCAAACCTTTTACTTCGAAGGAGGCTTGCGTTCGCTTATCGCTTTTTACAACCGCTACCAAAAGCCGATACACAAAAATATTTTTTATGTTGATAAGAGCTACACGCCACAGGGTGGTACCGAAAAAGATAGCGTCGAGGTGGAGGTGGCGCTCCAATATGCCGATGATATTTCGTCACGCCTGTTTCCGTTTGCAAACAACATTTACAACGCCGAGGCAGGCACGCACATTACCGGCTTTCGCGCGGCGCTCACGCGTACGCTCAACGCCTACGGCCGCAAAGCGGGCATCATCAAAGACAGCGACGAAAACTTTACTGGCGAGGATGTCCTCGAGGGTTTAACGGCGGTTGTCTCGGTAAAATTGCGTGAGATACAGTTTGAGGGCCAAACAAAGGCAAAACTCGGGAGCGTTGAGGCGCGCGGCGCCGTTGAGGCGGTCTTTACCGATGCGTTTAACGAGTTTTTAGAGGAAAACCCGGATGACGCGCGCTCCATTGTGAGCAAATCGGTCCTCGCGCTCAAAGCGCGCAAGGCCGCCAAAGCCGCCAAAGACTCGGTCATGCGCAAAGGTGCCTTGGAGGGCATGACGCTCCCGGGCAAGCTCGCCGACTGTCAAAGCAAAGACCCGGCTGAGAGTGAGCTCTTTGTGGTGGAGGGCGACTCGGCCGGAGGCTCGGGCAAACAAGGCCGTGACAGGCGCACGCAGGCGATATTGCCGCTCCGCGGTAAAATCCTCAATGTCGAGCGCGCACGCCTCGACAAAATGCTCGCCTCTGAGCAGATAAAAAATTTGGTAGTCGCGCTCGGCACCGCCATCGGCGACGTGTTTGACTTATCAAAACTGCGCTATCACAAAATAATCCTCGCAACCGATGCCGACGTAGACGGCGCGCATATCCGCACGCTCCTGCTTACGCTCCTCTTCCGCCACTTTAGGCCTGTCATCGACGGCGGATATATTTACATTGCTCAGCCGCCGCTCTATAAAATACAAAAAGGCAAAGAGGTGCGGTATGCCTACACCGACGAAGAAAAAAATAAGATCATCGGCAAAGAGGAAGTCATCGAAGAAGGTGCCGGCGACGAGCAAGAGATAGAGCCTACCCCGACGCTCGAAGAGGTCGGGGCCCCGACCTCCGGCAACGCCGGAGCGTCGGGGAAGTCAAAGTTCCGCATCCAGCGCTACAAAGGTTTGGGCGAGATGAACCCCGAGGAACTGTGGGAAACCACGATGGACCCGGCACGCCGCGTACTCAAGCAGGTAACCATTGACGATGCGGCCGATGCCGACAGAGTATTTGATGTCTTAATGGGCGAGGATGTGCTCTCGCGCAAATCGTTTATCCAGTCCAACGCCAAAAACGCGACTTTGGATATTTAGTACACCTGCACCACGATGCTTGCGGAGTTGTTGCTTTTGTTTGACTCTGTAACGTAATTGAACGGATCGGCAGTGATAGTAACCGTGCCGGTGTACGACGGCATGCCGTTGTAATTGTAGTAGCCGTTATTACACGAGTTATTGGTGCAGTTATTGTAATAATTGTTGTAGCCATACGGAGTCGTGCAGTTGTATCCGTTGCAGGTGTAGCCTCCGGTGGTGTAGGAACTTGCGCCGGTATACCCATACCCATAGTTTGGATATTGCTGGTAGGTATTTTGTCCGTACACGTTATCAAACGTAAGCGCGTAGACAATTTTGTCACCGGGATAGAGCGCCTGTTGCGGTTGGCTTGCAAATGTGTACGAGCCGTTTATCGGCAGTGTCGCGTTAAAGGTCCATCCGCTAGCCACAATGTTGGTGCCGACGTTTTGTATGACAAATTCCACCGTCGTGCGCGTACCGTTTGGTGTTGCCGAAAGTATCTGTACCGCCAAATCGGGATAACCGTAGAGCGCTGCGCGTGTGGTTGCCGGATAGTAGGTTGCACCGGTACTCGATTTTGTCGTGGTGGTGTGAGCAACGGGAGTAGTGGTTTGTGTTGCAGTACTCTTGCCGCTCGGAGCAACAGTCGTGGTAGAGACTCCGGTTGCGGTAATGGTGCCGGTCGAGAGCTCGGTTGCCGTTACGGTAATAACGAGCGGAGCCGAGGAGCCGCCGGTTAACACCGGTATCACGGTCATGTGCGCGCCGGCGTTAACGTAATTAAACGGCGTGTTGCACGCAACGGTTTGGTAGGAGCCGGTCGGTACCGGTGCGCCGAGCGAAAGGCCGGTTTGGCATGCGTACGAAATTGCGTACGAATATTGCGCGCTCGTATCGGCATTTGCATGCGTCCACGACACTTGCAATGTTTGGCCGGAGGTAATAGTAGCGGCTGTTGAAACGGTTACGTTCTCTTGTGCGTTTGTGCCCGAAAGGAGAGAAGAAGTCCCGGAACCGAGGTTACTAAAAATAGCCGGGATAGCGACCGCGAGCTGGATAATGCCCCACGCACCCAAAATGAGCACCGCGATAAGCCCCAACACGGCAATAGTGCGCAAAAACATGTCAATAAAGGGGGACCTCTTTTGTACCGGTTCGTGTGTTTCCATGGCACGAAGGTACCACAGACAGTGTATACTTGTCAAGCGCGCCAAAATGATGCACTATACTAGTATCGTATATGTCGGCAAATCATCCGCACACTAAAAAAAATCGGGGCGTGATACCCGAAATAGCCGAGCATCCAATTAGTTTCGCGGTTGCATTTTTGGCGTTCTTTTTTCTCTCCGTTGCGTTTCTATCCGCGGTGGGCGACACGCCTAATCCTGTTGTGAGCGACGTCAACGCCGTGCCCGTAAGCAGCGGAACAGCGGCCACCACCGCCATGCCGGAGAATGCAGTGAGGTTAGTTGCCAAAGATATCGGGCTTGATGTAAATGTAGTCAATCCAAGTTCCACCAATGTTGATGACCTCGACCAAGCGCTCACGCAGGGCGCGGTGCATTATCCAACTTCGGCGCCACTCGGCATCAACGGCACGGTGCTTATCTTTGGTCACTCGTCTTATTTGCCGGTGGTGATACATCAATATTACAAAACCTTCGACGGCATCCAAGATTTAAAAACAGGGGAGATCGTGAGCGTCTACTCGGCTACCACCGAGTATCGCTATAGCGTGACCGGCGTGCGCGTGGCCGACTCTACCGACTCAAGCGACAATCAAATCCCGCTCCCGAGCGATGCCAAATACCTCACGCTGGTTACCTGCGACTCCTTTGCCGCAAAGAGCAATCGTTTTATAGTCACCGCAAGCTTTGTGGGCGCCTATGCTTTATCTCAATAGCATAGTTTCCGAAGCCTTGACAAAACTTTAATTGGTGCTATCCTGTTTGTGGACTAAGTTCGCCACATGCACTTTATAAGCGCCAACAGAGGGAATATGAGCGATGGCAAAAGCTCCTGTGAGAGACGTGTTTCGTAATCCCAAAGGTCAATGGGTTGCGCTAGATGATTTGGGGTCCTGGAGAGTGTGCAATCTTCGTACGGGGAAACTCGGGGCTTTTGCGGAAAAGCCCGACCCGGTAGGAACAATTCCTCCGGTTGTCCCGGCTACGGCGCCTGCCGTTGCTGCACCACCGCCTCCGCCGCCTGTTGCTCCGGCACCTGCAGCAGCACCCGCTACTGCAACGCCTCCGCCTGTTGCTTCGGCCCCGGCTGCGCCAGTTGCGCCGCCGGCTCCCAAAACACGTCGCGATTTGATTGGGCTTTGGGCGCGCCGTGTGGCAGTGGCCGTCATACTTTTGGTTGCTGTCGGCGGTAGTGTGTACGTTACCCACAAAATTGATGGTTGGTGGAATTCCTCCACCAACAGTGAGGTTATGTCCCTCAAAACCCAACTCGAACAGGTCAAGGCGGACAAGGGGACGGCTGAAACCGCAGCGGCAAAGGCAAAGGAAGAGCAAAGCAAGGCAGAGGCACAGCTTGCTGTGGCTAAGGCCAATCCGGCCGATGCTAGCGAGGTTGCAGCTTTGAAGTCTGAGCTCGACAAAGCTCAGGCCGATCTCACTGCAGCTCAAGCGGCGGCGAAGGTGAACCCTCCGGCTCCGCCGACACCTACGCCGACAGTGGCGGTTCAACCTCCGCCGGCGCCACCTGCGGCAGTTGCTCCGCCGCCAGCTCCGGTTGTGGCAGCCGCGGCACCACCTCCAGTTGGAGAAGTGATGCCAAAGCCTAAAATCAATGGGCGCGCCGGCACCCCAAAGCACGTCCGTATAGAGCATCCTCTCCCAGGTAAATCTCATCGTTGTGTTTACAGCGGACCCGATGCGCAGCCTCTCGATGAGCGAGGCACCAACGCCTGGTGTAGCGGCTAACACCCACTCGTTTCGACGGAGCGCACACAAAGCGCTCCGTCGGGACAATTTTTTTCGTTATTTTCTAAATGCTTATCTAACAGAAGGTTGGCATCTAGATTAAGGTGAAAAAGAAGGGGACTTGACAAAATTATATAGGGTGCTATGATGGTAAAGACAGTACATTTTATAGCCCTAATCTCGGGGCACGGATAGAAGGGGTTCACGCCATGTTGAAGAAGATTCTGTTGGCTACGGCGGTCGCGGCTTTGGCTTCTGCCCTCGGCGGTTGCGGTTCCGCTGGAATGTTCCCCAATAGGGGAATGGTGGAATCCGGTCCGCAGGCATATGTTGGCGGGGCTCCAGCGGTCATCGAGGGATATCCTCAGACGCAGCGACGAGTTGGCCGACCCGAAGCTCCTATACGCCTCACTACCGAGCATCCGCCGGGTACACCTAACCAGTTCCGTTGCGACGCTACAACGGGACAGCCCACGGGCGGCCCGGGCACCGGCAACGCCTGGTGCGATTGAACACCGACTCGTTTCGGCGGAGCGCGCATAAAGCGCTCCGCCGGGACAAATTTTTTCGTTATTGTTCGCTTGTATATCAACACTGATATATAAACGAGCTCTCACGAGAGAGCGATGCACCTGTCTCAAGAAGGAGATCACAGTGTATAAGTACCTTCTCATCGCATTGTTGCTTGTTCTCGGTTTTAGTTCTTCTGCTACACAAGCAGGAGAGGCGGACTGCGACAGCAAATGCCAAGCCTACAAGCACGCTGCATCGACCGGACCGGTCCCATATAACGGACCGACCATCTGCGTCGCGTTTAAACAGGCGAAGGTCGACAACGTCGTCATTCGCTTCTACGACGCGACGGGGAAGGAACTCGATCCGAAAGATCAGCTCCACAGCCGCAAGAACGCGGCAGTGGAAGATAAAATTTGCCCGGCGGCCCATTGGTTTGAAGAGGCTGCACGTGCGGAGTTGTGCAATAGTTACGAAGGCCGATGGCTCGAGCCCGAGCACTTGGCAATCTTGCTGCAGCTCAAGGGCATGCCCGAAGGCAAGTTCGTCCATCTGGACAAGCCTCGGTGAAAACGTTGGGTCGCGGCGGAAGAAACCACCGCGACCTGACAAATTTTTGTTTTTAGTAAACTATTGACATTAATAAAATTATAAGTATAGTAGTACCGTTATTATGAAAACCGATATGAAAAATAAGAATATATTGCAGGCCCTTACCGGCATCTTCGTCGTGTCAGTTCTCATGATCGGGGCACTCTCTATTGCACCTATCGCGCGCGCCGACGATAACGGTGATGATTTTGGTGGTCCTACCGATAACTCTTGTTGCACAGTCAGTCCGGATACGGTAATCAGTCCGGATACAGGTGGAACTATTTATCCTGATACATACAGTAATGTATATCCGGATACCTATTCAAATATTTATCCTGATACGTACAGCAACATTTATCCTGACACCTATAGTTATTCAACTCCTTCGTATGGTTACTCGACCGGCGGCTACAGCATGGGCGGTTACTACAGCGGTGGTTATGGATACTCGACCGGTGGTTACCGCTACACTCAGCCGGCTTCGAATATTTACGCTCCTACTACCGTAACGACCAACAACAACACCTGCACCAACAACTCTTGCAACACTAACAACAACATCACCAATCCTGCGCCGGTGATCAACAATGTGATTGCTTATCCGCCTACGCAAACGCAAGTCCAATATTGCGCGGCCGGGTATTCCGGTACGTATCCTAACTGCTATCTCAATCAGCCGGTTGTGTACAACACTGCAACACCGTACGTTTCGCTTACGCAAGTTCCGTACACTGGTCTCGACTTGGGCTTTTGGGGCACGATAGCCTACTGGGGTGCGATGGTACTCTTTGCACTCGTTGTTGCCTACCTCATTGTTATCAAGCGCGTACAAAATATTATTGCGCTCCGCCTCAAATACTTCCTCTTCGGTAGCACTAATACTCATGAGGAGAGCGAGCAGGAGACAGTAGTTACTTATGCTCCGGTTGCGCCTAAAGTATATGCAACGGTCCCCGCTAGTGAGGACATTGTTGATAGCTTTATTCTCTCGCAAATCAACCGTCCGCGCCGCGCATAAATAATTGTTTAATTTCTAACACAAAATCCCGCCTCAAAGCGGGATTTTGTGCTTTTGACATATAGTAAATGAGTGTCTTCATGTGTTGCTCATCCAGTTTCGTTACTATACTCTAGAGCCTAGAAGGCCAACTGGCATAAGGAGAGACGCCATGATGCGTTTATCTACAGTTCTTCTCAGTCTAGCGCTTGGAATAATGGGCTTGGGCTCGGCTCATGCCGACTACTTGGTCAAGAATCCTTGCCGTCCTTGTGCTCCTCACAAAGTAGAGGAGCCTCGGGTCACAGCCTGCAAGACATGTTTGGTTGAGGTCTATGTGAATATGTGCCTCCCACCTGTAGTCTTCGCCAAGTATTATAACGGTGAAGTGAGTGAAGGGCTCCAATTTACCCGCAACAACGGTACGGGTTATCTTCAGGTGCCGTGTGATAAGGTCTTCGAGATTGATTGGATTTGCTTGAATGATAAACACAAGAGACATCCTGAAGCCCTGTGGATGGATCGGGCGCGAGCCATTCTCGAGCGTGGAGCGCCCGGCGGGAAATGCGTGGTTAATGCTGACCACCCCGTGTGGTTTGACTATCCAGAAGAATAGAGCAGAGAGGCGGAGTGCGCAGTTGCGCACTCCCACCTCATTTTTACTTCAACATTAATAATTAGTAATACGTTATGAACAAAAAAGAGAATTTTTTATCTAGGACAGTACACGATACATCTATTGTGTTGCTTGCCGGCGTTGCCGTGCTTGTACTTTTATATATGTTTGCGCCTGCTATGCAAATAGCAAAACAAACAGGAGTTGCATCTCTTTTTGCTTCACATATTGCCCATGCCGACGATGGAGGCGATGGTACTAGCGGAGGTGATGGTGGTTGTTGCGGAGACACCGGCGGTGGCACTGGCGGCACGGGAGGCGGTAGCGGTGTGGGCGGGGGTGGCGGTGGAACATACGCTACGCCTCCGCATATGTGTCCGATAAACGCTAACGGGATATCTCCAACTTGTTCCCCTATACCGCGTCGTTGTCCAGTCAACACAACGGGGACATATCCCAATTGTCTTCCGCGTATATGCCCGTTAAACACCACCGGGACCTATCCCAACTGCGTGCCTATTGTGTGTCCGGCAAACACGACGGGCACGTATCCAAATTGTGTTGTGATAGTGACAGGAGGCAACACAAACAATAATTGCGTAGACAACAGTTGCAACACAAACAACACCACCAATAACAACAATAATTACAGCTACAACAATACGTCTAACAACTACAATAATAATTATTCGGACCAATACTACCAGCAGCAGTATGTCCGGGGCATGTATCACAACGACAATCAGTACTACTATCCTCCGCAGCAATACTATCCGCAATATCAACAAAACTATTACCCTCAGCCAATTGCTTACCAACAGCCGGTGATATATCAAACACAGCAATACGTGCCTTCCTATCAACCTCAAATAACACTCTCAGAGGTGCCGTATACCGGCCTCGACTTGGGCTTTTGGGGGACGCTCGCATATTGGGGCTTTATATCGTTTTGGGTATTTGCCGCCGCATACCTCGTGATGTTTAAAGGAGTACTCAACCGCGGCGCTCGCTGGGTGATGAGCGTGTTGTACGGAGACGAGTGGGCGCTTAGCTAGTACCATTTAGACCTTTCGCAACGTAGTAAAAATAAAAATCCAGGTGGGGGCGTGCCGCTTTTTAAGGAGCAAAGCGACTATAAAAAGTGGGGTTAAAGATTTTTATTTTTACTACTTGCGATGGGTTATCTCTTCTTTGAGTTTTTGGGCAATGTCGGCAATGGCGAGCACACCCACTTTGCCTTCGCGGCCTTCGAGCGTTGCGGTTTTGGCCGATACCTCGGCATCGCCAATCACGAGCGTGTAGGGGATCTTTTGTGTTTTTGCTTCGCGGATTTTTTTGCCCAAGGTTTCGTTGGAGTCGTCGAGGTCGGCACGGATGCCGGCAGCTTTGAGCTGCTCCATCACATCAGCGGCAAACGCCTTGTGTGCGTCGCTGATGGGCAAAACACGGGCCTGCACCGGCGAGAGCCAAAGAGGGAAGGCACCCACATATTTTTCGATAAGGAAGGCCATGATGCGCTCGATGGCTCCGATTGACGAGCGATGCACGACAAATGCGCGCTTCTTTTCGCCACTCTCGGCAATGTAAGTGAGGTCAAAGCGGTCCGGCATACAAAAGTCGTACTGCACGGTAAAGGCAGTGTCCTCTTTGCCGTTGGCGTTTTTCATTTGCACGTCGATTTTTGGGCCATAAAACGCGGCTTCGTCTTTTGCCTCTTCAAAATTGGCGCCGCGCGCCTTCATAAGTTTGCGGAGCAAGTCCTCGGCCTTTTCCCATGCGGCATCGTTTTTGTAATATTTTTCGGTATTGGCACGATCGCCAAGTGAGAGCCTAAATCTAAAATCGGTACCTTGTTTGAGCCCAAACACACCGGCCATGTGGATGATAAGGTCTAGTGCACCGCTCACCTCCTCAACGGCTTGCTCTTCGCTCGCACATATAATGTGCGCGTCGGCTAAACAAAACGTGCGCACCCGTTGCAAGCCCATGAGCTCTCCTGACTGCTCGTAGCGGTATAGCTGTGCAAGCTCGGCAATGCGCATAGGGAGCTCACGATGGCTGTGTGGTTTGTGAAGATAGAGTTGAAAATGATGCGGGCAGGTCATCGGACGGAGCATAAACTTTTCCTCATCGATCTCGATGGGCGCGTACATTGATTCTTTGTAATGAGGATAGTGTCCAGATTTTTCGTACAGCTCGAGCTTTGCAAGGTCGGGGGTATGTACGTGCACATAGCCGCGTTTTGTCTCCTCCTCTATAACAAACTTTTCGAGCTCGCGTTTTATGATAGCTCCTTTGGGGAGAAACATGGGCAAACCTTTACCCACGGTTTGGTCTATATAAAATAAGTCTAACTCCGGTCCTAATTTTTTATGATCCCGCTCCTTTTCGCCCCCTGCATCGTTTTGTGCTTCCATATCAAGCTATAGTACTACTTGCAATTTTTTATGCAAAAGAAAAAGCAGCCCGTAGGCTGCTCTAGATACCGCTTAGGAATCGTTGTAACTCAGCGACTCGTTCGAGAGATATCTCTCCCAAAATTAAAGCCGCTGGTTTGGGCTGTGGTTGCCCAGGTCGCTCCGCAGGCTTTTTCTCTTCCGGTTTCTTTTTTGTAATAGCTTCAAACTTCTTCATGGTCGCTCTCCCGAGCTTGTAGCACGCCAAACTTCCGCCAAAAACAATAACACGTTATAAAATATTGTGCAAGTACTTATCCACAATTACTCACATGGCCTTGAGAGCTTCGGCGACCATCGAGAGCTCGCCATTGCGGCTGGTGAGTTTGCCTTTGAGGGCTATACAACTTTCGGTCTTTAAAATGTTGCGATGCTCGGCATAATTTTTTGGGAACACCACTGCCTCCATAGAGCCATCGAAGTCGGCGATTTTAATAAACGCCATTTGGTCGCCGCCTTTAGTGAGATGCAAACGGATTTCTTGTATCATGCCCGCCGCAACCACCATCATGCCGGGATGGATTTTTGTTTTGAGCTCGCTCAAGGTCATCGGGCGCTTGCTGAGCTTCTCTCTATATTTATCGAGCGGATGTCCCGATACATAAAGGCCAAGCAACTCCTTTTCCCATGCGAGGCGCTCTTCTTGGCCGGCCTCTTTGGCAGGCGGAAGCTTGAGCTCGCCCTCGGCACTGGCGAGCCCGGCAAAAAGCGAGTCTTGCGATTGTTCGTGGCTTGAGTCGCGATGGTATTGGAGGAGCAACTCTATCGAGGCGAGCATCTGACCTCGCTCGCCCAAGCTGTCGAGTGCGCCGCATTGTATCAAACTCTCGAGTCCGCGCTTGTTGAGCGTTTGGTCTTTTACCCGCGAGAGAAAATTGCCGAGGCTTGTAAACTTGCCATCGGCTTTGCGCTCTTTGATGATGCTGTCGGCGATGCTCGAGCCAAAGTTTTTAATTGAGTAAAGGCCAAAGCGTATGGCATCCTCCTCGGCATCGCCCGCAAGCGCCGCGGCTTTTTCGGTACGCTTGGCGCTCTCGCCCAATATCACTGTAAACACGCCAAAACTTTCGTTGACGTCCGGCGGCAACACGGGCACGCCCATCCGTTTGCACTCATTAACCATAATAGAGACAGTGTCGATGTCGCCGGCCTCGGCGGTGAGCACGGCGGCCATGTACTCGACCGGATAATTTGCTTTGAGATATGCGGTTTGATAGGCCACTTTGCCGTAGCTTGCGGCGTGCGCCTTGTTAAATCCGTATGCCGCAAACGGCTCTATCCACGCCCACACTTCTTCGGCTTTTTTGCGCGGCCACCCCGAGTGCTCAACGCATCCTTTGATAAACTTTTCTTTTTGGGCCTCCATCTCGGCGGGGATTTTTTTGCCCACCGCTTTGCGAAACTTGTCGACCTCGCCCCACGTGTAGCCTGCGAGTTCGTGCGCCATGATCAACAGGTCGTCTTGATACACCAAGATGCCGTACGTTTGTTTAAGTATTGGCTCCATTGCCTTGTCCATGTAGCGGATAAGCGCCGGATTGTGTTTGCGCTCGATATATTGCGGGATAAATTGCATCGGGCCGGGGCGAAAGAGTGCCACCATCGCGTTGATGTCGTGTATGGTACTAGGCTTCAACTCTTTTAAAAATCGCGTCATGCCCGAGCCGTTGAGTTGAAAGGTGCCCTCGGTTTGGCCGCTTGTGAGCATGTCATATGTTTTTTTGTCGTCGATTGGGATTTTTTCAATATCGATATGCTCGCCGCGCGTTGTTTTAATAAGTTTAACTGCCGAGGCAAGGATAGAGAGGTTGCGGATGCCAAGGAAGTCAAACTTGGTGAGGCCGACACCGTCTTCGCCAACCGAGTACATGTCGTACTGCGTGATAATTTTGCCGCCCTTTGGGTCGAGCTGGAGCGGCGCATACTCGATGAGCGGCTTAGGTGCAATCACCACACCCGCCGCGTGCACCGAGATGTGTCGTGCGCAGCCTTCGATTTTTTTACCAAGGTCGATGATGTCTTTAACGTCCGCCTCGGCTTTGTACATTTTGCCGAGCTCGGCGTTTTCCTCCAGCGCACGCTCGAGCGTCATCGGGAAGCCTTGCGAGCCAAACGGGATTTCTTTTGCAATGCGGTCGCCAACGCCGTACGCGTAGCCGAGTGCGCGCGCCACGTCGCGCACAACACCGCGCGCAAGCATGGTGCCAAAAGTTCCAATTTGCGCCACTCGGGCCTCGCCGTATTTATGGCGCGCATACTCAATCACCTCGTCGCGGCGGTTGTCGGCAAAGTCCATGTCGATATCGGGGGCCGACGGGCGCTCCGGATTTAAAAAGCGTTCAAAGGGGATGTTGTAGGCCAAGGGGTCGATGGTAGTGATATGGAGCAAGTACGTGGTCATCGAGCCGGCCACCGAGCCGCGGATGGTGGTGTAGATGCCGTGCTCACGCGCAAAGCGGATTAAATCTTCCACGACTAAAAAGTATGCGGCGTAGCCTTTAAACGCGATGATGCCGAGCTCATAGTTGAGCCGCTCGAGTACATCCTGCCGGCCCTCGAGCCCGCGGCGCGTGAGACCGCTCATACAAAGCGAGTGCAAATGTTCGTCGGCCGTTACACCTTTGAGAAGCGGGAACTCGGGGAAGATAAATTTGCCGAGCGTGAGCTCAAGATTGCACCGCTCGGCTATCTCGAGTGTTTTTGCAAGTTGCTCTTCAGTAAACTCTTTTTCCATTTGTCCGCGGGCAGGAAAGTAATACTCTTCTTCTTCCTCGGCGGTGAGGTCGCTTGTGTCACCGCCAGTATCCGCACCGCGATTCTCGATTGCTTTGAGCGTTTCCCACGCACGGCGGTCGTTTGGCTCCATGTAAAAAATTTCGTGCAGGGCCACATCGGTATAAAAGTTTTCTGCTCCAAAAATATCTTTGTACTCGGCGGCATGCGCCCCTTTACTGCGCGGCACCGCGGCAATGAGCCCTTCGTGATGGCGCGCGAGAATTTCTTTGGTAACCGTGGGCTTGCCGTCATGCGGTGCAAAGTACGACTCGGTTACTATCGCAAGCAAATTTTTGTAGCCCTGCTCATTTTCGACATACAACAATATGCGCGCATCGTTCTCTACCCGCGCCTCGAGGCCAATGATGGGCTTGATGTCGGCATGTTTGCACTCTTTGTAAAACTCGATGGCGCCGTAGAGGTTGCCGAGGTCGGTAAGCGCAAGTGCTTCACACCCAAAAGAGGCGGCACGCTCAACGAGCTCGGGTATTTTAGGCAAAGCGCCGAGGAGCGAGTAGTGCGAGTGCGCGTGCAGGTGGGCAAACTTTGCGGACATGCAAAAAGTATACTCCTCGGCTACTCACTTGAGCCAATTCATTTAGTGTTGTATCAGAAAGTTAACCTGTGAGAATGTTCGAGCCTCTTGGTCCAACATTTTCCATAATTGGTGAGGTCTGTCATGCAGCAATCTTCTCAGGTCGCACAAGGCCTAACAGGCACGGAAGTCGCTCAGCTCGTGGCTGTTTTGGTGTTTCTCGCGGTGTCGTATTTTTGGCTCTTTTGGGGTCAGTTCTGGTGGGAGAGACGCCAGTTTTTGCGGAAGGTAAAGGGGAAGTCGTTCGACCTCGACGTTACCGAACCGTGAAAAACGCTACTGCTAAAAAACAAAGTCCCGGCGCTCCAAAAGCGCCGGTTTTTTCTTTGCCTAAATGTTCGACTTCGTAAGTCGAACACCTACCTTATTCGAGTATATAAGCTTTCATTTCTTCTATTTCTAATGTAGTTAAATAATCTTTAAGCTGTTTTGGGTAGTTTTGAAAAACTTCTTTAAAAAAGAGAGTAAAAGTTATGTTGAGAAACTTTACATCCTGACAATAATCATGATAGCTACTCCACTGGTATTTATCGAGATAAGCAGTGGCGTGTGTTGCATTGCTAATTTTTCCTTCTCGCCAATTGCGAAAATCGCGATGGTAGTCGAGAGGATTTAAATGGATGTAGTTAAGAATATGTAAAAAATGCGGATCAGTCTCGATACGGACTTTTTTAGTCCTACCTTGGAATAAAGCGCCTGATCGTTTGTACTTCTCATTAAAATATTTTGAGTAACCGATATTTAATTTACGGATGAATTGAGTTATACCATTTTCAGCTTTTTCAGATACCAGTAAATGATAATGGTTACGCATTAGGCACCAGCCGTGTATTTCCACAAGCTCCTCCTTGTTCGACTTCGTAAGTCCAACATTTCTATGTATATTGTCTACCGATTGAATGTCATTAAAAATTTCTAGTCCCAATACAAAACGTTTACGATCTTGGTCGTCAAGAAATATAGTACGTTTATCGACACCTCGATTAAGCAAATGATATAGATCCATGTCGGGTATCTTAGTTGTTCGACTTCGTAAGTCAAACATTTGATACGATGAGGTTGTGAGAACCCAATTTATTATTGGCATAGACGAGGCTGGCCGCGGACCTCTGGCGGGGCCCGTGGCTGTAGGTGTGGTGATGGTACGGAGCGGATTTAACATCCGCCGGGCGTTTTCAAATGTTGCAGACTCCAAAAAACTCTCCGAAAAAAAGAGGGAAGAGATATACAAGCTCCTCCTTGCGCGCAAAGTGGCTGGCGACGTTTATTTTTGTATCCGTTTTGTCGGCAACGCATATATAGATAAGCACGGCATTACGCGTGCGGTGCACAACTCTATATATAAAGGAGTGCGGCTCTTGGCGCCGAGCCCAAAAGGCGTGCGCATTGTGCTCGACGGCCTTTTGCATGCGCCGGAGGAGTACAAGCAAAAAACAATCGTGCGCGGTGATGTCACTGAGCCGATTATCTCGCTTGCATCGATTGCCGCAAAAGTGGAGCGCGACAGGCTGATGAAAAAGCTGGCAAAAAAATATCCAAAGTATGGCCTTGAGGTGCATAAAGGCTACGGCACGCTCAACCACCGCAAAGCCATAAAGTGCTTTGGCCTCTCGGATATACATCGCAAAACCTTTTGCAAGAATCTCATATAAGTGGTATAGTACTAAGTCAGTTAGTTCTAGAGTGTTAGTGCGTACAAAAAACTTGGTTTGGGGAGAGAAACGTGCCGAATGGAAAAGATTGTTCCTGTGTTGGCTGCGAAAGAAACGCAGGACTGTTTCCCAACAAGAAAGAGGTTGCCTGTTTAGTTAAGTTGAAAGAGGAGGATCCCAGTCCGACCATACGGCCGGCGTTCACTCGGCGAGTTCCGGAAGGAAAATGTTTGGGCCGAGTGTTGAAACCAATACTGACGTTTGAGTCTCAATCTGTGCGTTATGCGCAGACCGTCGAGGCCTAGCCGCCCAGTTTGAGCCAGTCGCCACACGACTGGCCTTTTTTATGCTTATTTGCTATAGTGCCAGCATGGTCGTGAGGATGAGACATACCAGGGCGCATACGGCTAACCGCCGTTCGCACCATGCCCTTGCTGCCCACTCGCTCGTAAAGTGCGAGTGCGGCACCATGCGTGTCTCACATCGCGCCTGCCCGGTCTGCGGGCGTTACAATGGCAAGGTGGCAGTCGATGTTGCCGCCAAGGCGCAGGCTCGCGCCGTGCGCCGCACCAAAAAGGCCGAGCACGATGGAAAGGAAAAGTAGTATCGATACGTTTTGCGAGGCGGGTGCGAGTTCAAAAGTTCTTTTTCACCTATGGCAAACAGGCACCTTTCAAGGTCGGTAGTGTTGCAGACACTCTTCGAGTGGGACTTTCGCACTGTCAATAATGAACTTGGCAAAAACAGTGGTAATGCGATGGACATACTCGAGCGCAACGCGGAGGAGTTTGCGCCTGCGGCGGGCGATATGCCTTTTATGCAAGATTTGCTTAAAGGCACCATTGCGCGCGAAAACGATTTAGATTTAGTGATAACCAAGGCCGCGCCCGAGTGGCCGCTTGAGCGCATCGCACCGGTCGACCGGAATGTTTTGCGGCTCGGGCTTTACGAACTCCTCTTTGCCGATAGGGAAAAGGTCCCAGCTAAAGTTGCCATCAACGAAGCGATAGAACTCGCCAAAAGTTTTGGCGGCGAAAACAGCGGACGTTTTGTTAACGGCGTGTTGGGTGCCGTGTACAAAGAGCTCGGCGAGCCGGGCAAAGACGAAATCTCAAAAAAGAAAAAAGAGGTTCCGTACGAGCAGATGCCCATCGAGCGCCTCGGCGGCGCAGTAGTGTATGCCAAACACGGAGGTGAGATATATCTTGCACTTGTGCATGACATCTTTGGCCACTGGACGCTCAGCAAGGGCAAAATCGGCGACAAACCGGAGTTTGCAAACGAGACTGTTGAGGAGGGAACCATCCGCGAGATAAAAGAGGAGATGAATCTCGACATCACTCTTAAAGAAAAAGTCGGCGACAACGAGTATATCGCCTCCGACCCGGAGGCTGGTAAAAAGCGCAAGCAAGTGGCATACTTCTTGGCCGAGTCGCCTTATGTCGATGTGAAGCTCAAGCAAACCGGCGGCCTCGACGACGCACGATGGTTTAGGCTTAAAGAAGCGCTCGAGCTCAACTTGTACGAAGACGTGCTCCCCATTATTACCAAAGCAATGCAAAAGCTCGATGCAGAAAGATTTTAAAACGTTTGAAGACAATGTGGGTATTACGTTTAATGACGCGGCGCTTTTGCGTCAGGCTTTTACGCATCGCTCGTATGTCAATGAGCATCGCTCGGAGAGTGCGGGCCACAACGAGCGCCTCGAGTTTTTAGGCGACGCCGTGCTCGAGCTCATTGCAACGCACTATTTATACGAAAAGTTCCCGCACAAAGACGAGGGCGAGCTCACCGCGTATCGCGCGGCGCTCGTTAACGCCACCACGTGCGCCGAGGTGGGGAGCGAGCTGGGCATCAACGAATATTTATTGCTCTCACGTGGCGAGGCCAAGGACACCGGCCGCGCGCGCGGCGTACTTTTGGCAAATGCGTTTGAGGCGCTCATCGGCGCAATTTATCTCGACCAAGGCTATGGCGCCGCGCGCGCGTTTATCGAAGCGCATCTTTTTCCAAAAATAGACGGCATTGTACAAAATCGCCTCTGGCAAGATGCCAAGTCGGCCCTGCAAGAAAAATCGCAGGAGACGCATGGCGTTACGCCGCACTACGAGGTTATAAAAGAGACAGGCCCCGACCACGACAAACAGTTTGTTGTAGGCGTGTACATCCAAGATGCGATTGTTGCCGAGGGGCTGGGCAAAAGCAAACAAGAAGCCGAGCAGAGCGCGGCCAGAGCCGCGCTCGACAAAAAGGGATGGTAAAATAAGCGCAATGCGGTTAAAGAGTATTGAACTCGCGGGGTTTAAGTCTTTTGCCAAAAAGACTCAGCTTGTCTTTGGCTCGGCCATTACCTCGGTGGTGGGCCCTAACGGCTCCGGCAAAAGCAACATTGCCGAGAGCTTCCGCTTTGTTTTGGGCGAGCAATCGATGAAGAGTATGCGCGGCAAGCGCGGCGAGGATTTGATATGGAACGGTTCAAGTTCCTCACCACGCGCGGGCCGCGCTTCGGTAAAACTTATTTTTGATAACAGCGACAGGGAGCTTACGCTCGACTTTGACGAGGTGGCCATCGAGCGCGTGGTGTATCGCGACGGCGCCAACGATTATTTACTCAACGGCTCTATCGTGCGCTTGCGCGACATTGCCGAGCTCTTGAGCCAAGCCAACATCGGCGCATCGGGACATCATATTATTTCGCAAGGCGAGGCCGACCGCGTGCTCACCGCAAGCATTAAAGAGCGTCGCGAGATGATAGAGGACGCGCTCGGCCTCACGGCATTTTTGTATAAGCGCGAGGAAGCCGAGCGCAAAATGGAAAAGACTGCCGAGAATGTCCGCGAGATTGAGAGTCTGCGGCGCGAGCTTGCGCCGCATGTAAAGTTTTTGACCGCGCAGGTTAAAAAAATCGAGGAAGGCTCGCGCCTGCAAAACGAGGTCGCCCTGCATTATGCCGAATATCTAAAACGCGAGAGTGTGTTTATTAAGGTTGAAGAGGCAGAAATTAAGAGTGCCGAAGAAGAACCAAGGCGCGAGCATGCGCAGTTAGAAGCGTCTATTTTGCATCTGCGTCACGAGCTCAATCAAAAGCACGGCGAGGAGGAGCCGGTGCGCGAGCTGATGCGGCTTGAGGAGGAAGGCCGGACACTCCGCGGCAGGCGCGAGGAAATATCACGAGAGCTTGGACGCATCGAGGGTGAGCTTGCGGCGTCGGCGCGCATCACGCAAACCCTCTCTGGCACTGTGCCCGCGGCGCAAGCCGAGGAGTTTGCCACTAGGGTGTTAAACGAATTAAACGAAACACTTGCTCTTGGTGAAGTCGAAAAGCTCAAAGCCAAACTCAATGCGCTTGTGGTGTTAGCCACCGAGTTTATGCGTCGCCTGCAAATCTTACGGCCCGAGGCGCATGTGCGCCAAAGCGCCGATGAGCTTGCCACCAAAAAAACGGCGCTGGAGCGTGAGCTTGCAGAGCTTGCACACAAAGAGGCTAAGGCGCGCGCAGAGGTTGATGCTTTGCGCAAAAAAATCGAAAGTAAAAAAGACGCCTCGCGCGAGGCGGAGCGTGAGCTCTTTCAAGCGATGGCAAAACGGAGCGAGCTCGAGGTCACGCTTGCCGGTATGCGTGCCCGCGCCGATGCTCTCGCAAGGTTGAAAGAAAACTTTACCCGCGAGCTCGGCGAGGCCGGAGCGCTTATTGGGCGCGGCGTCTCCGAGTATGGCAGCTTCACGGTACTTGGCGCGCACGGGCAAGAACTCTCCGATAAAGAGATTGCCGAGGAGCCGCGCGAGGCGCAGGAGGAGCGCCGTCGCAAACTCGAGCGCGGCAAGATAAGGCTTGAAGAGCTCGGCGCCGGCAACTCGGCGGAGACACTCAAAGAGTACAAAGAGACAACAGAGCGCGAACAATTTTTGGCGCGTGAGCTCGCCGACTTGGAGGCAAGCGCCGCCAAGTTGCGAGAGCTCATAGAGGAGCTCACCAAAACGCTCGAGAGCCGTTTTGCCGAAGGTGTTGCAAAAATAAACAAAGAGTTTGACGAGTTTTTTAAACTCATGTTTGGCGGCGGCGGCGCCTCGCTTGCGATTGTCGAGGAGCGAAGTTACCGCCAAGGTCGGTCCTTAGCTCAGGGCTCTCCAAGGACCGACCTTGAAGACGATGCCGATGTGGAGGTAGAGGAGGGAATAGAGATTACCGTTAACATTCCGCACAAACGCGTTAAAGGCATCCATATGCTCTCGGGCGGCGAGCGCGCGCTTATCTCGATTGCGCTTATTTTTGCGATGAGCCAGGTTAACCCGCCGCCGTTTTTGATACTCGACGAAACCGACGCCGCGCTCGACGAGGCCAACTCGCGCCGCTATGGCGACATGATAGAGAACCTTTCCAAAAAATCTCAGCTTATTTTGATTACCCACAACCGCGAAACTATGTCCCGCGCAGGCGTCCTCTACGGTGTCACGATGGGCTCCGACGGTGTTTCCAAACTCTTGAGCGTCAAATTTGAAGAAGCATTGGCGGTTGCTAAATAGGTAAAGAGTGCTAATGTTTTAAACGGAATGTAAAGGGAGGCCCCGACTATGGTGCTCGAAGCCAGCGCAGGAGACTATCGTTTTTTACTCCAAAGGAAGGAGGATGGAACTTTTAAGTGTTTCCGCACTCCTATTGATTCAAACGGTGATCCGGCCAATGCCGAAGAGCTCACCGAGTGGTCTCAATTGCCGCTCATGATCTTCCAAGTCTTTACCAAGGCAGTCGAAAGCTTGCCTCGCCCGGCGGCGTCTCCTACGAGACAAGCTCAAAATCCAACTGCCGCGCATTAAGGTCGGCAGCAATCAATTTCACGCGCACTCGGTCTCCGAGTGCGTATTTTTTTTTCGTACGCTGGCCCACCAGTGCGTAGTCTTTGGCCACATAGTTATAAAAATCATCGCCAATCGTGCGCATACGCACGAGGCCCTCGGCGGCGCTCTCTTTCTCCTCCACATACAAGCCCCAGTCGGTAACGCCGGATATCACCGCATCAAATGTTTTGCCAATTTTGGGGAGCATATACTCAACCTGTTTATATCGGATGCTCTCGCGCTCGGCGGCAACCGCGTTTGCCTCTTGCTCGCTTGCGGTGATGCACATACGCTCCAAGTTGCTCATCTCGGTGCGTGTTATCGGATTGCCGCTTAAATGAGATGCAAGGATACGATGCGCGAGCATGTCGGGATACCGGCGAATAGGCGAGGTAAAGTGCGTGTAGTACTCAAATGAAAGCCCAAAGTGCCCAATGTTTTTTGTTGAATAAATTGCTTTGGCCATGCTACGCAGTGTGGCGGTGCGTATCAAATGCTCCTCGGGTTTGCCCTCAATTTGTTTAAGCAAATGTTGGATGTCTTTGGCTGTTGGCTTATTCCCCGACGCCTTGGTCGGGGTCCCGACCTCAGAGCGTCGGGATTTATTTGCAAAGTCGTATCCCATGGCGCGCACAAAGGTGGTGAGCTCCATAATCCTATCTTCTTTAGGCTCGTCATGGATGCGATACAAAAAGGTATACTTTTTTTCGGGCACGCGCTCGGCGAGTTTGGATACAAAGAGCGACACCTCGCGGTTGGCGAGGAGCATAAACTCTTCGATTAAAAGGTTGGTCTCGATGCGCTCTTTGCGCACCACCTTGAGCGGCACGCCACGCTCGTCGAGTACAAAGCGCACTTCGTTGTCGCCAAAATCGATAGCGCCCTTACGTTCTCGCTCTTTGCGCATGATGCGTGAGAGGTTTTTTAAAACAGTGAGCTCCTTTATATACGGGCCGCGTTGCTCATCCAAAACTTTTTGTGCCTCCTCGTAGGTAAAACGTTTATTGGAGCGGATAACTGTTTTTGCAAATTTCCTGTCGAGCACATTGCCTTTGTTATCGATGCGGAATATTGCCGAAAACGCGAGCCGCTCGACGCCCTCTTTGAGTGAGCATACGTTGCCGCTAAGTTCCGGGGGGAGCATCGGTATCGTTGTGTCTACCAAATACACGCTCGTGCCGCGCTTTTGCGCTTCGTCGTCGATGGCTGTGCCCGGTACACAAAAATAGGTTGCGTCGGCGATATGTACACCGATTTCATACTCACCGTTGGGCAGCTCTTCAACCGAGAGCGCGTCGTCAAAATCTTTGGCGTCGGCCGGGTCGATGGTAAAAGTGACACTATCGCGATAATCCAAACGCTTTGGTATCTCCCGCGCAATAGTTGCCGCATGCGTGTCTTCAATTTTTTGTGCCTCGGCCTCCACTGCGGCAGGGAAGGTTGTCGAAAATCCGTTTTCGAGCACGATGGCGTTCATCTCCGTGCGGTGCTCGCCGGCTTTGCCAAGATGGTTGATGATAGTACCCACCGGCTCCTTGCCGGCATCAAACGAGATGAGTTTTACCACAACCTTCTCGCCCTCAACGTAGTTAACACTGCCTTGCAAAGTTATCGGGCGGTAAAACTTTTGATCATCGGCTATAGCGACGAGTGCACCCTGAGTTTTTCGCAGAGTTGCAACAAACTCGCTCTTAGCGCGCGAAACTATTTTTACTACCTTGCCCCTGGCCCTGGGATGCACACCGACAAGCTCTGCCTCCACGGTGTCGCCGTTGAGCGCGCCTCCCAGGTTTAGCGTATCTATTTCGATATCTTCGAGCCCTTTTTTATCTCCCAAAGCAAGCGGGAAGGGCAAATATCCCACGCCTTTGCGGGTTATCTGGACGATGCCGGTTATATGCTTTTTAGCGGTCTTTGGGTGATCCGCCTTCTGTCTCCGAGGCATTAGTGGGCTTACTATAGCGTATTTATTGACTTATAGCCAGCTTCTGATACAGTACTCACACGCCCCGCTTCGGGGTCTTCTTTTCGAAGAAAACATAAAAATGATTACTATCCGCCTCACACGCGTTGGCAAAAAAAACGACCCGAGCTTTCGGGTTATTGTCGTTGAGAGCAAACGCAAGCCTCAGCCGGGCAATTACCTCGAGATGGTAGGCTCGTACGACCCCCGCACCGACCGCACAGAGCTCAAAGCCGACCGCATCAAACACTGGATGAGTATGGGCGCGCAGGTTTCGGATACCGTGCACAACCTCCTTGTTTCTCAAAAAATAATTGACGCTAAAAAAATAAACGTACTTCCAAAAAAGACAGTCGCTAAAGTAGAAGAGCCTGCAGCCGTAGTCGCGGATGTTACGGATGCGAGCGCCGAGTCTTCGAAGGGGAGCGAAGTGACATCCGCGACGGAGGAGACTGAGGATAATTAAAAGGCGGCCCCGACGCTTTGGTCGGGGGGCCGACTGTTAACACGTCGGCCTTGCAGACGAGACTCCTGCAGAATAAACTGGAAGTAGGTTTTAACAAATTAAATATACCGAAATGGCAGAAAAAGATCAGGAATTTTTAGAGTTCGTGGTTAAGGGCTTGGTAGAGCATCCGGATGATGTAAAAATTGGCCGCGTTGTCGATGAAATGGGCGTCTTGCTCACGCTCGACCTCAATGGTGACGATATGGGCAAGGTTATTGGCCGCTCGGGCAATACCGCCAAGGCAATCCGCACACTACTCCGCGTTGTGGGGATGAAGCACAATGCGCGCGTCAATCTTAAAATCAACGAGCCGGCAGGCGGCTCACGCGCCGGCGGTCCAGCCTCTGATACAGGCGGCACGCAAGCACAAGGTTGGGACGGCACGCACGAGGCTCCGGCCACGCCCGCCATGAAGTCGATAGACGAAGCGATGGGCGACCTCTCCAATTTTTAATTTAAAAAACTGCCCCGAAGGGCAGTTTTTGTTTTGTGTAATACTATACTTGTATGACAGACAAATTGTATCCACTCGACCAGTACGAAAAGTTTCTTGCAACATTTTCGGCTCACGCAATCGAGTGCGACGGCGTGTGGTATCCAACGGTTGAGCATGCGTATCATGCAAGCCGCTATACCGACGTTGCTATAAAAGAAGAAATCCGCCAAGCAAAAAGCCCCTACCTTGCGTGGGAGATTTCGCAAAAGCATAAAGCAATACAGATGGCTGATTTTGATGCCAAAAAAGCCGAGGTGATGGAGGAGCTGTGCCGGCTTAAACTTGAGCAACATAGGGATGTGCATGCTGGGCTCCTAGCATCGGGAGATGATGTAATTGTTAAAAATTATCCCGACCCGTATTGGGGCATCGGCAAAGATGGCATAGGCAAAAACATGATGGGCATCATTTGGATGAAATTGCGCGCAGAGCTTAAATAAGTTACAAAGAGCATAATGAAATTTCACGTTGTTACCCTTTTCCCCGAGGTTATAGATGCTTATGCACAAGCTTCTATCTTGGGGCGTGCACAGCGCGAGAAGATTTTAAGCATACAAAGCTACCAATTGCGCGATTTTGTAGCAGGCCCCGTAAAGCCGAAAAACGGCCACGGGGCAAGCGAGTGGTCATACAAAAAAATTGACGAGCGGCCGTATGGCGGCGGCCCCGGTATGATTATCCAAGCCGAGCCGGTCATCCGCGCAGTTGAGAGTATCCTAAAAAAAATTTCTAAGAAAAAAAAGAGTGGATTGATATATCAATCCACCAAAACAAAAGTTTTAATAACAGCGGCGGGCGGGAAGCCTTTGACCAATGCTTACGCAAAAAATTTGAGCAAAAAATATGCGGAGGTGATTATTGTTTGCGGCCGCTACGAGGGGTTAGATGCGCGTGCTAAAAAAGTGTTAAAGGCCGAGGAGGTCTCGGTTGGCCCCTACATTTTGACCGGCGGCGAGGTGCCGGCGCTTGCGATTATCGACGCAACGGCGCGGCAGATACCGGGTGTGCTCGGCAAGCTTGAGTCGCTCGAGGAAGGGCGGGTGGCAAGCCACGAGATGTACACGCGCCCAGAAATTCTCACATATAAAGGTAAAAAATATCGCGTGCCAAAAGTATTGCTCTCGGGCAATCACAAGCTCTTGGATGCGTGGAAAAACAAAAAACGCAGCAATCCTAAATAATATAAAGGTGTACAACCTCTATTGACCAAAAAAGCATTCCATCTTAAGCTCTCCTTCAGACTGGTTTTTGTTGTAGTGCGTACCAAAAGCCCAAGGGAGAAAGATTGCATGTGTAAGCCAATTGCTGGGAATCTGGTGCGGCCCAAAGAGGACTGCATTGTAATGCCTCTCGTAGGATCGAGCGAAGGTCTGGCTGGCGAAGCAATCCCTTTGTCGAAAAACGTAGAAGGGATAGCCGAAGGACCCGACCCGAAATTTCCTGACTATTTTTTCATTCTTTTCGAACACGGAAGCATGGGAAGCATGCTGGTGCGTATGCACCACACAGCAATCAAAGGAGTTGAACGGTCCGCCTCACGTTTCTAGCCGCCTCCGGCGGCTTTTTTCTTTATACAACAGGCATTTTCATGCTATTAACAGGTAGGTTTGACAGACTTTACGGTTCGCGTATACTGAGTATCGAAACCAAAAGCGGGCATCCCAAAGCAAGGAAGCTAAGGGATCGAATGAGTTTTGAGGGCTAGGGGTTTCCAAAACTTAATAGAGGCCATAGGCCACCTAATCTCAACTTAAGGCAAGCTGAGTAGGGGAGCGTTTTACGCGCCCTGATTTTTTGCGTATTAACCGACTCGTTCTCATTATTACGTGTCTAAGCATATAACCCCCTATGCGTGAAAAAAAATACTTCGCCCGTTATCGCCCCGCACGCGTTGAGACGCCCAATTTGGTCGCCGCGCAAGTCGACTCCTACAAACTCCTGCTGGAGGAGGGAGTCAAAGAAGCTTTCAAAGAGTTTACGCCCATCAACGACTACTCGGGCAAAAAATTTGACCTCGAGTTTTCCAAGATAGAGCTGGGGGAGGCAAAGTACGACGAGCACTATGCCAAAGAGCAAAAGATGTCGCTCGACATCCCGCTCCACGCAATCGTCAAGCTCAAAAACAAAACGACGGGCTCCGAGCAGGAGCAGGAAATTTTCCTTGCCGATTTTCCTTTGATGACGGGCCACGGCACGTTTATCATCAACGGAGTCGAGCGCGTTATCGTACCCCAGCTCGCACGCTCCTACGGCGTGTTTTTTACATCCGACGAAGTCAAAGGCAAAATACACTTTGGCGCAAAAATAATCCCGCAACGCGGCGCATGGATTGAGATTGAGGCCGATGCACAGGGCGAGCTCCAAGTGCGCATCGACCGCAAGCGCAAGTTCCCGGCGACCTCGTTGCTCCGCATTTTGGGTGCGCGCTATGACAGCGACCTTAAATCGCTTTTTGCTTCAAACCCGCTTGGCAAACACTGGATTGAGGGCGCCATAGAAAAAGACCCGGCCAAAACCGCCGAGGATGCCTATGTTGAGATACACAAGCGCTTGCGCGACGGTGATTTGGCAACAGCGGCAAACGCGCGCGAATATATTGACTCGATTTTTAGCGCGGACCGCTACGACCTCTCGCGCGTGGGTCGCTTCCGCTTTAATCAGCGCTTTGACGGCTCACTCGATGAGAAAGAGCTTGGCCGCAAAACGCTTTCCCTTGATGACCTCGTGATCGTGCTCAACAAAGTACTCGAGCTCGAGCACGATCCGGACGCAATGGAGGATAACATTGACCATCTTGGGAGCCGCCGCGTGCGTTATGTAGGCGAGATGCTTGCACAACGTTTGCGCGTTGGCCTCACGCACATGAAGCGCAATATCCAAGACCGGATGTCGACGATTGATGCCGACGCTTCACTGCCACAGCAGTTTGTAAACCCGCGCCCGCTCCAAGCGCGCATCAAAGAATTTTTTACCACCAACCAGCTCTCGCAGTTTATGCAGCAAACGAACGCGCTTGAAGAGCTCGAGCACTTGCGGACGCTCTCGGCGCTGGGCCCCGGCGGCTTAACACGCGAGCGTGCCGGTTTTGAAGTGCGCGACGTGCACCCCAGCCACTACGGCAGGCTCTGCCCGATACACACTCCCGAAGGCCCCAACATCGGCCTTATTTTGCGTCTCGCACAATATGCGCGCATCAACGCGTTTGGCATGATCGAAACTCCGTACGTAAAAGTAGAGAAGGGAGTTGTCACAAAAGAAATTCATTATCTTAACGCTGCCGAGGAAGAGAAGCAGATTATCGCGCACGGTGCAACGCAAGTAGACGACAACGGCCATATCCTCGAGGATATTGCCGACGCGCGTTTAAACGGCAAGCCGGTGCAGGTGCCTCGTGAAGAGGTTAACTATATGGACGTGTCTCCCGAGCAGCCGTTTTCTATCGCGACGACGATGATCCCGTTTCTCGAGCACGACGATGCCAACCGCAGTCTCATGGGCTCCAACATGCAAAAGCAGGCAACGCCGGTCATTGCGCCCGAGGCGCCTTTGGTAGCTACCGGCATCGAGGAGCGCGCAGCGCATGACACCGGCCGTCTTATTTATGCCGCCGAGGCAGGCGTTGTAACCCACGCCGATGGCAAGCGTATTGTAGTGAAAAACGAAAAAGGCAAAGATGTTGAGTATGCGCTTGTAAACTTTGTACGCACCAACGGCTTTACCGCGCTTCATCAGCGCCCCGCAGTTTCGCCAGGTACAAAAGTTAAAAAAGGCGATTTGCTCGCCGACATGTCATCGTCCGACCATGGCCAGCTTGCGCTCGGCCAAAACGCACTCGTTGCGTTTATGTGCTGGAGCGGTGCCAACTACGAAGACGCCATCATCATCAGCGAGCGCCTTGTTAAAGACTCCAAGTTTTCTTCGGTACACATCGAGGAGTTTGTGTGCAACGTGCGCGATACCAAGCTGGGGCCCGAGGAAACAACGCACGACATCCCCAACGTTTCCGAAGCTAAACTCCGCAATCTCGACGAGGACGGCGTGGTGCAAGTGGGCTCCGAGGTGCGCCCCGGCGACATTTTAGTAGGAAAAATTACGCCAAAAGGCGAGACTCAACTCACTCCCGAGGAGCGTTTGCTCCGCAGTATCTTTGGCGACAAAGCGCGTGATGTTAAAGACTCGAGCTTGCGCATGGAAAACGGCAAGCGCGGTCGCATCATCAGCGTAAAAGTATTTTCGCGCGAAGCGGGGCATCATCTCGACTCGGGCATCATCAAGCGCATCCACATTGAGGTGGCGCAGTTGCGCAAAGTGTCGGTGGGCGACAAGCTCGCCGGTCGTCACGGCAACAAAGGTGTTATCTCGCGCATCTTGCCGGAGGAAGACATGCCCTATATGGAAGACGGTCGCCCGGTTGATGTGATACTGACTCCCTTGGGCGTGCCGAGCCGCATGAACCTCGGACAAATTTTGGAGTTGCATCTCGGTCTTGCCGCTAACACGCTCAACTATCAAGCAATCTGTCCGCCGTTTGTCGGCGCAACAGAGGAGGAGATCCGCGCCGAGCTCAAAAAAGCAGGCTTTAACGAAAACGGCAAAATGCCGCTGTACGACGGCCGCACGGGAGAGAAGTTTGAGCAAGACATTTCAGTCGGCTACATGTATATCCTCAAGCTTCATCACATGGTGGAGGACAAAATCCACATGCGTTCTATCGGTCCGTACTCGCTCATTACGCAACAGCCCTTGGGCGGCAAAGCACAAGGCGGTGGTCAGCGCTTTGGCGAAATGGAAGTGTGGGCACTCTTAGGTTACGGCGCGGCATACACGCTCCGTGAGATGCTCACGATAAAGTCTGACGACATTATGGGACGCTCGGCGGCGTTTGACTCAATCGTGCGCGGCGAGCGCATCACCCAGCACTACGCGCCGGCATCCTTTAACGTGCTTCTCCACACGCTCCGCGGCTTGGCGCTCGATGTTGAGCTGATGAAGAGCGGTTCGTCGGTTGTAAACAGCCGCAAAACGCCGGGTGCCGAGGCATCCGACTTTGACGCAGTGCGCATCCGCCCGGCCAGCCCCGAAAAAATCTTGGAGTGGTCGCATGGCGAGGTTACCAAGCCTGAGACTATCAACTACCGCACCCAGCGTCCGGAAAAAAACTCTCTCTTTGACGAAAAAATCTTTGGTCCCGAGCGCGACTACGAGTGTTACTGCGGCAAATATCGCGGCATCCGTTACAAAGGAATCATCTGCGAGAAGTGCGGCGTCGAAATCACCCGCGCCATCGTGCGCCGCGAGCGCATGGGTCATGTCGACTTGGCTGTGCCGGTGGCACACGTGTGGTTCCTCCGCGCGATACCGTCGCGCCTTGCCTCGGTGCTCTCCATTGCCTCCGGCGATTTGGAAAAGGTCGTGTACTTTGCCGGTTACATCATCACTAAGGTGCACAAGGCCGAGCGCGAGCGCATTGTGGGTGAGCTCGAAGCTGAGTACAAAACCAAACTCAAAAATCTCCAGGACGATAAGTCGAAGGATAAGATGAAGGAGCTTTACCTCGAGGCCAAGCGCGACATCGAAAGTATTTTTGTCGGTTCCGTACTCGATGAGCCTCGCTATCACCGTTATGCCATTAAATATGGCGCAATGTTTGAGGCCGGCATCGGTGCAGAAGCGCTCTATGACCTCTGCAAAGGTCTCAATCTTAAAGATATGGTCGCCGAGACTGAAGTTGCGCTCGAAAAGACCAGTGCCGCTAATCGCGAAAAATATTCGCGCCGTCTCTCGGTATTGCGCGGTATGATCAAAGCCAACGTGCGCCCCGAGTGGATGTTCCTCACGCGCATTCCGGTTATACCGCCGGGGTTGCGCCCCATGGTTGCACTCGAAGGCGGCCGCCACGCAACCTCCGACGTCAACGACCTCTACCGCCGTGTCATCAACCGCAACAACCGTCTCAAAAAATTACTCGAGATACACGCGCCGGATGTTATCCTCCGCAACGAAAAGCGCATTTTACAGGAAGCCATTGATGCGCTTATAGACAACTCTATTCGCCACGGCGGTGCGGCGTTTTCGGCAACGACACAAGCACGCACACGCCCGCTTAAATCGCTCTCCGACAATCTCAAGGGTAAGCACGGTCTCTTCCGCCAAAACCTGCTCGGCAAACGCGTCGACTACTCGGGCCGCTCGGTTATCGTTGTCGGTCCTGAACTAAAACTTTCCCAATGCGGTTTGCCCAAGCACATGGCACTCGAGCTTTTCCGCCCGTTTGTCATCGGCAAACTCTTGGAGAAGGAGCTTGCCTACAACATCCGTGGTGCCGGTCGTCTTATCGACGAGGGCGTGCCGGAGGTGTGGGCAATTCTCGAGGATGTTATCAAAGACAAATACGTGATGCTCAACCGCGCGCCAACTCTGCACCGCCTCGGTATCCAGGCTTTCCAGCCGGTACTCATTGAAGGCAATGCTATCCAACTCCACCCGCTCGTATGTCCGGCGTTTAATGCCGACTTCGACGGCGACCAAATGGCCGTGCACGTGCCGCTCTCTCCCGAAGCCCAGGCCGAAGCGCGCGAGATTATGGCCGCTCCTAAAAACATCCTCAAACCGGGCAACGGCGAGCCGGTAGTTGCCACCAAACTCCTCGACATCTTGCTCGGTTCATATTGGATGACCAAAGAGGTCGAGGGTATGCAAGGCGAAGGTATGGCGTTTTCTAGCCCCAACTCCGCAATACTCGCGTACGACTACGGCCACGTGGGCTTTCAGGCAAAAATAAAAGTGTTGCCGAGCGAGAAGGAAAAATACGCGCAGTTTGGCGGTCAGCTCTTTGAGACCACGGTGGGCAGGCTCCTCTTTAACACCGTCTTCCCGAGCGACTATCCGTTTATCAACTACGCTATCGACAAAAAATCAATGGCTAAACTCGTTGATGACCTCATCAGTCGCTACGGCCTCGAGCGCATCCCCGACATTCTCGACAAAGTTAAAAACTTCGGCTTCCGCTATGTGACCAAGTCGGGCATCACGTGGTCATTGGACGACATCCGCGTCCCACCGGGCAAACAAGCCATCATTGACGCCGCCGACCTAAAGAGCGCACAAATTATCCAGCACTGGAAGGAGGGTTTGCTCTCCGAGGAAGAGCGTTATCGCATGAACATCGAGGTATGGCATGCTGCCAAGTCGCAGGTGGAAAAACTCATTCCGCTTTCGTTGCCTAAAAACGGTTCGGTGGAGGACATGCTCCGCTCCGGCGCGCGCGGTTCTCTTGCACAAATGACACAAATGGCCGGTATGAAGGGTCTCATTGCATCGCCAACCGGCGAGACAATCGAGCTCCCCGTTACCAAGTCGATGAAGGAAGGTCTTTCGCCGATTGACTACTTTACCACTACGCACGGCTCGCGCTCGGGGCTCGCCTCAACCGCGCTCTCAACCGCCAAGGCGGGATATCTCACGCGCCGTCTCTTTGACGTTGCGCAAGATGTGGTTGTTTCGATGGACGAGTGCGGCACCAAGGAGGGCATCAGAGTGTACCGCCAGTCCGCGTCGGGTATCGGCACCTTTATGGCAAAAAATATCCAGGGCCGCTATCTCGCGGAGGACATCGAGCAGGGCAATGTCTCATACAAAAAAGGTCAATTGCTTACGGAGCACGATGCAAAGAGTATCGAAGAGAGCGGTATCGAAAGTGTGTATGTGCGCTCACCAATCAGCTGTAAAGCGGGCCGCGGCGTATGTGTCAAATGCTACGGCTCCGACTTGGGCACGATGAAGCCGGTTGCAATCGGCGAGGCCGTGGGCACCGTTGCCGCACAGGCAATCGGCGAGCCGGGCACTCAGCTCACCATGAACATCAAGCACGCCGGCGGTGCCGCGAGTGCCGAGGGTGATGTGACACAGGGCTTGCCGCGCGTTGAGGAAATCTTTGAGCGCCGCGCCCCGCGCAACCCGGCCGCTATTGCGACCGTCTCGGGCGAGGTTGTCGAAATAAAAGTTGAAGGCAAAGAAAAAATAATCGTTATAGCGCCGGATTTGGAGTATCGCGGCAAAGGTAAAAAAGAGAAAGAGACAATCGAGTACGAAGTAAGCTTCCGCCGCATCCCGACCGTTAAGGTGGGCGACAAAATCGAGAAGGGTCAATTCCTAACCGACGGCTCGGCCGACCTCTCGGAGCTCTTTGCTTATGCCGGTAAAGAAAAAACGCAGAGCTACATCATCAGCGAGGTGGTAAAAATCTACGAGCTCCAAGGAGCAAGCGTGTCTACCAAGCATCTCGAAACCATTGTGCATCAGATGTTTAGCCGTGTGCGCATCAAAGAGGTGGGCGACACGGAGCTCTCGGTAGGCGATGTGTTGAGCGAATCCGACATGAACATTGCAAACGATACGATGATTGAAAACAGCGGCGCATCCGCAAAAGGCGAGCCGCTCATCATGGGCATTCTTGATGTGTCGCTCTCGCGCGCGAGCTTCCTCTCCGCGGCATCGTTCCAAAACACGACACGCATGCTTATCAAAGCGTCTGTCTATGGCGCAGTCGACAAGCTCGAGGGCTTGAAAGAAAACGTCATCATCGGCCGGCTCATCCCGGCAGGCACGGGCTTTAAAGGCTCGCCAAAGGAAAAATTGGTCAACAAATATGCACCCGTTTCTCCCGAAGTAGTGGGCGAAAAGGAAATAGCGTAGTATAAAGAACGAAATATAAAACCCCGAGGCGCAAGTCTCGGGGTTTTATATTGGAGTGTACACTAGTGGTATCTATGGCAGACTCTGAGGTGCAGGATATAAAGGACAAACTCTCCATCAACGAGGTGGTGGGGCAGTATCTCACTCTGCGGCGCGCGGGGCGCAACTTTGTGGGGCTGTGCCCGTTCCATAAAGAGCGAACGCCCTCCTTCCACGTGAGCCCCGAGCGCGGCTCGTACATGTGCTTTGGGTGCGGCGAAAAGGGCGACATCTTTAGCTTTGTCGAAAAAATGGAAGGTGTCGACTTCCCAACTGCGCTCAAGCAATTGGCCAAACAGGCCGGCGTGACGCTCAAGCCGCGGCAGTTTAACGTGCACCAGGATGAGGACAAAAACAAAGAGGAGCGTTTGCACGAGGCGTGCGAAGCGGCGGCGAGTTTTTTTGAATCAATACTAAAAAACAAAAAAGAAGTGCAGGAATATTTGCATACGCGCGGCGTGCATGAGGACACTATTAAACACTGGCGCTTGGGATATGCGCCTGCCAATTGGGAGGAGCTTGCTACCCATTTGCAAAATATTGGCTTTACCAAAGATGAAATTGTCGAAGCGGGGCTCGCGGCGCGCAGCGAGCGGAAGCCTGGTGAGATATATGACCGCTTTCGCGGGCGCATTATGTTCCCGCTGTTTGACGCGGGCGGCAGAGTCATTGCCTTCTCCGGCCGCTTTTTTGAAAATATAAAAGGGCACGAGAGTCCGCCAGCCGGCGGAGACCCTGCCAAATATGTAAACTCGCCCGAAACTATACTGTTTAAAAAGTCGCGCGTGCTTTATGGTTTTGACCGCGCAAAAAATGCTATACGCAAAAAAGATTGCATCTTGCTGGTTGAGGGTCAGTTTGATCTCGTGCTCTCGCACCAGTCGGGCCTCGACTATACCGTGGCCGTTTCCGGCACCGCGTTAACTCCCGAGCATCTTTCTTTGCTGGGGCGCCTAAGCAAACGTCTTGTGCTTGCGCTCGACGGCGACTCGGCGGGCATACGCGCCGGCCTCAAGAGTGCCGTCATGGCATTTGGTATGGGGTTTGATATAAAAATACCCACCTTCGAGGACGGCAAAGACCCGGCCGATTTAGCAAAAGAAAATCCGGAGCTCCTCAAAGCTGCAGTGCGCACCTCCAAAACAGCCGTGGAGTTTTTCCTCGATGTGCTCCGGCGTGGTGCCAAAGATAACCGCGCGTACAAACTCCTTGTGCAAAACCAAGTACTGCCGCTCATTAAAGCCATGCCAAGCCGCATTGAGCAGTCGCATTTTATCGGCATTGTCGCGCAAAGGCTCGAAGTGCCCGAGGACGCCGTGCGCTCCGAGGTGGCAAAAGTACGTAGCACTCCAGCAGACATCTCCGACGATGCTAAGACGCCGGTAGCTATTCCTCAACAAGAGCTTACGCCGCTTGAGCGTGCCACAGGCATGCTGTTATACCAGTTTGAAGGAGACGGTGATGTGCAAACCAAGCTTACGAGCTTGCTCGGCGCCGAGCGCATCGCCGCACTTAAAGAGACGCTGGCTCTTCATGCAGAGCGCCTGCGCTTTGAGTTTGACGCGCTTGGTTCTGTAACCAAAGAGGAGGACGAGGGTGACGAAAGTGTGGTCGCACAAACTTTGCTCGAGAGTGTTGAGCGGATATTAATAGAAGAGGAGATGCGCGCCCTACGCCAAAAGCTTTATGCCGAGGGTAGCACGGATACGACTATTGGCCAGCGGCTGGCCGAACTCAAAATGAGGGAGCAACAATTGAGAAAATAGCAAGTGTGTGGTATATTGTTGTCAATGGCAAAAAAGAAGGCTAAGCCCCGACGCAAGGTCGGGGTCCCGACCAAGGCGTCGGGGAAAAAGTCCCAACGCTCAAAAAGTGTTGTAGCAAAAGCTAAAAAGTTCCGCACGGCAGCCGCCAAGCGGCGCGCTAAGCTCTCGCCTAAATCCCGACGTATAGTCGGGACCCCGACTAAAGCGTCGAGGAAGTTTGTTGCCGCAAAAGAAAAACAATTTAAAAAGAACGACGAGCAAGGCAAAAAAGCAGAGGCATTGATGGCGCGCGGCCGCCAACGCGGCTTTGTCACCTACGACGAAATCCTCAAAAGCTTCCCGACCATCGAGAGCGATGTAACATTTTTGGAGGAGCTCTACGACAAGTTCCAAACCGCCGGCATCGATGTGCTTGAGGGCGGCGGCATGCTCGAGATAGCCGAGGACGCGGCGCCCGAGCGCGGCTATGCGCGCTCCGACAGCCAATATGACTCGATACAAATGTACTTGCGCGAGATAGGCAAGTACCCGCTCCTCAATGCTCAATCTGAGCGCGACTTGGCCAAGCGCATTGTCGACGGCGACGGCGAGGCACGCAACTTGCTTGCACGTGCCAACCTGCGCCTTGTGGTCTCCATTGCAAAAAAATATGTTGGCCGCTCGCCCGACCTGACCCTCCTCGACCTCATCCAAGAGGGCAACCTCGGCCTTTTTAAGGCGGTTGATAAATTTGATTACACCAAGGGCTACAAGTTTTCGACCTACGCCACGTGGTGGATACGCCAAGCTATTACCCGCGCCTTGGCCGACCAAAGCCGCACTATCCGCATCCCGGTGCACATGGTGGAGACAATCGCCAAGTACAAACAAGTGTCGCGCCGCCTCTCGCAAGACTTGGGCCGCGACCCACTGCCGGAGGAAATCGCCCTTGAGATGGGCGTTGATGTCGACAAAATATATCAGATAGAAAAAATCGACCAAGACACGGTCTCACTCGAGAGCCCGGTTGGCTCCGATGATGATGACGGCAAGTCGGTCTTGGGCGATTTTATCAAAGATGACAAAATCCTCGCGCCCGACCAAGAAGTGTCGCGCCGTATTTTGGGTGACCAATTGCGCGAGATACTCGACGAGCTCTCACCAAAAGAGCGCGAGATATTGAAACTGCGCCACGGGCTCGAAGACGGCATCTACCACACGCTCGAGGAAGTGGGTAAAAAGTTTGGTGTCACGCGCGAGCGTATCCGCCAAATAGAGGCTAAAGCGTTGGAAAGAATCCGCACCCACGACAAAGCCAAGCGCCTCCGCAGCTACTAATTTTTGATTCCAGCCAATTTTAAGAGGCAGTAAAATAAGGCTCAACTACAAGCCCTCTTGACACATTGACAAAAGCGTTGTTAAGGTGTACGCTTTATATGTCGGTTCGCTGACCCTGCATGGCCGTTCCTCCCATGGACGACCGAAGGCATTTCGCCGGCAGGAGCTCTCAGAAGGAGCATCACATGGGTAGCAAACAAGAGTACCTTCACAACGTCGCGTCGTCCGTCATGGGACAACTCGGAATCGTTTCCTTCTTTGAACCATGGGGCTCGGAAGAAATCGGTTGCGACACATTCCCTCGACTCCTCTGGAACTGCTACGGTTCCAAGGTGACGGGCGTACTCCGCAAGATGGGGCCATCAGCTCGCGGCAGAATTGCTGCGTGCGGCGTCTCCATGGACCATCCAGGCGTGCTGAGTTTCTGGAAGGTCACTGGCGGTGGCGGCCTCGGCATTCCCGACAAAGAAGGCGACGACGTCCTTACGTTGCTCGCTTCCTATGTTGTCGTAGCCGCTATCGTTGACATCATCAGGGCGCAAGCCCAGAGGATGTGCGAGGGGTGGGACGACCAACGGTCGGAACACGAATTGATGGAGGAACGGGCTCGGGGCATCTACGGCTCCATGGCTGGTTAACCTTCGTCTCGGTGAAGGCGGTTGAGCGAAAGCTCCTGCCTTCACCACTCTATTGAGTCCACGAATTTATCGCGGTTTCATCGAGGGGAAATGGAGTCAGGTATATTTTTCTACTAAATTTACCCATAGAGTATACTGTTGGCATGGCTAGGACGCCGGCTATATCTTTACCTATCAAGCACTGGAGCCATAGCTCTTTGATGGCTTTTTTGCGTAATCCTTTGGCTTGGTACAAACGCTATGTGGAGCTGGTGTACGACATGCCGTCGTCGCCATCCGGCATCGTGGGGCGTGCAGCACATACTGCTTTGCAGCATTTTTATGGCGGGATAGATAAAGAGGGGGCGATTGCGCTCGGGCTTGAGTATCTCAAAAACGTACCCGATTTTGAAATCAACTTTGGCAAAAAGGTACAGTCTAATCGCGCACGCAAACAAAAGCGCGAAAGTATGGAGCGCGAGTATTTGCAAGCAGTTGGTTTTTATTTAGAGCGGCCGCCTCGGTACAAAGTGCTTGGGGTTGAGGTGGCGGCAGTTGCCAAAGTTGAGGGCTTGCCGCTCCCAATAAAGGCGGTCTCCGACCTTGTTGTGCAAAGCAAAGTCGACCCGCGTGGCGTTGATATTGTCGACCATAAGTTTGTTGCGGCGTTCAGCCCATACAAAGCCGACAAATCACTGTTTATATTCCAAGCAATCTTTAATTACTACACGGTTAAAAAAGAGTTTGGCAAACCGGTGCGGCGGTTTATCGTGCACGAGTGCAAAATATCCCGCAATGCCGACGGTTCGCCGCAAATGCGCCGCTATGTTATCGATTTTAGGCAGTTTCGCGAAGAGTTTATTATCTTTAACCGGCTCGTGCGCGATGCAACCACGGTCTTAGCCAACACAAAAGTGTTTTTACCTAACCCCTCTGATATGTTTGAGGGGGAGAACTCGCTCGATATTTATCGCATCAATCTTGAGCCCGAGGAGTACGACGCTCACTTTAGGCCCGACCAATAGCTTTTACTGTGGTAGCTTGCCTCGAATCCTATTGAGAGGTAGTGGAGGCTGCACCTGTTGGAGCGGCGGTGCCGAGGAGTTGGTCGATTGCCGCGCGCATCGAGTCGTACGGCTGTGCACCCTCGAGCGTAATCGCGTCGGTCGAGCCCGCTTTCGTGATGAGGATAAACGGCGTACCGGTGCCACCCTCTTTAATGGCCTCATTGTAGCTGTCTTGCACCTTTTGTGCATACTTGCCGCTGTTTAAGCAGGTGTTAAAGGTGTCGACATTAAGCCCAATATTTTTTGCGAATACCGGCAATTGAGTAAGGTCGAGGCCGTTTTCGAGCGGGGAGTTGTTGTAGATTTGGTCTATGTAGTTAAAGAACGCCGTGTTTCCACCTTGGTCGGCTGCGCACTCGGCTGCCTCGGCCTCCTCCGGCGCTTTGGAGTGTATCTGTGTGAGCGGGAACGGGCGATAGGTCCACGATACTTGGCCGCTTTGACCGTAGTAGCTCATTATCTGATGCATCGTTGTCTCAAACTGCTTGCAGTATGGACACTCGAGGTCGGCATACTCGATGACTTGCACCGCGGCGTTGGGGCTCCCCAGCGTGTGGTCGGTAGAGTCGACAGGGCGGAAGCTGGTGGACTGCGTCGTGCCGTTAGGGGTCGAAGGGGTGCCGCTTTTAGCGCTCAAAAAGACCGCGCCGGCAATGATCAAACCGGCAACGACAATGGTTAAAGGAAGCAAATATTGTGATTTCATAATGATTTTGGTTATAAAGCTATTTTAACATAGGTGTCGGCCGGCAAGCTAGAAGGGCAAGGTGTAGGTTATGCCACCTTTTTCGTCCGGAGTTTCCCATTTACTCGTGTCGAGTTTTATTTCGCGGACGCCGTCGTAGTCTCTATATTTGAGGCTGCCGTTCTTTTTTGCATATTCGTAGATTTCGTTGGTAATCCGCACGTCGTCTAAGCAGTAGTCGCGGACTTTATCGCGCAGTCCCTCCTTCCACCACACCACCGCCTCCGCGCCGTTGCCGCTTTTGTTTTTACCGAGCGTGGCCTCGGCGAGGTTGTCGAGCTTGAGCCGGCGGCCGAGCACATTTTTAACCTCCTTGAGCAAATCGACGCTTTTTATTTTGGTGAGGTCGCCCGCATAAAATTTGTTGAGTATCGGGATGTCAAAATGCTCGGAGTTGTAACCCACCAACATGTCGGCGCTCTCAAAAATTTGCCAAACTTTTGGTAAATCTTCTTTAAAGTAGCCGGTAACTTCGCCGGTTTCGGAGTCGTGCAGCCCCACGACGGTAACATCGAGATTTGAAAAGTCGCCGTTAGTGCCAAAGTCGCCCGTGGTCTCGATGTCAAAGGTAATACGCTTCATTTATTTGAGAAAGAAATGTGCTAACTCGTGTTTGGCGAGCGGGGTTTCCTCGCCGGTTGTGAGATTACGCACCACAAACTTGCCCGATGAGAGCTCGTTGTCGCCCACAACAATAAGATAAGGTATAGCGTGCTTGCTCGCCGTTTTTATTTGGTCGCCGAGCTTTTTGTCGCCAAAATCGATTGCCACGTTGACGCCTTGCTGGCGCAATTCTCCGGCAAGAGTTTGTGCTTGCCGTGCAAGCTCGGGTGCTGTAACCGCAAGGTACACCTGCGTTGGCGGCACATATGACGGCAGGAGGCCCCGCACCTCAAGAAAGTCGCGCATAGTAACGTCGCCCATGCCAAAACCGACGCCGGTAATAGGCTCGTCATCAAACATTTCGGTGAGGTTGTCGTAACGGCCGCCGCCAAAAAGCGCGCGATTATTGAGAGGGTTTGTATCAAACACCTCAAACACCATGCCGGTGTAATAGGCAAAGCCGCGCACAATTGATGGATCCCATACGATGTTGTTGATGCCTGCATCGCTAAACTCTTTAATCATGTTTGCAATATCTGCCGGCACATCTCCCGAGAGCTTTTCTTTTTTTATGCCAAGCTCGGTAAGCTTTGTATTAAACTCCTCGCTTGGCATTTTTGCGCGGCGGTCAAGCAAAGCAAGCAATACTTTGCCGTTTTCTTCGGAGAGGTTTGCCTCGGCAATAAGCGAGTTTACAAACGTGCGGCTCCCAAGCTTTATTACAAAATCTTTTTCGGTAGCGCCAAAAGCATGCATGATTGCCTGCGCAATGCCGATAATCTCGGCGTCGGCATAGGGCGAATGGCTGCCAAAGAGGTCGACATTGAGTTGCCAGTGCTCGCGCAAACGTCCGCGCTGGGGCCGCTCGTATCTAAAGAGGTTGGGGATAGAGTATAGCCGGAGCGGGAAGCCGAGCTCGCGGCGCTTGGCCGCAACCATGCGCGCAACGGTCGGCGTCATTTCGGGGCGCAGTGTAGTTTCGCGGCCGCCGCGGTCGACAAAGGTGTAGGTTTGTTCGTTGACCATCTCCTCATTCTCGGCACCCTTGGCTTTGTATAGTTCGCTCGGTTCCAAGATGGAGGCCTCATACTCGACATAGCCAACTTTCTCAACTGTTTTGCGCCAGATGTCAAAAATATATGAGAGTGTCGCGTAATCGGGAGGATAAAAATCGCGCACGCCTTTGTACGGCTCGACCGACAATTTCTCCTTTTTTGCCATGATAGTGTACAGTGTAGCAGAAATGCCAGAGGAAAAAAGTGCCGCAAACATGTCAGGTAGTGTGGTTAATCTGTATAAAAAGCTGGGTGAGACCCCGCGTGAGCGCTTAGAGCGCCTGCGTCTCCAGAGGCCGCATTTCGAGCACGAGGTGCTCTCCTACGCCGGCAGGCTCGACCCGATGGCCGAGGGTGTCATGCTAGCCCTGGTGGGCTCGGCCAATCATCGGCGCGAAGCGTATCTCGACATGAGCAAAGAGTATACACTCGACGTGCTGTTTGGATTTTCGACCGACACCTACGACGTGCTTGGCAAAATAACCGAGAGCGGCGAGCCGCTCGGCGTCACGCGAAAAAAAGTCGAAGTCGCGCTCAACGAGTTTCGCGGGATGCTTTCTCAAGAGTATCCGCCGTACTCGAGCAAAACAGTCGAAGGCAAGTCGCTCTTCCAATGGGCGCGTGACGGCGTCATGGATGCACTTATTTTGCCGCGACGCACGGTCACCATTTATGACATCAGCCTCACGCACTTGTACAAAGTAAAAGAGCCGCAACTCTTGGCCTACATACAAAGCGGCGTTGAGAAAGTAAACGGCGACTTCCGCCAAGAGGAGGTGTTGCGCCTCTGGAAGCGCCAGCTCAAACTCACCGGCGTGCGCGAGTTCCCGTGTGCCAGCATTGCCATATCGTGCTCGTCGGGCACCTATGCGCGCTCGATAGCTAACGGCGTGGGCAAGCAACTGGGCATCCCGGCGCTCGCGCTCCACATCCTCCGCACCAAAGTGGGCGAATACAGTGTAGAAGATTCCTTGCGGTAAAAGGGAGCAGTGATATTCTGATGAAGAAAGGAGGGTAGCTCCATGTTCTTCGCAAAGCTTGAACGAACCACTGCGCAAGAGTTTTTAGGAGAGGCTGTTGTCGCCCTCCTCAACCCGGCCACTGTGGTCGTGTGTGTGTTGATCTACCTTTTCTTCTTTATGAAGTGAGGTAGATTTTTTTACCAATCGAGCTCGCCGGTTTTGTACTCGTTGAGGTGGATTTTAAGGAGACCTTGACTTTTTTGCAATAGTGGTATAGATTAAACCCGTTATGAAAAATGTGCGCAAACAAATAACTATTACCAGCGGCCAGGATCGGCTCGCATCTTTTGATGTGCGTCCGTATGTGGCCTTTACTGGATATAACATTTTGCGCAGTGTTTTAAGTATTTAAACTTTCCCGATTTTAAATCCTTTCAACGCCGCGTAAAACGCGGCGTTTTAAGTTCTTTGACGAAACGAAAAAGAAGGAAACCTTCGCTATTGCACAGCAAGACAAGCGCAACCCGCTTTTCTATCTCTTTGCCCAAACGTGGAAATATTCGGAAGGTAATCATCGGCAGCTCCTCTGCTGCTGGATGATGTTCATCGCATCACATAGCATTTACTTATTTGGGCAACCGTTCGTGTGGGCCCAGGTAATGAATACCGTGCAGGCGCAAGGGGTGACACCGGAGAGTATTAAAACCCTCCTGTGGCTTCTTATGGCGACGTTTGTGATAGAGGTCGTCGGTTGGGCATTCCATGGACCAGGGCGTCTTTTGGAGAGAGCCAATGCCTTTGGCGTGCGCGTCAACTATCGGCGCCATTTGGTCAAGGGCACCATGACACTGCCTCTGGAGTGGCATGTTGACCATCATTCGGGCGATACCATAGATAAGATAGAAAAAGGTGCGAATGGCCTCTATCAGTTTGCAAGCAGCGCTTTCGAAATCATCTATGGCTCTATCCAACTTGTGGGGAGTTATTGCGTACTCGCATATTTCTCGCCACCTGCGGCGGTCATAGTCGGAGTTATGGTCTTGCTTACTGTGTGGATCGTCATGCGATTTGATCGTGTGATAGTCGAGCAGTATCGAGAACTAAGCCGTGCCGAAAACCGCATCTCGGAGAGTGTGTTTGACGCGGTCAGTAATGTTACTACTGTCATCATTCTTCGGGTCGAAAAACTTGTATTCGAGTCCATCGTGCACGAGATAGAAAAACCTCGAGGCTTGTTTAACCGTAATGTGCGGCTCAATGAGTGGAAATGGTTTTGGACCAGCATGTGCTGCACCGTTATGCCCATTGCCGTCCTCGGCGTCTATTTTTGGCAACATATGGGCGCGGCGGGCGGGATCTTGATAGGCAGTACTTATCTCTTAGTACAGTATCTCCAAAAGATAGGCGAGACTTTTTCCCGGTTTACCACCATGTATGGCGATGTGTTGCAGCGTCGGGCGTGGGTAGCAAACGCGGAGCTTCTTGCTAATGACTTCAGGTCGGAAAGTTTTGCTAATCACGTGCTGCCGCGCAACTGGCAGCAGCTCGAAATAGAAAACCTTAGTTTTTCCTATCTTGGTAATCACAGTAACTCGCATCTCAGCGAAATCAATCTTGCAATTGAGAAGGGTGAAAAGATTGCTTTTGTGGGTGAGACCGGTAGCGGCAAAACGACCCTGCTTAAAGTTATGCGTGATCTGTACCATCCACAGAGTCTCACACTCTCGGTGGACGGGAACATCATCCCACATGGTTTCGAAGGTATATCTCGGGCCATTGCATTGGTGCCGCAAGATCCAGAAATCTTTGCAACGACTATTTTGGAAAACATTACACTCGGCGCACGGCACCCAACAGACTTTGTGCGGCGCTTTACTGACATGGCCTGCTTTACCGAGGTTGCTGATGGTTTGCCAAATGGATTTAACTCCTCGATTAAAGAAAAAGGAGTAAACCTAAGCGGCGGCCAGCAACAGCGTCTTGCTTTGTCTCGCGGGCTTTTGGCCTGCCACGACAAGGACATTGTGCTCCTCGATGAGCCTACCAGTAGTCTCGATGCCATTACAGAGATGAAGGTCTATAAAAATATATTCTCTGGGTTTGTGGGCAAGACAGTCATATCATCGATACACCGACTCCACCTGTTGCCGCTCTTCGACCGAATATGTATGTTCGAAGGAGGAAGGATAATAGCCGAGGGCACACTTCCGGAGCTCTTATCTGTATGTCCCAAGTTCGCTTCTTTATGGGAAGCGATGCAGAAAAGTCTTAGCCAATAGCTTCGACTATAGCAATCCGCCAAGTTTATCTTGGCGGATTTTCTTTTACCCTTCGACTGTGCTCAGGGTGATTTTACTCTAGTAAAATCACCAATCGAGCTCGCCGGTTTTGTACTCGTTGACGCGCGTTTCGAAAAAGTTTTTCTCTTTAGGCATGTCGATAATTTCGCTCATCCACGGGAAGGGGTTGTCTTTGTGATACTGGCGCTCAAGGCCGATGCGCTCCAGGCGCCTGTCGGCAATGTGCTCCACATACTGTTTGACGCTTGCGGGCACGAGCCCCACCACGCCGCGCGGGAGCGCGTCGTCGGCATACCTATTTTCGAGCTCAACACCGCGCATGATGTTTTTGGTGAGTATTTGCTTAAACTCCGGCGTCCAAATCTGCGGATTTTCCTGCACAATGGTGTTGATAA
>CAYWJX010000002.1:0-67063 GCA_964459335.1 uncultured Candidatus Saccharibacteria bacterium | reverse complement strand
TAAAGATGTATTTAGGAGATTGTTTTTTGGAGGATGAGGGTTTGGGTCGTGCAGCCATGTGTTTAACAAATACTACTATATCCTCAAATGCCTCCGCACCGCAAGGTAGCTAGCCACAGCCCCGAGCACGACGCCCGAGCCGACGATGATAAGGAAGAGCTCCGGGAAGTGGCCGATGTAGTAGCTAAAGATATTGATGCCGCCAAAAAAGCCTGCGGTGGCATTGCCAAGCCACCACGTGAGCGGATAAAAGATAATGAGCGTTGCTAACCCCGCGATGATGCCGTAGAGGATGCCCTCCACGATAAACGGTGCGCGGATATAGCCTTGTGTCGCGCCCACGAGGCGCATCACCTGTATCTCCTCGCGCGAGCCGTAGATGGTAAGCCGGAGCGTGTTAAACGTTATCGCAATCGTGATGAGCACAAAGATGATGATGATAGCCAGGCCAATGAGCTTTGCCGAGCTGGTTATTTGGGCGAGACGGTTGACGGCATCTTGGTGCTGTTGGTCAAAGTAGTTTATCTTGTCGATGATTTGCGATTGGCCCTGGCCGAGCGCCTCTTGCTGTTGCAAAAAGTCGGCAATCGCGCCGTAGGAGTTGATGTCTTTGGCCTTTATGTTGAGCACGGCGCCAAGCGGGTTGGTACCAAGCTCGTCGAGCGCCTGCAAAGTGAGCTGGTCGTTTTGGTGCAACTCGCGAAAATTGGCGAGTGCGTCATCTTGCGAGACGTACTCGGTGGAGGCAACCTCGGGCAGTGCGTTGACCGATTTTTGCAAAGCCAAAATCTGGTCCTCCGGCGCGTCGGTGACAAAGTAGACGTTCATATCGGCCTTGTCTCTAAATTGCTGGAGTGTCGTGTCTAAAATCACGCCGGTAAAAATGGCGAGGAGTATCGTAAAGAGCGTAAAGGTCATCATAAGCACCGACGCGAAAGAAACAAAGCCGTTGCGCCAAAAGCTCAAGAACCCTGCTCTAAAAATTCGTTTTATAGTGACCCAATCCATATATCTATAGTATATACTTGCCTTCCCTGTCGTCCCTAATTACTTTGCCTCTATCCATTGTTATCACGCGCTTACGCAGCGAGTCGATGACGCCTTTGTTGTGCGTGGTGAGGATGACCGTGGTGCCGAGGTCGTTTATCTTTTTTAAAATTTGGACAATCTCAAACGTGTTAACCGGGTCGAGGTTGCCGGTGGGCTCGTCGGCAATGATGACGTCGGGCTGGTTAACGATGGCGCGCGCGATGGCTACGCGCTGCTGCTCGCCGCCCGAGAGCTCGCTTGGAAAGTTGTTCATCTTATCGCCCAAGTCGACAAGCCCGAGCACGTGCGGCACATCGGAGCGTATCTCCTCTTCAGGCCTGCCGGCGGCTTCCATGGCAAAAGCAATGTTTTCGTACGCGGTTTTGGCCGGGAGCAGTTTAAAATCTTGGAACACCGTGCCGATTTTGCGGCGCAAGCCGTTGATGCGGTTGAGCGGCACCTCATGCACGTTGATAGATTCAAAAAAAACCGAGCCGGAGGTGGGTTTTTCCTCGGCCAAGAGCATCTTGATAAGCGTGGTTTTGCCGGCGCCAGAGTGGCCCACAAACGAGATAAACTCGCCGGGCTCGACCGAGAAGCTTACATCCTCGAGCGCAACAGAGTTATCGGCGTATATTTTGGATACACGATCGTAATAGATCACAACTTTTTTATTTTACTCCTATTGGAGCGATGTGCAAAACGGCTTATGGCGCTGGTTGCGCGAGAAACGGCTCGATATTGCCCGCGAGGACGCCCGCCGCGTCGCGCACCTCCACACCGGTGCGGTGGTCTTTAACCAACTGGTACGGATGCAACACGTAGGAGCGTATCTGACTCCCCCACTCGATTTTAGATGAGTTGGTTGAGAGGTCGGCCACCTTCTCCTTACGCTCAGCCTCGAGCTGATGCAAAAGTTTTGCTTTAACAATACTCAGCGCTTTTTCTTTATTGGCACCTTGCGTGCGCTCGCCGTCGACATGCGCGCTAATGCCGGTCGGCTTATGCACGATGCGCACGGCGGTCTCGCGCTTATTAACATTTTGTCCGCCGGGGCCGCTCGAGCGCGCCACGGTAATTTCCAAATCTTTTTCGTCGAGCTCAATGTCAAAAACTTTTTGCAACACCGGCAGCACTTCCACCAACACAAACGAGGTTTGGCGTTTGCTGTTGGCGTTAAACGGCGAGATGCGCACAAGCCGGTGCACGCCGTACTCGTTTTTCAAGGTCCCATAGGGACCTTGGCCTGAGCCTGTCGAAGGCTTCCCTGTTATCTCCATCGAGAGATTGCGGTAGCCGCCGTGGTCGTTTTCGTTGGCGTGCAATACGTGGACACTCCAGCCCTGCCCGTCCGGCAGGCGGGCGCGCTTCTCGACATAGGCGCGATACATGTCGTAAAGCATCCGCGCAAAATCCTCGGCATCATCGCCGCCTGCTCCCGCCACCACGGTGATGATGGCACTGCCGCGGTCGTAGGCACTGCCGCCCTCGGCCTCAACCTTTAAATCTTGGAGCTCTTTGATAAGCGCCTGCGCCTCGGCGGGGTTTTGCCAAAAGTCGGACTGCTCCATAGCGGCCTCTATCTCCTTTATACGCTCGGCGCTCATATATAAGGAGTATACAAGCACTTGACTTTTACTACAAATCAGGTATGGTTCTTCGCGGAAAGTCCTTCGGATTTTCAGAACTCAAATACGCGGAGACGTACCTTGTGTTTTAAACCGACTGACCCAGTAAGTAACAACGTTATGGTGGTGGCAATTGTCGGGGAGACTAAAATTCTCCTCATCAAAGAAACAACAAAACCCCTTCCGCATTATTGGAAGCTGGTGTCGGAGACGATGGAACCCAACGAGGTTATTGCGAGGGCTATATGTCGCGCCGTCGAAGAAGAAGCCGGCCTCAAGTTAGACATCCCTCCAAGCTCCGGTGGCACAACAATAAATCTTGCCACCGACGCTAGAGTTAAGGGGTTGACTCAATTTGTTCCTCCCCACATGGTGTCTGGCAGATTTCCTCATCGCCGTCACTTTTGGGGAATTCTTACAACAGACAAGGTGGTGATGTCCCTCTCTGGCAAGCATTTAACAGGCGACTCAAACGAAGAAATTGATACAATGGCGTTCAATATCTACGAGCTCGACGGGATGGTTGATTTCCTCCCCCAACATCGAGAGTTGATTTTGCGAGCAGTCTAAACGTCGAAGCCGCGGAATCCCAAAAGGGACCCGCGGCCTTTTTTATGTATCCAACACTTTGAGCCGGAGGTCGGGATTGAACCGACGACCTAGGGTTTACGATACCCTCGCTCTACCAACTGAGCTACTCCGGCTTGCACCTCTTATTTCTTTTTTGGCATTCCGATTAAAATCGGGAGCCGAAGGCCGGAATCGGACCGGCGACCTACTCCTTACCATGGAGTTGCTCTACCATCTGAGCTACTTCGGCTTCACAAACATTACGAGAACCTCCGCAGAGTAACGTATTTGCAGGTTTTTTTCAACCGCTCTTTGTGCCCTGCCGAGTTGGAAAAAAGGTGTTTTTACGCTACAATCTGCATGTTTCCGCACCATATGCGGGAGTAGCTCAACTGGTTAGAGCGCTGCCCTGTCACGGCAGAGGTTGCGGGTTCAAGTCCCGTCTCTCGCGCATAGAGATTTTCTTTGGTCACACACTATTGATACCCGACTAATTCCATATCAATACCCCACACCCCAACCCATGACCGAAAATGCATTTGAACAATTAGTTGCGGAGGAGTTCCCCAACGCTATACCGGAGAAGTTCCGCAACATCATGCACAATGTCGCGTTTTTGATTGAAGACGAGCCTTCGCAAACATTGCGGAAGCAAGAGAGATTGGGTCGCAATGAAACACTACTCGGTTTATATCACGGCGTTCCTGCAACCGCACGAGGCGACTACTACGGCGTGGGCGCAACGTTACCCGACACTATTACGCTGTTTCAAAAACCGATTGAAGAAAGTGCGCTCCAAGAAGGTAAAGAGGTGCGGCAAGTTATCCGCGACACCATCTGGCACGAAGTCGCGCATCACTTTGGCTATGACGAGCGCCAGATACGCGGACGGGAGAAAAAGCGTAAGGTACTGTAATTCGGGACAATAGTTATCTTCCAACAGTGACCGGTGCAAAGAAACCTAAGCCCATACTTTGGACGGTCATAAGGTACGTCCCGTGGGTTGCATAGGTATGACTCACCAAAAACGTGCCGCTGTAATTGAGGCATACCGGCGAATTAGGACTGCTGACTCCGGGCACGAGGTTGAGCGTATAGCCATTTACGGTACTCGAGCCATCGCCCCAGTTAATAGTGTATTGGTTATTCGGCGTGCAGGCGTTGTAACTTGGGTAGTACATAAAGGAGACCGTATTGTTCGATGTCGAAGTCGAAATGGCTCCCTCGATTCGTTGCCCCGCTGCCGGGGGCAATACCATCATCCATGTCGACGAGGACACGCCGTTGCTTGTCGCCGTCACCTGAACGAATCGCGACCCATATTCCGGCATCGGATAGGTGTGATAGAGCGTAACAGTTGTTGTAGAGACTAATGCCCCCGGCGAAGGCGTCGGACAATTTACGGAAGGGCTGTTGACGACCGTGCCGTCGCCCCAGTTGAGCGTATACGAAGGTGCGCCGCAGACCACCGCCGCGTTGTTGATGCGGACTGCGGCTTCCGCGTCAATATTGTTGAGCTGGGTATCCGAGAGAGACAATACGTATGGAGGATTTGGCGTCTGCCATGTTGCCGTAGTTGTAGCAACCGGTTGCACGCTATTGGCAGCCGCCACGGCGGCCGCTTGACGCCCTGTCTGAAACGCCCTGACACCAAATACGCCGAGCACAAGGAGAACAAACAAGCTTAAAATTACAATCGCCTGTCCTTTATGCAATATGATATATGATTTCATGGCCCTACAGTAGCACAAAATTACCTGTCAAACGAGTAGGCGGGTTTTGGCGTCACAACCGGGTGTCGGCGGAAGGACTTGCACCTTCGACCTTGGGTTTATGAGTCCCATGCTCTAACTACCTGAGCTACGCCGACATGCTTTGCCCGAGACGGACAAGATGTGCTCACGGTATCATTTTTGGGCTGTTTCTTCAATTACTTACTCCGCATGAGCGCGCCCGTGCAGTTTTTGATACACATGCGCATACGCTATCATCGTCACCGGCACCGTCACAAGGAGCGGCACCAAAAAGAGCACCGCGCCGATGATGTTGATTGCAATAATGGCGAGGATAAACCAAAGCAAATGCCATTTGATTCCTTGTGTGAGCTCGGCGCTTTTGCGCAAACTGTCGGTCACACTCGCGCCGTCGATAACGGCAAAACGCACCATGCTGTAGCGCACCATTAGATAGATGCCCGGGATAATCAAAAGCACGAGGCCACAGACTATGAGGAGGGCGGTGAGCAGGCCCGCCAAAAAGAAACGTCACACGAGCGCCGTGTTGGGCACGAGGTCTCCGTAGGAAGCATGTTCGCCGCGCGCAATTTTGAGCGCTATCACCGTGAGCCCGACACTAAGATATATGATGACGATACACAACACTACTTCTGCGGCAAATCCGAGCAATGTATGTGCGAGGACGCGCTGCACTATCACGTTGGCAACCTCCAGTGCAAAAAGCGTGAGCATCGCTTGAAACAAAAGCTTGCTGTGCACTTTTGTCTTTTGCCAGCCAAAATCGAGCGACTCGCCTATCGAAAAATGATGGGTCATGCTTATAAGTATAAACGATAAATCCTTGTTGCGGGGCCGGGAGTCGAACCCAGATCCCGAGGTTATGAGCCTCGTGAGGTACCATTCCTCCACCCCGCGATGATAAGAGCCTAGCCTCTAATGGCCTTAGGATATCACAAATACTGAAACTCTTCAAAGACTCTGCGGTAGAGGTTTATCGTGGCTTGTGCCGTGCGCTCGTCGAGTGTAAAGCTCTCGCCTTGATGCGCTATCTCGTTGCGCACTTTGTGCGCCTTCCACGCCAAGTCGAGCGTCGTAAATTGTATCGGATTTGCATCGCGCAATTGGTCGGCAATGGTGTTGCCCCTAAACCCGCGCGCCGTGAGCATGCCGCCCATCATAATGTCGGCCTCCATGATGGCGCGGCGCCACTCACCCTCGCTCTGCGAGCTCATGAGCGTTTGGATATGCTCCCATTGCGAGTTGATAGGCGCCTCTTCGGTATGCCGCACTTTAAGATGTTCCTCTTCTTCGTGGCGTTTGTGCCAGCCCTCATGCTCGACGGCGTGCATGCTCCGCCGCGCAGAAAAAAACAGCCACGCAAACACCACGGTGAGTACAATGCCCGCCCACGCAACCCACTCGGTAAGCTGGAGCGTTTGTGCGGGGATTTGCGAGATATCAATGTTGGTGCCGGTAAACACCCGGTACGCCAGCAAAATAAAATATTCGAGGTTTATAAAATGGACGTAGTCCATACGCTATTATTGTAACGTATTTATTTTTGCTCCAAATTTTTACCGATAGCAAACAGTGCGGCTTCGTCGCCGTGCGCGGCCATAAATTGGATACCTACCGGGAGTTGCTTGCCCTCCCTCTCCACGGTGCCCATGGGCACCGACAGCGCCGGGTTGCCGGTTAAGTTTGCGGTAACGGTAAAAATGTCCATGAGGTACATCGCAAGCGGGTCGTCGGTTTTCTCGCCAAGTTTTGTAGCGGGCGACGTAGTGGTTGGCGTGACAATCACATCAACCTCTTTGAGCACGCGCTCGACATCGGCGCGCAGTTGCGCGCGCGCCGCGGTTGCTTTGCCAAAGTACGCATCGTAGTATCCGGCCGAGAGCACGTAGGTGCCGAGCATAATCCGGCGGCGCGCCTCGGGGCCAAACCCCTTTCCGCGCGAAATCGCATAATCGTCAAACAATGTTTTGCCCTTGTGCGATAAGCCGTAGCGTACGCCGTCGAAGCGCGCGAGGTTGGCAGAGACCTCTGCCGGCATGATGACATAGTACACGGCGAGCGCGAGGCCCGCGAGCGGCAACTCCACATTAACAATCTCGTATCCCTGTTTCTTGAGCGCATCAAGTGCCTCATCAAACTTTTGCAACACATCTTTGTCTATCCCCTCCTTGAGGAGATGCCTTGGCACACCAATGCGCTTGCCGGAAGATTTTTTTGGATAGGTGTCGGGTGCGATGGTTGTGCTGTCGAGCGCGTCTTTGCCGCGGATAGTGTCAAAAATAAGCTGCGCATCCTCCACCGTGTGTGCAAGTGGTCCCGCTTGGTCCAAAGAACTCCCCATCGCAATGAGCCCCGAGCGCGAGACAGCGCCGTAGGTTGGCTTGAGCCCCACGAGCCCGCAAAAACTTGCAGGCTCGCGGATGGAGCCACCGGTGTCGGTACCAAGTGCACCCAGCGCCATGTGTGCAGCCACAGCTGTTGCAGAGCCGCCGGATGAGCCGCCGGGCACGCGGCGCTCATCATGCGGATTTTTAGTCGGGCCAAATGCGGAGTTTTCGGTCGAGCCGCCGTGCGCAAACTCGTCCATGTTGGTGCGGCCAATAAACACCACCCCCGCCTCTTTTAATTTGGTAATAATAGTGGCGTCAAAGGTGGCAACGTAGCCTTCCAAAATTTTTGAAGCGGCCGACACCGTGCGCCCTTCGATCAAAATATTGTCTTTTATTGCAAGCGGAATGCCAAGAAGTGGGCTTACTTCTTGCCCTGAGCTTGTCGAACGGGCTCGTCTTTCATCCGCCGTCTTGGCTTGCTCTAACACATCGTCATACACTTCCAAAAACGCGTGCAGTGTTTTGTCTCTTTTTTTTATTTCGTCCAAACATGCTTGCGCCAGGCTTACCGCGGTAACTTCTCCCGCTTGCAGTTTTTGGGATGCCTCTGTTATTGAAAGCTCGTTGAATTTACTCATCTTTTTGGATTATCTTGCGTACGACGTTAAACGTGCCTTCGCGCTTTGGGAACGCCGCCACAACCTGTGCCTCCTTGCCTGCCATCGTGTCGCCAGCGGCGCCTGCCTGCGCAGGCAGGCGCGGCACATCCGGCCGGAGCACATTGTGCACGAGAGGCACCTCAGGCTCGGCGTTGCCAACCGATACCGCCGCCACTTGGCCGACATAACCCAAAATGTTTGAGATGTCCTTTTGCAAACTCTCCACCTCGGCGGGTGTTACCTCAAGCCGAGCTAGCGTTGCCAATTGCAATACCTCCTCTTTGGAAATCATGAGCCCATACTACCGCAAAAATAAAAATCCCGCACTCGCGATAAATCGCAAATGCGGGACAGGATTAGCCTTCGGGGGCGAGGAACGCGACACACCCCCCATCATCCCAATGGCCGCCACCAGATTGGTTCACGCTTGCGTCGAGCCATCGCCCTCCATCATTGCGGTCTATACAGAGAACATATGGATCGCCGTTGGAATTCTTTATGGGTTCGTGGAAAGCAACAATGTAGTAAATTCCAATGTCTTCCATCTGTCCGTCGGAGATCTGTTCGCGTACACGAGGCATGACGCCACCAACAGGTTTGATGTAGCCGTACTTTTCGGTGCCCCGTTTGTACAAGTTATCGGTTGTATGGTCGTTTTCGTTCTCAATATCCTTAATCGGCATGAGCACGACTTTATACTGCCTGTTCATTAACCTGTGCATTGCGTCATAGCCGTCCTCCATCACAGAGAGGAGACAGGACTTGGCGTCGCCACTGATGCGATAGCTAGCAGCGTCGAGCCTCTCGATTTCCTGAGCGCCATCGAGATAGAGGCCGGTCACGTTCAAAACGATGTGACCATGCTCGTTGCGTTCGAAAGTGAATGGGTTCTTGTGCTGCGTGAACAGTGCCAGTTCATCCAAGGTTATATTCCCTCTCTGCAGCTTGTGGAACAAGTCGGCAGAGAGACCAGCCAGGCGTTCGCCCGGCAAGGTTCCGATGTTAGCCATCAGAGTTTCTCCATAGCAATGAGCTGTCCTGGCGGCCGGCAAGACCGGTCCCATCAGCCGCAGATACGGTACCAACTTTTTATGATTTCGTCAATTTTAGAAACTCTGCCGATATTTTTATATTACGTAATATCATAATCTATATACACCATTTTCGTCCTATAGGACATCTTTGGTGTATGTCTGTTTTTGTTTAGAGTACGCTAGAGTAAGTTTAAAAATTGTTGCTCGGTGAGGATTTTTACACCTAAGGCTTCGGCTTTAGCAAATTTTGAGCCGGGGTCTTGGCCTGCCACTACATAGCTCGTGTTTTTGGAGACGCTCGAGGAGACCTCGCCGCCCAGTGCGCGGATTTTTGCTTTGGCTTCGTCGCGGCTCATGCTTGCCATAGTGCCGGTGAGTACAAATGTTTTACCGGCCAAAGGCAGCTCCGTGAGGTTTAGCCTCACGGAAAAGTCGGGATTTTTAATCGTGAGATGTTTTTTAAGCCGCTCTATCAACTTTTGATTTTCTTTTAGCGCAAACCAGTCGTATATCGAGCGGCCCACCACATCGCCAATGCCTTTTATGTTTTCAAAATCTTCGACACTCGCTTTGGCAACTGCATCAATTGTCTTAAAATTTTGTGCGAGCAATATGGCTGTCTCCTCCCCCACCTGTCCTATCGAGAGGCCGGTAACAAGGCGCGCAAGCGTTACCTCCTTGGCATTTTTTTGTATCGAGTCGATTAATTTTTTGGCGCTGACTTCGGCAAAACCCTCGAGCGTGAGCAAGTCGCCCTCGGTGAGCGTAAAAAAGTCATCAAAATGCTGGACCAAACCTTTTTCGAGGAGCGCATCGACAGTGCTCGGCCCTAACCCTTCGATATTGAGTGCGCCTTTGCTTGCAAAGTGCCGGAGTTTGCGACGCTCCTGCGCAAAAGAGTTTTTGTAGACGCACCGCCATGCGGCAGCCCCCGGCACGCGCTCGATTGCACCGCTTCCACCGCACTCGGCAACGCGGCTTGGCCACGCGTAGGCTTTGCTGTTTTTTGGGCGGAGCTCCTCGAGCACGCGCACAATGTCGGGGATAACGTCGCCCGCCTTTTGGAGTATCACCGTGTCGCCTACGCGCACATCGAGCCGCCGTATCTCGTCTTCGTTGTGCAAAGTGGCGCGCGAGACCGTTGAGCCCGCCACCAACACAGGGCGCAAATGCGCAACCGGTGTGAGCACGCCCGTGCGACCCACCTGGAGCATAATATCCTCAACCACGGTGGTGACCTGCTCGGCCGGGAACTTAAACGCAATCGCAAACCGCGGCGCTTTGCCGGTGTAGCCAAGCGCATCTTGCAATACGCGCTCGTTGACCTTTATGACAACGCCGTCGATCCAATAGCCGAGGCTTTTGTTTTTTGATTGCCACTCTTTCCAAAAGGCAATTATTTCATCGACCGAGTGCACATGCTTAGCGTGCGGATTGACGTTAAACCCGAGCTCGCGCAAATAGTGGAGCTCGCCTTCTTGTGTGGGAGGTAGCTCTTCGCTCGTTTGCGCGACATCATATATAAAGGTACTTAAGCCCCGTGCGGCCGCCACTTTTGGATCGAGTTGACGGATAGAGCCGGCCGCCGCGTTGCGCGGGTTTGCGAATTCTGATTCGCCCTCTGCCCGCCTCAGGGCATTTATTTTTTTCAACTCCTCCTCGCTCATCCATACCTCGCCCTCGACAATAATATCTATCGGCCGCGCGAGTTTGAGCGGCACACTTTTAATGGTGCGCACATTGTGCGTGACGTCCTCGCCCACCACGCCGTCGCCGCGCGTTGCCGCGGTTTTTAATGTCCCCTTCTCATAGGTAAGCACCACCTTAAGACCATCTATTTTTAACTCACAAACATATGAGAGCTCAGCAAAGCTTCTTTGCAGGGGAGAGATGAACGGGAGCCCTACTCCCCTGCCAAGAACTTTGCTGAGCTCTTTGTGCACCCGCGCATCAAAGTCGCTTATATCTTTCTCGCTAAACGCGTCGTTGAAGGACCACTGCGGCACCGCGTGCCGCACTTTTTTAAACGCTTGCTCCGGCGCGCCACCCACGCGCCTCGTTGGCGAGTCGGCGCTAGCCACCTCCGGATACTTTGCTTCGATATCAATCAGCTCCTGCTCAAGCAGGTCGTAAGCGCTGTCGGGAATCTGCGGCGCCTCAAGCGTATAGTAAAGATGCCGATGGCGATTAACCTCCTTGATGAGTTTGGCATAACGCTCGCGTACGGCTTTGGGGACCATACAAGCAGTATAAACGAATTAGCCTAGTAGGTAACCTGGAATACGCGCTCGAGCTGGAGCGGCCCTGCGGTGCAGGTATTGTAGCCATGCGACACCACCGTGGTTACCGAAGGATTGCCGCTCTTATATACATACACAATGGAGCAAGGCAAGGCTGTGGTGGTACCGGCAATGCTAAAGGTGGTGGTAGCATCGTTGGCATCAACGGCTTGCGGCCAGTTGCCTGCCGTAACGGCAGATGCGGCAACATCTTGCCCATTGCATATGACACCGCTTGTCGCAAACTGCGTGTCGGCGGATGAGGTGGCAAACGCGCTGTTGGTGCCGCCGTTGCCGGTAGTATATTTGTTTTCCCAATACAACGCGCACTCGGCGCCGGTGTCGGCGGCGTAGATGGCATATTGCGATTGCGTTGCCGCCTCCGAGAGTTGGAGCTCGCGTACCGTGATGTCATAAATAGCGAGCCCGATGGCGAGCGCAAGGCTCGATATCAGCAGTGCAAAAAATAAGGTAAATCCTTTAGTCATATTATTGCCAATCGGTTAGATTTTCCCTGACCGTTATCGAGTGGGACACAGGATCGCTCCACGCAACCGTCACCGTAATTGCCGCTTCGTTGGGGTTGCAAGGAGAGCCCGAAGAGCCGCATACGGGAGAGGTGATGCTAATCGTTCGCGTAAAGATGCTGGCCGAGCCGCTCGCATAGGTAAAATAATTTCTACTCGAATCGTAGTTGATAGCCGAACACACGCCGCCCGCGCACAGAGCCGGTGGCGTGAGTGCTATCACGTCAACCGTGCAAGTGTTAGGGCTTAGACATTTAGTAAGATCTATAGTTGTTTGAGGATTCCCATTGCCGGCAAGCCACTGCCCTGCCGGGCACCCACTGGAGCCGGAGCCGGCCTGCAAACAATTGGTGTCGCGCGCATAGCGGATGTACTCGATAGCATCTTGCGCCAGATAAAACGCGGTAATCTGGTCTTTGGAGATAAGCGCGGCCTGCAAACCCTCTTGTGCAATCGTGAGTGGACCGACAATGGCAAGCGCGAGCACACTGATGGCTATCAGCGTCTCCACCAAGGTAAAACCTCTATTCTTTATTTTTGCAAAAAATTTATTGATCATAAATGCGTTGCGTCACGGTGGTTTGCAGATGAAAAGTTGATTGTTGCGTCGTGCTCACTTGCACGTAGCCGCTCACCGTAATTACCACAACAGGTTGTATATTGTCTGCACTTCCTAGTTTGGTACCCCATGCATAAAAAAGATATCCGGGAGGAGTATTGTTACTTAAATCATTGATAATAACATTGGGGCTCGTGATAGACGCCCAGGTAACGCCGCCGTCGACCGAAATAGCGAGACAACCGGGAGTAGCAATAGTTTGTTGCCCGCACACAGAGGCAGCGTTGGAGTCAACATTAGTACTCTCAAGCCGATAGGCGGTTACTACGCCGTTGTTGGCAGTAAAATAAAATGTGTTACTGCCAGTCGTCAAGCAATTTGTTGCGGGAACCGAACTACAACTGTAGCCGGAGCCGGTGCGTATCGTGCGCGACATGGAGTCGAGTGCAAAGTTGAGGTTGTCTATTGCCGACTTGAGCCCCTGTGCCTTCCTATCGGCGGTGGAGAGCGAGAGCAACGCGCCAAGCGCCATCACCATCACGACAGAAAACAGCGCAACCGAGACGAGCATTTCTATAAGTGTAAATCCTCGTTTCATAGTTATTGTGCCGATATAAGCCCCGTATTGGTGACCGTCACACCCCGCACCGGGCCGGTGGTATCGCTCGGATCTTGCAGTTGTATGGTGGCGCTCGTGTATACGTCGCCGGCTATCGGGGTGCCGTTAAAGTCGGCATAAAATTGCGCATCGGGATTTGGACGCTTAAACACTATCGAGAGGGAGTTTATGAGCGCCGGTGAGCAACGCGACACATTGCTGCCGTTGTTTACACCATTTGCACAAAACTGGCTGATCGTATAGTTGGTGTTGAGCGAAAATACTTTTATATCCTCTCCCGTATCGTAACGGCCGTTATTGTTGAGGTCGGCAAAAAGGATATATTGCCCGGGGCTCGCGGCGTTAAAGTACACGCCGTATGCGGAGACATAACACTCCCCTGCCGAATAAAAACCGTTGCATGCCACCTGGGGCGTCGAGGTACCGAGAACCGAGGTGCCATATACCTGCGCCTGGCGGACCGAAAGCGCAACGCTGTATGCGAGTGAGCGCAAAATGGTGGAGCTGTCGAACTTGGCCTGGTTAAACAGCATAATACTGGTAACAATGACCATGATGGCCATCGTTACCATAAGCTCAAGCAAGGTAAAACCTCTGTTACCAAAAGAGCGTGAGCGATGAGAAAAAATCGACATGGAAAAAATATGCGAGAGCGGCTCCAAGCACCAAAAACGGAGCAAACGGCATCTCGCTCTTTATTGTATAACGAAAAAAATGTAGTCGAGAAAAAACATGTGAGAGCAGGAGGAGCACTAGCCCCACGAGTGCGCCGCTCCAAAAAGCGAGCATAAGCGCGGTTGCACCGGCGCCGGCGCCGAGCAACGCTCCTATTGAGAGCTCGAGTATGCTGTCGGCCCATCCCATCCACCTGCCCCACGACACGAGCGAGAGCAAAAAAAGCGGAAGTGCGAGCAGTGGCCCGGCTACCCATGCCCACAGGCTTAATGTTGGACCAAGAGGCTCGAACAAAAGGCCAATAACCGCAAGCGTAATCAGCACAAGCGAACAGCTCCACGGGATAATCATGTGTTTGATATCGTAGATGACGACAAACAAGAGCGTCATCCACACCACAAACCAAAATAAAAATGCGAGTGGTGTCGGATTGAGTATAAAAACGCCCGCGGCAAGCGCGCCTGCCATAAGCTCGACCAACGGATACTGCACCGAGATGCGCGAGCCGCAGTAGCGGCACTTCCCTCGGAGCAAAAGATACGAAAAAACGGGCACCAAATCGAGACTCCCTAGGGGGTGCCCGCATTGCATACAGCGCGAGCGGCTTGCCCTGGGCCTTGTCGAAGGGCCGTCCCATATAATGCCGCGGCCCGTGTTAAAACGAAACGAGAGCGCGTTTAAAAAACTCCCCACAATAACGCCGAGGAGCGCGGCCCCCACCAGCAATATAATAAAAATGCTCACGCGTAGTTAATTTGTTTCGTCGTAGCAGTTGTCCACACCGAGTGCTTGGGCTGTTGTGCCGCTGCAAAGAGGCGCATTGCCGTTAAAGTCGGCTGTAGTGCCAGTACACACTGCCCCGCCGCCTGTGCCAGGCCAATCGGCATCTTGATTGAGCGCCGAGTTGGTTGCATTGGTACTCTCCATCGCCGCAGCCAAGTGGTATTTGATCGGCTTGTTGGCACCGACACAATTGGCATTGTTAAGCGCATTGTAAGCGCTATAGAAATAGGAAGTACCGTTGTTTTTTGGATCGGTAGGTATCGCCGGGAGGTAGTTGGGTGTAAGAGCCGAAAGTGCAGTGGGATAATTGCCGTTATCGTTGTAATACTCCTCAAGCGCAAGCTGGATGGTGCGGATGTCGGCGACGCGCTTTGCATCGCGGCCTTTTGATTGGGCGGCGGAGAGCGACGTCATAACAATAGAGGCAAGTATGCCGATGATAGCAATAACGGTCAGGAGCTCGATGAGAGTGAAGCCCCGCGCCTTAGAAAAATTGATATACATATCGTAATAATATCCTACTATTTGCACCCGACGTTTGGCGTCGAGCTGGCATAACTGACACACACATAGCCAGCGCCCAAAGAGCCGGCGCCCACCTCGAGGCTGGTTTTTATCTGCCAGTCGTTATACTTGGGCTGGCTGGAAAAACTACTGCCCGCAGTGATGGTATATCCGCACGCCGCATAGGTGCCCGATGTGCCTGCCGCGCAGTTGCCGGAGGAGCCTGCCGGATCCTTAAAAGCGGCAAAGTTAGGCGTGGTGCATGTGGTAGCTTGCTGGGCGCCCGCCGTAGTGCAGCCTCCAAAAGCGGTTGGGGTGTCGTAGTTTGGGTCAAGCGTTATTGCCCGCACCATTTGCTCCAATGCGGATACACGCGTGGCATCGCGGCCTTTGGAGCGGGCACCACCAAGAGAGGCAAGAATAATAGATGCCAAAATACCGATGATAGCTATCACAATGAGGAGTTCAACGAGAGTAAAACCTCGCGATTTAAAAATTTTTATGTTCATAGTACATACACATAGTTCCAGTATCAAACAAGAGAGCGTCCGCCGGAATTCTTATCCCGATGTATTGTGACCCCGGCCCCCTCTATCGGAGATTTGTATCGTATAGTGAGTCACTAAAGGTAGTATACCCCCAAAGAAAATCCCCAGCCGCAAGGTTGGGGATTTCTTAAACTCAAGACTGGAGATAGAGACTATTTGCAGCCGCGGATAATACCGCCAGAGGTAGCGTCGGTAACGCTTACCATGCCGGTGTTTGCATCGGCATTAGGATTGGCGTAAGAACTGTTGCCGTTCTCGAGGTAAGTGCAAATCTCGTAGTTCTCAGTTGTTGCGGCGGCTGCGCCGGCATCAGTTGCAATAGAGTACTGACAAGTGGCAGTTGACTCGGGGCCGGGAGCTATACCCACACAGTGCGAACCTGAAGTCGAAGGATCCTTGTATGACGCAAAGTTTGCACCTGTCAGACCAGTACAGGTCGAGGCATCGGCATCTTGAGCAACACAGGTTGCAATAGCGACAGGAGAACCCGTGTCGTTGAGCGAAATAGCCTTTGCCATCTCCTGGAGGTTGGCGACGCGCTGTGCATCGCGGCCTTTGGAGCGGGCGCTGTTAAGAGAGACCAGCACAATGGAAGCGAGGATACCGATGATGGCGATAACCACCAAGAGCTCGATGAGGGTAAAACCCTTCTTCAGACCTTTATTCATATCTAATCTGTAGGTTACTAAATAATTAATAAATAAAACGACTTTTAGTCTCCTGCCCCTCAAGTATACTGGCCTTTTGCACTATGCAAGAGGGGGGCATGTGGATAAGCCCGACGCCTTGGTCGGGCCCCGACCGAAGCGTCGGGGAAGATTTATTACATATTGGCGGTGGTGTTGTAGATAGGCAGGAGCACGGAAGCGAGCAAAAAGCCCACGCCAACAGCCAGAGCGATGATAAGCGCCGGCTCGATAAGAGCAACAAGCGTGTCAACGGCCGCGTTAACCTCCCGCTCATAAAACTTGGAGAGGCGCTCCAACACACTGCCCATTTCGCCCGTTTCCTCGCCAATTTGGAGCATTTGCACCAAAATAGTGGGGATTTCCTTGGGATATTTGGCAAAGGTTTGAGACATCGAACTGCCGGCCTTGACCCCCTCAACAGCCTCGGTGAGGATACGCTCGTAAATCTCGTTGTCCACCACCGCGGCGGTTATCTCGAGCGAGCGCACCGCCGATATACCGGAGGAGAGCATGATATGCATGTTATCGGAAATACGCGTTAAATAGAGCTTTTTATACAAATCGCCGATGTATGGGACCGAGAGTTTGAGCTGGCCCAAGGCGAGCTTACCTTTGGGGGTTTTAAAGTATCGCATGACAAAGTACCCCCCGATAATGAGCGCAATAAGCAAAAATATGCCGTAATCAACCAAAAATGCCGAGAGTCCGAGTACGATTTGTGTTTCAAGCGGGAGCGTCCCGCCGGAGTCGGTCAAAATGGAACCTATATTGGGGATAATGACCGTGAGCATGAGCACCATCACGCCGATAAACGTGCAGAAAATAAAGCCCGGATATACAAGCGCGTTCCTCGCCTTTGAGGTAAGCGCATAATTGCGGTCGATATAGTCGGCCAAAAAGAGAAATGTCTGGTCGAGCTTGCCCGACTCCTCACCGGCGCGCACCATGTTGACGTAAAAGTCGGAAAATATTTTGGGATGCTTGTCGAGCGCTTTGGATATGCTGGTGCCTCCCTGGAGGTCGTCGCTTATTTCGGTTAAGGCTTGGCGCAAAGCCGGCTTTTCGGCCTGCTCGGCAAGCAAGCGGAACACGCGCAAGGCCGATACTTGTGCCTCAAAGAGCGTCGCGATTTGGCGCGAGAGGATCACGAGGTCGCGGCTCCGTACGCCGCTCAAGAACGGAATATGCAGAGAGCCGAGGCCTCCCTTTTGCCCCGTTGCCTTAATTGCCGTAATGGTAACGCCGTTGCGCTGGAGGCTTTGTATGGCCACATCCTGCGACGCGGCGTTTACAATGCCGCCTTGCGGCTTGCCCTGACTGTCGAGTCCTTCGTACGTAAATTCCATAAGTAATAAATATTGTTACATCAAGCGCTCAAGGCTCTTGGGGTTCCAGCTTCTCGCATAGGCGCTCTCGATGGTTATCTCGCCCTGGCGCACAAGGTCGGCAAGACAACGGTTCATGTCTATCATGCCATCGGCGCTACCGGTTTCGATGACGGTTTGTATCTCGTGCGTGCGCTTTTCGCGAATGAGGTTTGCAATCGCGCTGTTGTTGAGCAAGAGCTCATACGCCGGGATAAGGCCGCCTGCAATGCGCGGCACGAGGCGCTGGCTAAAGATGCCCGCAAGCGAGCCCGCAAGCTGGACGCGTATCTGCTCCTGCTGCGTCGCCGGGAAGGAGTCGATGATGCGGTCGACTGTTTGTGCGGCGTTGTTGGTATGGAGAGTTGAGAACACGAGGTGTCCTGTTTCGGAAGCGGTCACGGCGGTCGAGATGGTCTCCGGCGTGCGCATCTCGCCTATCATAAGCACGTCGACGTCCTGGCGGAACACCGACTGCAGTGCCTGCGGGAAGTCGGCGGTATCAACGCGCACCTCGCGCTGCTCCACCAGCGACTTTTTATTTTCAAACAGATACTCGATTGGGTCTTCGATAGTAATGATGTGCTCGCTACGTTCCTGATTTATTTTTTCTATCAGCGCGGCGAGTGTGGTGGTCTTACCCTGCCCCACCGGCCCCACCACCAAAAAAAATCCCTGTTGGCGCTCGGCAAATGTCTCGAGTACGGCAGGCAAATGGAGCTCGGCTACGTTGCGGATGGTGCGCGGTATGAGGCGGAGCGCCACGCCTATCGAGCCGCGCTCAAAGTAGGCATTGCCGCGGAAGCGTACTTTATCGCCATAGGCAAACGAAAAGTCGGCCTCCTGCGTTTTAAGGAAAAGGTCTTTGCGCTCCGGAGGCAAGAGTTCGGTAATGAGCCCGAGCATATCGGCGCTTGTGAGTACGGCCTCGCTTAACATGGGAGTGAGGACGCCCGACACGCGCATCATCGGTTGTATACCGGAGGAAAGGTGCAAGTCGGAGCCGCCCTGCGTGATGAGCGCCTCGATAAGTTGTTGCAGTTTTTGTTTGTAGTTTGGCATGAGTGTTTAAGCTTGTATCTCCTGAGCGCTGGTTTTGGCGATGACCTCCTCTTTGGTGTCCTCCTCTTTGACATCCTCACCGAGTACCTCCGGCGCTTTTGATGCGCTGTAATCGGCTTCCTCCTCGGGCAACTCAAACTGGCCGCCGAGCGTGTTGACCTCCTCAAACGGTATAACGCCCTTTGCCGCTTTAATAATAGCATCCTCTTTCATGGCGAGCATGCCGTGTTTGCGCACGATTGCAAACATATCGTCCTCCGGTTTGCCGGCGAGTATCGCGTGTTCGAGCTCAAGATTCATATCGAACATCTCAAACACGGCGATGCGGCCGCGCGTTCCAGCCGGGCAATCGGGCGAAGGATCCCTAAGATACACTTCATCGAGCGGCGGCACTTCTCCTTTGTACTCGGGCGGCAAGTCGGCAAATTGGTCTTTAAACATGAGCGCCATGCTCTCATCTACCTTCATTTTTTTGCCACCGCCCGGGCACAGCGTGCGCACCAAGCGTTGAGCCATGCCAAGTATCAACACAGGCGGGATAAGGTACGGCTCGACGCCCATGTCGAGGAGGCGCGGCACGATGCCTATTGCGTTGTTGGTGTGGATGGTGGAGAGCACGAGGTGGCCGGTGAGCGCCGCTTGCACCGCCAGATTGGCGGTTTCGGCGTCGCGGATCTCACCCACCATGATGACGTTGGGGTCTTGGCGGAGCGTGGTGCGCAAGCCGTTGGCAAAGGTGTAGCCGATTTCGGGACGCACTTGGCTTTGCGAGACACCCGGGATGGTGTACTCGACCGGGTCCTCGAGCGAAAGTACGTTTTGTTTTTCCCTATCGACCTCGTTGAGTATCGAGTAGAGCGTAGTTGATTTACCGGAGCCTGTAGGGCCGGAGATAAGTATCATACCGTACGGTTTTTTTATCGCGGTGCGTATCATCTCAAGATTGCGCGCCGAGAGACCAAAGGATTCGAGCTTGAGCTCAATTGTGGCGCTGCCTAAAATACGCATCACTACCTTCTCGCCGTAGTAGGTCGGGAAGGTCGAGACGCGAAAGTCGACTTTGTTGCCGCCGACGCGCGCGCTAAAGCGCCCGTCTTGCGGCTTGCGCTTTTCGTCGAGGCGCATGTTGGAGAGCACTTTGATGCGTGCCACCACGGCGCCGTGTACTTTGGAGGGCAACGTAATGTTGGTAATCAAGACGCCGTCGATGCGGAAGCGTACGCGCGTTTGGTCGACCAAAGGCTCAATGTGGATATCGGAGGCGCGCTGCTCGGAGGCATGACGCAAAATGGTGGCCACGATTTTAGTGACCGGCGCGTCTTCGGTAATTGCCGAGGTCTCGGTCTCGGTGACCTCGTTTTCTTCCAGGCCAACGAGGCGCGCGCCTGTCTTCCCTTCTGTTTTTTTCTCTACCACCTCGCCAGTCTCATACTCACCGAGCGCCTTGCCCACTTCGCCGGAGAGGCCTTTATATTGCAAAAGCAGTTTTGCAAAATCGGTCTCGGTTATCAAAAATATTTTGTATGGCATGCCCACCTTTGCCGATATAAAGGTGAGCGCGTCGCGCGCCTCCATGTTGTCGGGGTCGGTAATACCCACCTCGAGTGCACCGTCGACAACGCCAAGCGGCGCAAAGCGATAATGCCGCGCGCTCTCCTCGGGCACAAAGCGCAGGGTGTCAAACGAAACCGGTTTGCCTCCCAGCTCGCGCGTGGGGATGCTGTAGTAGTCGCCTTTTGCTTTGAGTATCTGCGGAAGCGTGACGCCGTTTTTTTGGAGCACGGTTTCCAAATCAGTGCCCGGTTTTGCAAGCTCACCCTCTATCTCCGGCACAGCCTTCGCATCGACAACGCCGCTGTCGCTGAGCAATTGAAGCAGATTCATATCACGTTAATTCCCGCCCGTTGGTAACTTGATAGCGGGGAGTATGTTGGAGCTTCCTTTCGTGCCGGTCGATGAACCGCCGCTCTGCGGCAAAAACGGGTCGGGATTCCCCACCGCCTGCGGCGGGATGGTCACACCAAAGTCGGTAAGCGATATAAACGCCGGGTCCGAAAAGATACTGTTGTCGAGTTTGATTGTCTGCAAATTTTGGAGCGTCACGAGCAAATTTTGAGAAAGTGCGGTGTTAGCGGTGTCGGTTGAGGTCAAAGCCGGCGTGGAGGAGCCCGAAAAATAGGCAAAGTAGATATAACCCAGCACCACAAGGACGACAATCCCTCCTATGGCCACTTTATTTTGTTTCAAAAAGTTCATATGGGTAGCATGTTAATGGAGCCAATACGTGCGGACGACAAAGGTGTAGTCGGTGGTAGCGCCACTTGAGGGAGCGGTAAAACTGAGCTTCTCGACATCAATGAGACGCACACTGTGCTCCAAGTCTTGAAGGAAAGAAAGCATGTCGCTGTACGATGCGTTTATCGTAAAACCAATATCAACCGAGCCGACCGGCCCCCCTCCCGCAGAGGCTACGCTTGACTGCGCTTGCGCACTGCCGCCAATGGTGCCGAGCTGTACGTTGCTGAGCGATATGTTGTGCCGCGACGCGATATTGTTGACGTCAATAATAAAGCGGATGTTGTCGACGTTGTCGGGAAGTACCTCCTGCAATTTTTGCACATCGTCCGCCGAAAAGGTGTTGCGCTTGCTTAGGAGTTGGTCGCGTATCGCGCGAAACTGTTGCGACTTGGTGAGTGCGTCGTCGTATGCGCTCGCCTGCGCTTGGAGCGTATGGGTAGCTTGGTAGGTCGGATTGGTATATACGACAAAGAGGCCGACGGCGGCAATGATGAGTACTATGGGCATGAAGAGTCTCATATTATTGTCCGGGTGTAGTGCTACCGGTAGATGCGGATGAGGTACCAGCTATAGGCGACACGGGTGTGTTTGTGCTCACTGTGTTGCCTGTGCTAAGCGAGCTCATGTACGCGAGCACCGACGAGTCGACCGTGGCGCTTACTGTAAATCCTACGCTACCGTCGGTGTTAACGGTGATGCCGGAGAAGACCACATCTTTAAGCGATTTAGTGCCGCCAAACTGGTCGGACTGCAATGCGACGGTCGAAAAGCTGTCTGCGGTGCCGGTCATGCTTATTTTTGCAGTGCCATCGGGGTTGAGGTCATACTCAAAATTGCTAAACGATACATTGGCAAGCGTCTGCTGCGAGAGGAGGGCAAACACACCCGACACAGCCGCATGGCTTGCAAGAAGCGTCTTTGATTGGTTGAGCCGGCTGTCGAGACGCACGAGGTCCTGTATCGTGCCCGGATCAAATGCCCCCTCGGCAAGCGCGAGTGACTGAGCTTTAGATGCGATGGCACTGTTTAAATATTGGGTGTAGGCAAACGAACCGCCTGCGGCAATTATTGATGCGATAAACACAAGCAAAGCGATGAGAAATAGGAGTCCGAAAGAGCCTTCTCTCCGCGAAGCGGAAATATCGAGCGACTTTTTAGGTATGAAAGATGACTGAACCTGAGGATCCATGTACGTTTAAGTATATCGTACAAAAAGGCGCAAGTGTTAAGCTATCAACACTATCTATATGCGTCTTTGCGATGCTTGATTGAGTATATCAAAACAGACGGTCCTTCTACTTGAAACAGTATGCGGTAGTCTCCCACTCGCAGACGATACCCTTCGAGAGGAGGCTGGAGTTTTTTAACATGAGGACAAGAAAAAGGGTTCCTCTTTAAAGCACCCAAAAGAACAGCCTTAATTGTGTGAGCGACGTCTTTGGGCAGACTGTTGAGTTCTTTTTGGGATCTTGGGTTGAGAAATATTCGATACATAAAGCGCGTTTAGCGCTTCAACTCTACCCATTTTTTGCCCTTTTGCAATTTGACAAGGCGGGCAAGCTCCTTGGAGTCTTGTTCATTTTCCCAAGTTTCCACGAGCTTGTTGTATGTATCTACCGAGAGCACTACAAAGGAGTCCCCCCCCCGACGGGCCGAGACAACCAGCGGCTTGTTTTTTGCTTTAGCCAAATGTGAAGCCATGGCAGCCCTAAAGTCGCTGACATCAACGCTTTTTTGCACTTTTTGGAAAGCGGCAGTAGTCATACCTCTATTGTACATCTATATGTACATCATGCAAGTTTGTAGACACGCCGTGTCTATAGGCAGAAACACACTATGGCAACAGCGGTTTGATGTCTTCTGCTTTTAATGTGTAGGCACGAACAAACGAATCGTCGACATGCGCATACAACACGCCCTCGCCCTTCCCTTTCTCAACAAACTGGCTCGCGAATGTAATGGTTTTTGCTTCCGAGTCTTGAATAAACGGTTCCGGCGAAACCCAATCTATTTTTCCGTTTTCGTAATCGTATATAAACAGCCCGACCGAAAACGTACCGTAAAGTGTTTTGCCGTCCATATGCTTATTTGCTTCACGCCCATTTATGATACCGAGCACTTTCCCTTTGCCGACATTAATGAAATCTTTTGAAAAAAGCGGCCCAGGCGATGCGTGTCCGGCAATCCATGAGAACTTGTGCTCTGCGGGATGAAAAACTGTTGGACCAAACTCCCAATCTGCATCCATGTTTGTTACTTTTGCAACTCGCACCGTTGAATATGTATCAATATCTTCTTCATGCAATTTGTTGTGGCCTTCAAATAAGTTGTATCTAAATCCTTTTGAGTTTAGAGGTGCGATTGAGACTTCTTTTGCCCGGGCGTCTTCATATTTTTCTTTAGAAGCTTCAAGTACCGGCATCGTCATCGCAAGAGAGCTAAGATCTTCGCCGACTGCATGACCGAGATGCACGAGCGAGTGTCCTTCTTCCTTGCTCCTGTCTATAAAAGGCATCGTAAAATATAAATGCAACAAACCGTTTGTCTCGTCTCGCCAAATATCCGGGTCTTCAAGCCCTAAAAAATCAAAACCTTCAATATTGAGTCGGTCGATTATTTCTTGTGCGTTCTTTATCTGCAACTCTTTGCCAACAGTAAAACGTTCTAGCGAATCTCCGGAAACAGTAAACAATTTACTGCGGTCAGTGTAACCTTTTACTTCTACGTCTCCTTCGCGGCTAGTGATACAGCGAACTACCCCTTTTTTATTATTAGAGGCTGGGTCGAGCGTAATCGCCATCATGTGGCTAAAACGCGAGTCTTCTACAGCTTTGCCCGGGTGCTCAAAATACGCTTTCATGCTTATCCGAGCTCCTGCAAACGGCGCAACGCCAAGCCCACTGCTACGCTAAACTCGGGGCCGGCATCTTTAAGAATTTTCTCGAGAAACGCGGGCGTCTGCGTTTTGCCAAACGGGTCGGAGAGGCGCAACTCGGTTTGGATTTTTTGTTGCGCAAACTCTTTTAAGCCTTTCAGTGTCGCACCGCCGCCGGTAAACACCATAGTGCTCAAGGTTTGATTCACTTGCTGCTCATACGCAATTGCCGTGCGCGAGAGCTCGGAGAGCAGCGGATTAAGTGAGAGCTCCAACGACTCCTTGAGTGTGTCGCTGAGTCCAAACTTGCGCTTGTGCTCCTCGGCTTGCACCACCGTGATACCAAGCGCGCGCGAGGCGGCGAGCGTTAAGTCTTGCGCACCGTGGTTGATGATGTGACTTTCGTGTATCAACCCGCGCTCCACCACATAAAACTTGGTCGTTGCGGCGCCCATGTCGACCACGGCAACCGGCGCAATGCCATGGTCAAGGCTGGCGCGCACCGCACTAAACACCTCTATCTCAAAAAACGCCGCCGCGAGATTGGCCTCGGTTGCGATCGAGCGAAACTTGGCAATCGTGTCGTTGTGTATCGCAACCAGGAGCACTTCCATTTTGCCGTCTTTTGACGGCTGGCTCCCTTTGCCACCGGAAACGACAAACCAGTCGAGCAATACCTCGTTGATTGGCACGGGGATATATTTGCGCGCCTCAATCGGCACCACTTGGGCCAACTGTTTCTCCACCGAAGCAGGCAATTTGATGATAGAGACTAAGCTCGAAGAATATGGTATGGATATGGCGGCGTCGGCCGTAGTGACGTTGGCTTCGCGGATGACGTCTTTGAGCGCCTCGCTTATCTTCTCGGCCGGGAGCGAGGTGGCGCGGCCTATCTCAACACCTGCATAGGGGCCAAGCGCGATGGCGCCGTACGTTTCGAGGACCACGCGGCCGTGCGCGCGGCGCAGTTGCACCACTTTAATGGAAGAGGAGCCAATGTCGACGCCAATGACGCTCGCGGCTTCTTTTTTAAACAAGGACGAAAAGGATGGGATTTTGAAATCCATAGGGCTATCTCGTAAAGTATACCACTTATATACATGCAAAAAACGATTTACACTGTTTTTTACTTTATCGTGGGGCTTTTTGCGCCGCCGCGCGAGACCGAAAGCTTGCTCAATGAGCTCACGCTTGAAAAATTGCAAGCACTCGCGCGCTACGACGGCACGCTCCCCTACCACGAGCGCGCAGTGCGCGCGCTCGTATGGGAGTTAAAATACCGCGCGCGTCCGCGCGCCCGCGAGCTGGCGGGCGCATATCTAAGCGAGCTTTTGCTTGCCGAGGCCGAGGAGCATATTGGCACCCTGCTTTTAATACCGATGCCGATGCACGAGGCGCGCCGCAAAGAGCGCGGCCACAATCAAACCGAGTTGCTGTGCGAGGCGGTGCTCAAAGCACTGGGTGGTGAAAAAACGCTCAGAAAAAATAGTCTGGCAGTGCACAGCCCCGGGCTAAGGGCTGGCACGCTCCCCGAGGACTTTTTTTCTGAGCGTTTTTTCTATAACCCCAACCTATTAGCTCGTGTAAAAAACACTCGAACGCAACAAGGGCTCGAACGGAGCGAGCGGTTAAAAAATGTTAAAGACTCGATGCTGGTAAAATATCCCGAGCAGGTTAAAGGCCGCACATGCATTATTGTAGATGATGTTGTAACTACCGGCGCAACATTTGCCGAGGCAAAACGCGCGTTAAAAAAAGCCGGAGCAAGCGAAGTGCGCTGTGTCGCGCTCGCACAGTCGTAAAAGCAAGAAAAATAAAAAGAATTTTTTTCCTCGTCATCGGATGCGCAAAAAAATTCTTTTTATTTTTCTTGCTAGATCCCGGCAACGCCAAAAAGTTTGCCTATACCAAAGGTCACCGCCATCGCGATGATACCGCCGAGCACCACTCTTAATACCGCGGTTGTTTTGCGCGCACCGCCCGCTTGCGCGCTCAACGTGCCCGTAATAACGAGCACAAAAAGAACCGCAATAAACGTAACGGGTATCCGCCACACGGACGGCGGCAGGAGTATCACGACAAGCGGTATGATGGCACCGCAAAAAAACGAGGCGGCCGATGCAAACGCGGCTTGCCACGGATTAACGAGATTGTTGGGGTCGATATGTAGCTCCGCATCGACATGCGCGGCAAATACATCGTGTGCGGTGAGCTCTTTGGCAACTTGGTGCGCGGTCACTTCCGTTAAACCTTTTGCCCGATACAGCCCTGCAAGTTCCTCAAGCTCGGCCTCGGGCTCGTGCTCGAGTTCGTACCGCTCTTTTTCAAGCAAAGCTTTTTCGGTATCGCGCTGGGCACTCACCGACACATACTCGCCCACCGCCATGGAGAGAGCGCCGGCCACAAGGCCCGCTATGCCCGCAGTCAAAATAAAAGTAATCGAGTTGGCGGCGGCGGCGACGCCTACCACTATTGACGCCACAGAAATCACACCGTCGTTGGCGCCCAAGACCGCAGCCCGCAACCAGTTTAATTTTGACTCAGCGCCGATTTGGTGCAGTTCATGATGATGGTGACGTGCCATATGTGCCTATCATACTACAAACATACAGGCTTTATTGTGCGGAACGGAGGCGGACAACTTCGTACTCTCGCCAGATAAACCACATAACGACAAGGTCGAATACGGTAAGCGCCAGTAAGGGTAGCGAGGATGTAAGCACTATTTGATACGCCTGATACACGATAAATAAACCAAGCACCACTAAAGAGCTCGGGTAGGCCCACAATTTATTTTTTAAAAGCGCTACGACGAGCCCAAGCTGTATCAACCCGCGGCTGAGGAGATACATAGCGACAAAAATCCCGCTCGGGACCGAGAGCTGTTGCGCGAACGAAAGCAGATGCGTGGCAACAAAATCGCCGGGCTCTTCCACAAGCTCGCCCTGCGCCAGCGCGATAACAAAGTTGGTGACAGCCGACACCGGAAAGAATAGTGCAAGCACTCCGGCACTGATTTCAATAAGCGAAAAAACGCCTTTTAAAAGCACGCTAATGCGGAAGTACTCGGTAATTCTTTTTTCTTTTGGTGAAGTAAATTCCATAGGTGGTCTGGACATCTACGCAAAGCCCGGGAAGTAATCGGATTTGACTCGCCAGCGCGGGACGCCCATATCGTGCAATGTTTTTTTAAATGCATCAACCATACCGTGCGGGCCCGAGATATAAAACGTGCGCTCGCGGTAGTCGGGGACTTCGCGCGCAATGAGCGCGCCGTCAATCGAGCCGTTGTACATGCCCGCTACCGGAGCAGGCTCGTTGCTGAGTGCATAAATGGTCTTGAGCCCCACTGCCGCCGCGCTATCAAACACCTCTTTGTACGCAACTTCGGCGGCTGTTTTGTTGGAGTACAAAAGCACTGCGGAGCGCGTCTCTTTTTTGTCGATGAGATATTGCGCCATACTACGAAACGGCGTGATACCGATACCGCCGGCGATAAACACCAGTTTTTTCTTGGGGTCCTTCGGCAATACAAAGTCTCCCGCAAGATGCGAGGCGGATATGGTGTCGTTTATTTTCATCATGCCAAGCGCCCGCTTAAAGGTACTCGCGGGTTCGTAAAACTTTACGCCCATGCGCACGGTATTTTCGGTCGGCGAAGAGGCAATCGTAAAGTAGCGGCGATTGCCCCTATTGTCGGCAAAGCGATGCCCGAGCGTCCACTCAAGATATTGCCCGGGGCGGAACGCAAACGGCCGGTCTGACGCAAACACAAACTCAAACACGCCGGTTGCCAGTTTATTTTTTTCAATAAGTTTGAGCATAAAACGCCCCTTAGGGCTGACCGCGTATGCAAATATGTTTCCGACCAGGAGCGCCAACTCCGGCGTCAGGTAAAACGAACCGACATGGATATTGGGTGCAAACAAAAAGCCCACGATTGAGCCGTACATGACGCGCAACCACCAATTGGGAGGCATTGTGAGCGGCTCGGTGAGCATGACAAACGCGAGGAAAAAGAACGGCGAGTGGAGCAAGGTTTGCGTAATGGGTGTCAGATAATCTCCCGAACCCGCGGTGAGGATGATGGTGGCACAAGCGACCACTATAAAACTCCACACCAGATCAAAACGGTGAATCTTGCGGACAATAAGCAGACCGCCAAAAAATACGATGGGCAGTAATATCAGATTTCCTCCCACCCACCAGGTGGCCGATTGATTAATAGCAATAGCGGAGAGTGCAGCGCCAAAGGCGGCCGGGTTAAAAATATGTTTTTTGCCGATAGCAAAAATATATTTTGATGCCATCGCCCACGCGGATGCAAATATGAGAAACCCGACGCCAACATAATCGGTCGAGACGACCGGCGTAATAATAAGCGCGAGGATGAGCGCGGTGATATATACCGACTCAACGTTGGTTGCCGCGCCAAACGCGTTTGCAAAAATGGTGTTGGTAATCCAACATACCCCCACGATGAGCAGAGTCGAAAACACAAGCGTGGCCGGGTTGTACGGCAAAAGACCGACAAAGCCGAAAAGCACCGCCGCGCCGAGAAGTACCAGCAGATAGTACAACACCAAGCGGTACATGGTGATGCGATTTAACAGATTGTCTATAAATTTCATAACGAGGTATTAGTTTTTTGCCAGCGCAAGCGCCGAGCCGAGCGATTGCTGAAACGCCTGGCTGGTATCCGTGGCGCCCGACACGATGTCGACATTGGCGCTCTGCACCTGCAATGCCTCGCTGATGAGCACGGGCATCGCTTGGCTGTTGATGCGGCGCGAGGTGCTTCTGTCGCTGGGATACTGCAGAAACTGTACATTAGTAAGCGCGCCGTTTTGTATGGTTGCCTGTACCTGTACCGTGCCGTAATACGCGTCGGCGGAGTTGCCGGTATAAGTACCGTCGGCATACTGGCCCGCCGGTTTTGGAGCGGGGGCGGGTGTTGGGGCCGGTGCAGGTGTTGGAGTTGGAGTTGGCGCCGGTGTTGAGACCGGCGTTGGAGCCGGAGTAACAATCGGGATTGATGTTTGAGTTTTTTGAGGCGGCGGCGCCGGGGCGGCGGGGGTCTGGCTTACCGTGGTTGCCACCGGAGTGGTTACCGGTACATTTTGCGCCGGGGTTGAGACTACGGTTACCACCTCCGGCGATTGTTGTGCATTCGCCGTATATTGAAAAAAGATATACAGAGCCGAGGCAACCACCAGGGCCGACGAAATAAGCACCTTTCTGCCCGCAAAAGAAGGTTGCACCACCGGTGTGGCGGTGGAGGGTGCGGCAAAGGTCTCTGTTATATCCTGCGGCGACCATCCGTTTTGAGCCAAATTTTTTGTGATTACTTCCCGTGCGGTGCCGTCGGCAAGTTGTTGGCGGACATACGCGATAAGTTGCGGAGTGGTCATAGTGATTGAGTATACCTATTAAAACCACTGGTCATGGTCGCCATTCCGCTCCGGTCGATTGCATATCCTTCAAAACCCGGAAGTTGCTCAACAAAATTGATGCCCTCCTTCCCCATCGCAAATGCGCCGGTCGCAAAGCGGTCGGCCTCGAGCACGTTCGGACCGATGACGGTCAGGCTCACCACATCACCGAGTTTTTCTTTGGGCGCATGAGGATTGTAAATATGCTGTCCGCGTATATACGTGCCCGAGGTTGCGACACCCGCTCCCCGCGGATATACCACCTTCACTATCTCATCGTGATTAAACGGATTGCGTATACCAACGCTCCATGCCTCGCCCTGCTCGTTGACGCCGCGCGACTGTATGTCACCTCCGGCATCAACATAAAAATTAGTATATCCGTCTTTGGTAAGAAGCTCGGCCGCGCGCGCTATCGCCCAACCTTTGACCACGCCCGAAGGGTCCCGCGAGCCCTCGGGTTTTGTTATGTCAAAGTAGCCGTTTGTTTCCTGTTTTGTTTTTTCGGCAAGCGCAAAAATTTCCCGCATTTCACGGCTGTAATCCTTTTCCGAAATCTCGCCGCTATTGATACGCGAGATTTCGCTCGTACTTTTATACGTACTAAACCGCTCGTCTACGGCGGCAAGATAGGCAAATACTTTTTCCAAAGTATCGTGAGTTGCCGACGCATCAGCAATAGCAACAGTCACCGGCATCCCCATGAGTATCCGCGTCTCCTTCATACCTAGCCTTGCGCTTGCTGGAGCGCCGAGCCGAGAGATTGCTCAAACGCCTGGCTGGTAAACGTCGCACCCGACACGATATTGACATTGGCGCTTTGGCTTGCAATGGCCTCACTCTGCAAAATCGGTATCGCCCGGTCGTTGATGGCAACGGATGTGCTCCGGTCATTTGCATATTGCAAAAACTGTACGTTGGTAATCTTGCCGTTTTGTATCACCGCCTGCACCTGCACCGTGCCGTAATAGGCGTTTGCGGCGCTACCCGTATAAGTGCCGTCGGTGTATTGGCCTGCCGGTGTGGAAGCGGTTTGAGTTGTGGCGACGGCAGACACGGTGTGCGTTTGGCTCGATGACACCGCGGCAGTTGCCGCAGGCGCCCCGGCGGCCGATACGCCTCCCACATATTGGGAAAGCACGTAGATAACGGACGCTATGCCCAGCCCGAGCGACACCAGAACCTTATTTTTCTGTATTTTTTTTGATGTGGTCATGACGTGTACCTTTTATACACCGTCGGGAGCGGTTTATTTCAGCTCCTGTCCGGCGTGAGCTCGTGTACACCATACGCCTGTACCACTCCCAAAATAAGTCTGCCGGCCACATATACCGGCTCGCCAATGCGCAAGGTTGTCATATCAAATCCGGCAGGAGCGCTAATAGTCCACGTGCCGTCGTCGGTATCTTGGTCATTATCGTTATGCGTGATAACAAACTCGTTGCCTTGTATCGAAGAAACATCGCCTCGATATATTCCCTCCGCTTGGTGCGAGTCGTGCAACTCTTCGTACAAGGGGCCGATGAGCGGCAGAGTATCGTGGTCGGCATCATTGAGGAGCGTTGCATGCAACGGCGTAAAGTTGATGAGTATCCCCGCACCAACCACGACCGCGAGCGCCAGCAAAAAGATTTCGAGCACGGATATTCGGTACCCAAACTTAAAGTAGCGCAGGAGAAAATCGAGCAGTAACACCAAGAGCAATGTGAGCAACAACGGTAGCCATGGGAAGAGCATGATAAACGCCATAAAACCGCGCTGTCCGAAACCGAGCAAAAATTGTTCGCCGCTCTCATGGATGCTAAAAAAGGCAAAACTGAGTACCAGCATGGCAAGCGCGAGCGTGATAACGGCAACGGTTGCCAGTAGTATGATGCGCACGACAAAATAAATCCTTGGGCGCATCGAAACAGTACCCGTGCGGATTTTTGCAAACACCTTTTCTTTTATATCAGTCTCCTTCAACATATTTTTTAAGCGCTTCGCGCGCACGCTTGAGTCTCACGCCAACGGTACCGAGAGGAACCTGGAGAATGTCGGCAATTTCCTGGTAGCTCTGATTTTCAATATAATACAAAATGATAACCTCTTTATATGCCGGCGAGAGTGTATTGAGCCCTTTGTCCATAAGCGCCTTCATCTCCGTACGCTCTTCGTCGGCGGCCGGGTCAAACTCATACGAAGGGTGTGCAAGGATGGTGTCGAGGTCGATATACAGGAGCGGCTCGCGGCTTTTGCGCCGGAGCTCGTTCACAAAGGTGTTGTGGGCGATGCGGTATATCCACGGCGAAAATCTCCTGGTCGCATCAAAGCTCTGGATATTTTCATATGCTTTTATAAAAACGTCTTGCACGGCATCCGCAATATCGGCATCCTGCGCCAAAAACCGCCTTCCGTAACGCATGAGCTTGCCCTGATATCTGTCTATTAGTACACCGAGAGCCTCCTGATTATTTCCTTGTACGAGAGCGGCCAGTGTCTCGTCGCTCCTGCTATCTTCCCCACTGACCATAGGTAGAGTATACGCTCCCTCGTGTTGTAATGAAACATTTTTGCACATCGAGCGTATTAAGAGTAGTATCAGCGACAGATAAGGAACCAACAACTATGACACGGGACCACAAAGCTAGGCCTGAACTATGGTTTCGACCGAGTCAAAAACTGCCGCTTCAAGTTCTTTTAGTGTTCGTTGAAAGTCAATTGATAAAAGCCACTCCGAGGCTCGGCGCCCGCGACGCTACACACCCCAAGGGCTATGAGCCCGGACAGGTTGTGATACTGCGGGTGCTCGATGAGAATAACGAGGAGTGTCTGCGTCACACTGTCCGCATCGACACTGTCACGGTGCGGCCTATTGCCGAACTGACATCGGACGATTTGCAAAATGCTCTCCCCTATCACGACTGGAGAGATGTCCAACACGATCTCTCGCTCTTCGAGCAACGCCCTATCGACGCCGACGAAGAAGCGAGTATCATCGAATTCCCATATCTGTAATAAACCCCATGAGGAGGCAATTATGAATATCCTACAAAAAATACGCCCCCTCATTGAGAACGATGTCTTGCAGCTGCAAGAATCGATCTTTGCGTTGGGGCCGGAATATCAACCGCAGGTGAACGCGGAGGGTCTTAACTACGAGCCGCTCTCGGTCATCATTGGGGAGCATCCCTCGGCATACGCGGTGAGCCCGTTGATGTGGAATGCGGAATTTAAACTCCGCTCGGCAAAAGGACTGTTCCTTCCCATCGATATCTCGCTTGTGAAAGCGGAAAATCTTGAAAAGCTGCTCGATGTTGCGTTTACATTCGGAGCCAAAAACTTCCGGGTGCTGACCATCACCAATCCTTACAAGATTCGGGCGCTGGAGTACTTCCAGGACAAAGCCAAGAAGTTTTCAAACCGGGTTGTGATTTCTGCTGACGCAGAGCGTATAGGAGCTACCAATCAAATACTGATTGGCCCCAACAACGTCTTTCACGTCATCAACTCGGACGGTCAGGGTATGGCTCGCGCAATCGATACGTACCTCAACTCTATGGGGCTTAGCGACCTCAAAGACAAAAACGTTGGTGTCATCGGTGCCGGCGGCGCTGCACTCGGTATTATCGACGAGTTGGTAAAGCAAACCGCAGGACGCGGAAGCGTGACTATCTTCAATCGCACGGTGGAAAAAGCGGTTGAGGCCGCTCGCAAGAACAGGGCGCTTTTCCCCGATGCAAAGGTGTTTGCGCATCCGCTCGATGATCTTGCCCTTATTGCTCCCGACCAAGATGTGTTGGTGTCCTCAATTACCGAGGGTGACCCGTTGTTTGACCATCACGTGTATGAACTGCTCCCCTCGGGGACGCTCATCGTGGATGCAAACTACGGCGCTAAGTCGGCGCTTGCGGGCAACGCAAAGAAGCAGGCGCCAAAAAACAATCTCGCCATATACGACGGGAGCGGGATGGTCGTCGAGGGGTACATCATTCCTTCGAAGGCGCTCTCAAAGCTGTGGGGCTACGACGTGTCCCCTGCGATATACAAGAAAATCGGCTCACTATTCGGCTATAAGCCAAAACTGTGACTCAATCCGGATGCCAAAAGCATCCGGATTTTTATATTAAAAAAGCGCAAACCTCACGGTTCGCGCTTTTGTCTGCTCAGAACCCCCACATAATCCCTTGATAGGTGTGGAAGCCCAGCAATTGACCGCCGGGACTTCTGCTGATTTCCTCGCGGCCTTCAAATTTCTCAAAGTTGTACGCCCTCGTGTTGAGATATACCAACTCGCCTTCGCCGTAGTGGGCAGGGCCTCGGCCGCCGCACCACTCATTTTTGTTGTAGTTGGCGGCAAGCGCTCGCTTCAAGAACGGGATGATGTTCTCGGGATACGAACCCTGATATTGCATCGTCCACACGACATGACAGTTGTAGTAAATGATAGTCATGCCGCTGCTAAAGGTGCTCCCAGGGCTGACAAAGTAAACGTCTTTGACCACCCAAGGGCCATCCTCGAAAGTGATAACCTTCGAGCCGGGAAGCTCGACGATGGTTGTCTTTTTGGGTGCATCGCTGGCATACCCAGCGCGCATGGCAGCGAGGAATGTCCTCTTGATATCCTCAGCCGTCGGGAGCTGCACATCTGCTGTTGGCATTTTGCCTTCAGAAGAAGTGTCGCTTGTCCAACCACAGCGGTCGCATCTCAAGCCCGTGCCGCTGCGCATGAGATAAAAGTCACCGCACTCGGGGCATGCTTCGCCCACGTATCCTTTCACGCGCGCCTCGATGCGCTGTTCTTCTCTCTTGGCCTCGTCAACAATCTTACCCACGACCGACCCTCCAATTAGAGACTCCCGTACATCCGCCAAGATATTACAACAAATTGCAAAAAAGTCGAGTTGTTTTTACTGGGCGAAAAAGGCTTCAGTATACAAGCGCTCTTCTTCCACACCTGCGGTTTTAAGACCTTTCCACATATCTCTGACAAATGATATTGAGCCGCAGATAAAAAACTCCGGGTCTGGGGCATTCCCCATTTTTTTTAGTATCGCCTCGGCAGACATCCTGCCCTTCGTTACCCCTTCCGGCACATGTTCTTCCCGCGTAATAAAATGATGCACCTCAAACGCTTTGTGTTTTGCCGCAAGCTTCTCCAGTTCCTCTCGAAATATAATATTTTGCATCGTGCGACTGCTATACAACAGCACGATGCGCCGCGTAGGATTTTTTTGGAGGCTTGCGAGTAGCACACTTCGGAAGGGCGCAATGCCTATGCCCGCGGCGAGCATTATAAGAGTGCTCGTATCCGACTCGCTGTAAAAATATCCTTCCGGCTCTGATGCTAAAAACGAGCCGCCTGCTTTGAGTGCGCACAAATGGCGCGAAAACTGGCCGCGTTCCTCTACCGTAATGCGCAAAGGCTCGTTAGACGCGCTCGAGATGCTGTAGGCTTTGCCCTCCGGGGAGCCCTGCTCCGGCATGTACACCGTAATAAATTGTCCCGGTATATATAAAGGAGCGCCGCCTTCGCACGCAAGCTCTAAACTCACGACACCCGGCGTCTCGGCATGCGTGTTGGTTACCGTATACTTTTTTTTATTTCCCTCCGGCATTGGTTTCGTAATCTTTGATAGCTTCGCGCAAAGCTAAGTGCCCTAACACCGAGCAATGATATTTGCGGTCCGGGAGGCCGCCGAGCCGCTCGATGATTGCCTCGGGCGTAATTTTTTTTGCACACTTAAGCGGCATGCCACCCTCCTCGGTTGCCATCACCGAGAGCATCGAGGTTGAGGCAATCGCCGACGCACACCCAAACGTGCGCCACTTGCACTCCGCAATGCGACCGCTTTTTTTGTTGACTTTAATCCACAGCGCCATCAAGTCGCCGCACGCGGGGCTCCCCACCACGCCGATACCGTCGGCCACGTAATTTTTTTCGTCGAGCAACAAATTGCGCGGATGAAAAAAGTGGTCTTTGACCGTGTCGCTGTATACCCACGCCTCGACATCGCAGGTTGGCGCTTTTGTTTGTATGATTGGTGTTTCTTTTTTCATATAGTTGCCGTGAGTGCCGACATTGAGCTTAACTGTGTAACAACGTTGGGCAACACCGAGAGCACATAATCGATATCTTCTCTAGTGGTGTATCGTCCAAGGGTTATGCGCACGCTCCCGTGTGCGAGCTCGGCGTTTTGGCCGAGAGCCAAAAGCACATACGAGGGCTTGAGGTCGCGCGCCGAGCAGGCCGAGCCGGTCGATACCTCAATACCCGCTTGGTCGAGCATAAGCAGTATAGACTCACCTTCGATGTCTGGGAAGGAAAAGTGCGCGTTGTTGGGCAGGCGCTCGTGCTCATGCCCGTTGAGGAGCGCCTGCGGTATTTTTTTACGTACCTCGGCAATAAAATAATCGCGGAGCTCCGTGAGCCTTGCCGCTTCGTCGTCGCGGAATGCCTCGGCGAGCGAGAGCGCTTCGGCGAGCCCCACAATAAGCGGCACGCTCTCGGTGCCGGCGCGGAGCCCCCGCTCTTGCTCGCCGCCCACGATAATCGGCTCTATTAAAACGCCTTTCTTTTTGTATAACAAACCGACACCTTTTGGACCGTATATTTTTGAGCCGTTTACTGTCATCAGGTCGACGCCGAGTTTTTGGACATTGAGCGGCAATAAGCCGGCCGCTTGACATGCATCGGTATGGAAGAGCGGGAAATTTTTTTGCCCACGATGTTTTTTAATAATCGCGGCAATGTGTGCAATAGGTTCGATGGTACCAACTTCGTTGTTGGCATACATTATCGAGACAAGGATGGTGTCATCACGCAAGAGTTTTTCAAACGCATCGAGGTCGATAAGACCGTTGGAGTGCACGGGTGCGATGCTTACCTCAAACCCTTCGCGCTCAAGCGTATTGGCTGACTCAAGCACCGCTTTGTGCTCGATGGCCGAAACGATCACATGCTTCCCACTCGCACGGTTTGCGCGTGCACCGCCGAGTATGGCAAGGTTATCCGACTCGGTGCCCGAGCCGGTAAATATAATTTCTTCGGGCAGAGAGCCGAGTATCCGCGCGACCGTGCCGCGTGCATCATTTAAAGCCTGCGCCGCGCGACGACCGCTCCTATACATCGATGAGGCATTGCCAAAGCGTGCATCAAAGTACGGCAACATTGCCTCGAGCACACGAGGGTCGGTGGGGGTTGTCGCGGCGTAGTCTAAGTACACTTCCCTCTCTGGAACATTACCGGATGTGGCATTGGTCGACATATACACTTAGCATATCCTGAAACTCCTTCATTTCCTCGTCGCTGTAACTGGTCTTGTGCCGAAACTGCGGATTGAGTATTTTTGTCGAGACAAATTTTTGGAGCACATACAGCTTTGCGCCTTGTATCTCGCGGCCTATCTGCCTCATGTCGCCTTGCGAGAGCATGCCTTTAACGAGTGTCGTCCTAAACTCGTACGCAACGGACGAGGCCATAATGAGCGCCACACTCTCTTGGATTGCCTCGGTATCAACCGGCCGTGCAACGGTTCGCCCATACAAAGAAAGCGGCGATTTGATGTCCATCGCAATGTAATCAACAAGATTATTTTTAATAACCTCGCGGAGCATCTTTGGATTGGTGCCGTTGGAGTCGAGTTTAACCAAAAATCCGCGGTTTTTTATTGCTTGCATGACGCGCGGCAAGTCGGCATGCATGGTGGGTTCGCCGCCGGTGATAACCACGCCGTCAAGTATGCCTTTACGCGTGTCTAAAAAATCAAAAAATTCCTGCTCGCCAATGTGTACGTCGGTTGTTTCGTCGACGAGCTCCGGGTTGTGACAATACGGACATCGAAAATTACATCCGATGGTATACACCATGCACGCAATCTTGCCGGGATAGTCAATGAGCGTAAACTTTTCTATCCCGCCGAACACCATAGGCTAGGTGGTGGGCACTGCGTGATGCTCGGCCGAAAGTACGCTGTTGGGATTGTAGGTTTCGCGCACGGCAAACTCGGCCTGCTTGGCGGTGTGCCATTGGCTTAAGGGTCGCAAGTACCCCACAATGCGTGAGTATATCTCGCACGCGCGGTTACAATTGGGGCAATTGGTGTGCTCGCCCGCGATATAACCATGCGAGCCGCACACGCTAAAGGTTGGCGTAATCGTAAAGTACGGCAGGTGGTAATTTTCGCAGATTTTTTTAACGAGTGCGGGGATAGCACGCGGGTCGGCGATGCGCTCGCCCAAAAAGAGGTGCATCACGGTACCGCCGGTGTACTTGGTTTGCAGATGGTCCTGGATGTTGAGCGCTTCGATGATGTCGTCGGTGTAGTTGACCGGCAGATGCGAAGAGTTGGTGTAAAACGGCTGTGCGCCATGGTGCGACTCGGCCTCGTTCCCAACAATAATGTCCGGGAACTCCTTGCGGTCTTTGCTGGGGAACCGGTACGAGAGGCCCTCGGCAGGCGTCGCCTCAAGATTGTAAAGATTGCCGGTTTCCTTTTGATACTCAACGAGCCGGTTGCGCATAAAGTCGAGTGTTTCCCCCGCAAATGCCTGACCCTCCTCGGTGCCGAGGTTCACCCCAAGCAAATTGAGCGCCGCTTCGTTTGTGCCAAAGAGCCCAATAGTCGAAAAATGATTTTCCCAATACGAGCCGGTCGCCTCTTTTATCTTACGCAGATAAAACTTGGTATACGGATAGAGGTTGGCGTCGGTAAACTTTTCCAACATTTTGCGCTTTATCTCCAAGCTCTCTTTTGCGATGTCCATCTTTTCGGCAAGCATGGTGTAAAAGAGTTCTTTTGCCTTTTTGGTGTCGTTACCCGCCTTGTGTTTGGCCACATAGCCCAAGCGAGGCATGTTGATGGTGACCACACCCACCGAGCCGGTCAAGGCGTTGGCACCAAAAAGCCCGCCGCCGCGGCGGTCGAGCGCGGAAAGATCGAGCCGCAAGCGGCAACACATGGAGCGCGTGTCCTTCGGATGCATGTCGGAGTTAACAAAGTTGCTAAAGTACGGGATGCCGTATTTGGCGGTAATCTCCCACAGCCCCGCGAGGTTGGGGTTGTCCCAGTCGAAGTCTTTGGTCACGTTGACGGTCGGGATTGGGAAGGTAAACACGCGGCCGGCCGCGTCGCCCTCGCCCATCACCTCAAAGAACGCCTTGTTGAGCATGTCCATCTCATGCTGAAACTCTCCGTACTTTTCTTTTTGCGGTTTGCCGCCGATCATCACCGCCTGGTCCTTAAAGTTGGGCGACGGGGTGAGGTCGAGCGTGATGTTGGAGAACGGCGTTTGGAAGCCCACACGTGTCGGGACATTCATGTTAAAGATAAACTCTTGGAGCGCCTGTTTGACCTCGTCTTGCGAAAGTTTGTCGTAGCGGATAAACGGCGCGAGCAACGTGTCAAAGTTGGAAAACGCAATCGCGCCCGCCGCCTCGCCCTGGAGCGTGTACATAAAGTTGACCATCTGGCCCAAAGCAGTCCTCAAATGTTTTGCAGGGCTCGACTCGATTTTGTCGGCAACGCCGCGGAAGCCCTCCATGAGCAAATCCTGCAAATCCCACCCGACGCAATACACCGAGAGTGTGCCGAGGTCGTGAATATGCAGGTCGCCGTGCTCGTACGCGCTTTTAATATTTTGCGGATACACTTTGTTGAGCCAATAGGTTTTGCTCACTTCGGAAAAAATGTAGTTGTTCATCCCCTGGAGCGAGTAGCCCATGTTGCTGTTTTCTTTTACCTGCCAGTCGAGCTCGTTGAGGTAGTTGTCAACCAAGCCGAGCGAGGATGCGGTAACAAACGCACGCATCTCGGCGTGCTTTTCGCGGTACAAAATATACGCTTTTGCCGTTGCGGGGAATTTTTTGAAGATGAGCTGTTGCTCGACGATGTCCTGCACGCCCTCGACGGTCGGCACAAAGTCTTTGTCAATCGCGGCCTCGCGCTCAAGCGCCTTAACCACGCCCTCGGCAACAACTTTGGGTGCGCCCTCCTTAAACTCCCCTGCCGCCTTCATCGCCTTTTCTACCGCGGTCTCGATTTTGTGCACGTTAAAAGGCGCGGTCGAGCCATCTCGCTTAATAACACTGGAAATGGCTACAGGTGGCTTGGGCATAGGACGCTAAATTGTTAGACTAATAACTGCTTATCTATAGTACTCGCAGTTTATAGGATGTTAACAAAAAAGTGTGTGCACAAGAGACGCGAAAACAAATCCGCGGAGGGGTAAATAGAGACAAAAAAATAGCGGTGTAACAGAGCCCCAAAAAGGTGGGTTTTTAAAACTTTTTATAGAAAACTTAATTAACGCTGGAGTTCAGGAAAAACTTTTGCTTCAACCTTCTCAACACGGAGGCCAAGCTCGACACGTTGGTCGGCTTCGTTGTCGATGCGGCGATTAATGCCTTCTATCCGAGCATTAACTCCTTCAAAACCTTTACTCATTTCGGCTTTAGTAGCCATCTCCGAGCGGATACTCGTAAAACCATCCTGCATTTCCGAGCGGATGTTAGTAAATTCACCATGAACTTCCTCAAACCCATGCGCCACAGCCCGGGCAAGGGTGTCTACCACCTCCTCAATATGGTCTACCTGTTTTTGTAGCTTTTCTCCGTCCATACAGAAACTATAGCGCCCCCAAAAATAAAAGCAATTTACAGAGCGCCATAAATATGCGGAAGTCTGACTGCCGCAGTTTTTCTATTGTAGTGTTTTGCAAAACACTAGCATAAGAGAGAGGTTGGCAACACTATTGAGCAGTGGAAGTGGCGCTTGAGGTCTGGTTGTCGTTCGCCGCTTCTATAATCACGGTGCGCGTTGATGTGCTCGTGAGGCCTTGGCCGTCGGTGACGACATAGTCGATTGTGTCGGTCGCCGCGGCGCTCGTATCGAGCAGAATGTTGCTCACGAACAGGCCGTTGACGAACGTCTTGACCCCGAGGTTGAGATCGGCAGCAGGCCCGGTGATCGTCGCGCCGAGATCAGCGTAGCTCGCGCCCACTTGGATGACGGCGGGATTGTCGCCGTTGATCTGAATGACCGGCGGCGTGTCAGTCGCTTCCCCTGCCGAAGACGGCGCGGAATCTGATGAGCCGCTATTTGACTGTCCGGCGGCGGAGACCATCGCCTGGAATTGTGTAGGCGTCACGCACGTGCTGCCGACGCAGAGCTGATTCGAGAAGTGCCCTGTTGCGGCGTTGAGCACGTTCGTCGAGATCGACTCCGCGAAGCCGGCGACGGTCGCCGCGAGCGACGTCACTTCCTTATCGAGCGCTTGGATCGCCGCGACGATCGGCGAGATGAGGCCGATGTAGTTGAGCCCGAGCGTGCCGTCGGGCGTGAGTGCAGTGGGCGACGTAGTCGAGACAAGGTTTGGAAATACCGACTGCACCTGCTGCGCGATGAAGCCGGCCTGTTCGCCTGAGCCGAAGATGTTGCCGGCCCACTGGTATGACACTGGATTGAGCGCCTCGATCGCCGTAAGAGATGACGAAGCATTAAGGGGTTGGATGTCTGTTTTGAGGCGTTGATCGGAGTTTTGAGTCAGCGTTCCTGCAAGCGTGGCGCTACCCGTGTTCGTAACGTTGAACAGCGTAGTCGTTGCGCTCGCGGTCGAGGAAGCGATGAGAAATATGTTGGAGTTTGTGTCGCCGTTATCGGCGTTAACGACCAGCTTTGCGGACAGCGTGCCGCCTTGCGTTCCGATACCGACATTGCCACCGCCGGTAATTATCATCTTGGTAGAGAAGTTGAGGTTGTCCGCTCCGTACGTGCTCCCGGTCGTGTTAAAACGAATCTCGGAAGACGATCGTGCCCCACCGCCGCCTGGACTTGCATTGCGGTTGAACGAGATTGACGCTAATGCCTTCCCATTAGAGTCCTGAAATGTCTGACCTATACTGCTTCCAGCTTGATATGTATTTTGCGTTCCGTCATTTCTGGTTGGAAAAATAATTTGTGGCATAGAGTCATTTGTTACGGTGCTTTGTGCCCACGTTATACCGCCAATACCAATCGAGACGTTGGCAGTAGACCCGACAGAAAGGTATGGGCTTCCCGCGGCTGGTGATTGGTCTGCTGCCCACGACACATTAATCGGCGGCGATGATGCTGTTCCACCAAGATACCAATCAGGTGCATAGCCGCCGAGAGTAGTGGATAGAAACCAATTGGAACCGGAGGGTCGATACCAAATGTACCAGCTTGTTCCGTTCGCGTAATAAGGTGCACCGTTATACTGTCCCGCATACCCGTATGTTCCGTTCGGGGAGGGAGTCGCACTCCCACTCACTACAATCGAAGAACCGAATGTTGCTCCCGCCGCGCTCAGGGCTCCTGCCGAGGTGACCGTAAACTGGTTATTATTCCCGACAGTCAACAACTGGCTCGGACTCGACGTTCCAATCCCAATGTTTCCTGTCGAGAGTGTGGAACCGTACGAGAGACCCGTACCAAAAATGAGATTGCCGATGTCGAGCTGGTTGCTTGCTGTCTGCGAAAGGCCGGGGATGTTCTTGGGCTGGAGGTCCTGGCCGATTAAGATGTTGTTGCTTCCAGTGGTGATGCCGGTGTTAGTCGTCTGCTCGCTGCCGATAATGGTGTTGTTGGTGCCAGTGGTGACGTCATAGCCGGTTTGGTAACCGAGAAAAGTGTTGTAGTTGGAGGCCGTGGCAGCGCTTAGGCCAGCATCATAACCGACATAGGTTCCTCCTTGGTTATAGTACAAACCGGTACCTTGGCCAGCAGCATTGCCCACAGCAACAGTGGTTGTGGCAGACATGTTGTAGTAAAGGGAACCATTACCAATGGCGATATTAGCTGAACCAGTGGTGTTGTTATAGAGAGAGTCGAAGCCGTTGGCGGTGTTATAGTTGCCCGTAGTGTTATTGTAGAGGGCAGCGTAGCCATTGGCGACATTATCGCCGCCAGTAGTGTTGAAAAACATCGATTCATAACCGTTGGCGACATTATTGCCTCCGGTGGTGTTGCTGTAGAGCGCTCCATAACCGTTTGCGACGTTTCTGCCGCCAGTCGTATTTGCGTTCATCGCCTGGAAACCAGTCGCAACATTGCTGTCGCCAGTGGTATCAACGCCGAGAGCGACATACCCAACGGCTACGTTACCATTGGCGGAGGTGTTAGAGCCAAGGGCACTATGTCCAACCGCGACGTTGAAACTCCCCGTCGTATTGCCATTGAGAGCCCCGTTGCCGATACCGATATTAAACGCACCGGTGTTTGTCGGCTGCGCCAGAGTATCTATGCCAATAGCGACTGACTGGTAGCAGGTGGGGCATTGCCATAAGGCACCTTCTCCTAAGGCGGTGTTGCTGTAACCAGTTGTGAGAGCTGCGCCAGCCAGATATCCAAGACCCGTATTATGATAGCCAGTCGTATTGCCATTAAGAGCCCCTACACCAACGGCTGTATTCCCTTGCCCATTAAGACCGCCGCCTGCTTGAGAGACCGTCGTATTAAGTCCATTGGCACCGACTGAGAGATTGAAGGTGGGGCCATTTTGCCAAAACAGCGACGGGCTGACCGCCAAAAGGTTCGGAAGAGACGTTGTCGCTGCAAGGCGCGCATCGAAACGCGCATTGGTGAAGTAGAGGTTGGTGGTTCCCTCATGGAGGGCGTCGGTCGTCGTGGCGTACCAGTTCGTAAGGGAAAGTTTCGCATCGAGGGCGGACTGTAGATCAGTTTGATTGGAGAGCGTGCCCGTGATGGTGCCCCAGGTTCCTCCGCCGCCTCCAACAATGCCCAAGGATGATGTCGCGACCGCAGTCCACGATGACCCGTTCCATGAGAGGACGGTGCCAAGCGTTCCGGCGGCGGTGGGAATAGTGCTCGAAGATTCGACGTAGGCCGCGACCCGCGCATTGGTGAAGTAGAGGTTTGATCCCTCCGAGACTTGCGAGGTTGTAAGTCCCGAGACGCCGTTGACGATGACATTGGTCAGCGTGGTGCCGCTCAGCTGATCGATTTTGTTCGACGCCGCAATTTCGTTGGTGAAGCCGCCTGTGCCCATCGCGGAGTTTGGTGCACTTTCATTTTGGTAGATCAGCGAGCGCAGCGCGTTAGTTGTTTGATTGATTGCTGCCGCAAGCTCGGCGTGCGTCACGACGCCGTCTGTAGTGGACGTTCCAAGGACGCCGCCCAGTGTCGCAGCATGGACATCCAATTGTGCGGGCTTCGGAGAGGCGTTTGCAATTCGCTGAGGAGTGACCGGCTTTTGCGCATCGGCAACGGCCGCTGCATTAAAGGCAGCGGCAGCTTGTGACTTCCCTACCGCATGCCAAGGGGTCACTGGAGCTGGGCTGATAGTAATAGTGTGCTGCGGCTCCACCAGCGCAATGAGTTTTGCGAAGACCGTTTCAAACGCCGTGGCCACTGATTGAAAAGGAGTGGCCACGTAGTCGCTGAAACTTGCAGCGCGGGCACGCGGCGCGCTGACAATGGTGAGACAGAGGACGAGAAGAACTGCGGCTATGCTAAAGCGGAAGCGCGAGGGGGGGGGGTAAAAAGGGATTGTTCACACAGTAATCATACTATATAAATCAAGCGTCATGGGGGGGTGTTGGTAACTCTGGGGAGAGTGTTTTAATTGCAAATAAAGACTATGCGCGTACAATGTGAGCCGATGAAGAGATACGCCTTTATAGACGTCCACAATACGGCGAGTACTGCGGAGCACATACTCGGGATTGTTATTGACTGGAGCAAACTCTGCGACTACTTAAAAAATAAGAGGTCTTGCACTGAGATTTTTCTTTACACCGGCATTGACCAAGGCGACATAGAAACCGCCAATGAATTTGAAGCTCTTTCCAAAATGGGTTGTTGCACGGTGAGAAGCAAGGTTACGTATTACTATAAAAATAAAGACAAAATAATTGCTCTTAAATGTTTTGGGTGCGGTAAAGACAACATACACACCGTAAATATGGGTCATACCAAAAAATCAAATTGTGATGTGGAACTATCCGTCGATGCAATCGAAAAATCAGCTCCCGAGGTAGAGTTAATGATATTTACTGCCGATGGGGATTTTGAGTATCTCATACGCAGAGCGTTGGAGAAGGGAGTGGAGAGAGTCGAGGTGGTCTCCTATGCAGGAAAAGTTACACAGGCCGGAGTACTCGTTTCTAGATTCTCTACAAAATTGCAGGCGCTCATTAAAGAAAAACCTGATAAGGTCATCTATACTTCGCTAAAAGACATAAAGGATACAATCAAAAAAGTAATACCAGCGAGCACATAAAATGAAAACGCCCCCGCTTGCGCGTGGACGTTCTCGAATGACCCCTACAGTATATCCAGGCCAAGTGAATTGTCAATGAAAGTGGGGACAACCAAAACAACAGTCTAAAATAGGGCACAAAAAGGTGTATAGTAAGAAACGAGACATTATTACTGCATGGCAACTATACGCACACTTCGGGCTCGGGAAATTTTGGACTCTCGGGGCGAGCCGACCCTTGAGGTTGTGCTCGGCCTCGATACTGTGTCGGCTGTTGCCTCGGTACCATCCGGCAAAAGCACCGGGAGCCACGAGGCTTTGGAGCTCCGCGACAATGACCCGCATCGCTACTTTGGCCGCGGCGTGCACAAGGCTGTGGCCAACGTCAACGACGAGCTGCGCAACGCTTTGCTTGGCAAAACATTTGAGCAAGCTGAGCTGGATTCTTTTTTACGAGGGCTCGATGGCACGCCCAACAAGTCGCGCCTTGGAGCCAATGCTTTGCTTGGTATCTCAATGGCATTTGCCCGCGCGTGCGCCGAGGAAAAAGGCGCGCCTCTCTACGCGCACTTGGGGAATTTGGCCGGCAACAGTGCTCCTGCCCTGCCCCAGCCGATGTTTAACATTTTAAACGGCGGCAAACACGCGGACAGCGGCCTCGATATACAAGAGTTTATGCTTGCACCCGTTGCATTTGATACTTTTGCCGAAAAGGTGCGCGTCGGCTCGGAGATTCTCCATACACTCCATGATTTGCTTACCCAAAAAGGATACTCCACCGGCGTTGGCGACGAGGGCGGCTTTGCGCCCAAACTCCACTCCAACGAAGAGGCACTCGAGTTAATGGTCGCGGCGATTGAGCTTGCGGGTTATAACACCGAACAGGTAAAAATTGGTATCGATGCCGCGGCCTCGAGTTTTTATAATGACGGAAAATATACGCTTAAGATAAACGGCGAAGCAAAAACACTTTCGAGCGCCGAGCTTATTGTATGGTATCAATCGCTCGCAGCACAGTATCCGCTCATGTTGATTGAAGATGGCCTTGCCGAGGACGATTGGGATGGATTTACATCGCTCACACAAGCGATGGGCGACACGGATTCGACAGGCTCACCGCAAGCAACCATAATCGTGGGCGATGATTTGCTCGTGACTACTATACAAAGGATACAAACCGCTATCGAAAAAAATGCCGTTAACGCGGTTTTGATTAAACCCAATCAAATTGGCACCGTCACCGAAGCCATCGAAGCTGTCCTGCTCACCAAAAAACAAGGATGGAAACCGTTTGCCTCGCATCGCTCGGGAGAGACAACCGACACCTTTATTGCCGACTTTGCGGTGGGGCTTGCGTGTCCGCTTATAAAGAGCGGCTCGCTCATGCGCGGCGAGCGCGTGTGCAAATATAACCGGCTCATGGAAATCGAGAAGCAGCTTGCCGTGTGATATCATAGTAATAAATAAGTACTATTATTATTTGTTCGTAATCAGTAAGGATCATGGATTCAAAAAAGCATATCGTCACGTTTGAGGAAGTCGGCATACAAGATGTGGGCTCGGTGGGAGGTAAAAACGCCTCGTTGGGTGAAATGATCCAAACACTCGCCGCAAAAGGCGTCCCGGTCCCGAGCGGATTTATCGTGACGGCTTCGGCCTATTTTTATTTTTTAGAGAGTACCGGTTTGGATGAGCTTATCCGCAAAACGCTCAAGGGCCTCGACACCAAAAACCTCAAAGAGCTCCAACGCCGCGGCAAGATTGTCCGCACCGCCATCCTGCGCACCGCGTTCCCCCAAGATTTGCAGGACGAAATTGTGCGCGGCTATCATGAGTTGGAAAAACGTTACGGCAAAAATGCCGACGTCGCGGTGCGCTCGAGCGCCACGGCCGAAGACCTGCCGGGCGCGAGCTTTGCCGGCGAACAAGAAAGTTATTTGGGCATCCGCGGAGCCCCCGAGGTGCTCGTTGCCGTCCGCGCCACCATGGCATCGCTTTTTACCGACCGCGCAATCTCCTATCGCGCCGATCGCGGATTCGACCACCTCAAAATTGCGCTGTCGGCCGGCGTGCAAAAAATGGTCCGCTCCGACAAAGCATGCTCGGGCGTCATGTTTACCGTCGACACCGAGTCCGGCTTCCGCAACATCGTGCTCATCAATGGCTCATGGGGCTTGGGCGAGATGATCGTTAAAGGCGAGGTGACGCCCGACGAGTTTATCGTGTGGAAGGAGGGCCTTGCAAAAAACGTTGCCCGCCCGATTATCGAAAAAAGAATCGGCGTCAAGTTGCGCAAGATGATTTATCACCACGGGAACACCATACAGCAAACGAAGATCATTCCCACCACCACAAAAGAGCGCAACTCTTTTGTGTTAACCGACGACGAGGTGGCCAAGCTCGCGCGCTGGGGCACGATTATCGAACAGCATTACACGGAGCACTACCACAAATGGACGCCGATGGATATGGAATGGGCCAAAGACGGCACGACCGGTGAATTGTTTATCGTGCAGGCGCGGCCGGAGACCATCCAAGCGGGCCGCGATTTTTCCAAAATCAAAGAATTTTTGCCGCTCGAAAAAAAGCCGGTCATCGTGATGGGCGCGTCGGTCGGGTCAAAAATTGCCACCGGCAAAGCGCACGTCATCCTCGACGCAAAGCACATTGGCGACTTTAAAAAAGGAGAGATTTTGGTGACGACGATGACCGACCCCGATTGGGAGCCGATTATGAAAATCGCCTCCGCCATTGTGACGGACAAAGGCGGCAGGACATCGCATGCGGCAATTGTGAGCCGCGAGCTCGGCATCCCCGCCGTGGTGGGCACCGAAAAAGCGACCAAACTTATCAAAACAGGCGACCAAATAACGGTCGACACCACCGGGAGCGCCGGGAACATTTACAAAGGCTTCCTCAAGTTTAAAGTGGTCGAGCACGATCTCAAAACAATCCCGCAACCCAGGACAAAAGTGATGGTCAATGTGGCAATTCCGGATAGCGCGTTTGAGACTTCGTTTTTGCCCAATCAAGGCGTGGGGTTGGCGCGCGAAGAGTTTATCATCGCGTCAAAGATGGGGTTGCATCCGATGGCGCTCCTCAACTTGAAGAGCCAGACGCCCGCGGTGCGAAAGGCCATCGAAGCCAAGATGAGCGGGTGGGAAGATCCAAAAAAATATTACGTCGACAACCTTGCGTTTGGTATCGCAAAAATCGGCGCGGCGTTTTATCCGCACAAGGTCATCGTGCGATTTTCCGACTTTAAAACAAACGAATACCGGACACTGCTCGGCGGCGAGCAGTATGAGCCGAAAGAAGAAAATCCGATGATCGGCTGGCGCGGCGCTTCGCGGTATTACGACCCAAAGTTTAAACCGGCATTTCTCCTTGAGGCGACGGCAATCAAAGCGGTGCGCGAAGACATGGGTCTTACCAACGTCATCCCGATGGTTCCCTTTTGCCGGACGGTGGAAGAAGGCATCAAAACCCAGGAGGCAATGGCCGAGGTGGGGCTGGTGACCAATTACATCCTGCATCACAAACCCGAGTCGATACAGGGCGACCGCACACACGAGACGCCAATCTATGTGATGTGCGAGATCCCCTCCAACGTGCTTCTCGCCGACGCCTTTTTGGATATTTTTGACGGGATGTCCATCGGCTCCAACGATCTCACTCAACTAACGCTTGGTCTCGACCGCGACTCGGGTATTGTCAGCAAAGTATCCAACGAAAATAACGATGCGGTCAAAAAACTTATCGCCGACATCATCGGCACCTGCCGCGCGCGTAGCAAATATATCGGCATTTGTGGCCAAGCCCCGTCCGATTATCCCGATTTTGCGACATTTCTTGTCGAAAGGGGCATCGAAAGTATCTCGCTCAACCCCGACACGGTTGTCAGCACGACCGTTGCCATTGCAAAAAAAGAGCAGGAGCTTGAAAATAAATAAATGAAGGGGACGCTCATTATTGCGCGGCATCACGAGTCGGAGTGGAACAAGCTCGGGCTTTGGACCGGTTTGCGCGACGTGCATTTAACACCGTACGGGTTTGAAAAGTCGGAGGAGATGGGGCGCTTGCTCAAAGACACGCGCATCGACTGCGTCTACACCTCAACCTTGGTGCGCGCCGAAGAGACGCTCGAAGCGATGCTCCATGCCGCGGGAGACACACGCGTGCCCATAGAACATACTGCGGCGTTGAACGAACGCGACTACGGCGACTACACCGGCAAAAATAAATGGGACATAAAAAAAGAGCTCGGCGAAGAAACGTTTGACCACATACGCCGCGATTGGAATTATCCTATACCAAACGGCGAGACATTAAAGATGGTATATGAGCGCGTCGTGCCGTTTTATCAGGGCACCATTGTGCCGCTCCTCAAAGAGGGTAAAAATGTACTTGTGGTTGCGCATGGTAACAGCTTGCGCGCGCTCACCATGTATATGGAGTCGATACCAAACGAGCGTGCGCGCGATGTCGAGACACTCTTTGGCGCGGTCGTGCTCTACCAAGTAGACGAGGATGGCAAAATGCTCAGTAAAGAAGCGCGCCAAGTCGAGTCAAACGTAAACGCGTAAGGTATAGTATTAAAATATGAAACTCGTATATTTTGGACAGGAGGCTTGGGAGGAAGCTCACATAAGAGAACGTCTGCCGGGCTTGGATATTGTTTTTAAACTCGGCGTGGTACAAGACAATGCAGGAGACGCCGAGGCCGAGATACTTTGTACCTTTGTTAACGGCCGCGTTGATGCTCCCGTGTTTGACGCCTATCCAAAACTCAAACTCATTGCCACGCGCTCAACCGGCTTTGACCATATCGACTTGGTAGAGGCTAAAAAGCGCGGCGTCGCGGTGGCAAGTGTCCCCTCTTATGGCGTCAACACGGTAGCCGAGTTTGCATTTGCGCTCATCCTCGCGCTCTCACGCCGCGTGTGCGAGGCGCATGAGCGCGTAGCCGAGAGCGGCTCTTTTTCGCAGGCAAACCTCACCGGATTTGATTTGCAGGGCAAAACCATCGGCGTGGTCGGAGGCGGACACATCGGTTTCTATACCATTAAAATCGCCAACGGCTTTGGCATGCGAGCGGTGGTGTTTGATACGCACCGCGACGAGGCGCTCGCAAAAGAAAACAACTTTACCTATGCAACACTCGAGGAGCTACTCGCACAATCCGACATCATCACGCTCCATGTCCCCTACAACGAGCACACCCATCATCTTATAAACCTGCAAAATATTTCGCTCATTAAAAAAGGCGCGTATCTGATCAACACCGCGCGCGGCGCGGTGGTGGAAACCGAGGCTATCATCGCGGCATTAAAAAACGGCACGCTCGCGGGCGCCGGGCTCGATGTGCTTGAGGAGGAGGGCGACATGAACGACGAACTCCGGCTCCTCACCGGAGCGCATCCAAAAGAGGAGGAGCTTAAAGTGGTGCTCGAAAATCATTATCTGATGACCCATCCGCGCGTGATTATCACGCCGCACATTGCGTTTGACACGGGCGAGGCGATACGCCGCATCCTCGACACCACGATAGAAAATATCGTCGCATTTGAGAAGGGAGAATCAAAAAATATTTTAGCGATGTAAGGTGCGTCGGCCGGTTACGGGCAAGACGTTTTATTGCTGACAACTTGCCCTACCGTGAGCACGCACGTATGCTTTTGAGCAAGATAATTTACTATGCCCTGTAATGTGATGGGAGTCTCGGCGTACGAGTCGTTGAAGTTGGCGGGATTTGATTCGATCTGATGGAATACCAGAATGAGCCACACTTTATTTGCCATCGCAGTATCTATCCAAGACTGGACCGTCGCAACGGTCGTTGTGTCATCCAAATCTTGCACAACAAGCGCATATGGGTTTGTCGCTTTAGTGTTATATCCTACGTCAATGGTGCGAGCGGCGAGAAAACCGCCATTTTTAACCTGTTGTTCCACGGCATTATTGTAAGAACCAAACGGATATGCAAGATTATTATCCGGGGATGCGCCAAAGCCCTGAAGTTCAATCTTAGAATTTGTTATCTCCGCCTGCGAGGTGGTGGCCGCTTTGAGCGCGTGGTCGGGACATCCGATGCCGGGAGTGCCTGCAACACCCGATGGCCTTCCTCCGTCGGTAGCCGACTTTGGATTGTTATACAACGCCACCAAGTCGCAATGATCCGCGGTATGGGAAGCCATGTCGTTGCCCGCGGTCTGCATTTGAAGCATTTGCGCGATTGTCATGTAGCCGGTTTGTGTTTTATCCACCGTATCGTCAGGGATCATATAGAAGGTGCCGTGCAGAGCGCCGCCGGAAGCGCTTTGCAGAATGGGGAGAGCGTTGGTGTAGTGGTCGAGATAGCCGTCATCGAACGTCAGCGAGACTATACCCTGCGGATATATGAGCGCGGGATCGACTCCGGGGGTAAGCGAGTAGTCGGTGACGGCAAGTGTGCCGTTTGAAATGAGCATATGGAGCACGGTCATTGAAACGGTGCCGGCGGGCGGAGAGATGACTCCCGAAAAAGCGGTAAAACTTGATGACACGGGGACAGCGGAAGATATCACTTCGGCACAATCTACATAGCTTGCATTTGAATCCGGCGAGCACTCGCCGGCGATAGTGTCCGCCTTTACTACTACGTACTGCACATCGATTTCAGTTTCGACCGTCGCCATATATTTGTCGGTAAAAGTGTAGATCTGGCCGGGGGTTACCGAAACCGGATTGAAATCCCAGTCGGCATCGCCGCTCTTATACGCGGTAACGACTATTTGCGCCGCTTTGCTTGTTGTGCCATCGGCACCGGTGACAGGATAGGTAAACTTTGTTTTTAGCGAACCCCAGTAATCGGCGTTCCAGCCGGTGGGATTGTTGGTCGTGCCCGCCGCAAAGTTGGCGTTGGGGATCAGATTGGTCGGCGGAGGAGGCGGTTGCGAAACGATTACAGCCACCACGGCAGTCGCGGTGGTAGTGCCGTTCGCATTGCTCGCAGTGAGTGTATAGGTGGTGGTCGCCGTCGGCGAGACAACCTCACTGCTCGTGCCAAGCACGGTACCAATGCCCTGGTCGATAGTGAGCGATGTTGCGCCGTTGACGGACCACGAAAGTGTTGAACTATTACCCGTCGGAATAGTTTGTGGATTTGCGGTAAATGAAGAGATGGTCGGCGGAGGCGCTTGCGGCACAATTACATCGACTATGGCAGCGCATGTGGTGGTGCCCCCCGCTCCCGCAAAAGTACCCGTGTAAGTGGTAGTCGCCGTCGGCGATACCGAAGCGCTCCCGCTTACCGCCACCGAACCAAGCCCTGTAATGCTCGTAGTGCTTGCATTTTGCGAGGTCCATGCGAGAGTACTCGACTGTCCTGCTTGTATGGAAGTCGGGCTGGCGGTGAGCGTACAGGTCGGCGCCGGAGGCGGTGCCGTGCCAGAGGTAACCGACATATTGTCTATGGTGAGCGTGCCGACGCTCTGTAGGAGATGTAACACGGTCATAGACACCGCATTAGAAGGCGCGGTTACTTGGCCGCTAAAGCTCCCCCACGCACCGGCTGTTGTTGTGGCGGGATTTGCTATCCAGAGGTAGCTTTCGGTACCGTTGGACAGATGAAAGTCGACATCGACTTCCGTGACGACATTGCTTGAGTAGTTATCGCTTAGTTGGTAGGTGGTGCCTGCTGTTACCGGAATATTATTGAAGTACCACTTGGCGTCACCTGAGGTATATTTTGTGATGGCGACCTGTGCCGCACTCCCCCCGCCCATGCCCGGCACCGGATAGGTAAACGTGACGGTCATCGTACCCCAAGAATCGCTGCTCCACCCTGCGGGTGTGGAGGAGGAGGTGCTGCTTGGTGTTTCTAAATTACCATTTGGAACCAAGTTACCCGCCGCATAGGTAATGCGAGTATCAACCACAAAAAACGCAAGCAACGCAAGGAGTGAAAAGATGCCGACGACGGCCGATGTCACTACTAGCCTGGGAATACTAGAGTGCATAAAAGTATATGATTATGTGATTATTATAGTATCTATCATAGGGGTTCTATTCCCCTCCTGTCAATTCTTCCACTTTAAACATGTGAATAGTATGAGGTGAGGCGTACGAATTTGGGTCATATGACTCTACACCCACCGTCCCCGTGGGACGCATGCTGGGAATGTCGGCAGAAAGCACGTTCCGGCCGCCCACTATGCAAGAGAGATGTTCCTCCTCAACCTGCGCCGCGACAACGACGTTTGCCCACGGCGTATCGTAATCAACCGCCAACGTGGGCGTTTGTCCGATAAGTGTCGATACTCCGTTGACAACCTGATATATCTGCACCGTGTCGGCATCGTGGGAGAAAGCGCACGAATCATAATTTTTTTGGTCAACAAAGCGGACGATAAGTGAAAAGACGCTGACTTCTCCCCAGTTAAGGCTCGCTTGCTCCGCATAGTCGCTCCATACTTTCCCGCCGGGAAAGATACTCACTGCGTCGGTATTACCGCCCGGCTCCGGACCCGCAATAAGCAGCCCGTTAAATAATTTGAACGTCCCGTAAAAAGTGTACCAGCGCGCGAGCGCCGCCTGCGTGAGAGAAAGCGAGTATGGCAGCGCAACCGGTGTCGAGGTGGCAAGCGGATCATATGGCGTATCGACGGGAGGAGGCGGCGGAGTCCACACGCTGTGCGCCACTACGGCAGTGTTGAGCTGTACAGAGTCGATATAGGCAACGCCGGGATTTTCGCCCGTAATACCAAAACCATTTATCACCGCGGCGCTCGATGAGCCGACAAGATTGGCAAGCGGCAGAGTGATAACTTGCCAGGTGTTTGGTTTGAGAACGGAGTCCGGTGCATACCATGCAAGCGACTGCCTCCCCAACGAGTTCCCTTGCGCATCATAGAGTTCAAGATACAAGTTTTCCACCGACGAGTCGGGATACACTGCGATCGAGAGCGAGTGATATCCGCCGATCGGAACAGCCGGGCCGTTCATCCCAATGTTGGAGTCGGGCTTGTCAAAGGTTATCTGGAGCGCGTACAAGCCTTCATATATGTGGCGCGTCGACTGCCACACAGCCTCGGCATCCCAAGACCAATTGGTAAAACCAAGCGGCAGCGAGTCGCGGTAAAGATAGCCATCAATCAATGTGGCACTAGTACTGGTGCTCGTGCCGCCCTGCAAAGGTCCCTCGAAAGGATCTTTGTTTGGGGTATAGGTGTCATCGACGGCGGCAAGGTCTGCTTGACGCGCTTGTACGCCTACAAAAAGCATGGCGCCTCCTACCGCACACAGGATAAAAGCCGTGCCAAACCATATCCCCAACCATTTCCAAAAATTAAATTTCATATACTATGTGCCTATGGTGCCGCTCAAGCTTGTTTCGATCCTTATGCTGCTGGCGGCCATTGCTGCAGGAGCTTTTTTTGTGGGAGGGCGTTTTGTGGTGGCACCGCAGGCGTCGCCCGTGGCGGAGCTACGGCCGAGGGCCTCGGTTGTTCCTACCGCCTCTACCACCCCAACTGCTCCGCAAAGGATTTTTAAATCAACCATGACTACATACTTTTTTGTAGGAGAGCCCTCCGATGCCTCAAATGATTTCATACCGAATGACGTGAGCTACTGGGATGATAATTGGGAAACACATTTTGGCGGCGTAGACGATCCTTCTCAGCGTTGCGGCTACAATCCGTGCGGATTTACGCCAAAAGAAAATCCGTTTTATTTTGCGCTGCCGTATGGAGAATTTACCGATGATGGCAACGCAATCAAGGCATCGGCACAAGAAGTGCCGTGGTATCAGAGCGGCCTCACGCCACTGTTGAAAAATCATTGGATAGAAGTAAAACATGATGGCGCAATTTGTTATGGTCAATGGGAAGATGTCGGTCCTAACGGCGAAGACGACGTGGCGTATGTGTTTGGCAAAGCGGCATATCCCTCCAACACTTTTGGCGCTCGTGCCGGGCTTGATGTCTCGCCCGCGCTCTGGGACTGCCTCGGCATGACTGACAACGCGACAACCTCTTGGGCATTTGTCGATGCAAGCGCAGTTCCGAACGGTCCATGGAAGGCGGTGGTTACCTCCTCGGGTACCAGCTGGTAAGGACTCGGCACGGCTTGGCGGCCGGATTCTACAAGCAAAGAAAGGAAAAAGCGTCTTGTCTCCCCTATTTTACTAAATTTATTCCAGCTCGCGGGGCTTCCCTCTATGGCACACACGAGGCTGCGCATCACGGTGTAGTAAAGGAGCCAGCGGTATATTAGCCGCTGGAGCGGAACCGCGAGCATCAGCTGCCCCCTGCGCGGCTCGCCGCGAATGCCAATGAACGCGTAGCACATGTCAAAAAAAGTAAATACCAAAAACGGCAGCACGAGGGTAGCCCATTGCCCAAATATAATTCCGAAGACAAGGGCCGAATCTGCAAACGGATAGGTCAGCGGCAACAGCGTGTTATACACAACAATGTTCGGCAACGCAACAACACAGAGCATGCTTGTTGGATCTTCCGTATATGCGCCCTTGTGCTTCCAAAGACACTGCATAGTGCCATACACCCAGCGGAAGCGCTGTGCGAGAAAATTTTTTAACGTATGCGGCGTTTCGGTATATGCAATCGCCAAAGGCTCATAGACAACCCTCTTGCCCATGCGCAGCATACAGAGCGTCATCTCCTGATCCTCAACAAGCGTGTCCGCGTGGAAACCGCCCGCCGCCAAAAGCATAGAGCGCCGCCAGGCGCCCGCGGGACCCGGCACGACACCTACTCCGCCAATTGTGCCAAACGCTTTTTTGTCAATGTTTTGTCCTACCGCGTACTCAAGACTCTGCAAAAGGTCGAGGAGGCCGGTACTCCTCGTGGTGGACACCTTGCCTGCGACGGCGGCGACGCGCTCATCGACAAAATGCGCAACAAAATGCCCGAGCGCTTCCGTGTCCAATATTGCGTCGGCGTCGAGGATGGCAATAATATCGTGCTTCGCTTCGTTTACGCCAACGTTGAGAGAACTCGCCTTGCCGCTATTTGATTTTTGTATAAGCACGATAGGCTTGCTTGGATATGCTTCGATCACCCGACGCACCTCGTTTGCAGTATTATCCTTCGAGCCGTCATCGATAACGACTATCTCCCACACGCGGTGTGTGCTGCGGATAACACTCTCGATTGTGGAGGCGATATTTTCCTGCTCGTTGTACGCGGGGATAAGCACCGAGACGCCTTGCGTGTCGCAAGGCGGCATGGGCGTATCTTTGGCCGCTGCGCCATACAGCGGCCCGTGCCGCGCGCGCCACCACAAGAGAGCAATAAGCACCAACATGCGCGAAATGACAAGCAAAAGCGTGGCATATATCAGTCCGACAAAAAACTCATCTACATAAGGAAAGAAGCGAATATACACGCTTAAAAAAACTCCTTCGATGCCGGTAATGAGCGTGTTCTGCGGCGTATAGGTTGCACCGGCAGCCGTGCCTGGCGGCACACTCGCGAGCGCTATGGCGTGTATGAGGGCGCGCGTGGGTGCATCAGCAACGCCGAGGATTGCCGTGCTGGTGCCGCTTGTAGTAATAAGATGATTGCTGGTCTGGAAGTTGCTGAGAGCGCCTTGCGTTTGGTCGTCAAAAACTCCCGTAAGCTCATATGGATCAAGATATTTTTGTCGGTAGAGAAACCATTGGAGTTTTGATACATCGCCTCCGGTTGTGGAGTCGGTGTCGCCATACGAAAGTGTATGTGCGAGCACAATGTCGGCGGGAGGCGTCAACAGCTGTGAGAGCGGCACGATGGTATAACCATTACCGCGCAGATAAGCGATGATTTGAGGCATCGCTTTGCCGGTGTTTACGTCCTCGTGCAATAGGATGATGTGCCCATTGGGGCTTTGTGCAAGCGCCCGCTCCAAGCCTGTCATCACTTGCTCGGGCGAGTTGGCGAGCCAGTCTTTTGGATCAATGTCGGAGCCCACCGGCAGATACCCGAGTTCCAGCGACCATAGCATGTCTTGCGAGGTCGGGATATAAGGATTGATCGTCGGATCGATACCAATGCCCAAAAGATACGGCGGCCGGTAATATTGAATCGTCGAGTCGGTAACTCCCGAGAGCAGATAGTTGGTCGCATTGAGCTCAAAGGCGAGCCGCACATGTGAGGAGTCGACGCCGTAGCCGTGGTCAAAAGAGTGTATCCCGATTTCGAAACCCTTGTCGTGTGCTTCTTGCACGAGATCCGGCCGCAGGAGTGCTTTGTCTCCTATGTAAAAAAATGTCGCCGGAGCGCGATAGTACGAGAGCGTGTCTATGAGCACCTGAGAGACCGGCGGATGCGGTCCGTCGTCTATGGTGAGCGCAACTTTTTTTGCGTTCGCGGCGCTGTAATAATAGTGATACATTTGCGCCGCATCCGCGTAGGAGATGGGTGCGCGCGCCGCAGCGGCGCGCGCAAGACCAAATACAACAAACAGCGTGCCTACCAGAAAAAATAAGACACATGCGACAACAACGCCTCTAAAATAAAATTTCCTTCGTTTTGATATATCGAGAAAGACAGCCATACATCCGAGGAGCCTTCTTCAGGCTTTGGCTGGTTTCCCTATAGGGCTTACGCGCAAGCCCTTACCCATTTAAACAGATAAGTACCTCCTCTGCACGCTCGCCGAAATAGTACATCACAAACATGAAAATCCGCTGAGCTGCCTCTTGTTAAAGGCTAACAAGTCCGATAAAAACACTCGATGCGGAGAGGGAGGGATTCGAAGCTTACAGCTTCAGTACAGGCTTCCCATTTTTTCAAAGCAGAGCTTCTCAAAAATATGGGAGAGCCTTTTCGAATCCCCCACGTGATGTACTCAAGTACATCACTCCTCTCCGCATAAGAAAATAACGCCCTAAAAGGCGTATTTTCAAAATGCGGGCACGATGTCCGCAACTTTGAACCCAGAAAGTGGCTCAAATTTGAGGATATTGATAAAAGTATACAGGAATTAAGAGCTATCTTCAAAGTTCATCCCGAATGGTTCGAAACACCAAAACCGAAGTCAGATAAAGGGGAAAATGCAGTGGATTATTTGATATAGGTAAAACCCCGCTCGCATACCTATCATCATTTCGAGCGGGACTTCCTAAACCTAATTTGTTCCCTCGGGTAGTTCTAATAAATCTATTTTCTGCAAATGAACGATACCACTTAGATCACCATAGATTCCGACTGTATTTTTTATAACTTTTTGAATTTGCTTTTCTTCTTCTGCCCACTTTTTTTCAAAATAAAGTTTTTCTTTATTACGTGATGTGTTCATAGAATAAAAAGTTTCAACTATAGCTTCCATTCTTTGCCTGAATTCCGTTCCTGTGAGATAAGAATATAAAATTTCCATTTTTTCATTCTTCCCAACTGACATTGATTTTTCTCTTGAAACAGCTTCAAGAGAATTCCTTAAAGCTGTTGCAATAGAGGTAGCAAATTTTATATCACACACCCATACGCCATCACGCAAGGCTATTCCTTTTACGTCATCTGGCAACACAGAAGAAACAATTACGGCTATTTCAGCTTTCACTAATCTCTGATCATCTTTTAATTTCTTAATCCATCCATCTGACCATGCTTTTGTTTTCTTTGATTCCCAAATTATCTTTCCACATTCGATACCAGCTTTGGTTTTTACTGTCTGAATAACATCAGCTCCGTTTACACCTTTGGGCACGGGTGAAATATCATCGTGAATAAACTCTGATTTCAAAAGATCTTCAAGAATTATTTCCTGTACTTCTCCCTGTGTCTGCTGTGAACCTTGCTCAAGTTTTCTCGCTAGTTCATCTTTTGCTTTTGTTGCGTCTGAAAGTTTTTTATTGAGCTGGTCAATTTCTGATTGTTTTGCTTCAGTTGCTTTTTTTGAGGCTTCTTCTTCAATTTTCTTTCTTTCCTCATCCAGTTGTCTAGTTTTTTCAAGCTCGAATGCATCTTTTTCATCTTTGAGTTTTTGCTTCTCTTTTCTAATTTCTATTTCGTTTTGCTGAGCTTCTTTTAATTTGCGATCTTTTTCTGCAAGCTGTTCGTTCAAAAACTTTTTCTCTGTTTCCGCTTCTTTTTCAACTTGATTCTTTATTTGCTTTTTGTATTCCTCTGATTGCTCAGTAATTTTTTTCTTCACTTCACTTTCGAGATTTTTCTTCAGTTGCTCTTCTTTTTCAGTGAATTCTTTTTTGTATTTTGCTTCAATTTGGTGAGATAAAACATCATCAATGGAAATTGATTCACCGCAGTTTGGGCATTTAATCTTTTGTTCTTTATTCATGTTAAGTCGTTTTAATAATTTTTAATCAAACAATCGGGAAGGTGTGCTTTTTGATCGCTATTGTGTGTGCAATTCTGAATAGCTGAATACTGGTTGTCGTATCAAACACTCAAGCTCTATCGACTAAGTCACTTTTTCCAAGTACCTATTTTTTACGATTGTATGGAGACTGATTCGTTGGACGAAGACTAATACCAAGCTCACTTGCTTTTGCACGGACACCATTTTCTGGACGACCAAGCTTCAGGCCAATCACTCTAGTAGGAGTATTTTGCTTGGCAAATTGTGAAAGTTGCCTTTCTGCTTTTTGTGTCCAATGCTTTCCAATATTTCTAATATATTTAGGCATAATTTTTTAACATAATTTTTTATAATTTCGACCTTTAACCCCTGTGGATAACATCCACTTGATTAGGTTTATATAAGGTATTATACTTTAGGTATGAAAAGAAAGTCAAGCATTGGAATAGGTAAGCCGTCAAAACGGCAGGCCGAGATACTGCAATTTATTTCCGAATTTCGCCCCAAGAAGGGTTACGCCCCCTCTCTGGGAGAGATCGCAGATAATTTTGGCGTGTCCGTTCCAACGATTCATCAACATGTATTTTATCTTCAACAGAAAAATTTACTTACCACCGAAAAGGGCAAGAGACGATCTATTCAGGCGTTAAATATTCAGAAAAGTGGCATCGTAGAAATTCCACTTATGGGGCTCATTGCCGCAGGTGGCCCTATTGAAGCAATTAGAGATCCTCGACCGATTGAAGTTCCTAGGAATATGATTTCAACTGGAGCGAATTTCTACGCTTTGAAAGTTGCAGGTACAAGCATGATTGAAGATGGTATTTTTGACGGCGATATTGTTGTCGTTCGCGAGCAATCGACAGTTGATGATGGCGAAAAAGCTGTTGCGTATTTGCCAGACAGAGACGCAGTTACACTAAAAAGAATTTATCACGAAAAAAACCGTATTAAGCTGGTTCCAGCAAATCAAAAAATGAAGCCCTTCTATGAGACAAACGTAGAGATACAAGGGAGGGTCGTCGGTGTACTTAGGAAAGAAGTTTAATAAATGGTAAAATAAATTGAGAATTTATGAAGAAAAAAGAAATTAAATTTAAATTAGCTGAATTATTCTCCGGCCCCGGTGGGCTTGCTCTCGGTGCAATCCGATCTTTTGCCGAAAACGAAAGTACCATTTATGGTATCGAACCTGTTTGGGCGAACGATTATGACGCCGATACTTGCAAGACATACGCTCGCAATATTCACGATGGAAACGAGAAGGGTGTCGTTTGCGCTCCTGTCCAAGATATAGATTTTAAAAAAGTTCCGAAGTTTGATGTGCTTGCTTTTGGGTTTCCTTGCAATGACTTTAGTGTAGTTGGTGAACAGAAAGGTTTTGACGGAAAATTTGGCCCTCTTTATTCTCACGGAGTGAGAGCAATAAACATACACAATCCGAAATGGTTCATTGCAGAAAATGTTAGTGGCCTACAGAGTGCAAATGGCGGAAATGCTTTTAAGCAAATTCTGAAAGACCTTAGTTTGGCAGGAAAAGGTTATGTTCTCACGCCACACTTATACAAGTTTGAAGAATACGGAGTACCACAACAAAGACATCGTATTGTCATTATCGGCATAAGGAAAGATTTGGGTTTGAGATTCAAAGTTCCTGCTCCGACTACAAAGAATAATTATGTGAGCGCGCGCGAAGCAATTGAAAATCCGAGAATATCAAATGACGCACAAAATCATGAGCTTACCAAGCAATCTGCAAGTGTTATAGAACGATTAAAACATATACCCGCTGGAGAAAATGCCTGGTATGAAGGAATACCTCAACACCTAAGGTTAAACGTAAAAGGTGCTCGAATGAGCCAAATCTACAAACGACTGGACCCACAAAAACCTTCCTATACGATCACCGGAAGTGGAGGAGGTGGAACGCATGTCTATCATTGGTCAGAAAATCGTGCTCTGACAAATAGAGAACGTGCACGATTGCAGTCTTTTCCTGATGACTTTTTCTTTGAAGGGTCAAAAGAAAGTGCCAGAAAACAAATCGGCATGGCTGTGCCTCCAGTTGGAGCACAGGCTATAATTTCTGCTGTACTAAAAACTTTTGCGGGAATCCCCTATGAATCTATTGAATCGAAACTTACTAACGTAGAACCAAACGCACAAGAGATGGCGAGTTTGTTTAGTGATATGAAAGTTGAAGCTACAGTTGCCTTATAAGTTTCTCCCAATCTTTCTTTGATTTTTTTAGTAATCCAGATTCTTTAACAAACCTGACGCCGTCAAATTCTTGTCCGGGGATTTCTTTCACTTCTTTCAAGTCGGAATAATAGCACCACCCAGCGATTTCACATGGTATGTTTACAAAATCAGGCATCAAATCCTTATATTTTGAATAATGAGGTTTGTTTTTTACCGCTTCATTAACTTCTTCCTTCGTAAGTCTCAAAAGATGATCATCGGGGATATCGGGACGACAGTAGATGTAGATATCTGATCTACGCTCTTTGATTTTGATTTCATTTTCCCCAAGTACCAAAAATGCGCTTTTTGGCTTGGATGATTTTATACCAACACCAATTTTTGGTTCTCTCATTTTTCCTTTATCTTCAACTCCTGTTATATCTTGTAAAACGATCTCGTCACGAATATCAAAATCGAGATCAATCTTTATTCCAAATTCCCTTTTAAAGAATTTTTTAACAGCGACTTCTCCCAATTGACCCTTGACCCAATTTGTAATTTTTTGACCAAACTCTCGCTGTCGTCCAGTGCCAAAGTCTGATTGCACATAATTTCTGAAATGCTGTGCAAGCGCAAAATCTAAGCACAAGGCATAATCCTCCTTGTCTAGCTCAACAGTTCTCCAATCTAAGCCATCTTTCCATTTACGAAGCACGTCTTTGTTAAAATAAAAACGTCCTTTGGTACCATTCCTATCGAGACATGGAAATTCTAACGCATTTTTAAAATAGTTATCAAAAGTCTTCTCATCAAGACCTAAATATTCGACGGCTTCTTTTTTAGTTAATGGTTTTGACATAATCTTTATTTTAGCCCAAGAACCCTTATTTTGCTTCGGTTCAAAGTTGGAAATCTGGCGGAGAGGGAGGGATTCGAAGCTTACAGCTTCAGTACAGGCTTCCCATTTTTTCAAAGCAGAGCTTCTCAAAAATATGGGAGAGCCTTTTCGAATCCCCCACGTGATGTACTCAAGTACATCACTCCTCTCCGCATAAGAAAATAACGCCCTAAAAGGCGTATTTTCAAAATGCGGAGAGGGAGGGATTCGAACCCTCGGACCGGTTTCCCGGTCAACAACTTAGCAGGTTGCTCCATTCGACCGCTCTGGCACCTCTCCGTAGAGATTACCTTACACTAATTTTTGTCTACGCGCACGCCGCCTTGCATCCCCCGAAGCAGCTTGGTATGCTCCCGCGCATGAAACAGGTAACAGCTTTCGGTCTATTTTTTATCACGTGTTTGTTTTTTGGAGAGGCGCTTTTTTACACCACCGCAGACGCTTCGTATCACTTTAGCAATTACCAAGGCGTGCCGCCGATACACACGCAGGGTGGCACAAGCAAAACGCCCGTCGGCATGACACCGAGCCAAATTAAAAAAGCGTACAACCTACCCGAAAGCGGCGGCCACGGCACGATTGTTATCGTCGGCGCATACAACGACACGACGCTCGAGGCCGACCTCGCTGTGTTTGATAAAACATTTAACTTACCCGCGTGCACCACCGCCAATGGTTGTTTTACCAAACATGCCTTTAGCACCACCATCGCAAGTAACAGCGGCTGGGCGGTGGAAACCTCGCTCGATGTCGAGTGGGCGCACGCCATCGCGCCGCAAGCCAAAATTTTGTTGGTCGAAGCTACCACACCAAGCGGCGCCAACTTGCTTAAGGCGGTTGATTACGCGGCGAGTGTTAAAAATGCATCGGCTATCTCGATGAGCTGGGGCGGCGGCGAGTTCCCTGAGGAGGTTTCGATGGACTCGCATTTTGTGAGCGCGAGCGGCGCGCCGTTTTTTGCGTCATCCGGAGACAACGGCGCGGGTGCATCATGGCCCGCCTCGTCGCCCAATGTCATTAGCGTCGGCGGCACAACACTATTAGTAACTTCGAGCGGTGCGGTCACCGGCGAGGGCGCGTGGAGCGGGAGCGGAGGCGGCGTGAGCGCATACGAAAAAGAGCCGGCCTTTCAAAAAAATTACAGTATTCCCAAGGCGGGCGGCATGCGCGCAATACCCGATGTTGCCTACGATGCCAATCCGGCCACCGGCTTCCCTATTTATGTTAAAGGCTCGTGGCACACGGCGGGCGGCACCTCGGCGGGCGCGCCGCAATGGGCTGCCATTGCGGCCCTCGGCTCGGGAGTTACCAACGCGCAACTCTACGCCGACAAATCAACCGGCGAGCACGCCAAATACTTTCGCGATATCACGAGCGGCTCCAACGGCTCATGCGGATACTTTTGCGATGCGCGCACGCACTACGACTACGTCACCGGCTTAGGCTCCCCGCAAACCGATTCGTTTTAATCACCCTTCTCTGTCAAACACCGATTGTTTGACATATTCCTCATCTCATGGATTAAAGTGATGCGTATTTTCGATACAACCAGTGGGGACGGTTCCAACTTTAAGAGGATCAATGAGTTTTAAATGTGCGGGATCCCAATCATATACATAGACATCACTACCATTAGTGATGTAGTACTTGTTGTTATTTTGGAACGTTCGCGGGTCCACCAACCCCGTCATGATGGTCGTTGTTCCGTACGAATACATTCCGTTGAAGTATGCAAAGTACACATCTCCGGTTGCAAAGTTGGCAAAAATACTACCGCGTGGTTGCTCAGTAAGTAGTATGGGTTGAGGCGGTTGCACGTTGCCATTTATTGTCCATCGCGGACACGGCCATGCTGCATACACTCCCAGATAGACGGTGCCAAAGAGACCCCCTCCTGTTTCAGGATCTCCAGGCGCATTTGATGACGTTTGCGTTAGGTCATAATAGAGAATATAAGATTGAGGAGCTGAAGAGTTGTAATCATAATAGTCAGAGTGTGTGCCAATAGTGTGGAACGACGGGAACTGTGCATTAAACTCACTCTCTGTTGGATAGCGATTGGCGCGGGTGTAAAAATCCTCGACCCAACTCAGCGCCGTATTGACTTGTGGTAGTGTGTTTCGATCATGAACGTAATCAGTTGTTCGGGAGTAGACATAGAAACCGGCCGGAACGATCACCACAATGAGTAGAATCCCCCCGATCACCGAAACAATAATACGACCAATTGAGGCGACTACAGAATAGGCGGCTAATTTGGGAGAAGGCTCAGCGGGCATAAATACATAATAGCGCACCATAACATATGTTGCACTTGTCGTATTTAGAAAATTGCCAAGTGGCCCGAGTGCCTCGAGACGGGCCTCTGTATTATTTTTGTTCTACTTTATCGCCCGGGCAACCGCGGCGACCACGCCCTTTTCAAACGCTCCGGGGACTATTTTTTCTTTGGTGGGTTTTTTGACCAATGCCGCGAGGTTGTGCGCGGCTTTTAGCTTCATCTCGTCGGTGATTTTGCTCACGTGGTTGTCGAGCGCACCACGAAACACGCCCGGGAAGACGAGCGAGTTGTTGATTTGATTTGGGTAGTCGGAGCGCCCGGTGCCCACCACCGCTGCCCCGCCTTTAAGCGCCTCCTCGGGTGTTATCTCCGGCACCGGGTTTGCCATCGCAAATATGATTGCGCGTTGCGCCATGAGTGCCACCTCTTTAGCCTGCAAGAGATCGGGCCCCGACACGCCAATGAGTGCGTCGGCGCCAAGCAGTGCATCTTGCAAACCTCCTTTTATTCGGCGCGGATTCGTAAGATTCGCTAGTTCTTTTTTGTGCGGCTCATTGCGCGAGGCATCGATAATCCCTTTACTGTCGAGCACAATAATATCTTTAACACCCGCTTTAAAAAGCAGTTTGGCAATGGCCGTGCCCGCCGCACCTGCGCCGCTGATAACCACTTTTAATTTTTTTAAATCTTTTTTGACCACCTTGGCCGCGTTGATGAGCGCCGCAAGCGCGGCGATTGCCGTGCCGTGTTGGTCGTCGTGCATTACCGGGATGTCGAGCCGCTCCTTAAGACGCTCCTCAATGGCAAAACACTCCGGCGCTTTAATGTCCTCGAGATTAATCCCGCCAAATGCGGGCGCGATGCGCACTATTGTCTCGACAACCTCATCGACATTTTGCGTATCAAGCACAAGCGGGAACGCGTCGACATCTGCAAACGTTTTAAAAAGTGCGGCCTTGCCTTCCAAAACAGGCAACGCTCCGTAGGGGCCGATGTTGCCAAGGCCGAGCACCGACGAGCCGTCGCTGATAACGGCTATCATTCTGGCCTTCATAGTATACTCGCGGGCAAGCTTTGGATTTTTTGCAATCAATGTGGAAACCGCTGCAACACCCGGCGTATATATAAGAGAGAGAGTGGCCCTGTCTTTGATAGCCAAGGCGGGGGTAATGCGAATCTTCCCGCGGAGTTTTTTGTGGAGAGCGAGAGCTTTTGCATCGTTTTGTTTTTGGGTCATAAATATGAGTATACTACAAGGGAATTATGCGGCTCACCGACCCACTCTCAAACACGTTTCGGCTCGCAGACACACACAAGGTGGCGCTCAAAAAGCTTGGGATTACTACTGTGCGCGATTTACTCTACCACTTCCCCTTTCGATACGAACAGGCGGGCGGCGAGGCGGCAGTTGCCGGGCTCACGGCCGGCATGGAGGCGAGCATCATTGGCGTGTTGGAAAAGATGGAGACCAAAAAAAGCTGGAAGAGCCGCGTGCCGGTGAGTGAAGGGTATTTGCGCGACTCGAGCGGCCGCATCAAGTGCCGGTGGTTTAACCAACCTTACATTGCAAAAATGTATATTGACGGCACGCGCGTGCGCGCGGTTGGCAAAGTGGGCGGCTCGCCCGGCAAACTCTATTTGGCAAATCCACAACTCCAAAAAGTTTCTATCGCTGAAGAAACTTTGTTTGCGAAGGAAAAGAAGGTGGATGATGAACACGCTGCGAGCGGCCAAGGTGGACAGCAGCCACCTTCTTTTCCTTCGAGAGAGCAAAAATTTCCTGCCACTCACCTTGGCAGCTCGCAGCGTGAGTTGCATAAAATTTCTGCTCCCCCGCTTTTTGCCATGTATCCGGAGAGCAAGGGCGTGACATCGCTTTGGTTTCGACACACCGTTGCAAAAATAATTAAAGAAGGAGCGCTCGAGAGTGTCGAGGACCCAATCCCAGCAGACATTATCAAGCGCTATCATTTGCCGAGCCTTGCCGCGGCGCTCGTGTGGATGCACATGCCGCAAAAACTTGCCGACTCGGTGGCCGCGCGCAAGCGCTTTGCGTTTGAGGAGGTGTTTATGATACAGCTCGAGCGCGGGCAAGAGCGGAGGAAGCAGTTGCGCGAAAAAAGTTTTGCCGTCGACGTGCCGCAAAAAGAAGTTGCCGAGTTTGTAAGCCACTTCCCCTTTACGCCAACTGTGGCGCAAACCCGCGCCATTGATGCAATTGTGCAAGATATGCAAGGAGGCCACCCTATGTCGCGTCTCCTTGAAGGAGATGTAGGCAGCGGCAAAACAGCCGTGGCGGCCACGGCTGCTTTTGCCGCGGTGCGCACGCGACCCGAGGGCCAAAGTTTTGGAACCTTACAAGTTGCCTACATGGCGCCAACCGAAATTTTGGCCAAGCAACATTTTGAGTCGTTCATCAACTATTTCGAACACTTTCCGATTAACATTGGGCTCATTACCGGCAGCGGTTGTTACAAATTCCCCTCCAAAGTTGCGCGGAGTAATGCAACCGCCATCTCGCGCGCACAACTTTTAAAGTGGGTTGCCAACGGCGAGATACCGGTTGTGATAGGCACGCACGCGCTGATAGAAAAATCGGTGCAGTTTAAACATCTCGCGCTTGTTATCATCGACGAGCAGCACCGCTTTGGCGTCAACCAGCGCAAAAAGTTGGCAAAGAAAAAAGCCGGAATTGTTCCGCTTCCTCATCTGCTCTCGATGACAGCAACACCCATTCCGCGCACGCTCGCGCTCACCGTCTATGGCGACCTCGACCTAACACTGCTCGACCAAATGCCCGCCGGCCGCAAACCCATCATCACCGAAGTGGTAAAACCCACCGAGCGAGGCATAGCGTATGCAAAAATGCGCGAACATCTTCGCGAAGGCCGCCAAGCATATGTAATTTGTCCGCGCATCGACGAGCCCGACTCGGACAAAGCGTTTGCCATCATGGCCA
>CAYWJX010000001.1:29133-112304 GCA_964459335.1 uncultured Candidatus Saccharibacteria bacterium | reverse complement strand
CATGGGCTTCCCCGACCAGCGCCAGATTGATATCGAAACGTGGATGCCGGGGCAAAATACTTATCGCGAAACACATACTTCGGATTATATCGGTGGTTTCCAAGCGCGCAGGCTCAATACGCGCCTTAAACGTGCAAATGGCGAGAAAGAAGCGGTGCATATGAACGACGCTACAGCGCTTTCACAACGCCCGCTCATAGCGATCTTGGAAAACTATCAAAACGAAGACGGCAGCGTAACTATCCCCGAGGTACTGCGCCCATATATGATGGGGAAGGAGAAAATAGCCAAGCTATAATAGCTTCATGGCTCGGGTTGATTTGCCTGCTTCTCGCTTGCGCTCACGCCGTCGACGACGGTGGGGAGTTTTAACTGCACTCATTGTATTTTTGATACTAGCTTTTTTTGGCGGCTTGGTTTGGCTCTCCCGCGCAAGCTTTTTGCGCATCACGGCTGTGCAAGTTGCCGGCACGCAAACATTGAGCGACAGCGATGTTGAGGCAGCGGTGCAAAACCAGCTCATTGGCTCCTATTGGCATTTGTTTGCAAAAAATAATATTTTTTTGTATCCAAAAAATTCTATTACCCAAACACTCGTTACGAACATGCCGGTTATTGCAAGCGCCGAGGTTCGCACGGTCGACTTTCACACCATCGGCGTCTTCTTAATCGAGCGCCAACCTAAGGCTCTTTGGTGCCCCGATGCCGATGCGATAACGCAAACAACCGACACAGCGTCTACGACATCGATAGAAGTAGATACGGCCACGACAACACCTGCGGAGTTGGACACATTGGGGTGCCTCTTGCTCGACCAAAACGGTGTGGCCTACGCACCCGCCGGCTTTGCGGCGGGTGGGGGCGCTTACAAACGCTACTATGGCGCAATCACGGGCTCTACATTGCCCGAGCAATATCTCGCGCCTGGTGTGTTTGCGGCGCTAAGCGCCTTAGTTGATGCCATTGCGCAAAATCAACCGCAAGACGCGATAACGAGCGTCGAAGTCGACTCCAACAACGATGTGCATGTGGGGTTTGCAAGCGGCTTTATGTTACTCTTCCCGCTCTCGGCCGACGGCGGCGACGTGTACAACCGTTTAATGTTGGCATTGCAGTCGGACGTATTTGCCGGCCATACGATTGCCGACTTCCAATATCTCGACCTGCGCTTTGGCGACAAGCTGTACTACAAACTCAAAGCCACTAGCCAATAGGGTATAGGTGATAGTAGACTCGATGGATGCAGAATTTTTGGCAGGACATAGCCCAAACCCTGCCTACCGGCAGGCAGGCCATTTTTGTATTGGCACCTATGGCCGATGTCACCGATGCGGCTTTTAGGCGCTTGATTGCCAAATACTCCAAAGTTGAGGGCGGTGTGCCGTTTGTCACCTACACCGAGTTTGTGTCGGCCGATGGGCTTGTGCTTGCCCCAAAGGAGGGGAGAGACAAACTTTTGCGCGGCCTTTCGTTCAGTGAAGCCGAGCGGCCTATCGTGGCGCAATTTTTTACCTCGACGCCTGCGCACATGGAGGCTGCGGCAAAGCTCGCAGAGGAGCTTGGTTTTGACGGCGTCGATATCAACATGGGTTGCCCCGACAAATCGATAGAAAAGCAGGGCGCCGGTGCAAAGCTCATCCTCAACCCAACGCGTGCGCAAGAACTTATCGCGGCGGCAAAGCGCGGCGCGCCCAACCTGCCCATCTCCGTTAAAACGCGGCTCGGATACAACAAAGACATATTGGAGGAGTGGTTGCCGGCATTACTTGCAACAAAACCCACGGCAATAACAATACATGCGCGCACGCGCAAAGAGATGTCGCTCGTACCTGCGCGATGGGAGAGGGTCAAACGCGCCGTCGAGATACGAAACGAGCTCGGCTCGGAGACACTTATCATCGGCAATGGCGATGTTGTGGATGTTGCCGACGCGCGCGCAAAAATTGCCGAAAGCGGCGCCGATGGCGCCATGCTCGGTCGTGCAATTTTTGGCACGCCGTGGTTATTTGCTGCAGAGAATATTGTCTCAAAAAAGTCCTCGGGCCGCCTCAGCGCCCAGCACAGCGCTGTAGGCTTCCAGACTTTTTCTCAACAACATTCTCCTCCGCTAGAGACACGTTTACGAATAGCTGTTGAGCACGCAAAACTTTTTGAGGAACTTTTAGGCGACGTGCCTGACCGGCCAGGTAAAAACTTCGCGATCATGAAAAAGCATTTTAAGGCATATGCCGAGGGCTTTGCGGGCGCCAAAGAGCTCAGGATGCAATTGATGGAAACAAAAAACGCCGCCGAAATCGAGCAGGTCATCGAGCATTTTTTGTGTATACTGTAGCAATGGCAAAACAGGCTACACCGGAGCGCGAGACTCTTTCGCTCTATCGCAAATATCGCCCAGCCTCTTTCAAAGAAGTGCGCGGACAGGAGTACATCGTCGCAGTGCTCGAGGCGGCTATTGCACACAAAAAAATAGCACACGCCTACCTTTTTGCGGGAGGGCGCGGCACCGGCAAGACCTCGATGGCGCGTATTTTGGCGCACACGCTCGGCACGAGCGATGAGGATATGTACGAGATGGACGCCGCGAGCAACCGCGGCATCGACGAGATACGCGCTTTGCGCGAGGGCGTCTCCACTTTGCCGTTTAACTCAACTTACAAGTTTTATATCATCGACGAAGCGCACGCGCTCACCAAAGACGCGTGGGGTGCGCTTCTCAAAACACTCGAGGAGCCGCCGGAGCATGTCATTTTTGTGCTCGCCACCACCGAGCTTGAGCGCGTGCCCGAGACTATCTTCTCGCGTTGTCAGGTGTTTAATTTTAAAAAACCGTCGCACGCGGTGCTCAAGAAGCTCGTGCTCGATATTGCCAAAGCAGAGGGCGCGGTTATTGCGCCGCAAGCGGCCGAGCTGGTGGCGCTCGGCGGCGAAGGATCTTTCCGCGATACGCTGGGGCTTCTCCAAAAAGTGCTTACCATCTCCGGCGACAAAAAACTTTCCGAAGACGAGGTTGCCAAAGTGGTGGGCGCGCCGTCTTCACAATTGGTCAACGACTTTTTGGGCGCGCTGGTAGCAAAACAAGCAGAGGATGCTATTGTACTTTTGAGCGATGCCGTGGCAAGCGGTGTCGAGCCGCACGTGTTTGTGTTGCTTGCAATCATTAAAGTGCGCGCCGTGCTCCTCCTGCGCTTTGCGCCAAAAATGGAGAGCACGCTCAAAGAGCAGTTTGGTGAGGATGACCTCGCATATCTCAAAGAGCTTGCCGGCACCAAAGGCGCGGCTATCAACTCCGAGGTATTAGCCGAGCTCATTGGTGCACTCCTCGAGATGCCGCGCTCTCCCATGCCGCAAATCCCATTAGAGCTTGCGTTATATAGGCTTTTTGGCGAGCGCTAAATTATTTTTAGGTTTATTGTTTGATTTTACATAAAAAAGACCGTCCACAGATTGAACGGTCTCAAGAAATCAGGTCGAAAGGGATTAGTTTGTTGGCGACTTTCCGTAGCTCCTTTCCTGTGTCGAGTGTTTCTGCAACTAATACTTCCACTCCGGTCTTCCTCAGTCTTTGTAATGTTGTTGCGAAGTCATTATCGCCAGAGACGAGAAGGACAGACGAGGGTCGGGGATTAGCTGCCAATACCTTATTGAGTTCACCGCGGATATCGAAATCTGCGATTCCGCGCTCGGACCAAAACATTGTTGCGTTAGATTCCGCAAATGCCGCATCCATCATCTGGCGTATTTGCCAACGATGTGTGCGCCCAATCGCGCAACCCCAAATACTCTCAACAAAGTACCCATTTTCCTCAAAGTGATTGCGAATACCTCTAAGGAGATTACGAACTTTATGCCCAAAAGATCTGCGAGCCCTCAAAGGGAGCCCTATATTTTCCAGGTCAATGAAGACCCTCATTCTGGCCTTGTCAGCCATGATTGTGCTCCGTTACTTAGACTGGTCTGTATATCAGTAAGTACTAATAAAGGCACAGAGTCAAGTTTGCGTAATAGTTCAATACCCGAACAACTTTGTTAGTTAAGTGTGATGCTTTGGAGTACCACCGGTGTGAGCGGCCGGTCACTGCTGTCGACCGGCACATTGTTGATTGCCGTTACCACATCCATGCCTGCGGTTACTTTGCCAAACACCGTGTAGCCGCCGTTGAGGCTTGGGTTGTCAACTGCATTGATAAAAAATTGGCTGCCGCCTGTGTTGGGTTGGCCCGTGTTGGCCATCGCCATAGTACCTGCAACATTGGTAAGGCTCGGCGAAATTTCGTCGGGGATAGTGTAGCCCGGGCCGCCGGTGCCCCATTGTGCTTGCTTGGAATCATCTTTAGTCAACGGGTCGCCGCCTTGGTCCATAAAGCCCTTGATGACGCGATGGAACTTAGTGCCGTCGTAGTAGCCGCTTTGCGCGAGCTTGATAAAATTGGCCACCGTCTTGGGCGCCTCTGCCGGATAAAACTCAATGGTGATGTCGCCCATGCTGGTGTGGAGTGTTGCGCTCATGATGTTTTGATTATTGGTAGTGGTTGCCGTTGATACTATAGCAGGAGCGGCAGGCGCCGTGCTAGAGGCTATTGTGGTGTTTGATGCAGTTGGGGCACTACTTTGCATTGAGCTTTGCGAGTAAATAAAAAACGCGCCAAACACGACTACTAACACGCCCGCAACAATGCCAATTATTTTAATCATAGTTATATTTTATTTAATAAAAAAACAAAAAGATTTACATAAAATATATTTTTTTGTTTTTCTTGCATAGTTAGTTGGCGGGAAAGAGGTCGGTAAGCTCGCCCGAGTCGTAAAAATCTTGGCCCAGCTCGCCGTAGGTGTAGTTTTGACCGCCGGTAGTGATGACGGCGCCTCCCGCTAATGGATTGGCATGAGGATGCGAGTTTTGAAATCCGATGTTAAACAGCGTTACCACCACACCCGGATTGTTGCTGATATTAAAACCCGCCGCGTTCCATTGGCTTTCTATCTCTTTAATGTATATAGCGGTATAGAGATACGAGTAATAATGATTGTTGGCGTCGGTAAGGCGGTCGTACAACTGTGCGTCTTGAGGTGTCGTACTGGCGGCGTAGGCCAAAAGCGGCGCCACACTCGGCCCCGGATAAAACGGCGAGCTTGGGTCGGCGGCGTATGCCTCAATGCTGTAGGCTGTGTCTTGCTTGATGCCCGAGACGCCGAGAGAAAATTGCGAGAGTGAGCCCAAAATTTTGAGCGGCTCAAAGTAGCGTTTAAATATTTCGCGTTCGGAAGTAAAAAAACGTATCTGCTCGGGCACGACCACGGCAACAATCATGCGCGACGGCACGCCGGTCTCTTTGCTCACCGTCGCAATGATGCCGCTGTCTTTAGTAAGGCCGCCGGCAATAACCGGCCACTCGGGCGTGTCGCGCCAGTCGCACACTGTTTTACCCACGTCGATGCACGGCGGTGTCGAGGTAGCGGCGCCCGGCGCCGCGCCAAATTGCGCAAAAAACGCGTTACGCTCGGCAATGGAGCCTTGTACGTTGAGGAGTCCAAACTGCATGGCAAAAAAGACTCCCGTAAACAGGAGGCCGATGAGTGCAAAAAGCCCCACCAGCGCAAAAAATGCGTATCGTACAAACTTTTTCATAGCAATAGATAGAGGATACTACTATTGGTACTGTATAAACAAGGGGGAGGGCGTGAGGCTGAGAACCTCGGCAGGCGTGAGCATGCGCGTGGAGGGCGGCTTCAAGTCGTTTTTATAAAATAGTTTAAAGCCCGTAAACTGGACCGGCTCGCTCGCAATAAACGCCGTGTACGTGCCGATTTTTTTAGAAGGTGAGCCCCAGCCATCCATGTCCATGACAATTTGCACCTCGGGCAAGGGCTCAATAAGCGACGCGTGCGTAACCATCGGTTGTGTAAAACGATGCACAACGAGTATTTTTGGCGGCAGATTATTTGCCCGCACGAGCCCTGCCAAATATTGTGCGGCAAAGTTAATGTCGCTCGCATCGAGCGAGCCGATAACCGTGCCCGGTTTGGCACCGCCATGCATAGCAAACTCCGGGTCGAGCGCAAGCTCTACATTGGGCATTGATAAATATTTTTTAAGCAAAGGCACCTCGGTTTGCACCGTGCTCAAGCCCACTTGTACATCGAGTATTACCAAACCGTGTACCTCCGCCGCCAAGCTCACCGCCTCGTCCAGTTGGCTCGCAGGCATGCGCGCGCGATACATACCGTCGGCGCCGGGGCTCCCTTGCGCGGTAACGGCGATGTAGTCGATAGCAGGTATCACCGGAGTCGTAGGGTCGGCAGCTTGCCACGCGGCTGTTGTGGAGGCAAGCATCGCAAGCATCACATCGGGCGGATACTCGCCGAGGACACCCATGCCGGTGGAGTAAAAATTGCCGTAGTAAGCAACAATGCGATTAAACGGCAAAAGCGCGCCTGCCAGAGGGTATGTCGCTTTGGCGGGCCAGATGCACGAGGGAGAAGTGGTGGCGACAAACTCGGTTGTGGCAACGCCTGCGGAGTTTGTCGCGGTCACTTTAACATTGACACTGGGGCAATTGGCTATTTGGAGTAATTTTTTGTTGTAGGCGGCAATGTCGAGCACAGGCACGGGTTTAACAACAGGTGTTGAGCTGGCGATGGCGTTCATCACGTCGGCCACACCCGTGTATTTGAGCTCAACTATCCGGCTATATCCAAAAACGTATACAAGAAGCGCGAGAACAGCGGCACCGCCGATAGTAAAGAGTATATGGTGCCGGCGCATGGGAGCCATTTTAGCACAGTTGAGCTTCTTATTCAGTTTTGGTTTTATCGGCAAAAAGGGCCCAACGGTTGGTATGAGTAAAGAGTTTACCGTGCCAGTTTTCCTCAAATTTTTTGAGCGGCATTTTTAATGTCGTGCCGATTTTTTCTTGCGGGTCAATCAAATAGATATAGTTGTGGTCTATTTTTTTAACGACAGCATAATGGTCCCAACCCCAATGCCGCTCGGCGTAGCAGATGACAATGAGTTTGTCGCTCGCGCGGGCTTCTTTTAAGTCGGCAATAGTGCGGTTATTTTTTTCTGTAACTTCTAAATTATACGAGCGCAAGACAGCCGCCACATTTTTAACCTCGGTGCCATGCTTCATATCCACAGGCGTCTTGGCCTCTTTGGCCAATTGGTCTTGTGTGCGCTTTATCCCATAAGCCTCAAGTGTCATTTGTAAGACCGTTGGACCGCAATAATGGATATTTTTTTGATGACGGTGGGTAATATGCATATATGTTGCAGTATATGGTAAGAGCACCCATCTGTAACTACCACCCGTATACAATTATGCCAGTAGGGCACGGCAGTAGCATCTATTAATGGTCATTAACACACATAGTATATATGAGCAATAAATCATTGCAAAACACATTATTAACGATAGCAAGCAGTACGATTATTGTCGCCGCGTTGCTCGCGGCAAGCGTAGCCTCGGCGCAAACTCCTCCGACTGCTGGACAAGGAGGCAGGGGGGCTTGGGGTGGCCACTCTGGCACGAGTTACATGATGCCGGGCGTGTTTGGCACCGTTAGTGCGATTAACGGCACTACGCTCACGCTTACCAGCAAAAGCTTTGGCGGCCCTCAATCCGCCACCGCATCGGCATCGCCGCAAACCTATACCGTTGATGCCTCAAATGCGACTGTCTTTAAAGACGGCGCAACCTCAACGCTTAGCAGTGTTGCAGTAGGCGACATGGTCATGGCGGCAGGCACGGTAAGCGGCACGAGCGTGACGGCGACCACCATCCGCGACGGCATAGTCCCGGGTATGGGCGGCAGGCCCGGTATGGGCGTCCATGCAAGCTCGACTCCCATGATACAGGGCAATGGTCAGCCGGTTATCGGCGGCACGGTGAGTGCCGTGAGTGGCAACACTGTCACCGTTACCACCGCGCAAGGTAATGTTACCTACAGTGTTGATGTAACAAATGCCACCATCAAAAAAGGCACTGCAACGGGCTCGGTTTCGAGTATCTCGGTTGGCGACAGGATAGTGGTGCAAGGCACGGTCAACGGCAGCTCGGTGACCGCATCATCGGTGCTCGACAGTGGCGCGGCGCCTTCTTCCACTACTACGGGTACGTCCATCACTTCTCATGTCAATGCAGGAATAGGCAGGATATTTGGCTCCATTGGAGGTTTCTTTCATAACCTCTTCGGGTTCTTCTAATCTGCCAATAGCAAGCATAGGCGCGAAAAACCCGCTCTTAGAGGCGGGTTTTTCGCGCACTTTTCATGAACCAAAACCGCCCGGGGTGTCGTATAATAAGTAGATATGAATTATCTTTATCGCAAAATTGCGGCGCGTTTTGCACTCCTTATTTATATGAGCCTGTGCGTGCTCGGCATGTGCGCGATGCCGCTCGCGTTTGCGTATGCAAACACATCGGTCTCCATACAATCGGTCTCGCCCGGCACAACGGTGCTGGCGGGGAACACGGTTACCTTTAGCGTAATCGCCTCCGGTTTTAATAATCCAATCTACAGCGTGAGCGACTCATTTAGCGGCTCGAGCGTTTCGAGCGGCGACATCAACTCCTCCGGCAATTTTGCGTGGACACCCAACACCAACGATGCCGGCACGCATAATCTCTCTATCACGGTGAGCGACTCGAGCGGTAACAGCACCAGCTTGGTCGAGCAAATCACCATAACCACGACGCAAACCTCCTCAACCGGCGTCGTTGCCGTTGCCATCCAAGGTTTGACACCCGGCACCTCGGTGGTGGTGGGCAACCCGCTCACCTTTACCGCCGCGGCGTCGAGTTTTGTAAATCCTTCTTTTACCATCAGTGACTCGTTTGTCGGCAGTTCTATCTCCAACGCCGACATCAACGCGGGCGGCAATTTTAATTGGACACCCACTGTAAACCAGGTGGGTACGCACGTGCTTACCGTCTACGCCAACGATACCTCGGGACACAGCGCCAACGTAACCGAGACCATTGTCGTGCAAAATCCCAACATCAACGTTACCTCTATTACTCCCGGCAACAATATCAACCCGAGCGCCACGGTTACGTTTAATCTCACACAAGCAGGTTTGGTAAATCCGAGTTATACGCTCTCCGACTCGTTTACCAATACGAGTATCACCAACAGCAACATCAACTCCAATGGTCTCTTTACCTGGACGCCTGCGGCAGCCCAAGTGGGCACGCACCCTATTATGATTTATGCGAACGACTCACAAGGCCATCTTGCGACAACCACCATCACACTCTATGTGATACAGCCGGTGAGCATTGCGCTCACTGCGCCTTCCCCGAGCTCGGTGGTGTCGCCCGGCGAAGTAGTTTCCTTTAATGCGCAAGCGTACGGTTTTACCAATCCGAGCTATGCCGTTGTCGACTCGCTCTCGGGGAGTTCTATTACCAATGCCAATATAAACTCGGCGGGCAACTTTAACTGGACGCCAACCGCCAAAGATATCGGCGTGCACACGCTCACTGTGTCGGCCGTCGACAGTTATAGCCATTTTTCAAGTGCGGCGGCTACTATCACGGTCTCAAACACAGGCGCGCAAACCGTCACCACTCCTGTTGTAACTGCTCCAAGTACGAGTCAGACAAGTACAAGCGGTTTTGTATTTACCAATTATCTTTCGCCTGGGGTTACGAGTAGCGATGTGACCGAACTCCAAAATATCCTTACTAAACAAGGCTATTATAACGGTCCGATTACCGGCTACTACGGCCCGCTCACCGAGGCGGCAGTGGAGGCTTACCAAGCGGCACACGGCCTTGATCAGCTTGGAGTCGTTGGCCCCGCCACGCGCGCGGCGCTCAACTCGGGTGCCGCGGCAACAGCCTCTTCCTCTTCGAGTACCGACTCTACCTCTACGACAGGCGACGGGTACGTATTTTCCAACTTCCTCGATGTAGGCTCGAGCGGCACTGATGTAACCGAGCTCCAACAGCGCTTGACCTCGCTCAACTTATACTCGGGCCCGATTACCGGCTACTTTGGCTCGCTCACGCAAGCGGCGGTGGCGGCCTTCCAAGGCCAGCACAACATCAGCGCGGTGGGTTATGTCGGCCCGGCCACGCGCGCGGCGCTCAACGGTAACTAATTACTCTGTTGCAACCACCGTATCTTTAAGGACGTTTAAAAAATATTCGCGTCGCGGCTCCATTTGGTTATCCTTCATGTGCATAACGGGGTGACACTCCGGCGTGCACTCATAGTGCGCGCGTACTTCGCGGTCTTCAAACACGCGCAAGTGATATTGGTACGCAAAGTTGTCGGTATGGCGCAGGCTGATGAGCTCGCCGTCATCCTTCCAGGCGACAAAGTGGTTGCCGTAGCCTTTTTGTAGCAAGTTGGAAACAAACTCTCGTATCGAAAGGTGCGGCGCAACGGTACCAATGAGCCAATCTTGCCGCCCGCGATGATGTACGATATGGAGCTTGAGCGCCACGTCGCGCACCATCGGATGGTACGGCGTATACACCCGCCAAATTGCGTACTTGATTTTACCCGACAGCGAATCCGGATATATCATGCCGGAGTAGGGGAGATCGTATATCCACGCATACTCCGCCGGTAATTTTTTACGTAACATTCTGCCCATGCGTATGACTCTAGTATATCAGAAGATTACGCATAGGGGGCTCCGGCTCTAGCCTATAAAGCCGGCGTAGGTCAAATAGGCTCCAATGACGACGAGTATAATGCCGTAGAGCCACGCCAACTCCTTTACTTTGAACATGTCTATAACACGCGTTGCCGAGTGAGGAAAAAAGAGGAGCCACAGGCCTTTAACGAGCGCCGCCCAGCCCACAAGCGTTACCACAAGTGCAAGCATACCTGCGCCCCAAAAATTGTGGGAAAGCACCAACATGAGCCCCAAAAACGTCGCAAGTAAGCCGGGCAAAAATATCGTTTCCTCATTGCGATAATACCCGTCTATAACAGCAACAAACACCTGTTTGCGAAACAGCATGACCGCTCCTATGACAATGCAATACAGCCCAATGAGCTCTGCGAGAAAGTAGGTGAGAGGCATATATAAAAAGTTAGCTTATAAGTCCCCCATAAGTATACACCCGGGCTATATCGCAATTACGATATCAACAACATCCGCGCCGCTACGATAATGACTGCGTAAAAGCCCCACTGGAGCATGTAGGAGTATATAAGGCCGTTGCGGATGCGCAGTATGAGATACGGGAAGATAAATCCGGCTACGGTGGCCGCCGAGGTAAACACCAGCACGTAGATAAACGACGAGCCACTCAAAGCAAGCAACACATGCATGCCGCCAAACAGCACGGCCGACCATCTCGCGATGGTGTGTACCGAAAATTCTTGTGCATGGAACGCGAGCACCATCGCGACAATGAGGAGTTGTTGGAGTGCTATCTCGATCGACTTGGGCAAAAAGTACCACGATGATGCGTAGAGCAGGTCGGAAGGCGGTGGTAATGCGCCGACCCACGGCAGAGCGGGGAAGAGCGGGAGCAGGTAGTAAAAATAGAGCGCGATGCCGATACACGCGAGTGTTATGACGCCGAGCGTTGAGACGTTTATTTTAATGGTGCCCCAGTGCCGGTAAAAAGCCCAAAAGTTTATAAGCGTCACGACAACCCAAAAGAGATAGTAAACCGCCATTTTAAACGGATGGGTGCTGTAATCTCCGATGAGCGGCACCAAAATGTAGTAACCGATGTCGGACACTATCCACAAGGCCACTATTTCGAATAGCACGGTAAAAAGCGGCCGTTTTCCAAGTAAGGTCTCTGGCATGTGGTTAGTATAACAAGACAATTAAATCTTGCGCCGGAATTTATTTTGTAGATACATCTTGTGTTTAAGGAGCCGTGCACGCTCGGTGGCATATCTTGCAAGCATGCGCTTTTTGAGTACGGCCGCTTTTTGCGAAGCTCGCCAGCCAAAAATACTCATAACCACATCAACCATCAACACTGCTCCAAATGCGAGGACAAGCAAAACGCGTGGGAGCAGAGGCACACATATAAAAAAGGCCAGCACAAAACTGAACATGCCGACCACCACGTCCATGCATCCGTTAGCAAACGTCTCCTCCATTTGCATCAGTCTCTCCCACATTTCATAGGCAATGAGCAAAACAAGTGTCATCAGGAACGACGCAACAGCGCCAATCTGTAAAAAGTAAAAACCAAGCCCAATCGAGAGACCGGAGAGAAAGTGTACAACGCTCCACAGATCGAGCAATGTTCCCTCACGCCAGATGTCGGTCCTCTTAAACCTCTTCTCTTTTTGTATCAAGGTCACAGTAACCGAAGCGTAGCACAACGGGGTGATAAACCCGTGATGCACATCGTTCATGATACGCACACACACTTTGCGTTATGCTCACAACTTACTAGGTAACAAAAATTTATATGTGGGATAAAGACAAAGACGGCGGGTGCGGATGCGGCGGGATGTGCAAATGGGACGGCGCGTCAAAAGAAGAGAAAATTTCTCTTCTTGATAAGAAGGAGGAAAAACTTCAAAAAATGCTCGCGCATATCCAAAAAGTAAAAGAAGCTGTTAAATCCGGCAAAGGTATGAAGGAAGCGAGCGAGGATGAGTAGTCCAGAAAAGAAAAATTCCCCGCACCGGCCTTGGCCGGTGCGGGGACATGTTTGAGCGGATGGCGCGTCACACCCCGGTGCCTATTGCGACATATTCGAGGACCCAGCGGGATTCCGGATGCTGAATGATTTTGATTTTGCCTTGTTCCTCAAGCTTGTCCGCCGTTTTTGCAACGGATTTGAGGAGCTCCTTATACTTTGGGGCGCCCGTGTCTCCCGACAAGTTTTTGCGCCGGTCACAGCGCTCGATGTCGGACGGAAAATTTCCGCGGTAGAAGACTATCTGCTCGCCATGCTTTAGCGAACAAAGCCGAGCGACGGTAAGAGGTTCCCGTTGCAATTTGATGGTCATCGATCTTTCTCCCGTGTTATTTCCGGCATGAAGCTGTGCGAACAGCCAAATTTAGATTACTACACTAAAAAATTAAAGTCAATATGGTGCCTCACCACACCCAAGGAACGAGCGCCCAGGTTTTCTTTTGGTACTCCGGATACTGAGTGGGGAACTGCTGTATCATCAAGCCCTCCTCTACGTATACGCGCCATATAAACATAGCCGACACAACAAAAAACGTAATCAGCCACACCGGGCTCGTGATGGCCGAGCCGAGTATTGCGAGGATAATGCCGGTGTAGATAGGATGCCTGACATATGCGTAGGGGCCGGAGGTTACCAACTCGTGCCCTTGTTTGAGTGAGGGGATACCGCTCCAATTTCTTCCCAGATACACACGCGCCCAGATGGCAATGCCGATGCCAACAACACAAAACACGGCAGCCACAATGCCAAGCGGGCCGTAAAGAGGAGTTTGTATAAGCCACTGTGTAATCCAAAAGTTGTGCATTACTTTTGAGAATGACGACGTAGCCGATATGACGCTTATGACCGTCACTACAATAATGATGCGCAACCACCATAAACGCCGCCATGGCGAGCGGCCGATATCGCGCTTAACGTTAAATGCGAAAGTAAACCAAACGAGAATAAAAGCTGCCCAGCAGCCAATGATGATGTAAGGAATTAGTTGCATGCTCTAAATTGCAAGGCTGTTTTTTATAAATCCTGGAGTGGCAGGCCGGCTATGTAGTCGGCTTTGCCTATCGGTACACCATTTTTGCGGACAATCGCGTATGCCATTGATACGTGGAAGAAAAAATTGGGCAGCGCATACTCGCGTGCGTAGTCAAAGCCTGTCATAAATTTGCCCGGCATGTAGGGGAGCACTACTTGCACCGCTGCGGCGTTGACAAAAGAGTCTTTAGAGATGGTGCGCAAATACGCAATCGTTTTGTCGAGCCTCGCTTGGAGCTCGACGAGTGTTGTTTCAGTATCTTCAAACTTTGGTATCTCTTGTCCGGACAAACGCGCCGCGCAACCCTTGGCGTTGTCGGTTGCCGACTGCACCTGCTTTACAAAAGGGAACATATCGGGCGCGAGTCGCTCCGCAAGCAGAGCATTCTCATCAAGCCCATGTTCGGCAGCTTTTTGCAAAACAAGTTTAAGCCCAGTGAGGCCTTTGATAAAAACGGGTACGGTAAAATCAAATATTTGGTCCATATATTCTACAGTATACTATATGCGACGTTTTTTGGACTGTATGAGAGTAATTTTCTTTGCTCTCGGCCAGCTTTTTATCTCTGCCTCGCGCTTTAGGGCGAGTGAGCGAGTAGAGCGCTTCTCGCTGTAAACAATTTTTACTGCTCCGTGTGAACGGGTGTACTGGCTCCCGATGCCGTTTTTATGTTCGGTCAAACGGCGTGTAAGGTTGGTAGTAATCCCCGTATAGAGCGAAGCATCGGCGCATTCAATTATATATACAAAGTACATGAGATATATAAACCTGAGCAAGGTCGGACCTTGCTCAGGTAGATTCTAGAAGCTAACTACCACTGAGATGGGCAAATGATCGGAGCCTTTTGAGCTCTCCACTTTAGGAGAGCTGATTTTAATGTCGGCAGTGGCAAAAATATAGTCGAGCCTCGTATCAATTTTTTGCGGTTTGCACTCGGGACACCCTTCGGGATAGACGCTCCACGTTGGGGCCGATGAAGGGTCGGTGTCGACAAGTGCGCTCCTCATTTGTTTTACCGCATTGCTATCGGGGGTTGCATTAAAATCTCCCATGACAATCGTCTTTTCTTTTGGAAGCGCTTTTATGAGAGTCTCCGCCTGCAACTCTTGGATCTCTGAAGGCTGCTGATGGCTGTGTACCAAATGCGTAGAAAACACATGCAATACTGTTCCTGACACATTAATATCAGCTTGCACGGCAATACGCTTCTTTTCTTCAGACAGCGCATGAACTGTGCTGCCTACAATCGGATATTTGCTAAATACCGCATTGCCCATTTCTTCAGTCTTGCCATTGGCGAGCGACATGGTAAACGCCTGCCCATAGGCATGCGTATAGCCGAGCGATGTCAGTAAATCAACAACCGGTATTTGCTTGCTGTGGGAGAGCACCTCTTGCAGGCCGATAATATCCGCGTTGCAACCTTTAAGAAACTCTGCGATTTGGTCAAAGTGACCATCACACCAGATGTTCCAGGAAACAATTTTTATATCCATAAAATTACTATATCATTTTGCCAAACTGGGGGAGTGGAAAAAAGTCCTTAAAAAGTGTACTCTTTTGAGTATTGCCCGATCGTCTAATGGTAGGACAGTGGCCTTTGAAGCCATTAATTGGGGTTCGAATCCCTGTCGGGCAGCTCGTTAAGACATAAGAATTTTTTAGATAAGGGATTAAGATGGTTGGAACTTGTACAAAAATAAAAAGCCCACCATGGTGGGCTTCCGTTCGTTGAGGTATCAATTGACCGAGTGGTCTTTTTCTTGTGGCCGAGCCCAGCGTTGTTCAATTTGCCAACATTGGCTCTCAAAATATTCCACAAGCTCGGGATGTTGCAAGGGGAGCTGGGCTACCTGCTTTTTGAGTTTCAATTTCAGCTCCGCAACTTTGGCGGGATCGTAAATGGTCGTCCATGCTTTCTTGTACTGATCGAGCAGAGGATGTGTCTGCTCGGTTGCTTCATCGAAGTTTGCCATTTTGGCCTCTCTGTCTTATCTGGACAACACCATAGCATGATTGCATAATGGTTACAACAGCGTATGGTACTCAATTTAAACCCTCTTGTTTTCGGACTTTCTTGGCTTTTGATAGTCATAGTGATTTTGATTATCGCTGGAACTTTAGTATTTTTTATTGGTTTTTTCTACGGCAAAGCGAATGAATCAGAATTGTGGAAACGTGGTCAGAAAAAATCTAGGTCAATTCTAGGAGGTTTAATCTCTGAACAGGTTGCTCCGTTCCTTCCTGATTTTCCATTAGATTTAAAAGCTTCCGAGGCACGGTTTATAGGAAAACCGATTGACTTTATTATCTTCAAAGGAATGGATGAGCAAGATATAAGCGAAGTTGTCTTTGTTGAAATAAAATCCGGAAACTCTCAACTCAACCCCAATCAAAGAAAATTACGCGATGTCGTAAATGAGAAAAGGGTGCGTTGGCATGAATATCGAGTCCCTGAAGAAGTAACTCAAAAACCCTAAAGAAAATGAAAATCACATTTAACTGGTTTAAAAAGGGCAGTCCAATTATTGCAATTGAGGATTGTCTAACCAAACAAGAAGCTGCGCAATTGTTGGGTCTAGATTTTGACTCGATTTTTAACATGAATAGTGAACAACGCCTAAAAGTTTTTTCCGAACTATTTGGCGAAAAAAAGGCCGCTTTTGTTAATTCGCGGTTCGAAACAGACATAATTTTAAAAAGTCAAAAAGAGGGACTGACGAATTGGATCAATAGCGAAAAAGATGTTGAACCTAAGTGGCGTAAGGAAATAACCAGAGAAATATCCATATTAAACAAACCTCTAAGTGAGGGTGAAATGGATTCATTTATTGAAAAGCTTACTCGCTTGAAGCTTGGTGTAGGTGTGACACTCGACGAAACACAGAAGATAATGGAACTGTCGAAGAGAGCAAATGAGGCCAATGAAAAAATGAAGATCGGGGGTGATCCTTTTGAGTACGATAGAGCTAAAAAAGACTTTGATGATTACGTCGCTTCTCTGATGCCTAAAGAGTGAGCAAAGCCGTTCAGATATCATCCTAGACGGCCAATCAATGCTAAGTGCTAATATTTAAGCTATATTAATAAAGACCAATCATGAAATCCTCACTTGTCATTTCTGGTAGCATCATCGTTTTGGCTCTAGTTGGATTTTTATACTTAAATTACATCAAAACCACTCACGAACAGGAAATGTCAGTTGAATGTTCAACAGCGGCAAAAAGCTGGCACGACCAACAAGTGCAAACTATGGCGACAATCAAGTATCAAATTAGTCCTGACTACTTCGATCACTACAACACACAAGATGGAAATTGTTACGCCACGATGACAGAAGATTGGAACAATACAACTACAGGAATTGCATATAGCAATTTCCTTTACAATATTTATGAGAATACAATCGTTTTAGAAGATGATACAGTCCTTGGTCAAATCAATGATCTCTATCAAGAGTACTCAAGCGATGAAGCTTCATCTACACAAATAACTGCAGACGAGTATAATACGCTCTTTAAATCATTGATGAGCAATTAGAAAAGTCTCAAAACACTCAATTAATGGCTTAAAATAGTTCGGATATCGTCCCAGACGGCCAGCTATTGACTTTTAATACGTTTGTATTTATTATATATTCGGACTAATACGGGAGAATCCCATGCGCTTCATTCTTGCTTGCTTGGCCTTTTTTGTGATGTTGGCCGTGTCATCGTTCTACTCGCTCGCCGACTACACCTACCACCTCGGCGGTCTTACGTGGGACCAATCAAAACAGGTGGTGTGGGAGGTCCTGCAAGATGCCCCGCGGTGGAAGGTTGCCCTGTCCCTGCTAACGCTCTTCGCGATTTCGTACGCGGGCGTTGCATGGATTTTTGCCCCCTTCGCGAAGAAGAAGCAGTAAAGACCACCGCGTTTTGGCCGCTCCCTCCAACTGGAGTGTGGGCGGCTTTTTCTTTTGCGACAATGGTTCCAACATCGACCCGCAGTGAGATATACTTACTCACATGCGCACGTATTCTCAATATCGCTCGTACAAAAAACCCTCGTGGGCGCCTCCGGCGTGGGCTTTTGGCCCGGTATGGACCGTGCTGTATATCCTGATAGCGATATCGTTTGGCTATGTCGGCTATATGTGGGCCACGGGCGTTCTTTCCGCGAGTGTTGAGCTTCCATTTGCGCTCAACCTTATTTTTAATGCTCTGTTTACCACTATTCAGTTCCGTTGGCACAATTTTACACTCGCGGCCTTGGATGTGCTGGCGGTGTGGGTGACTTTGGTGTGGGCGTTGCTTGCGGTGCTGCCGCTCGTGCCATGGGTTGCGTATATCAACCTGCCATATCTGGCGTGGGTAAGCTTTGCCTCGGTGCTCCAACTCACCGTCACGGTAATGAATAAGAAATAGTGATAAGTATATATAGGTATATAATTGCAGAGATCGAAATGTTTAAGTTTTTAAAAGTTTTTTAATAAAAATCTATGAACAAAAATACTATCATTGCCGTTGTTGTAGTTGCCGTTGTTTTAATTGCCGCGTTCTTTATGTTGGGGAGTCATGGTGCTTCTCAAACACCACAGCCACAGTCGGCACAAACCGGCGCAACTACCCAAACACAACCCGGGCAACCGACACCTGCATCCGCAAGTCTCTATACGTCGTCTGACGGCGGCTTCTCGGTAAACTTGCCGGGGACTCCACAAGCGAATACGAAAACGATTACATCACCATCCGCCGGCTCGATTTCGGAAACGGATTATACATTCGTGTCCTCGGCAAATGGGAAGGGGGTACTGTATATGATCGTGGTCTTCCATTATCCGGCGACTTACCAATTTTCGAGCAATTATCTGACCGGCGCGCTACAGATGTTTGGTACGATAATCAACTCCAAATATCCGGGGACCAAAGTCACGGCGGAGCCGCAGTCGCAGTTTTTGGGTAATGCCGCGATTTCTGCTTCGGTCGTGGTGCCGTTTATGGGGGCGCCGACATCGGGAAATGTGCTCATCACCACGCATAATCACAACACCTACGTGGTGAGTGCCTATGGGTTGTCACAAAGTGATTACACGGCGTTCCAAAATTCGTTTACGTTTACGCAGTAAATAAAAATAAAATCCCCGTCGCGGCTTAAGCCGCGACGGGGGTCGGTGTGTCTATGAGACGAATCCTTGACTGATGAGCTTCTTTTTGAGCTTTCGAGCAACTTTTGCTCGATTGCCATTGGACGACAATGTTTCGTCCGCCCACTTTTTGTAGAGAGGCTTGCGCCTCTTGTACAAATCGGGAAGAGTCTCGCCCTTTTTGAAGGTAATGCCGCGGTTCGGGTGCTTCGCGATCCTTTCTGTGATCTTCTTGAGCGAGGCGTGTAGACGTACAACACGCGAGATTTTTTTGAGGTACTTCATGGCTTTTTTGCAGCAGGCCACGCTGCCGCCGGTTGCAATAATCCCCGGTGACGGCAAGGTCATTGCCGTCAGTATCGCGATTGACTCCTCGGCAAGAGCAAAATCTTTTGCCGAAAGACGGTCGACCACCTCCTGCACTCCGCTTACTCGAAAATGGTCTATGATGCGGTCGTCGATGTCGGCGAAGGCGCATCCGAGCTCTTCTGCAACCAAGCGGCCAATGCTGGTCTTGCGTGCAGTAGGCATGCCGATTAAGGTCACAATCTTCCGTTTTCCTTTGAACCACCTCTTCTTCATCGTTCCCTCCATTCTCGCGTTGATCTGTCCGGCGCCATTCTGCCACATTGCTCCCGCCGTGTAAATGCTCTGCTATACTTAGGGTATTAACTAATCTAAGCGACACTATATGATAATAAGAGGAAATTTTATTGGTGCGGCGATTGTCGCAATACTTTACACGGTTTATATCTTGATGAACCCTTTACCAACACGCGTGCAGACAGCGACAGCGTTGGTAATTTTGAATGCTTTGACTATCGTATTGATGGCTTACGCATTCAAATAATGAAAAGAGTTAACGTAAAAGCGTTTATTGGATCTTTTACACTTCTCGTTATTACCGCGGCAGTACTGTTTGGCTCGGCATGGACACTCGATTACTGGCAGGCCTGGGTCTTTCTTATTGCGTTCTTCGGGTCTGCCTTCGCGATCACGATTTATCTGATGAAAATGGATCCTGCGCTCTTGGAACGGCGCATCACCGTCGGTCCCACCGATGAGAAAGAGACAAGCCAAAAGATAATACAATCGCTCGCCCAAGCCTCATTTCTCTTGGTGATCATTTTCCCGGTGCTTGATCATCGCTTCGGATGGTCCATAGTACCGCCGTATGTAAACATAGCGGGTGACATCCTTGTTGTTATCGGTTTCTATATTGTATTTCTCGTATTTAAAGAAAATACGTATGCATCGGCATTGGTAGAAGTGACAACCGGACAAAAGGTCATAGCAACAGGGCCGTATGCATGGGTGCGCCATCCGATGTACATTGGGGCGCTTATTCTCCTCATAGGTACACCCCTTGCGCTTGGTTCGTGGTGGGGAGTCTTAACAATCATCCCCATAACGGCTGTTATTATCTGGAGGCTCCTCGACGAAGAACGAGTTTTAGCAAGAGATCTTTCCGGTTATCTCGAGTACAAAAGACAAGTGAGATGCCGCTTGGTGCCGTTTGTGTGGTAATGGCATACGCGTTTAAATGATATAATTTCTTTATGAACAAACGCCCTCTCTATGTGTATGTACTCGCGTGCATTGTTGTGTGGGTAGTGCTCCTGTATGGAGTGTGGATGTGGGGTGCGCCCCGCTTCCATGATGCGCTTGGCGTGTGCGCCGGATTTTTCATCGGGATGCTCGCGATGTACATTGCAGCCCACGTCTACCGCTGGAAGTAGCGTATGAAAAAACTTGCCGGAGGTGTCGTGCACACCTTGCCGCCGGATTTGCGGAAAGCTCTTGCTGCCGACACCAAAGCGCTCGCCGTGTGGGAGAGCCTCACACCGCTTGCGCGCAATGAGTGGATTTGCTGGACTATCTCCGTTAAAACGCCGGAGACGAGGAGCAATCATATAAAGAGAGTGGTGTCGGAGCTTAAAGAGGGCATGCGCCGGCCGTGTTGTTGGATTGGGTGTATTCATCGTACCGACAAAAAAATCAGCCCCTCGGTACAAGGGATACTTAATAAAAGAGCTAAGACAAAAAAGTGACTTTTTAATATAGATGCTTCAATATCGCCCTTAAAACTTGTATACTTTTGGGTGGCGAGAGTACCCGATCTTTCTTAAAAGGTAAAAGCGCGGTTCTATGTGCGCGTGACAATCCGGGGAAGAGAAGGAACTTGGCATGCGTTGATGTGCGGCCTTGTCCCCACTCGCCACTTATCTTATCAGCCCAAAAGGGCTGTTTTCTTTTTGCTTGCTGGGTGGCTAGTTAGACATATTTGCTGTATCTTGGGGATATTACGCTGCTATGAAAACAAACAAGCTCTATATATATGGCAAGCATGCTGTGCGGGAGGCTATTTTACACTCGCCCCACGCGGTGGTGCGCGTTTATGTTGAGCGCGGGTTTACCGACCCCGAGCTCATGAAGTTTGTTGAACAGAGCGGAGTCGAAAAAGCGCCGCTCAACAAAGGTGTCACGCGCGCCGACATTAAAGGCGGCAACGCCCAGCAGGGGATTGTCGCGCAACTTTCTTTGCAAAATTTGGTAGTACCTTTTGAAAAGTTTTTAGAAGGGCTCGAAATTACGCCATCGACTAGCCTCGTTTTTTTGAGCGGCGTGCAAGACCCGCACAACGCCGGCGCGATTATCCGCTCGGCCGCCGCGTTTGGCGCGAGCGGAGTACTCATGCAAGCGCAAGGCGCCTCGCCGGTTACCGCGGCAGTTATCAAAGTGTCGGCGGGCATGGCTTTTAGAGTGCCGCTCGTGATGGTAGAGAACGTCCCGCAAGCCTTGGCGATGCTCAAAAAACGCGGCATGACCATCTACGCGCTGGCCGGCAAAGGCTCGCACAGCATCGAGACTGAGCCTTTTGCAAAGGCGGGGCTCTTTGTGTTTGGCAACGAAGGAGCCGGCATTGAGGCCAATGTTCGCGCGCTTTGTGACACAACACTCTCTATACCGATGCACCCGCGCTGCGAGTCGCTCAACGTGGCCGCCTCGGCGGCGGTTGCGCTCTTTGCGTGGAGTGCGAAACATCCCGAAGCGCTAGCGCGTAGGGATGTTTCGCAAATATAAAAGAACATGCTGAGTTTTCAAAAAAACAAAAGTTTAATTTTGCTCCCCTTGGCAGCTCGCAGCGCTCACAAAATCAAATTTCTGTTTTTTTGATATACTAACAAACCTATGCATCTAGACATCCCGCACAAGTTTAAAACCAAAACCGAGGCGACGGCTCGCGTTAAAGCCGCACTTATTGAAATGCGCCCGCATCTTGGCGACAAAGCGAAGATCGAAAAGGAGGAGTGGGTAGGCGACACGCTCAACTTTGTGGCCGACATCCAAGGGCAAAGCATTGGTGGCACGCTCGAGGTGCGCGACACGGTGTTTGATATCAACGCAAAACTCCCCCTCATGATGCGGATGTTTGAAGGCCGGATAGAAAAGGCACTCAAAGAGCAAACCGCGCAGATGCTGTCCGGAGAGAAGTAAAGCTGAGCTCTTCATCTACACCACATGAAGATGTCGGCATACTGAGATATCTTTATTAAATAACTTTTTTCGTATGCTATACACCATCGCGATCATTCTTATCATTTTGTGGCTCCTCGGTGTCGTAACCTCGTACACGCTCGGCGGGTTTATTTATATACTGCTCGTGTTGGCAATTATCATGATACTCATCCGTCTTATCCGCGGCGAAAATCCGCTCTAACATTTGCTACTCCCGTAACGCATGTGCTCTCTGGCGCGTTATCATCTAGATATGATTAAAAACACTCTGTGGGAGCCGTTCTTGTGGTGGCTATACGCGGCAATTGCCGTCACAGGTATATGCGCCTTGATATACGGCGCGGTACAACAAAACTATCGGCAAAACGCCAACGACCCGCAAATACAAATGGCCGAGGACGCGGCCGCACAGATTGTGGCAGGCACAAGCCCGAGCCTCGTGGTGCCAAGTGGTACGGTTGATGTTGCCAACTCGCTCGCGCCGTGGGTGGCCGTTTACAACGGCTATGGCAACATTATTGGCTCCAATGCAACGCTCGGCGGCAGTGCGCCCAGCTTGCCGCAAGGCGTGTTTGACACGCATGCCCATGCGTTGATAGATGAGCCCGTATGGAAGAATGATGAGTACCGTTTTACGTGGCAACCAACGCCTAGCGTGCGGCAAGCAGTTGTGCTGGTGTACATCCCCGCGCCAGATGGCCCGCTCTACGTGGCCGCAGGCAGGAGCTTGCGCGAGGTTGAGGTGCGCGAAGGTGCACTGACATTGATAGTCGCCGCCGCATGGGCCTTTACTTTAGGATGTCTCCTGGTAGCAAGCTTTGTATTGTGGTGGCTACTGCGCGTTAAAAATAAATAATACTAGGCAAAAAATTTGGCGCGGATTTTTTGGACCGTGTCGTGGAAGGCTATGCCGCTCTCGCGCCTCGGATAGGGGAGGCCGATGGTATATATCTCCTCAATTTTGCCGTCTTTCATCAGCACGACGCGCTCGCCAAGCGATACTGCCTCCTCAATGAGGTGCGAGACCATCACGACGGTAATTTTTGTCTCGCGCCAAATGGCCAAGACGTCTTTATGGAGCTCCTCGGTTGTTTTTGGGTCGAGTGCCGAAAAAGGCTCGTCGAGCAAAAGCACTTGCGGCTCCGGGGCGAGTGCGCGCGCAATGCCCACGCGCTGGCGCTGGCCGCCCGAGAGTTCGTGCGGATATTTTTTTGCAAACGCTTCGAGCCCGACCATTGCAAGATATTTTTTGACGCGCTCCCGCACCACTGCCTCGGCCGCATGCTCGGCACGGAGGCCAAACGCGGCGTTTTCCTCAACCGTGAGCCACGGCAGGAGCGCCCCGCTTTGGAACACGAGGCCCACTTTTTGCGGCAACTCCACCGTGCCGGTGGTTGCACGCTCGAGCCGCGCGATTATTTTTACCAAGGTTGATTTGCCGCAGCCCGAGGGCCCGATGATGCACACAAACTCGGCTGGTTTTACGGTGAGCGAAACGCCTACCAGTGCGGAGCTCTCGGCCTCGGGGTAGAGTTTGCTTACGTGCTCGAGCACGATGGCATCTTTGTTTTTATTCAAATCTAAATCGTTCTGCATATTTTAAGAGTCTCTGCCAGACAAAAAAGTTTATAAGTGCAACAGCGGTCACGAGCGCGGCTATCGCTAAAAGAAACGCCTGCGTAGCCCCCGCCGCCGATGCGTGCACCAACATACTGCCGATACCCACAATATCACTGCTTGCCGTAGCGCCGGGGATGTACACATGGAGCACCTCCGCAACAATCACAATGTTCCATCCTTGCGCCCACGCGAGGAGCGAGCCGGTTATGAGGTAGGGGAAGACGCTTGGCAAGATGATTTTTTTAAGATACGCAAACCCGCGCAAGCCAAAGAGCGCGCCAACCGACTTGATGTCGGTGGGTATCGAGTGCAAGCCTCCCACGAGCGAAAACACAATGTTCCACAGCATGCTGAGGAAAAGGATAAAAATAGCGGCGCTACTGTAGAGACCGTAGTGCACAAAAAAGACGATGATGACGGGGAAAAACGCGAGCACCGGGACCGACTGCATGATGTCAAACACGGGCAAAAACACGCGCTCGGCCCACGCGCTCTCGGTTACGAGGAGCGCAAGCGGGATGGCAAAGGCAATTGAAAAAAGATAAGCAATCAGGAGCCTTATAAACGTGAGGGCAAGCGCAACCAGCACGGCGCCGAACGAAAGCTGTTCGGCAGGCACCACAGCGGCAAACCCGCGCAAAAAAACCGCCGCTAGTGCCACGGTGAGGAGCGGGAAGAAAAAGATCGTATACACGCTTTGGACAAGCGAGCGCGGATAACTCATCATGCGGTGATGATGCGTGCCAATATGTCGTGCGGACATACCATAAGTATAGCAATAATTTTGTAAAATCGATGCTATCGATTTTTTAAGTATATTGTTGTAATATCTTTTTTGGTTAGTTACCCGATGAGCAAATACGGGAGAAAGTCATGATAGCCGAAGGATTCTCCGATGAAACGCTGATCAGGTCAGCTTCAAGAGAAGAGGACAAACCATCCGAGTGTCAACTCGAAGCATCGATGGACAACGTACTGGTGTGCCAACTCTGGTCTATCAAGAAATCTGGCAACCCAACAATCGAGGGCAAATTCTGTTCCCTTCATACCGACGAAAAACAGTTGCAGAAATGTATTCGTCAGTATTGGGGGCAAATGCCCAACGAAGTTCCGGACAGCTTTGCTTGTCCTGCGGAAGATGCGACGCGTAATCCAATTGCACCCTACAAATGTCGTGTTGACCCGTCGATATTCAAAAGAGTTAGGGATAGCGGACCCGGACTCTGGTGTACTACTGTTCCACAACCAACAGTCGAAGCTGTGTCGCTCATCCCTCCCCAAGAACTTATGTCTTTAACTGAGGGGATGATGTGACCTAATTTCCTCAAGCCACCCGCAAGGTGGCATTTTCTTTTACAGTCATGGTCCCAACATAATCGTTGCGTTTGCAGGCAGGAAAATAGTTGCTATACTCTTTATGTATGGCGAAGAAAAAAATAACACTAGAAACCGTGGCAAAGTCAATAGATGATTTGGCAGCTATGACCGCACGCGGTTTTCAAGAAGTGCGCGAAGAATTCTTTGGGGAAACTACTTTAATTCGGGCAGAAGTCAAAAAACTCGGTACTGAAATGCATGAAGAATTTGACGAGGTACATAAGCGTCTCGGCTATCACCATGAGGAACTTTCCAATTTAGGGCATCGAGTTAAAGCATTAGAAATTCATACTCGTATCCATCGAGAAGATAAATAAGCAGATTTGGTATAATGGAGCGATGACTATCACCAAACTTGGACATTGCTGTTTAGTATTGGATATCAATGGCGTTAAGATGTTGACCGACCCGGGGAGTTATACGACCGCGCAAAATGATTTGACCGGCATTGATATTGTGCTTATTACGCATGAGCATGGTGACCACTTTCACGCGGAGTCGGTTGCGGCCGTGCTCAAAAACAATCCCCATGCGACCGTGGTGTGCAACAATGCCGTTGCCGCACTCGTCAAAAAAGACAATGTAGCTCCCGCGGTAACGATAGTGGGGGATGGAGAAAGTGTCTCCATAAAAGGAGTGTTGATAGAGGGTTTTGGAAAAGACCACGCGCTCGTGTATCCGCCCAACATGGGGCTGTGCGAAAACACCGGCTATATGGTGGCGAACGCTTTTTACTTCCCGGGCGATAATTTTGAGCAACCGCACAAAACGGTTGAGGTGCTGGCACTACCGGTTGCCGGCCCGTGGATGAAGCTCAGTGAGTGCATCGATTTTGCAAAAGCAATTAAGGCGCGCATTGCTCTTGGTGTGCATGATGGCATGATAGCCCCAAGCTCACGCGGCTTTGTTGGGATGATTATAAAAAACTTTGTGCCCGAAACCGAGTATGTGAGCCTAGCCGACGGCGAAAGTAGAGAATTTTAGAAAAGCAAAAGTTTAATTTTGGGAGCGCTGCGAGCTGCCAAGGGGAGCAAAATTAAACTTTTGCTTTTCTAGCAACATAAAAACCCCGCAAAATAATCTCCCGAGAGCGCGCTCCGGGCCGAGCCCCCAGTCTAACCCTCTCTGGACATTATTTTTGCTGATTTTTATAGTCCAAAGAAAAAGAGGAGTACTGCGGCAATGAACGCTCCAGTCCAGCAGATAAAAGAAATTGCCCCGCTCATAAGGAGCACCACTTTGCCTTTGCCGCTTATCATCGTAAACGGCACTTTAGTTGCCACCAACATGAGCCTGTCGATCACTAGTGAGTTGATAACGAGTACCGCAACAAAAAACATTTTTAACAAAAACAGATTTTGGTGCAACAGATAATCGCGTACAGGCCAAAAAAGATAGAGGCCGCTCAAAATGAGCGTGGCAAGCGCATACGAGATTGTTTTGTGCAGGATGTGCAGGGTGCGGCGCGAGAGCATGCGCGTTTTACCGCGTATCCACGAAAGGCCTACTTTGTCGGCGACAAGTACGCCGCACCCGGCAACTGCGAGTGCCATTAAATGAATTAAAACAACAACAGGATGAAGCATGACTCCTAACTATATATTATTGTCCCGACGCGGGTGTTGCAGTGCGGCCGGGCAAACCCATACCTGCAGGGCGGATCTGGATTGAGTTGGCGGTCATTGAACCGTCGCTGTTCCCGGTGCCCGTAATCGTAACCGTGGTACCGACGCTCAAATCACTTGCACTGCCCGCGACTGTCTTGAGTATTTGTGTTGATGGACCAACAAGCACTATCTCGGTGCTCGAGCCGTTTTGCTGTTGTATCGAGATACTGCCGTTACTGCTTGCCACGATGGTACCTGCCGTAAAGCCGCCTCCCGCGGCGCCGCGAGCACCGGTGCGCCCCGCAAAGCCGCCCGCGCCCGCCGCAAAAGTGTTGCTCTTTGCAGGCGTCTGACTCCCCGCATAACTCATACCACCATAAAAAGCTCCTCCGCCCACTACAACTAAAGCGACAATGACCCCAATTAATTGGTTTTTATTCATATCACTGTATACGTTAAAGGTTTATAAGAAGGTGCACGGCTCCAGTGCGCACCATTATACTTGGATTTTTGAAAAGAAGTAAGAACCAAGGCTCAAAAAGAGGAGCGTAAAAGCGGTGAGTACGGCCAAGTCGAGCGGCAAACCGTAGTGTGCGTTGTTAATGAGCAGGATGCGCATCGCGTCGATGCCGTAGGAGAGCGGGTCGGCCGCCGCTATCCACTGCAAGACTTGCGGCACCGAGGTGAGCGGGAAGAGCGCGCCGGAGAGAAAGAAGAGCGGCATAACCATAAAGTTCATCACCAGCTGGAAGCCCTGCATGTCGCGCATGAGCGAGGCGACCATCATGCCAAGCGCCGAAAAGAGCGTCCCGATAAAAAGCATGATGAGTATCGCCGGCACGACCAGCACCCACGACACGGGGTGGAAGCCGACAAACAGCGTCATCACGAGCACGATACAGCCTTGGAGCGTTGCCACGGTGGCGCCGCCCAATGTGCGGCCAAACATGATGGCGATGCGTGGCACGGGCGCTACGAGCGTTTCTTTGAGAAATCCAAATTGTCTATCCCAAATGACCTGCATGCCGTTAAAGATGGAGGTAAAGATGATGCTCATGCCAATGATGCCGGGCGCCAAAAAACTGATGTAACTGCCTTGGCCTGCCGCCGCAAACACCGCGCCAAAGCCGTATCCAAACGAAATTAAAAAGAGGAGCGGTTGCATAAGCGAGCCTACAATACGCGACTTGGAGCGCGAAAAACGCTTAACTTCGCGGAGCCACATGATGTAAATTGCGTTCATATATAGTGAATTATCTTCCGCCGTGCCGCATGCGCATATGCGCGAGCGAGTCGGCGCCTTCTTCGCGTATCTCACTGCCGGTGAGTTTGAGGAAGGCGTCTTCGAGTGTTGCGGTGCCGGTTTGCTTTTTTAACTCTTCGCCGCTCCCGGTAGCGATGATTTTGCCGTGGTCGATAATAGCAATGCGCTCGGCAACCCTATCGGCCTCATCCATGTAGTGTGTAGTAAAAAATACGGTGATACCCTCCTCTTTGTTTAACTTTTCCAAATATTGCCACATGTGATTGCGGGTTTGCGGGTCGAGGCCGAGCGTCGGCTCGTCGAGGAAGATTATTTTTGGATGATGCAAAAGGCCGCGCGCTATCTCGAGCCGGCGCTTCATGCCGCCGGAGAAGTCGCGCACAAAACTGTCTTTGCGGTCGTAGAGCTCGACAAAATTGAGAAGTTCGTCGATGCGTTTGCGGCGCGTTTCCTTTGGCACGCTGTAAAGTACGCCGTGGAACTCCATGTTTTCCCACGCGGTCAAGTCCTCGTCGAGCGACGGGTCCTGGAAGACGATGCCAAAGCTTTTGCGCGCGGCATCGGCATCCTCGACCGGATTGTGTCCCGCAAGTACAATACTGCCCGAAGTGGGGGAAAGTAGCGTGGTGAGCATTTTTATTGTTGTCGACTTGCCGGCGCCGTTGGGACCGAGGAAGGCAAACCGCTCGCCCTCGGCAACGGAAAAAGATATATTGTCGACCGCGCGCATCTCCCCAAATGTCTTGGTAAGATTTTTTACGTCAATAATATTTGCGCGTTCAGCCATAGTGAGAATTATAAGTGTACCATAGAGGCTTTTTGCTACTCAAAACGCAGAGCCTCAATTGGGTTGAGCCCGGCGGCGCGGCGCGCGGGATACCAACCAAACGCGATACCGATAGCGGCGGAGACGCCAAACGCGAGTACGATGGCCTCCCACGAGATACTGGTGGTGATGAGTCCCGACCACGACACCCCAAGTGATATCGAAACCCCGAGCACAATGCCGATAATGCCGCCGATAACCGTAAGCGCGACCGCCTCCACTAAAAATTGCGTGCTGATGTCGCTCTTGCGCGCGCCGATAGCTTTGCGCAAGCCGATCTCGCGCGTGCGCTCGGTCACGGTGGTGAGCATCATGTTCATAATGCCGATGCCGCCCACCAAAAGCGAGATGCCCGCAATGGCGCCAAGGAGATACGTAAGCGTGGTACCGATTGATGAGGCGCTTGCCAAAATGTCGGCCTGATTGAGCACGCTAAAATCGGCCAGCGTCGGATTGGTAATGTTGTGCCGGGCCAAAAGGAGAGTGGTGATATCGTTTTGTACCTGCGTCATCACGGTTGAACTATTTGCCTGTACGTCGATGGTCGAGAGATAGTTGTTGCCGGTAAGAAATCGCTGAGCGGTTTGAACGGGAATAAAAACCTCGTTGTCTTGGGAGCCAAAGCTCGTGCCGCCCTTGGCAACATCGATGCCTATGACGGTAAAATCGATGTTGTTGATGCGGATGGTTTGGCCCACGATGCCGGTTGGGAGCCCATCAGGCTGCGTTGTATCGGTCCCAAAGAGGTCGGCGGCTACGGTAGGACCAAGCACGGCCACTTTGTTGAGCGATATGCTTTGCTGGTCGGTAACAAATGCGCCCTGGTCGATGGCAACGTTGCGTATTTGCGGATAGTCCTCGCTCACGCCATCGACGGTAACGCGTGTGTTGTTTCCTTGCGCCACGACCTGATAGTTGCCGGTGACTTCGTCGGCAACCGATTGTACATTTGCAACCTGTGCGGATATGGCATCGGAGTCGCCTTGTGTTAGCGTCTGTGCCGTACCGCGCCCAGCGGAGACACCTGCGCCTATTTGGCGCGTGGCGCCCGGTGTTATTTCAAGCAGGTTGGAGCCGAGTGCATTGACACTGGAGGATATGGATGCCGATGCGCCTTGACCCACCGAGACAAGCGCAATAACCGATGAGATGCCGATGACGATGCCAAGTATCGTGAGACTCGAACGCACTCTATTTGCGGAGAGTGCGGCATAGGTTTCTTCGAGTGTATCTTTGAAAGTCATATAATTTTAAAGAAAATAAAAAGATTTAATATAAATCTTTTTTATTTTTCATGAATAGGGGCGAGCCTTTGTTTGTGATTTTTGGTATCCGAAACAATCACGCCGTCGCGGAGCATAATAATGCGCTCGGCATGCTCGGCAATGTCGGGCTCATGGGTAATGAGTACGATAGTACTGCCAAAGTCTTTGTTGAGTTTTTGAAAGGTGCCGAGAACAATCTCGCCCGTTTTAGTGTCGAGGTTTCCGGTTGGTTCGTCGGCCAAAATAAGTGATGGGTCGTTAACAAGCGCGCGTGCGATAGCGACGCGTTGTATCTGGCCGCCCGAGAGCTCATTGCTCTTGTGCATAAAATGCGTCTCCACCATACCCGCGGAATGTAGCGCCTCTTTGGCACGCGCCACGCGCTCGTCCTCGGGTACACCGGCATACATAAGCGGCAACATGACGTTGCGTAACACCGTGGTGCGCGGAAGAAGGTTGAATGCTTGGAAGACAAATCCGATTTTATCTTTGCGAATTTCGGCGAGTTCCTCGTCGTCCATCTTTGATACGTCCTTGCCGTCGAGGTGGTACGTGCCGGAGGTGGGTGTATCGAGACAACCGAGGATGTGCATCATCGTCGACTTGCCCGAGCCCGAAGGTCCCATAATGGCGACAAATTCGCCGTCTTCAATCGTAAAGGAAACTCCGTTAAGCGCTTGGAAGGCCGTGTCGCCGTAGCCGTATGTTTTGGTGATGTTTTTTACTTCGATCATGGTATTTTGTTTTTCGTAGAAATTAATTTTCTGGAGTGCAGAAATTTTCTGCTGAAAATTTCCTATCTCCGGCCTCGTCAGGCCTGCGAACACTCCATAAATTTAATTTCTACTACAATCGCACCGCCGCACCGCCTCCACCACCAAACCCTCCGCCTGCGCCACCGGTGCGGCTCGTTGCGGCCGCCGCGGCGCTTACCGTTGCCGTACTACCCGTCGTTGTGCGCACCACTATCTGCTCACCGGGAGTTAATCCGGAGAGAATCTGCGTGTTGGTGGTATCGGAGATGCCGGTCGTTACCATGACATTTTGAGGAGCGGTAACCGAGACGACGCCCTGGCTCACCGTTGCGCCCGTAGTCGAGAGCGGCGGGTTAAACACTTGTATATAACTCACGCCGTTGGTTGTTTTAATTGCTGCCGAGGGCACCGTGAGTGCCCCTTCGGCAACAGCGGTTTGTATGTTGGCATTGACCGACATGCCCGTTTTAACGCGCGAGTCTTGCGTGTCAAAAGAAATTTTTACGTCGTAGGTAACCACACCCTGCGAAACGGTGCCGACCGGGTCGATTTGAGCCACCGTGCCGGTCAAGGTGAGGCTCGGTATCGCGTCAAAAGTAATTGTTGCTTTATTGCCCAGCTGTATTTTTGCCGCATCCACTTCGTTGAGCGAAAGGTCGGCGTATTGCTGTGTCGTCACCAACGTTGCGAGCGTGGTGCCGCTGCCGGCTTGGTCGTATTGGTTAACCGGCACCGATGCTATCTGGCCCGCAAACGGAGCGGTGACATAATATTCGGCGAGCGTTTGGTTGGCCTGGTCGAGTGCTTCCTGTGCTTTTTGCACGCTGAGCTGGTCGCCTTGCACATCGAGCGGGTCGGCGCCTGTTTGTGTTTGCGCAAGTGTTTGCTCGGCTATCGTGATGCTTTGCTGATCACTAACGAGACTGTTTGTGTCGCCGAGGAGCGTATTGATGTGCGTCTGCGCCTTGCTCAAATAGGAGTTAAGATTGGTTATTTGTGTAGCGGCGATAGCTTTAGGAGTGCCGCCGTTTTCGGTCAGCTGATCATTGTAAAATTGTATAAGGTTGTTGGCGCTTTTAACGGCGGTCGCAATGGTGGCTGTCGTGCTCGACGTTTCCTGCAGAATGTTGGTGATAGTGGTTTGGTCGGGAACGGAAGGGAGCGCCTGGTAGTCGGCAAAGGTCTGGTCGTACGAAGCGCGTGCGGCAAGATAGTCATTATACGCGGTATTGCGATAGGTGCTCGCCTGGCTATTATATTTGCTTGCCTGGCTCGAGTAGTAGTCGATGTTCCATTGGGATGCGCCCGCCGCCTCGTTACCGAGGTCAACATCTTGGAGCCCCGATATGATAGCGGGCAAGTCGACAAAGGTATTGATGACGTCGCTATAACTGCTTTGATAGAGCGTGGTAAGGCTTTGCTGGCTTTGCGTAATGTTGTTTTGCTGTTGCGTAAGCGTGAGCGTGGTGGCCGGCTCCTGCAATTTTTGCAAAGCGAGCTGAGCGCTCTGCAAATTTTCTTTGGCGCTTTGCACCGCCTGCAATGCATTAGTAGGGTCGATTTCGGCAATCTGTTGCCCGGCATGTACTTCTTCCCCAGGCGTCACATTGACCGATATCACCTGTCCGGAAACTTGCGGTGTAATGGTGAGCGTATCGCTCGCGCTCACTTGTCCGCTCTCGGACACGGTCGAGATAATGGTGCTGCTTGCCACTACACCGAGCACATAGCGGGTTTGACCGCTCGTCGAGGTAGTGGCCCCATAGATATACCACGCGCCGCCGAGCACTACGACAAGCACAATCGCACTTATTATTTTGTGTGCGAATGCATATTTTTTAACTGCGTTAAACCAGGCCGCTATTTTTTTGATCATATATATTATTTATTAATAGGAGGAGGTAATATGCGGATAAGCCGTGCGTCTACCGTGCTACTTGAGCTTATATCATCCGGATCGCCGAGCACAACTATCACGTCTCCCACCTTAAGCGCTGTGGGGCTACTCGTGCCCTCGGGAGTGGCACCCACAATTTGCGTGTCCTCATCAACCTTAACCGTGAGTGTAACGCCGTCGCGTGTGGTAAGCGTGACGGCAGGCAGTGTAATGGAGGCAATCGTGCCAAACGCCCCATGGCCGCCCGGTATAAAACCTTGCGGCAGGGGGAGAATTCCTCCACCAAACGGTATTTGTGCATCAAACCAACTTTTATCAAAATCGTGGCCGGGCATGCCGCGGTCGTGGAGTCCCACCACGACGCCCGCGTGGAAGATGAGTGCGGCCACGATGAGCGCGAGCAATCCCCACAGCACCCACTTTGTACGTTTGGTAAAAAAATAATCTTCAAGCATACGATAATTATGCGCTTGCATGCACGGCGGTAAACGCAATGCGGCTCGTTTGCGTCAAACGATACAGTGAGTACCCGAGTGCGCATACGATCGGCAAGAGCAAAAGGAGTGCCAAAGAAGGCAGCGACTCTACAAGAGAGAGGCTAAACTGCCGCCAATAGGTGAGCACAAATCCGCGGTCGGAAAATACGAGCGTAAAATAATCGTAAAAACCCGACACATAAAATTGCTCGGCTGTGTATTGAAACGCCGGCACCAACGCGGCACCAGACACAATGGCAAGCGCGGCAAAAAGGCCGCTCCTCATGCGTGCCTGGCGGCGCTTGGCGTAGGCAATGCGTTCCATAACGGCGCCATAGAGACCCGCCGCGGGTTCGATAGTTTGGAGATATACGCTTATTTTTTGCCCTTTTTCCATACCTTTTATACGTCTGTTAGCTTATATTTGGTGCAACTACAGGCCTTATCACTCCGGAGGTTCTTCCAATATTTTACGGAGCGTCTGTAAGGCTCTCCGGTGCCGGCTTTTAACCGTGTTTGCCGGCTCTCCTAAAGCCTCGCCTATCTCCTCAAACGTGAGCTCATTGGTATAATACAACAACAAAATTTCGCGCCCCTTGGGAGGCAGGCGCTCGAGGACGGCGTGGAGTTCGTTGGCGTCTTCGAGCTTCATGAGAGTCTCGTCGGGGAGCTCCTCGGTGTCGGGGATGGTTTCGGTGAGCACATTGACGCCGCCTTCCGTATCAAATTGCGAAAATGGCACGTGCTTTTTTTTGCGCAAAAAGTCGATGGCGGTGTTGCGCGCAATCCGAAAGAGCCATGTTTTAAATTTACTCGAGGAAGAATCGTATTTTTTGAGGTTCTTCCACGCCTTGAGAAATGTCTCTTGCGTGATGTCCTCGGCTTCCTCGGCATTGCCCACAAAACGCACGACAAAAGAATAGACGCCGCTTAGGTGTCGTTTGGTAAGCTCCGCAAAAGCACTCTCGTTACCGCCAAGATAAGCGCGTATGAGTTCTTCATCGCTCGTGTCCATGGATACTGACTATTGTATACTTACTGCATATGAATAAGAAAGTGCTTATTCTTGTCGCGCTTATTGTTATCGGAGGAGCCGTGTATGCGTATACGAGTGAGCCAACCGTAACCAGCGCGCCAACGGTGGCAACGACAACACCGCAAGCGGCAACGCAAACGTCGTCTGCAGAGCAAAAACCCGCACCCGACCAAGGCGCCGGCGGTGTCTACGACCCCAATGCACCAAAGGGTACTGCCGAGCAATGCGCCGCATGCGGCGAGTATCAAGGTGTTCAAAAAGCGCAGTGCCTAGCGGCTCTCAATTGCCAATAACAAGCCCCGCTAAGGGTTTCTTAAAATAAGTGTACCGCTCTTACACGCGAAGCGTATACTATATATATGGAGCCTTTGGCGAACAAAATCCGCCCCAAAAGCTTGGATGAGTTTGTGGGGCAGGAGCATCTGGTAGGAAAAGGCAAGCCTTTGCGCGAGGCTATCGAGGGCAAACATCTTTTTTCTTTTATCTTGTGGGGACCACCAGGGAGCGGCAAAACAACCCTTGCGCGTATCTACGCCAACGCGCTCAACGCCGATTTTTATGAGCTTTCGGCGGTTGATGCAGGCAAGGACGATATTAAAAATGTGTTGGGTAGCAACCGTGCCGGAGACAAACGGCGCTCCGGGCCGCTAGGCGTGAGTCTACCGTTTGCTACCAGCACGGTTGCTACCCGTCCCAAAGTTTTGTTCATCGACGAAATCCACCGGTTTAATAAAGCGCAACAGGATTTTTTGTTACCGTTTGTCGAGCGCGGCGATTTAACTTTGGTGGGTGCCACGACCGAGAATCCGAGCTTTGAAGTGATTGGTGCGCTCCTCTCGCGCTGCCGCGTGTTTGTGCTCAATGAGCTGAGCGAAAAGGAGATAGAAAAAATAATCGTGCATACAAAAATGAAAGTCCCCAAAGACGCGCGCAACTGGCTTGTGGCGTTTGCACAAGGCGATGCGCGACAGGCACTCAACGCTATCGAAAACGCGCATATGTTTTATGGCACAATAAATGTCGACACGCTCAAGCGGTCCATACAATCCCAACATCTGCGCTACGACAAAATGGGCGAGGAGCACTACAACACCATCAGTGCGTTTATTAAAAGCATGCGCGCATCACAGCCCGACGCGGCGCTCTACTATCTTGCGCGCATGGTCGAAGCAGGGGAGGACCCGCTGTTTATCGCGCGGCGCATGGTGGTGTTTGCGAGCGAGGATGTGGGGCTCGCGGTGCCCACCGCGCTCGTTGTTGCCAACGCGGTCTTTCGCGCGTGCGAAACCATTGGCTATCCGGAGTGCGCCATCAACCTCGCGCACGGCGTTGCCTACCTGGCTCAGTGCAAAAAATCGCGCCGTTCATATGACGCGTATTTTGAGGCGGCTGACGATGTTAAAAAGCTCGGCAATCTGGCAATCCCCATGAAGGTGCGTAACGCACCGACAAAGTTGATGAAGGATATCGGCTACCACAAAGGCTATAAAATGTACGACAAAGAAAGCTATTTGCCCGACAAATTAAAAAATAAAAAATATCTAAAATAAAAAAGCTCCGCAAGATGCGGAGTTGAATGCTCATACTTGCACGCCTCGTGCCCGCTCAATGTGTTCGCGAGCTTCAAAGACGTCGAGTTGAGCGCCAGCGAAGAAGATTCTGACAACTCCGGGGCAATGTTCGTCGAGAACTTTTTTGAGTTCGTCGAGTGTCTTCGTGAAGAGCCTTTCGTCCTCAGGATATAGACGTTTTGCTTCTTGCGACAAACGAGACTTTGTAAGCTCATTGTTAGTGTGAATGATGACCTTCATTTACGTTTCCCCCGTATTTCGCCTTAGATCGGTTCCGCGCGGTATAATACTTATGTTTGCCGGATAAGTCAAAACTATTTTTATGCATACCGAGACTATTGTTTTTGGAGGAGGATGCTTTTGGTGCACCGAGGCGGTTTTTTTGATGATCAAGGGAGTTGAGAGCGTCGAGCCCGGATACGCGGGGCCTGTATACAAAAATGACATAGGCCTGCCTGCCGGTAGGCAGGGTCCGAGCTACGATGAAGTCTCAACCGGCACCACTCCCTATGTTGAGTCGGCAAAAATTGTGTATAACCCCGACCTCATAGCCTTCCCCGAGCTTTTGCAAATATATTTTGCGAGCCATGATCCAACCATGCCCAACCGCCAAGGCAACGATGTGGGGCCGCAATATCGCTCGGCGATTTTTTACACCACGGAGCGGCAAAAGCAAATGTCGGAGACATACATAACCAACATCCAAATGCTCGTGCCGAAAAAAATTGTTACGTCGGTCGAGCCACTTGTGCAATTTTACAAAGCCGAGGACTATCACCAACAATATTTTGAGCATCACAAAAACGCGCCGTACTGTCAATTGATAATTACCCCCAAAGTCGAGAAGGTGCAGGACAAATTTAAGAATCTGTTAAAATAAAAGTATGCCTCCACAAAATGCGGTTGAAAAAGTTTTGCTCACGCCTTTTTGGCTCATTGCAGCCACCTTTATTGGCTTGGGTGACACGCTGTATCTTTCGTATTATCACCTCCTTGGCATCATACCCACCTGTGCCGTCGGTGGATGCGAGATTGTGCTCTCCAGCCCTTATGCCACGCCGTTTGGCGTGCCTTTTGCCTACATCGGACTCTTCTACTATATATACATGCTCGGACTTGCTACGTTTCTTGCTATAAAACCGCTCTCACAAAAGCTCCGCCTTTATGTGCTCGCGTATGCAACAATCGGCCTTGTGTGCTCGATTTGTTTTGAGCTGTTTCAATATATCGTGATACACGCGCTGTGCCTCTATTGCGGCCTTTCGGCCGTGACAACGCTGGTGCTGTTTGGGATAGCGCTTTGGCATTGGAGAATAGCGCGCAACTAAAAAAGAAAAAGCTTTAACCCCACTTTTTATAGTCGCTTCGCTCCTTAAAAAGCGGCACGCCCCCGCCTGGCTTTTTCTTTTTTAGTTGCGCGCTAAATACTTTGAGTATTAGTACCTCGGACGGCGCCACCAGCTAAACAGGCGCAGGAGGATATACAACACGAGCAATACAAAGACAGGATAAAAAACTATCGCGTTGCCGACTACCCAGCGCAGGACAGTGAGTGCGTAAAAATACAGCATATATAACGCATACCAAAACGTACTCCACGGATTTGAAACTGCGGCGTCTTTGGTTGCAGAGATGTCAGTGATAGACAGTTGAGGTGTGCCGGCAAGTTTTGCTTGTGCAAAAGCAAGTTGTGAGTCGAGCACGCCGGCCATTGACGAGCGAAAGCTGTCGAGCGCGACAAAGAGCGGTTGTGCATCTTGTGCCGCGGTGGGCGAGACATTGGCAATGTCTTTTTGAATCGGCGCCGAAGAGTCTACCGATGAAGCTAGTGCGAGGGCGGGGAGCCCGAACAGTATAGAGCACGTACAAAAGAGTATTATCACTGTTTTTTTCATATGTAAAAGTATACCTCAACTTTTTGGCTTCCTTTGACAGAAAAGTGGAAAAAAACTAAGGTATGTGAGGACTAGTTACTGTCTCTAGAGGTTAGAGGAGAAAGAGAAGATGCCCCACATAACGCTCGACTCGTCACCGTTGCGCGTGCAATTGGTGGAGTCTCTGCATCTTCCTCGCGTGGGGAAGGTGCGCGATACCTATCGTTTGCCGGGCAAGTGGCATAATCTGCCGAATGCACTGCCGATTGTGAGCCACCGCGCAAGCATCTTTGACTTTAGGCTCGGCTTTCTTATCCCCGGCAAGGGGGAGATACTCAATGCGTTTAACATTGCCGCCAGACTCTACAGGAGAATCGCAGACCCGGCTTCTCAAGATGATTTGCTTGCCTATGGTCCCGATATCGACCATTTTCTCCCGGTTAAACTGCGGGGGAATCCTGAGCTTCATCAGTGTGCCACGGTCGTCCATGTGCTCACCATGGAAGATATAGAGTGCGTCGTTCGCGGCCATGCGGTCGGCAATTTAATGAAGGCCTACAAGAAAGGCAAAAAAGGCAAGCGTACCTATTGCGGGCACCTTTTGCCGGAAGGCTTAATCAAGGGAGCAAAACTTCAAGAGCCTCTCTTTACTCCGACAACCAAGGCAAAGGTTGGCCACGATAAGCCTCTTAACTACCGAAAAGTTCGCGAGAGTCATGGCATAGAGCTCGAAGAAACAGCGCTCCGAGACTTCGAACTCTTTGCGGGGTATTCTCTCGGACGCGGTGTTATCGGCGCCGATTCTAAATGTGAGTATGGGCGCCGACGATTAGCAAACGGCAAGCTCGGCGATCTCGTTTTGGGAGACGAGGCATGGACGCCGGACTGCACTCGTTTTTGGAGTCTTGCGGAATACGAGGCATGTTTTCCGGCACGCCTGCCGGCGCCCATGGACAAGCAAGCGCTTCGTATTTGGGGGATTGAGATGGGTATCGATAAACTCGATCCCACGAATCCGGAGCATGTTGCAAGGGTGCGCAGCATGGTCGCTCCCGCAAGCGTTATCGAAGACTATCTCAAGCAGATGCGCCGCGCTTTTAAAATGCTCTGGGGCCAAAGCCTCGGCGACTTCCAAAAGAGCGTGATGAACATTCGTTGACGCAGGGCGCTCCGCATTTTGTGGGGCGCCTTTTTCTTTATGTTAAAATAGGCGTATGAAGCCTTTAGGGCATATCTTGCACCGGCAATGGCTTATTGTCTTTTTTGTCGTTATCCTCGCCACCGAGGGCTTTTTGGTCTCCAATCTTATCGCGCGACAAACGAGCCAAACTTTTTTGGCCGCCGTGGTTCCCGCCGAGATTATTGCGCTCACCAACTCCGAGCGCGCGCAAAACAATGTCGGAGCTCTCTCCGAAGACGCATTGCTCGACAAAGCCGCGCAGGCAAAGGCCGACGACATGGCGCAAAACGGTTATTTTTCCCACGTCGGGCCCGACGGCAAAACGCCGTGGCAGTGGATAACGGAGGCAGGCTATCAATATCAATATGCGGGCGAGAATTTGGCCGTGCGTTTTATCGACTCCTCGGATGTGGTCAACGCGTGGATGGCATCGCCCTCGCATCGCGCCAATATCGTAAAGCCGGTGTACACCTCCATTGGCGTCGGCGTGGCGCAAGGTATGTATGAAGGGCAAAGCGCAACGTATGTTGTGCAATATTTTGCCGCGCCGCTTGAGAGTGCTTCGGTTGAACAAGTTGTCGCGGTGCAACCGGTGTCTGTAGCAACTTCGAGCACTACATCTGTTTTGGCATCGGCGCCAACCACTACCGTTTCTGTAACCTCGCCTTTACCTTCCGGTGCACAAGTGGAGGGCGCATCGGTACAAATAGCGCCTGTTTCGATTGCGGCCAATGACTTTAACTCCAATATACAGTCGTTTGTAAAACAAGCTTTGCGCGCGTTTGCCGAGCCGGTCACCACAAGCAATTGGATACTGGGATTTTGCGCTGCAATACTCGTGTTGGCTGTCGCGCTTACCTTTTTTACGCATCTGCAAATTCAACCGGTGCACTTGCTTATTAACGGTGCATTTGTTGCACTCTTGGCACTCTCACTTTTGGGTATCAACTCGCTCCTCACGGGCGGCGGGGGAGGCAACGGGCGGAGTACATCGCAAATGGCCAGCCCGCTTGAAGCCACAGCATCCTCGGGTGTCGTTATCAATACCGACGCCGCCGAAGTGGGCTACGCGCTTTTCCCTTACACTCCTTTACGCCGGAGCTCCAAGTAGAGTAATATATAGATATGTCATCACGCACCATGCAAGTAGCCATTGCGGTTACGGCCGCGATTGTGGTCGTTGTTCTCTTTTTTATTTTTAATCCGTTTATGCAAAATACTTCTTCTAATTCCGCTACGAGCGGTGGTTTGGTCGTACAAGACGAGGTTGTGGGCACTGGGCCAGTGGCACAGGCAGGCGACACGGTTACTGTCAATTACACGGGCAAGCTCGCCGACGGCACGGTGTTTGACACCTCCATCGGCAAAGCGCCGTTTCAATTTGTACTCGGCGCAGGCAATGTTATCCCCGGATGGGACCAAGGCCTCGTCGGCATGAAGGTTGGCGGCAAGCGCATACTTATCATCCCACCTAATCTTGCCTATGGCTCGCAAGCGTATGGCCCCATACCGGCCAACTCGACACTCACCTTTGAGGTAGATCTCCTAAATGTTACGGTCGCGACCGATACGGCACCATTGCCGGAGGGTGCGGCGGCGCAATAAATGCGAGCGAGAGCCAGAGTAATACATACGCCGCACGGTGACATCAACACGCCGGCGTTTGTTGCCGTGGCTACCAAAGCCGATGTTAAAGGCGTCGATGTAACGCAATTTGGCGCGCTCGGCGTGCAAACGGTCATTGCCAACACATATCATTTATATTTATCGCCGGGCGAGGAGTTGATAGCCCAAGCGGGCGGTATCCACAAGTTTATGGGATTTGACGGCCCCATCATGACCGACTCGGGTGGCTTTCAAGTATTTTCATTGGGAGAAGGATTTGGAAAGAAGATATCAAAATTCTCAAAACCGGAACCGGAGGAGGAGTTGTTGGATGCTCACGCTGCGAGCTGCCAAGGTGAGCAGACGGCAACTCCTCCTCCAGCTTCACTTCCTCTTCCGGCTTTTTGGGACGAAGAACTTGCGACCAGCCACGGCAAGCTCGCCATTATCGACGACGACGGTGTTACGTTTACTTCGCATATCGACGGCTCGCTCCATCGCTTTACGCCCGAGCGCTCGGTCGAGATACAACACAAGCTTGGCGCGGATATCTTTTTTGCGTTTGACCAATGCACCGCGCCCACCGCCACCTATGAGTTTCAAAAAGAAGCAATGGAGCGCACACATGCGTGGGCCAAACGGAGTCTCGCCGCTCACCGTCAAAATTTTGAGGCAAATAAAAAGCAAATGATATACGGCATCGCGCAAGGCGGTCAGTTTGACGACTTGCGCCTTAAGAGTGCGCAAACCATCGGCGAGATGGGCTTTGACGGCTTTGGGCTCGGCGGCTCATTTAGTAAAAAATACGGCGAACACTCGCTCGAGTCGGCGCTTGCGATGCTTGCCGAGTTGCCGGAGGACATACCGGTGCATGGGCTCGGCGTTGGCGAGCCCGCGGATATTTTGCTCGGCATCGAGTATGGCGTCGACACCTTTGATTGTGTCATCCCCACGCGCAACGGCCGCAACGGCGGGTTGTTTACAACAAAAGGGAAGATACAGATACCCAATGCGGAGTATATAAGCGACTTTGGCCCGATAGACAAAGAGTGCGATTGCATCGTGTGCACGCATCACACCCGCGCCTACGTGCACCATCTTTTTCGGACGCACGAAATGCTGGGGCAAATCCTCGCGAGCCAGCACAACATCCGTTTTTTGACGCGCCTGTGTGAGCAAGCCCGCGAAAGTATTTTAAACGGCACTTTTTCACAATTTAAAAACGATTTTTTAGAGCAGTATAAATTTCGCTAACCACTTGGGAGTTCAACTCCCAAGTGGTATAGTCGCGGCCATGAGACCGATAGTTTTAGAGCAAGGGGAATTTTACCACGTGTTTAATCGTGGCGTCGAAAAACGCGACATATTCTCAGACGCAGATGATCTGAGCAGATTTTTAGAGAGTATCCAAGCATTTAATTTGCCTAATCCTATTGGCAGCTTGTTTGAACATCGCTTCCAAAAAGAAACACAACTTGGGAGTTTAACTCCCAAATTGGTTGATGTGGTGTGTTATTGTCTTAACCCAAATCATTTTCATTTGCTTTTGAAGCAAACGTCCGAAAAAGGAATTCAAAAATTTATGCAGAGGCTTGGAACCGGTTACACCAACTATTTCAATGAAAAATACTCAAGGTCCGGCGGCCTATTCCAAGGCACGTATAAATCTGTTCATGTCGAATCAAACGAGCAGCTTTTGCACACAAGCGTTTATGTAAATCTTAATAACCAGCTTGGGAGCTTAACTCCCAAGCTCAGTGCTTCAAGCTGGACGGAATATATGGACTCAGAATTGGGTCATATGGGATCTATATGCGAAAAGGAAGTTATTTTAGGACAGTTTGAGAGTCCAGATGCGTATAAAAAATTTGCTAATGAAGCTCTAGAAATGATTGTTGAGCGTAAAAAGCAAGAAAAGGAAATGCAATGGCTACTTGGGAGTTTAACTCCCAAGTTTGAACGAAATGCGGTACAGTAAATTGGATGGCAACGTTTAAACTCAAATCACCTTATCAGCCGGCGGGCGACCAGCCCAAGGCCATTACCGAGCTCGTGGCAGGGCTAAAGAGTGGAGAGCGGCATCAAACTTTACTCGGTGTTACCGGCTCGGGCAAGACTTTTACCGTGGCCAATGTTATTGCGCAAACGCAAAAGCCTACGCTCGTGATTGCACACAACAAAACGCTCGCGGCTCAGCTCGCGCAGGAGTATCGAGAGTTTTTCCCCGACGCATCCGTGCAATATTTTGTTTCGTATTACGACTATTATCAGCCCGAGGCGTACATCCCCACGAGCGACACCTATATCGAGAAGGAAGCGCAGATAAACGAAGAGATTGACAGGCTCCGCCATGCCTCAACACAGGCTCTGCTTAGCCGTAGTGATGTAATAATTGTAGCAAGCGTTTCGTGTATTTATGGTTTGGGCTCGCCCGAGCAATATCGCAAAGTGCATCTCGAGCTTGCCGCAGGCGTCAAAAAAAATCGCGCCGAGCTCATCCGCGATCTCATTGGCGTATATTTTACGCGCACGACGGCCGATGTAACGCCGGGTACGTTTCGTGCACTCGGCAACAGCGTTGAGATAATGCCGACAGGCGAACGCGTGCTGTATCGCGTAGAGTTCAACGGAGATTTTATTGAGAAAGTGCGCGTGATTGATGCTATAACGCGCGCCGAGCTTGAGCCAAAGGCGTCGCTATTTCTTTTCCCGGCAAAACATTATGTGACGCCCGAGGACGAGCGCGCGCGAGCGGTGGAGGATATTAAACTTGAGCTTAAAGAACAGTTAAAAAAGTTTGAACGCGCTGGCAAGTTACTTGAGGCCGAGCGTTTAAAACGCCGCACCACCTACGACCTCGCGATGATACGCGAGATTGGCTATTGCAACGGGATAGAGAATTACTCGTGGCATTTTGACGGCCGGAGCCCCGGCCAACCGCCGTTTACCTTGCTCGACTACTTCCCGCACAAGGCCGATGGCACGCCCGACTTTTTGACAATCATCGACGAGAGCCATGTCACCGTGCCGCAACTTGGCGGCATGTATGCAGGCGACAGAGCGCGTAAAGAAAATTTAGTCGACTTTGGATTCCGCCTGCCGTCGGCTGTCGACAACCGCCCGCTCATGTTTGATGAGTTCGAAAAAAATGTGGGGCAGACCATCTACACCAGCGCCACGCCGGGCGCGTATGAAAAAGCGCACTCCACCAAAGTGGTCGAGCAAATCATTAGGCCCACCGGCTTGATTGACCCGGAGATTATTGTGCGACCGGTCACGGGAGGAGCGATGAAGAAACCTGATGAGACTCACGCTGCGAGCTGCCAAGGTGAGTATCAGCAGGTTTCTTCATTGCCAGTTGAAAGCCTAGAGAAGGCCGATTCTGCTCCCCTTGGCAGCTCGCAGCGCTCACAGAATCGGCCTTCTCTAGGCCAAGTGCAAGACTTTTTAAATGAGGCTGAAAAGGTGATTAAAAATGGCGGGCGCGTGATGGTCACGACACTCACCAAAAAAATGGCTGAGGATTTGGCCGACTATTTAAAAGATAGGCAGATTAAAGCGGCCTATTTGCACAGCGATATCGAAACGTTGGACCGTATCACGACGCTCACCGACTTGCGCAAGGGCGCCTATGACGTGCTCGTGGGCGTCAATCTTTTGCGCGAAGGGCTCGACTTGCCCGAGGTGCAGTTGGTGGCGATACTCGACGCCGACAAAGAAGGATTTTTACGCTCCGAAACGTCGCTGATACAAACCATCGGCCGCGCCGCGCGCAACATTGAGGGTCGCGTGATACTCTATGCCGACCAAGAAACCGACTCGCTTAAAAAAGCGATAGGCGAGACCAACCGCCGCCGCGCGGTGCAAGTTGCGTACAACAAAGAGCATCACATCACGCCGGTCTCAATCCACAAAGCAATACGAGACATTACCGACGAGTTGCGCACCGAGCACGGCAAGGCAGTGCACGAGATGCTCGAGATAGAGCAGGGCGAGTACAAAAAGAATCCGCGCAGCTTTATTGCGCAAAAAAAGCGCGACATGGCCGAAGCCGTTAAAAACCTCGACTTCGAAACTGCCGCCATCCTAAGAGACGAAATAGCGGCCTTAATGGGCGGCGCATCTGCAAAAAAATCAAAAAAGACAAAAGCTTGACAATAATCATCAATCTGTGTATTGTATCTTGCAGAACGTTCCACTGGGGACTTACCACCCCCGGTGAGAGGTCCGGGTCGCTCGTTGGTCCCCGGGCCTTGGGGCGCGCGCTTTCAAGCGTGCGCCCCTCTCTGTTTCTGTTATACTAAAGTGACATAGATAACCCCTAGGACATGCCTCGGGGCTATTATGGCGTTTGTCCACAGAAATTTGTGTACCGCGCATTGCAGAAAGAGGCTAAGGTAAACAACATATGGAAGATCACATCACAATCAAAGGCGCGAAGACGCACAATCTCAAAAATATTTCTTTGAGCATCCCGCGCAATAAAATGATTATTTTTACCGGGCTCTCAGGCTCGGGGAAGTCTTCGCTTGCCTTCGACACCATTTTTGCCGAAGGTCAGCGCCGCTATATCGAAAGTCTCTCGGCCTATGCGCGGCAGTTTTTACGCCAGATGCAAAAGCCCGATGTTGAAGAAATCACCGGCCTCTCACCGGCAATCTCTATCGACCAAAAAAGCCGCTCCAACAATCCGCGCTCAACCGTGGCGACGATTACCGAAATCTACGACTATCTGCGCATCCTCTACGCGCGCGTCGGCAAACCGCACTGTTTGGTCTGTGGTCGCGAAATTAAAAAGCACAGCAACGAGGAGATTATTGCGAGTATTGTCGAAACCGTTACCAAAGCCGCGCCCAAAAAAACGCGCAAAATTATGGATGTCGAGATTAACGACGACACCGTTAAAATTTTTGCGCCGGTGGTGGTGGGCCGCAAAGGCGAGTACTACCAACTTTTGTACGACCTCCTCGGCAAAGGGTTTGAAAAAGCAAAAATAGACGGCAAAACCGTGAGCTTGCGCGAGCAAATTATTTTGGCCAAGCACAAAAAGCACAACATTTCAGCACTGGTTGATGAAATATTGGTGGCAGATTTTAGGCGCCCTTCGACAAGCTCAGGGCAGAAAGCCGCAGTATATGAGCGGCTTTCTGAGGCCGTGGAGCGTGCGCTTGCCGAAAGCGATGGCTTGGTGGAAGTAGAAGATACCACCGGTACGCGGTTGGTTTCGGCAAAGTTTATGTGCGCGTACGACGGATTTTCGTTCCCTGAGGTTGAGCCGCGCCTATTCTCATTTAACTCGCCCTATGGCGCTTGCCCGGCATGCAATGGCTTGGGCACTAAACATTTTTGGACTAACGAGCCGTGTCCGGTGTGTCATGGCAAACGCCTGCGCCCCGAGGCACTCAACGTATTTTTGAGTGAGACGGACAAAAAAAGTATTGTTGAGATAACAAATCTCTCGATACAAGACGCGTTTGATTATTTTGAGTTGCTCGACCTCTCCAAAAAAGACCAGGAGATTTCAAAAACAGTTATTAAAGAAATAAGCGCGCGCCTCAAGTTTATGCTCGACGTCGGCCTCGACTATCTCACGCTCAATCGCCGCGCCAATACGCTCTCCGGCGGCGAGGCACAGCGCATCAGGCTTGCATCCCAGCTCGGCTCGGGGCTCGTGGGTGCACTCTATGTGCTCGACGAGCCGACCATCGGTTTGCATCAGCGCGACAACGAGCGGCTGATAAGAACGCTCGTCAATTTGCGCGACTTGGGCAATACGATTATCGTGGTTGAGCACGACGAGGACACTATTTATGCGGGCGATTACTTGGTAGACATCGGGCCGGGCGCGGGCGTGCATGGCGGGCACGTGGTGGTGGCGGATTATCTCGAAAAATTGCTGACCGCCAAAAAAAATGACAGCGACTCGGTGACGCTCGCATACTTGCGCGGCGAGAAGGCGATTGCCGTGCCGGATGAGCGCCGGGTTAAGGACAAAGGTGCAATTGAGATAAAAGGCGGCCATGCATTTAACATACACAATCTCTCAGCCGAGGTGCCGCTCGGGCGGCTCACGGCCATCACCGGCGTGTCGGGCTCGGGCAAGTCGACCTTTTTGTACGAAATTTTGTACGAAAATTTGCGTGCGCGTTTCGACAAAAAATATCGCAGCAATAAAACATTTAACGCCGCGAGTTTTACCGGCACCGAGCGCCTCAATCGCGCTATTTTAATCGACCAAAGCGCCATCGGCCGCACGCCGCGCTCCAACCCGGCCACCTACACCGGCGCGTTTTCGTTTATCCGCGAGCTTTTTGCCGAAAGCACCGAGGCGCGCGCTCGCGGATGGAAGGCCTCGCGTTTTTCGTTTAACGTGCCGCAAGCGCGCAACGGCGGGCGGTGCGAAGCGTGCGAAGGCAACGGCACGATTGCGGTTGAGATGCACTTTTTGCCCACGGTGTATGTCACGTGCGATGTGTGTAACGGCAAGCGGTTTATGAAGGAGACGCTCGAGGTTAAATATAAACACAAAAATATTTTTGAGGTGCTCTCGATGACCGTTGAGGAGGCGCTCGCGTTTTTTGAAGACATCCCCGCTGTGTATGACCGCCTCAAAACGCTCGACGAGGTGGGTTTGGGGTATTTACAGCTCGGCCAAAGCGCCACAACGCTCTCGGGAGGCGAGGCACAGCGTGTCAAAATATCCGCCGAGCTCTACCGCCCGCATTTACAAAAGACAATTTATTTGCTCGACGAGCCGACGGTTGGTTTGCATTACGAGGACGTGCAAAAACTCATCGACATCCTCAACCGGTTGGTTAATGCCGGCAACACGGTGGTGCTTATCGAGCACAACATGGACATTATTAAAAATGCCGACTATATCCTCGACTTTGGCCCCGAAGGCGGTGCCGGCGGCGGCAACTTAGTGGCTAAAGGCACGCCGGAGGAGGTTGCCAACAACAAACACTCGCACACCGGCAAATATCTTAAGCGAGCTCTCAAGGGGGTATAAGATAAGCCTATGACGCTTGAGCAGTTTAAAAAACGGATGAGTACTTTGCCCGATGGGCCGGGTGTGTACTTTTTTTTGGATGCGCGTAAAAAAATCTTGTACATCGGCAAAGCCACCAGCTTGCGCAGCCGCGTGCGCAGCTACTTTGCCGCCGACCTCCACCGCTCGCGCGGGCCGCTCATTGTCGAGATGGTTAAAAAAGCCGCGAGCATCGAGTGGCGTGCAACCGACTCGGTTTTGGAGGCGTTGATACTCGAGGCCAATTTAATTAAGCGCCACAAACCCAAACACAACACCGATTTAAAAGACGACAAATCGTGGAACTACGTAGTTGTTACTAAAGAGGATTTTCCAAGAGTGTTGTTAGTGAGAGGAAAGGAATTAGCGCAGAAAAATTCTGTGGCGGCTCACGCTGCGAGCTGCCAAGGTGAGCAGACGCAGGATTTTTCTGCGCTCGTGCATAAACAGCCGCGAGCTTTTCCTGCTGCTCATACATTTGGTCCATTTCCACACGGCGCGCAACTCAAAGAAGCTTTAAAAATTATCCGAAAGATATTTCCGTACCGCGATACGTGTACACCACATACCAAAGCCTGTTTTAACGCCGCGATAGGATTGTGCCCTGGCGTATGTTCTGGCGCGATTAATAAAACAGAGTATCGCAAAATTGTGCGCCGCATCGTGATGCTCTTTCAAGGTAAAAAAAGTGAGTTGATAAAATCGCTCGAGCGCGACATGAAAAAGCTTGCAAAAGCCGAGCGGTTTGAAGAGGCGGCCAAGTTACGTAGCCAACTATTTGCGCTTAAGCACATCCAAGATATCTCTTTGATAAAAGAAGAATTTCGTAGCCCCTCGACTTCCCTCGGGGCGATTCGCGGGACACGAATCGAGGCTTACGACGCGGCACATTTGGGCGGCAGTGCGATGGTGGGCGTGATGACCGTTGTCGAAAATGGCACGGCGCTCAAAAACGAGTACCGCAAATTTAAAATCAAAGCCGCAGGCGCTGGCGACGACATTGGAGCTTTGCGCGAGATGCTCTCGCGCCGCCTGGCGCACAACGAGTGGCCGAGCCCCCGCATTATTGTGGTTGATGGCAGTGCGGCTCAGCTTAATGCCGCCGACAAAGTGCTCGCCTCGTTCGGCGTCCGCATACCGGTGGTTGGTGTCACCAAAGACGACAAGCATCGTCCGCGGGCGATACAAGGCGACAGGGGAGTTATCACTGGCCACGAACACGACATCTTGCTCGCCAACGCGGAGGCTCATCGTTTTGCGATTGCGTATCATCGGAAACTTCGCAACAAAGAAATGGGGTTATAATACGCATATGCGCACCGTAGTAGGAGTGTTACGCGGCGGGCCCTCGAGCGAGTATGAGGTGTCGCTTAAAAGCGGCGCGAGTGTGCTTGCGGCGCTCGACCAAGAAAAATACGAGCCGCTCGACTTATTTGTCTCGCGCGACGGGCAATGGCACTTGCACGGCGTACCGGTGTTGCCCGAGAGGGCACTGCGCGAAGCCGACGTGGTGTTTAACGTCATACACGGCGAGTATGGCGAGGATGGCCGCCTGCACGAGATACTCGACGCGTTTAATATCCCGTACACGGGCTCGAGCGCCGCGGTGTCAAAGCTTTCATTTGATAAGCAACGCACCAAAGAGGCTGTTGCAAGGCTTGGCGTTAAAGTTGCGCACGGTATTGTTGTTGACGCTTCAAAAATATCCGACTTCGATAAAACAGCGCAAAACATCTTCCGCTCGTTTCCACATCCGGCGGTGGTTAAGCCAGTTGCCGCCGGCTCGTCGGTGGGCGTCACCATCGCTAACAGCTTTGAGGCACTCCTGCGCGGGCTCGAGCGCGCGAGTGCTGTGGGGCCACAAATACTTATTGAGGAATATATCCTCGGCAAAGAGGCAACCGTGGGTGTCATCGACAATTTTAGAAACGAAAAATTTTATGCATTGATGCCGGTTGAGATAGTGCCGCCCAAAGGCCATGGTTTTTTTTCGTATGATGCAAAATACGGCGGCGAGACAATCGAGCGCGTGCCGGGCAACTTTAGCCGCGACGAAAAAGACCAACTCATTGCCATTGCCAAAGCGGTGCACGAAAGCTTAGGCCTCTTGCACTACTCGCGCTCCGACTTTATTGTCGGCAAACGCGGGATTTATTTTTTGGAAATCAACAGCGCGCCGGCTGTGGGGCTTACCGGCGAGTCGCTCCTGCCCAAAGCGCTTAAAGCAGGTGGCGCAACGCTCTCGCAGTTTGTCGACCATGTGATAACGCTCGCGCTCAAACCGAAAGTAGAGACAGAATAAAAATATGGAAATTGAAAAACCACTTACCGAGCAAAAGTGCATCCCATGCGAAGGCGGCACGGCGCCTATCGTGCCTGCCGATGCAAAAGCGTTGCTGGAGAGGCTCCAAGGCTGGACGCTTGCAAACGACGCGCTCTCAATCAGTAAGAATTATATCTTCCCCGACTTTAAAGCGACAATGGTGTTTGTAAATAAAATCGCGGCAATTGCTGAAGAGGAGGGTCACCATCCCGACCTTGCAGTGAGTTATGGGAAAGTAAAAGTTGATCTTTCAACACACGCAACAAAAGGCCTCTCAATGAATGACTTCATCCTTGCAGCCAAAATCGACGCCATTGGCACAACTGCGTAAAACTATGGTGGACTCCAGCGTAGCATTTTGGAACCACTTTGCGCTAGAGTGCAATCAACTAGCAGACATACTTAAGAGTGAACATGGTGGTCTTATAGAGCCCAGTTTTATCGGCGGAGGGTAACTACAGTAGAGAGTTAGAACAACAGTCTTAAGAAAGGAGAAAAGATGGGTCTAAGTGTAGGAGGTTACATTGAGCACGCCGCAGAAAAGTTGGTCGAAGGTATTGATAAGGGCGTCAAAAAATAAAACAGGACACCGCAACCAAAATGTGGCTAAAAACATATAATGCAACCGTAGGTCAATGGGGCCCTCTTTCGCGCTCTTTTTGCTCCCAGTCCCATTGCGCTAGTAGGTCAAAGATTTGGGCAAGTTGGGCTATATCCTCCTCATCAAGTGGAGTGTCCTCGGGATGGTCGGCCATAGGTTCCATGTTACCTCATTCCCATTACAAGGCATTAATCACTCCATTCCTTTAACTCCTCAACGTACTCAACCGGAAATGCATTGTCCTGTGCAGCTTTTATTATTCTCTCCAAATATCCCTCTCGCGGCCTGCCGTCGTCGGCTGGTTGGGCAATATAAGAAAAAGCGTTGAGAGTTGGTAGGTTTTTCTTTACATAAAATCTAGGGATACCCTCTTTTTTATCCAACCTTGCTTCGTCCATTTCCGAAAGCTCATACAGTATTCCCCATACTATTTTGCCTTGTTTTTCTCGGATGGAAGCGACGCCCCGGGCGTTTATAAAAAACTCATAGTTTGGGAGTTCCGCCACACCTAACTTGTGCGAATCGGGTGCGCGGTCTATTTTAGCCATTTGTTCTGCGCTCATATTTGAGCCATAGGCAAGGTATCGGTGCATAGATTTATATTTTAACCTCAATCATTTCCATTAATTAATGCGCACGCCGAGTCTTAATTTCAGAAATCCACGACCAAAGTTGCTCTATGTCTTGGCTAACCTCATCGGGCGGTGGTATAGATGGAACACCTTCAAAGGCTGCATCGTGTGCAAAGTTGCTGCAACGAGTTACCGCTGCATCAACTATCTCACAATCTTCTGCTGATATATCTACTAACGGCATAAGTCCTTTCTTTTTCGTACGAATATCAGCATTAAAGCGAGTTACTACGCCTCCTAGAAGATTAAGCTCGACAGCTCGTTCCCATGTTTCCCTCAGGTCGCGATATATTTGCTTTACATCTCGTTTATACTCTCTAATCTCGTCAGCTTTATACAAGGCTCCAGCTCGTTGTAAATGACCCCGCAACGTCTTCAAGCGAGCTTCTGCAGTCATACCTTCCCAAGGCAATCCCTCATCAATACGACCAGTATCGCTGTTGGTGGCATAAGCAGTCTGAAAGTTTACTGAACCTCCAACTGTATCAGTAGCGTTTTGGAGGTCAAACACAAAGCGCAAGTCGTGCGTGAAAACAATAACTTGGCGTTTGGTTGCCTCCTCAACTAGTCGGCGAGCAATTCTTTCTCGCCGCTTGTGGTCAAGAGAAGAAACTGGGTCATCCAACACAATGGCTGATGGAAAAGGAGCCAGCGCTACCTCTGTTAAAAAAGATGCAAGCGCTATTGCACGATTCTCTCCCTCGCTTAATATCTTGCTCACGGGAACATCTTGGGTGGAGGAGGAAAGGACAATCTGGTGGTATGAGGCTCCCTTCTTCGCCTCTGACACTTCAAGACTAATGTCTATCTTATTTCCAACATCCAGCCCTTTTGCCTCTGCAGAAAACCGTTGGCATAAGTCTTTGGTTATTACTTTGCTCAAAGCATCTGCTTTGCGTGTTATACCTGTAGTATCAGTGTCGGCAATGCAAGACTCAAGTTTGTTCTCAAGCTTTTGGCGAGATATTTCCTTCCTTATACGTTCAAAGGAGCGAGCGGCTTGTTGGGCTGCTTGTAGCTCATTCGCTTGGTGTTCTAATGGCCGTATTACAGCAGTACTGTCATTTTGCAATTTTATATAAGTATTACGCTCCTTCTCCAGCGCGGTCACCAACTTCTTTATAGTGAGCGTAACCGTGTTTGTTACCTTAAGTTCCAAAGCACTGCACCTTTCTGCCGCAAGATACGGTACCGATGTTTGAAGTATTTTTATGCCTTTTAGAATCTCTGTTATCTCGCCACTAAGTTGTTTATGCAGAGCAGGGATATCTTCTTGAAGTGTAGGTTTTATGTGCGCGGGCAGCATTTCTATCCCTTCCAACGCTTCCTGCGCTTCTACAAGCGCTTCTTGAGCTACATCATACGCTTGCTGGGCTTCCGCCTGTACAAACCCCTCGAAGTGACGAAGCCTGTCTTTAGCCTCGGTGGAAAGTTCCTGTTGGCAGAGAACACACCGAACACCTCGGTCTACAGGAAAAGTTTTAGTTGGGTACGCTTCATGCTCAAAGTAGCGACGAGCTGATTCCCATAACTGCATCCAGGCGTCTCCTCCGACACCTTGTACTGAAGCGTCCTCGAAGCTCTTTCTGCTTAGGGCTACGGTTTCTTTTGCGGCGAAAAGCTTTTCTCTGAGCACTACGATTCGGTCTAGTGCTGGTTTTGAATAAGTACGAACCAAAGTGTCGAGATGAGTGTTGAGCTCTTCTAGCCGCCTTATTTGGCCACTCAGTTCAAGGATTTTTTTACCAGGGTCGTTTGTTTTAAAGTCAGATAATTGCTTGGCTACAGCTGTTAACTCCTTTTTTTCTGCACCGGTAAACTCAAACAGCTCTTTAAGAGTGGTTTCGCTCAAGCCTGCGTGTAGATTATTCAATTTGCCGTAGGTTTGAGTGCCTGCCAGAAAGTCACTAAAATTGTCCGCGGCTTTTTTAGAGACTGCATAGTCGGCTCTAAAGCGGGCGCTGAGTGTAGTGGCAACTTCTGCTACTCGTGTCATCAAGTCCAAACCAAATGGTTGGTATGCAAGTTCGTTGCTTCCATCTACATGCACAAGTGCGCACTCGCTGTCGAAAACACTTATAGCTGAGAGCTCTTGAGGAACTAGCGCATCAGGCTCCCATTTAAATGTTCTTACTTGACCGCCTTCAGTAAAATTGACCTCTGCACCTTGCTCTTCCTCATCCTCGGAAAATATATCTTGGTATATTTCTTCATCGTTGTTACCACGTGCACGACAGATTTTTTTAAGCACACGAGTATATCCCGACTTGCCAGCTCCATTCTCGCCATATACGACATTGAGTCCAACAGGTTCAAGGCTAAGTTTAGCTTCTTGTGAGATACGGTTTATACCTCGAAAATTATGCAACTCCGTGAGTGCAATAGAGCCACCCAAGCTTGTAGCGTTTGGAACATGTTCGGCGGTCAAAGGTAGTGGTTTGGGAACAGGATGACCAACATCAATTCCACGCTGTGTTTTGCAGATATCCGCCAGTTCGTTATAGTCCCTTTGTTCCAAAGAACCATTGAGAACAAGGCGACGCAGAGCATCACGCAGCCAAAGGGGTCTATCAGATGACCATTTGACTATTTGCTGATAGATGTCATCCATTAGCAAGAATGATACGCTCGTTCGAAATTTTTATCCATCGGAAGAGGTTTGACCGTATTGCCTCCCATTTTAAGCATTTAGAAGTGTATTCTATAAAAAGTATACTTACTCCACACAGCAACAGCTGTGTAGGCTTAGAGGGAGCTAGCGCGGGATAGAGCCTTTCTAACAATGCCTATAGACGCTTGCGGTTGGTTTGGTATGATTACAGATGTAAAAACTTAATAGGAGTAAGGTCCTAACCCCTAGCAGTGCTAGGGTAAGGGCGAAAATCGTAAGTCACAGAAAACCCGTTATCAGGGCGTGACTTACGTTATACAGGGAAACTTGTATAGGGCCGCAAGGCCTCCTGGTGGCGGGCTTTGTGTTCATCACTAGGATTAATAGCTAAATGTATTAATCTATGGCTGGAATATTGGTAGCGCTTCTTGTACTAGTAGTAGGAGGTGTGTATTGGCTTCCGAGTATTATTGCTTTTACTTACGAAAAAGAGAATAGGGTTGCAATAGCTGTGTTGAACTTCTTTTTGGGTTGGACCCTTATAGGGTGGGTAGTTGCCTTAGTGTGGGCGGTAAAAAAATAGTTATGGGGAAAAATAAGTTAAAAAACCATTACACAACCGCACAGGGCAACATCATTGGTATTTTTTGGGTTATAGGTGCCATAACGGCGATATTTGGGAACGTATCCGCAACTGTGTTTTGGCTCCTCAGTGCCATGCTTATCGCAATCACGTGTTGGGAAACAAAGTCCGAGTAACCTAATGGGGAAAAGTTGTCCACAGAGACTGGAAAACCTTTACGCTTTAAAAGTGGCTAAACTTAGTCGCTTGATTGCATTTGGTCTGGTGTCTCTTAGGATTAAAGTATGCAAAAACAACGTCAGTTATTTCTTAAATCTCTTGGGCACGGTAATCATTCTCTCTCCACTTTTTTAGACAAGCTCCGCGACAACGGCGTCGAGCATGTTATAGACGTACGTTCCTATCCCTTCAGTCACAGACACCCGCATTTTTCTCAGAAGCCCTTACAAGAGGCGCTTACACTGGCACATATCCAATACACCTTCTATGGCGACAGACTCGGTGGACGAGGCGCTAACCGTGATTACGAGGGGGCTATAAAAGAATTGGTGCGCATGGTACAGCGCGGGGAGCAAATGTGCGTGCTATGCAGTGAGAGCGACCCGACAAAATGCCACCGAAGCAAAATGTTGGAACCGCCTTTTGCACAGCATGGCGTTGAGATGCGGCATATCCTTTACGAAGAGGGTGAACACTAGCCATGACCACTACTCCGCAGTTGGCGATACTTTTAAAACCAAACGCTGCGGACAAACTTACCGAGGTATTTGACGGGCTCGATGTATGCGAGGGAACGCGCAAAGAGTACCGGCAACGGGTGGAGCTGTTTGTGTCTTTTGTCGGCCGGATCGGCTTTAATCGAAACTCAGTTGTTGAGTACAAGCGGATGCTAGCGCGGGATGAACGGCTATCTATCGCGAGTAAAAATAAATACTTTACCGTGGCGAAGGTGTTTGTGCGCGAGCTATACCGCATAGGAGCAATACCCGCCGACATATCCGCAGGCATCAAAGGCTTTCGACAAAGTAAACTGCACCGCAGGGAGGGGCTCACCGAGGAGGAGGTGCAGGCAATGGCACGCATGATGCGGAAGTTGCCGCCAACACCATACAATGCCCGACTTCGAGCCGTTTTTGCTCTGCTAATCGTGCAGGGCTTGCGGCAAATAGAAGTTACAAGGCTCGATGTGGAAGACTTGCGCCTGCCAACTGGCATCGCATACATACAAGGCAAAGGCCGCGATGATAAAGAACCTATATACCTCGCACCACAGACAGTAACAGCATTGCGACAATATCTACGAGCTGCGGGGATATCTTCGGGGGTGCTGTTCAGAAGCTTTAGCAACCGCAAAGCGGCGCGGCTAAGCACCATGACTATAAAGAGAGACATGCACCGGCTTATGAAGCCGCTCGGCATTAAAAAAGTGGTGCACGGGTGCAGACACTATTATGCGACCACTATACTGCGGAGGCTTAACCCGATGGATGCGCGAAAGTTTACACGCCATCACTCGCTCGACATGTTACTGGTGTATAACGACGAGCTGGATGCCAAGTTACAGTCGAGAGAGGTATTTCGGTGCTTTAAAAACGTGAGCCTCTAAAGTTATTGAAGAAAGTTTTTAGCATGACGAGGGTAAAGAATGTGCAGATTCCCACGACCATGCCCAATACGGAAAGTAACACGCCTGCAGAATATGGGTTGGTAAGGAGCTTAGATATTTGGTCGGGATGATGGCGCTCAATTTCCTCGTACAACGCGAGAAGTATGATGCCCCAGAAAGCGCTGTAGGCGAGGTATTCAAAGTCGCTTGGCTTTTTGTTTGAGACGAGCATCCATTGGCTCGCTTTGCGGTACCCCCATACGGTAAAAAAGCCGGACAGGATGATGAGGAAGTAGGAATAGGTATCTACGGACATCGGGGAAATCCTACTGCGCCGCCGCTGCGCTGTCCAGCTGCTTCCATGTCTCCTCATTCTATTTACATGACATCGGCAAAGGGGTTGATACCACGACACGGTTAGAGCTGCCGTGTAAAGTTTACCCCTCTGTCTGGTAGGAATACACTGATGGCAGTTAGATGTTAAACATAAACGGGTCTTTAGCGTGATGGAGCCACCCTAGTGCATGGAAGTCACAACGTCATGGATATGTCTGTGGCCTTAGGGTGTGTTGAAGCGGTAAGGGCTATAGCCTGGAACTATAAAGCAACGTAAGAAGTTTGCATGTGATGTCCCCCCGGCTGGATTCAGATTAACTTAGGTATTTTGCTTGAGCACACTTTGTGCGCTTACCAAAAAACCTAGCTGATATTCAGTCGGGCTTTTTTATTTCTTCTGCCCTGACTGCGAGGGCACTAGAAGTCGGCTCTTCAAATGTTTTGGAGAGTCGACCATTGGAGCTACTCCTTTGGGTGTACATAATTTTTTATCTTTATGTTACCCGACAAGCCTTATAAACCAGACAATAAACATGACCCTCCAACATCTATGGCCGAGGGTATAATTACTAATGAGGATGATGCCTTGGCGTATCTTGCAAAAATTATTGTAGAGGCATATTTGGAACAAAAAAATTATGTACCAATCAAACAGCCAACCAAATAATAAGCGAGCCGTTGTCTATGTCCGTGTCTCCACTATGGAGCAGGCCGAGGAGGGTAACTCTCTTGCCACGCAGGAAAAGATTTGCCGCGAGTATGCGAGTAAAAATGGTTTTGACGTTGTGGAGGTATTCATCGAGCGTGGCGAGAGTGCTAAGACCGCAGACCGTACACAGCTCCAAAAGATGCTCGGTTATTGTACTCAAAAGAAAAATCAAATATCCGCAGTTATCGTATACAAAATTGACCGTCTCTCCCGCAACACCGATGACTACAGCCAGCTCCGCATCTTGTTAAAGCGTTACGGAGTGGAAATTAAATCCACCACTGAGCTTTTTGAGAACAATCCCGCAGGACGCTTCATGGAAAATACGATGGCAAGCATCGCGCAGTTTGATAACGAGGTACGTGCCGAGCGTTGCTCCAACGGTATGCGCGATGCGGTACGCGATGGACGCTATGTATGGGGTGCCCCAGTCGGTTACTCAAATGGAGCACAACTCAACGGCAAGCCCACTATCGCTCCTAACGAAATGGCTCCGCTCGTGTTAAGGAGTTTTCAGCTTATCGCCACAGGCTTGTACACCACAGAGGACGTTTGGCGCAGGATGGTAAAAGATGGTTTGAAAGTAAAAGGTGGCAGGCCTGTCTCTAGCCAATACTTCCGCGAGATGCTGCGTAATAGGCTCTATACGCGTGTTATAGAGAAGTTTGGAGAGAGTCATCGAGGATTGTTTGAAGCGATAGTAACCGATACTTTATTTGAACAAGTGCAGCGCGTACTCAAAAACAAAGGATACAAGGTAAACGAGTACAAAAAGGATAATGCCGACTTTCCCCTCCGCCGTTTTATATTCAATCCTGAGGGCTTGAAATTGACGGGGAGCTGGTCGAGCGGGCGCTCCGGCACCAAATATGCTTTCTATCGCTTTGGAGGCAAAGGTAGCAACTACCAGCGGGATGAGTTCGAGCGGCAGTTTGCCTTTAAGATGGACTCTTACGCATTTGAGAACGAACATATTGCCAAGCTTAAGCGTTTGGTTAAGAAAGAGTTTTATGAGGCTACGGCGGATGCACGAAAGGAAGCTGAGAGATTACAGAAACATATAGAGCAACTCGCCGAGCAACAAACAGCTCTTGTTAAGAAAAATATACAGGGCGTGTTAAGCGATGCTGTACTAAAGCAACAGCTCGCGCTTGTAGAAAAAGAAACTACCGACGCACACGCGAGCCTTGCACTCTTGAACAATATCGATATATCGCCGGAGGAGGCAATCGACTTCACGTCAGAGTATCTGCAAGCGCCAAGCAAAATATGGAAAAAAGCTAGTATTGCAACACAAACCAAGCTGCAATGGTTCCAATTCCCCTTAGGTATGACGTTTGATGGCAAAGTTTTTGGAACCAACAAAATATCCTCTGTTTTCAAGGCGAAAGACCTAGTTTTGTCTCCGATGTCTGCTTCTGTGGACCCTACCGGGATCGAACCGGTCACCTCCTCATTGCAAATGAGGCGCTCTACCAAATGAGCTAAGGGCCCTTGCTTCATTACTTTACTAAAATCTCTATATATTGCAATCTGTATATGTTTGCACCCTTAGCTCAGTTGGTTAGAGCGCACCCTTCACACGGGTGAGGCCTCAGGTTCGAATCCTGAAGGGTGCACCAAGACAAAAGAATCTGCCCTGCGGCAGATTCTTTTGTCTTGGTGCAGGCCGGAACGTTGCTACGCATTTGCGTAGCAGTGAGGCGGGGTAGCGAGCGACTTTGCTGACGAGCAAAGTCGACTCGTGACCACAAAGTTGTCTGTTCATAATAAAACTGGACAGGGCTAAATTTAGTGGTAAAGTTTTTACCGTGCCGCTGACATGAGGCCAAGCGGACAACAAGAACATTGGGGAAGGAAAAGAAAAAATGGACTTCCGGCTTCGAGAGACAGAAAGTCGCGTCCCTGTTGTGGTGGGAGGAAATGAATTCAAAATCGTAAGATCGGCTACCGTTTTCGGAAGCTTTTCTGACGACGTTGACCGCGTTGAACTCGATTTTTATCGCAAGGCGGACAAGCATCTCAACGTTAGGGTGGTCGTTTGCGCTGTCGACGGCGGACGCAAAGAACATCATTGGGAGATCCGCAGCATACTTATCATGGAAGAGAACAAACCGCGGCGCGTTGCAGAAGTAGAACATCTGCGGCGTATTAAGGAATTTCTGCCCTTCGCTAAACATTTAGGAATCGCAGCCACTTGTCTTGGTAATATGATCAATGGCTTGGCGCCCCATTAGCCGCATTTCAGAAACAAATGCGGAATGCTTTAAGGGTCGAGCGTTGCTCGGCCCTTTTTTTATTGCTATATTTGCAACGTTAGTCGGAGGCAGTGTCGGGGCGTCTTATAGTGGAGTTATACAGCCGGTCGAAATCTAAGTCGGGGCGTCTTATAGTGGCATTATACACCCTTCGGGTGGGTGAAACCCGAGTTCGATTCTCGGCGCCCCGACTTAGATTTTGACTAATATATTTTTTTATATTAGGGCCCGTAGTTAAGTGGTACCCGCCCGACTGAACGAGCTCAGTCGTTCGGGCGGGAAACGCTGCATTCGCACCCGCCCGAACGTAGCGGACTACGTCCGGTACGGGCGGGTTGCTGAGGCAAAAATAAAATATGGAATATAGTGCATATGTGTTACAGGATAATAAGGGTAAATTTTACAAGGGAGTAACAAATAATTTACCAAGAAGACTGATCGAACATTCCCAAGGAAAAACAAAGACAACTTCTCGCATGAAAGAATTGGCAGTTGTATACGTTGAAAAATTTGATACCTTTGTAGAGGCGAGAAAGCGTGAAGTTTATTTTAAATCTGCGGCCGGCAGACGTTTTCTCAAGAAAAAATTGGGCCGTTAGCTCAGCTGGTAGAGCGCGTCATTCGCATTGACGAGGTCAGCGGTTCGACTCCGCTACGGTCCACAGAAAAAAATAAAAACCCGCGACAGAATTTTGTCGCGGGGTGGTTAAAGTACTTGAGTTAAGATTTTTGAGATTTTGCAATCTCTTGTGCTATCAATTCTTTGTTTTGTTCCAAAGCTTTGTAGAGAGCTATATCAGTTACCTCTGAGGGAGTGGTACTCATACCAAACAACTCGAGAAACAAAGCAGCGACTCGATTTTGGTAATGGCTTGAGTGCTTGGCAATTGCCATGCTGATTAGGTTCACAAAATCATAGTTACGCGAGTCAATAAGCAGATTACCCTCGACCGCCCCTGCCGTGAGCGCTCGTACGAGCCTGTCAATGTTCCCATAGTGCGTATGTGCGTTAATCGCATCGCGCATAATCGATTTGAGCTTTTCGCATATTTTCCGCCCTTCTGGTTGATCGGCACGTGGTTGTTCGTGCGGTTTGCCAAGCAGAGCTTGCAAGAATAACCTTTCTTCTTCCGGCGTTGGAGTAGTGAGCCATGCCTCGACTACATCTTTCCAAATTGCGTATTTTAACTCCGCAAAACGGTCGTAATACTCAAATTTGAACAGAGAGGGCATCAAGGTAACCGCATAGAGAGCCCAATCATGTTCTCCTTCTTTGTATTTTGCGCACCCCAAGACACCTTCTTTGACGTAAGAGAGCAAGCTTGCAGCGCCCTCTTCTTTCTCGTCCGTAATCATGTCTTCCAAAAGATTTTTGCGTTCTTGGAGTTTGATTTCTTCGAGTTTGCGATTATCTTCACGAAATCGTTCCAATCCGACCTTAGACATCGATCTTCTCCACCTATTTCAAGGAACCGTGGTTCCACCGGCCCCGTAGGGCAAGGAGTCCTTAGACTCCGCCCACACGATATAACACGAGCATGCTTTTGTCCATGATTTTGTTTATACTGAGTATATGACTTTAACGACTCATGCTGTTGTTGGTGCTGCTTGCGCTAGCTTGGTGCCTAGCCAGCCTTTGATTGGGTTTGCTTTAGGCTTTGCAAGCCATTTTGTTATCGACTCTATCCCGCATTGGAACGAGGGCCACTTTTTTATGCGCTCGATGGTAAAAAATAAGCAGGACGTTTTGCAAACACACATACAACACGGTATAAATTTTTTGCACGACATTGCGATAGTGCTTGCCGATTCTTTGCTCGGCTTTGCACTCGCAACGCTCATTCTTTTTTATTTTTTCCACGTGCCGCTCTACATCGTACTTCTCGGTGCATTTGCAGGGCAGATGCCTGATGGCTTGCAGTTTGTCTACTATACAATGCGCTGGCATTGGATGGAGCCATTGCAAAAGTTCCACTCCGCAATTCAAAAAGAGTCTACCAATCCGCTGTATTTACTCCGCGAAGCAGGCCTCATTGTGGCAGTGGTGGTGTTAGGAATCTTTGGCGTTTTTATGTTATAGTGGGCCATATATGAGCGGTGGTTTGCATATTTCGCTCGCAGCGGAGCGCTTAGGGAGTGTGTTTGGTATCCCCATCACCAACGGGCTCGTGGCCGCATGGGCTACTATCATTGTTCTTATTGTTGCGGCTTTTTTTATCGGCCGCAGGCCTACTTTGATACCTGGCAAGATGCAAAACGTGTTTGAGATGCTCTTTGAGTTTGTCCTCAACTATATGGAAGAGACACTTGGCTCGCGCGCGCTTGCAGAACGCTTTTTTCCTCTCATTGTGACGATTTTTCTTTTTGTATTTACCGCCAACGAGCTTGAGTTTTTTCCGCTCATTGGCTCGGTAGGCGTTACGCAAAACGGCGTGTTTGTGCCGATACTCCGCGCCGCCACTGCCGACCTCAACATGACGCTCGCGCTCGCAATTATTTCGTTTGTCACCATCGAAGTCTCCGGCATCGTGGCGCTCGGCATCTTGAAGTATGGTTCAAAATTTGTTAACTTTAAAACTGGCGTGATGGGCTTTTTTGTCGGGCTTTTGGAGATCATCGGCAATCTTGCGCGCCTCGTATCGTTTTCCTTCCGTCTTTTTGGAAATATCTTCGCCGGCGAGGTGCTGGTGGCCGTGGCAATGGCGTTTTTGCCGTATCTTCTCCCGGTACCGCTCATGTTGTTTGAGACCTTTGTCGGTCTCCTCCAAGCGGCTATATTTGCGCTTCTCACCTTGGTGTTTATCAAGTTGGCCATTATGGAACCTCATGGAGAAGAGGCCCATAGGGAAGGAGCACATTAAATTATTTATTAGTTAGCATTAAATAGAAAAGAGTTATGGATTTAGATTCGGCAAAGACAATCGCTTTTGCACTGGTGGTGGGGTTGGGCGTTATCGGCCCGGGCATCGGCCTCGGTATTTTGGTATCCAAGGCGCTTGAGGCAATCGGCCGCAACCCGGAGGCATCTGGCACCATCCAAACCACCATGTTTATCGGCATCGCCGTGACCGAGGCGCTCGCAATCTTTGCGCTCGTCGTTGGGTTCATTATTAAGTTTACTTAATGATGCAATATAAGAAGAATTAAATTTACTGGTTTATCTGAATTAACTGATGTCCGCGGTATTTGCAGCATTTGGCATTGATTGGAGACTCCTCCTCATCGACTCGATTAACTTCGGGCTTTTAGTGCTTGCGCTGTGGTACTTTCTCTATGCGCCGCTCATGCGTGTGCTTGAAGCTCGCCGGCAAAAGGTGGCCGAGGGCGTGCACAATGCCGAGCAGGCGGGGATTAAATTGCGCGAGATAGAGGCGGCAAAGAGCGGCATCCTTGCGGAGGCAGGGCAGGAGGCTGATGAGATGCTCAAAAAGGCGCGCAAATCCGCAGAGGAAAAGGAGCGCGCTATGGTAGCCGCCGCCGAGGCGGCGGCGGCCCGCACCACTGCCGAGGCGGCAGCGGCGGCGGTTGAGCTCAAAACGCAGGCCATCGAGGAGAGCAAGCAAGAAGTTGCAAAGCTGGTCGTGTTGGGGATGGAAAAGATGCTTCGACAAGACTCAGCACAAGTGCTCACAAAATAATATATGACTATCGCCGCATCCTACGCACGAGCGCTCCACCAATTGGTATTAAATAATCCAAGCAAGAGTGCAACATACATTGCCAACTTGCGCGCGAGTTTGGCAAAGCGCGGGCATCTCAAACTGCTGCCAAAAATAGTAAGCGAGTATCAAAAGCTCGAGATTGGAGCCGAGCGGGCGGCACGAAGCAGTGCCGTCACACCCCTAAAAGAACGCACACGCATCCTGCTCGGCCTCTACAAAAAACTGATTGAAACAAAATAGTTCGACAAGCTCACCATACATAGCCATGGAAAATTTTATAGAACAATTTAAAAAAGAGATACAAGGATTTACGCCCGAGGCGATGCCGTACAACCTCGGCCACGTGATACGCGTCGGCGACGGCGTTGCCGAAATCGATGGGTTAGAAGGCGCGGTGATGTCCGAGATGATCCGTTTTGAAACCTACGAAGGCAAGCCGCTTGCCAACGCGCTTGATTCCGTTTCCGAAGTCTTTGGCGTTATTTTAAATCTTGAGGAAGAGTCGATCCGCGCAATTATTTTGGGCGACGCGGGCAAAGTTAAAGAGGGTATGACCGTTGTATCGACAGGCGAGATACTTTCGATACCGGTGGGCGAGGCATTGCTCGGCCGCGTGGTGTCGCCCTTGGGCGAGCCGCAAGACGGCCTTGGTAAAATGGAAACGACAAAGCGCAATCCGGTTGAGCGCGAGGCCTACGGCGTGATGGACCGCAAAGGAGTTAACACACCGATCCATACGGGCATTAAAGCAATCGACTCGATGATCCCGATTGGCAGGGGACAGCGCGAGCTTATCATCGGCGACCGCGGCACCGGTAAAACCACCATCGCAACGGACACGATTTTAAATCAAAAGAACGAGCCCAAAGAAACGCGCCCGGTGTGCATCTATGTTGCTATAGGTCAAAAAGAGAGCAAGACCGCGCGCCTCGTGGGGCTCCTTAAAGAGGCAGGTGCGATGGAGTACACGATTGTGGTGAACGCAGGCGCGTCGGCTCCGGCGGCGCTCCAATATTTGGCACCGTTTGCAGGCGCCGCCATCGGCGAATATTTTATGCAAAAAGGCATGGACGCGCTCATTATATATGACGACCTCTCCAAGCATGCCGTGGCCTACCGCCAGCTATCGCTACTCCTCCGCCGCCCGCCGGGCCGCGAGGCATATCCGGGCGATGTGTTTTATCTCCACTCACGCTTGCTTGAGCGCGCTGCAAAATTAAATGAAGCAAACGGCGGCGGCTCGCTCACTGCACTCCCGATTATCGAAACGCAAGAAGGCGACATCTCGGGCTACATCCCAACCAACGTCATCTCGATTACCGACGGGCAAATCTTTTTGGAGACCGACCTTTTTAACAAAGGCTCGCGCCCCGCTATCAACGTGGGCAACTCGGTGTCGCGCGTGGGCTCAAGCGCACAGACCAAAGCGATGAAAAAGGTTTCCGGCAAAATAAAACTTGAGCTCGCACAATTTAGAGAGCTCGAGGCGTTTATGCAGTTTAGCCAAGATTTGGATGCCGACACCAAACGTAGCATCGAGTCGGGCCAGCGCCTCACGGCAGTGCTTCGCCAAAAAAATGCGGAGCCACTGCCGTTTCAAGAACAAGCTGTCGTCATTTACGCGGCAGTCAACGGCTACCTTGCACAAGTGCCAGTGGCGCGTATTGGCGAGTTTGAGCAAAAATTGCTCGCGTTTTTGCAAGCCGAGGCGCCAGAAATTCTGAGTAGCATTGCAATCTCGCGCGACTTGGCGGCACAAACAGAGGCAGAACTTAAAACGCAACTTGGTGCGTTTAAAGAGACACACCCCGACCTCTTCCAATAATGTATGGCAGGACTCAAAGCAATAAAAACAAAAATACGTTCGATCGAAAAAACTCAAAAGGTGACCAAAGCCATGGAGGCGGTTTCGGCTGCAAAAATGCGCAAGGCACAGAGTAGGGCTTTTGCAGGCCGCGCGTACGCTCGCGCGGCCGTCTCAATCCTCGTGCGCGTTTCGGGTGCGCGTGAACTTGTAAACAATCCGTTGACGCGCGGAGCAGTTGCCACGCTGCCGTCCTCGTCATCGGATGCGCACGGCATCATGGCAACTGCTCCGCGCCAAGCGCTCTACATTGTTATCACATCCGACAAAGGCTTGGCTGGCGCATTAAATTCAGCGGTGCTCCGCGCAACATCTGCCGACATTGCGGCAAGCGGTCTTTCAAAAGAACATATTTCGATTGTTGCAATCGGCCGCAAAGCCAACGATTTTTTTGTGGCGCGCGGATTTGCGGTTGATTTGCATCATGCCAACACCGACCAGCTCGACTCGGTATTTATCGCCGAGCTCGTGCACGAAGCGGCCGCGCGCTTTGCGCAGGGTGGGGTTGATGTCGTTAAAGTTGCCTATCAAAATTTTATTTCAACCTTTGAGCAGCGCCCCACGTTGCGCGTCATTTTTCCACTCTCGCTCATCGAGCTCGAAAGGGTGGTGGATGATATTCAAATAAGGCGCGGGTCACCTGCCACGCAGGAGCGGGTTGCAGTTACTATGCTGACGCGCGCATCCGATGACGAGGGCGGAGGCATAGTAACTGCAGCCCGCCTAAACTACACCATAGAACCGTCCGAGGGCGAAGTGCTTGCCGCCATCCTTCCGCGTCTTGCTTCTATTTTTGTTTACCATGCATTGCTCGAGTCGCAAGCCTCCGAGCACAGCGCCCGGATGGTGTCGATGAAGTCGGCTTCGGACAAAGCGGTGGAGCTTGAGACCTCGTTTACGCTCCAATTTAACAAAGCGCGACAAGCGTCGATTACGCGCGAAGTGAGCGAAATTACCGGCGGTATGGAGGCCATGGCAAACTAAATAAAAATATAAATTATTATGAAAACAACAGGAACTATCAAGCAAATTATTGGTCCGGTCATCGATGTGTATTTTGAGGGTGAGCATCTGCCGGCCATACGTAACGCACTCAAAACATCGGTAGGCGAACGTGGCGTCACGCTTGAAGTTGCCCAACATTTGGGGCTCGGCCGCGTGCGCGCGATTGCTTTGCAAGACACCTCCGGTCTTGCGCGTGGGGCATATGTTGAGGACACCGGCGCGCCGGTTTCTGTCCCGGTGGGCGAGATGGTACTCGGCCGCCTCTTTAATGTTATCGGCGAGGCTATCGACGGCAAACCAAATCCGACAAACGCACCGCGCTTGCCGATACATCGCGACCCGCCTCCTTTTAGAGAACAGCGCACCAAAGCCGAGGTATTTGAAACCGGCATAAAATCAATCGATCTCTTGGCACCGTTTATCCGCGGCGGCAAAGTCGGCCTCTTTGGCGGCGCAGGCGTCGGTAAAACAGTGCTCATGCAAGAGCTCATCCACAACATCGCCAAAGAGCACGGCGGCTACTCGGTGTTTGCCGGCGTCGGCGAGCGCGTGCGCGAGGGCAACGACCTATACCACGAAATGACCGACAGCGGCGTTATCGACAAAATGGCGCTCGTGTTTGGCCAGATGAACGAAGTACCGGGTGCTCGTGCGCGTGTGGGCCTCTCGGGCCTCACGATGGCTGAGTACTTCCGCGACAAGATGGGTAAAGACGTTTTGCTTTTCATCGACAACATCTTCCGCTTTGTGCAAGCAGGCTCCGAAGTGTCATCGCTCCTTGGCCGTGTGCCGTCGGCTGTGGGCTACCAACCAACGCTCGCCGAGGAGATGGGTCAACTCCAAGAACGCATTACCTCCACGAAAAAAGGTTCTATCACCTCGGTGCAAGCCATTTACGTACCGGCCGACGACCTCACCGACCCGGCGCCCGCCACAACCTTTGCGCACCTCGACTCAACCATCGTGCTCACGCGCTCGCTCGCATCACTTGGCATCTTCCCAGCAGTCGACCCGCTCGACTCGAGCTCAACAGCGCTTACGCCCGACATTGTTGGTCAAGAGCATTACGATGTTGCGCTTCAAACCAAGCAGGTGTTGCAACGCTACAAAGATTTGCAAGACATTATCGCGATCCTTGGTATTGAGGAGCTCTCCGACGAAGACAAGCAGATAGTGTATCGCGCGCGCAAAATACAGCGCTTCCTCTCGCAGCCGGTGCATGTGGCCGAGGTCTTCTCCGGCATCCCCGGCGTGTATGTGCCGGTTGCCGAAACAATTCGTTCCTTCCGCGAGATTCTCGACGGCAAACACGACGACAAACCCGAGAGCGCCTTTTACATGAAAGGTAGTATCGACACGGTAAAGGCGGAGTAAGTGTATGACGACGAAGTTTAAAAGAGGGTTAGACTTGGCCTAGCGGCCCGGAGTGCACTCTTTTAAACTTTGGCGGCAGGAACTAATAACATGAAAGTTGTAATTGCAAAAGTAAACGAAAATCTTTTTGACGGCGAAGCCGTCTCAATGACCTTGCCCGGCGCGGAAGGGCAGTTGACGGTACTCCCGGAGCACATGCCGCTCATCACCACGCTCAAAGCGGGCGTGATAACAGTAAGGTTGGGTGGCGAGGAGCCCGACCAAACCTTCCAAATCCTTGGCGGCGTCCTAGAAGTCCGCCGCGACGGTGCGACCGTAGTTTTGTAACCTTACGGAGGTTAAACCTCCGTCAAAGGTTAAACCTCCATATGCTGGGGCTTTTCTATTTTTATATAAGTGGTATAATATCTCGCGGATCGGTTCCCGAGTTTGTTTGGGGGAGGGTTTCCATGATTATAACCGTACCGTGGTGGGCAACTGTGATAGCCCTTATGCTCGGCGGTTTTCTCGAGATTGTCGAGCGAAGCAACCGGTGGAATGACAAGCATCTTGCAAAAGAGGATGACTTTGGTCTCCTCGATGACAACTTACGTCGGCGAGAAGGCCGATGACATTTGATGACTCAGCTTAGGCTGGGTCATTTTTCTTGGTTTCGATTCCTGTTTAAGTTATTATTCAAACTTACGAAGGTTTAACCTCCGTATTCTGGGCCTATAGTTCAGCGGTAGAACGCGTCCATGGCATGGACGAGGTCGGGGTCCGACTCCCCGTAGGTCCACCACAAAAAACTCATGATACAATTTTGGTATGTTTTTGAGTGCTGATTTTTTAAATCTCATTTTTTATTGTGCACAGCAACTCGGCGTAACACTCGGCGTTGGGGCTGAGACCATCATGCTTGCCGCTTACCTCATCTCAATGCGCGACGGCATAGTGGACGAGAAGGAGACGCAATACGCCCGCGCAATAAAGCGCGTAATGGTCGTTGCACTTTGGCTCATCGTCCTCTCGGGCCTCGGCATCACAGCGCTGCATCTCACAGCGGGGGAGAGTGCCACCGTGTTTGCCTCGGCCTTCCTCTTTAAGTGGGTGCTCATAGTGTTGGCAATAGCGCTTACCTTATTACGCCGCGTAAGCAAACTCAGTGTTGTCGAGGGGATTATCGGCGGCACGTGGTACGCGCTTTTTTTGGTACACATTTTGGCACCGGTCACTACGTGGTTTAATCTCGGCACGCTCTATGCTGTGTGGCTTGTCGGCTTTGTGTTGTGTTGGGAGGCACTGGTAGTCATGCGCCGTGACAAAAAAACAACACTAACAAAAAAACCGACACCACCTCCTCCCGCAAAAATACCTCATGCAGCTCCTGCACCTATTCCTACACCTGCACCAGTTAAAGTTGCACCTCCGCCACCGCCACCTCCTATGCCCGAACCGATTTCCTTGCCCAAAGATTTTATTCCGCCCAAAGAGATAAAAATTATTCCGGATCTGTCTGCGCCTGTGCCCACCAGCCCCGCTTCGCCCGGCATCAAAGTAACCGACACGCCGTTTTTGCCAAAGGTACCGGCACTCCAACCAATACCCGCAACCCCCGGCTCTGATACCGTGTCGCTCCCCGCAACGCCAACCACGCCGGTGCCATCTCCGGAGCCAAAATCGACGCTCACCACGCTCCCCGGCGGAACCTCGGCAATGGCGCTTAATGTCATGCCTAAAAATCCCGCGGAGTTAGAAGCAAAGAAATAAAAACTCACCCAATTGGCCGAATAGGCAAAAAAAGTATATAGTGCAAGGCATCTATGGGATTATCGGTAGGCATCGTGGGGTTGCCCAATGTCGGCAAGTCGACGCTCTTTCAGGCTATTACCAAAAAGAGCGTACTGATTGCCAACTATCCTTTTGCAACCATTGACCCGTCGGTGGGTGTTGTTGCCGTGCCGGATGAGAGGCTCGACAAGCTTGCCGCGTTTTCGAGCTCGGCAAAAGTGGTGCCGGCGGCTATCGAGTTTGTCGATATTGCCGGCCTCGTTAAGGGTGCCTCCGAGGGCGAGGGGTTGGGCAATCAATTTTTATCCCACATCCGCGAGGTTGATGCCATTGCGCACGTGGTGCGGATATTCGAAAACCCCAACATCGCCAGCACGCAGCCTTACCTTGATCCGGTGCATGACATCGGGCTTGTTAACACCGAGCTCGAACTCGCCGATTTGGAACAAGAAGAAAGACGCGAAGCAAAAAAAGGCAAGGAGTTGCCGCCGCTCAAAAAATTATCCGAAAAACCGATGCTGTACGTACTCAACCGCGAAGCGGGCGGCCACAATTTGGACGAGACACCGCATGACGAGCGCTGGATGAGGCTCATGGATTTTTTGGCGGACAAACAATGGGTGGTCGTCGATGCCAACATCGAAAACGAGTTACGCGATTTGCAAGGCGACGATAAAGCAAGTTTTAGGCAAGAGTACGGCGTCTTTGATGACGGTGTGGGCGGGCTTATCGTTGGCGCATACCAATTGCTCGGCCTTATGAGTTTTTTTACCACCGGCGCCGACGAGAGCCGTGCGTGGACTGTTCCCTTAGGCTCTACCGCGCCCGAGGCGGGCGCGGCGATACACACCGACTTTTACCATAAGTTTATCCGCGCCGAGGTGATCAACTGGCAAACGTTGCTTGATGCGGGCTCGTACGCAAAAGCGCGCGAGCTTGGCCTCCTCAAAACAGAAGGGAAGGAGTACGTCGTCAAAGACGGCGATGTGATAGAGTTTTTACACAGTTAGTAAATAAAAAAGTCCGTACATATAGTACAGACTATCTGTGCTCCCGAAGAATTTTTGCGGCCCATTTATGGGAGTAGCGTACGGCCGCTTCCAGTTTTTCTATAGTCGCAGTTGAGAAATTAAATATCTCACGAAACTGGTTAATACATTTGACGTAACGTATTTCCAAATCCATTTGATCTGATTCGACTGCAATGAGATAAGCCGAATAAAATTGCCTATAGATGTCTTCCTGGCTAGTTAGTGGCAGTTGCCTCAGCTGTTCTTTGGTCATGATAGAGCCTTTCAAGGTCAAATCTACTATCTTTGTACCAGATTTTGACAGAAGCTCAAATATGCTATGCTGTAAACATATTCTCTAATTATTTTTTATATATGGACAAGCCACGGACAACACCAAAAGATTTCTTTCTCTGGGCGGGAGCGATGGTGTCGCTTTACATGAGTGTTTTTTCTTTTTTGAGCCTCTTGTTTAAATATCTCGACTACGCGTTTCCCAATCTGTTCCAAGGATATTATGTCGATCCCTATCAAAGCGGCATTAGCTACTACATGGCATCGCTCATTGTAATGTTCCCGCTCTTTTTTGTGCTTATGTACTTGATACATCGCGATATTGCGCGCGACCGGAATCGCAGCGAGGTGTGGGTACGCCGATGGGCGCTGGTGTTTACGCTTTTTATAGCGGGCATCACCATGGCCATTGACCTCATTGTGTTGCTTAACACCTTTCTCAGTGGTGAGACGCTTACAACACCCTTCCTCTTTAAAGTGGCGCTGGTGTTTTTGGTATCGGCGGGGGTGTGTATGCACTTTATTGCCGACTTGTGGGGATATTGGGGAGAGTTCCCTGAGCGCTTGCATCGCGTGGGCTATGGTGCGGGCTTGTTAGTAGTGCTCGCCATCGGCGCGGGATTTTTTATCGTCGGCACGCCGATGCAAGCACGCGTTGCGCTCCTCGACTCGGAGCGCGTGGCCGACCTTCAAAATATTCAATCGCAAGTGTTGTATTACTGGCAGCACGAGGGCAAACTACCCGGCGGGATTGCAGAACTCAACGACTCTATCTCCAACTACAGCGTGCCCACCGACCCGCAAAATGGGCAATCATATCGATATGTTGTCGATGGTGCTCATACTTTTGAGTTATGCGCCACGTTTGGCCGCGATAGCAACGGCGAGCCTCAGCCAACGAGCGGCTACGCAAGTGTGCCCGTGCCGGCGGGCAGCGTGGGTGGTACTCTTTCGATGGGCAACAATTGGCAGCATGGCACGGGCCAAACATGCTTTATCCGCACTATCGACCCGGCGCTGTATCCGGTAAACGCCACTACTCCCGTTAAATAAATTTGGTAGACACGGCGTGTCTACAGAACCTTTGCGCATGAGTACGTACGACCATAAAAAAATCGAAAAAAAGTGGCAAAAAAAGTGGGAAGAATCCGGCATATACAAAACAGCCGAAAACTCGGATAAGCCAAAAACATTTGTGCTCGATATGTTTCCGTACCCGTCGGGGGAGGGGCTCCACGTGGGGCACCCGCGCGGATATATTGCAACCGACATCTACTCGCGCCACTGCCGCATGCAAGGCAAAAATGTTTTACATCCGATGGGGTGGGACGCCTTTGGCCTTCCCGCCGAAAATTACGCGCTCAAAAATAACGTGCACCCGCGCAAGGCGGTCGAAAAAAATATAGCCAATTTTAAATCACAGCTTTCTAAAATTGGTTTTGACTACGATTGGAGCCGCGAGATTAACACGACCGACCCGGAGTATTACAAATGGACGCAGTGGATTTTTTTGCAACTGTTTAAAAAAGGCTTGGCCTACCAGTCAAACGAGCCCATCAATTGGTGTCCTTCATGTATGACCGGCCTTGCCAACGAAGACTTGGACGGCGACTTGTGTGAGCGTTGCGGCACTAAGGTGGAAAAAAAGGCACTCCCGCAATGGGTACTTAAAATAACCGCCTACGCCGACCGCATGCTCGACGACCTTAGTTTGCTCGACTGGCCCGAGCATATCAAAGAAGCGCAGCGCAACTGGATTGGCAGGAGCGAAGGCGCCGAAATAGATTTTGCTATCAAAAGCTCGGACAAAAAAATAAAAGTGTTTACCACGCGGCCGGATACGCTCTTCGGTGCAACCTATATGGTGCTTGCACCGGAGCATATGCTGATACGAGAACTTTTGGCGGAGATACAAAATAAAGACGAGGTACTTCGATATATCGAAGCATCCCGAGCAAAAAGCGATATCGAGCGCAATGCGGAAGGGAAGGAAAAAACCGGCATTGAGCTTAAAGGAATCAAAGCAATCAATCCTGCCAATCAAGAAGAGATCCCGGTGTTTATTGCCGATTACGTGCTCGACGGCTACGGCACCGGAGCTATTATGGCCGTGCCCGCGCACGACGAGCGTGACGCGGAGTTTGCCAAAAAATTTGATTTGCCGGTAAAAGATGAGCCATTTGTTGACGGCAAAAAAATAACAGAGCAGGTTGGCGGCCGGATGACCACCATGTACAAGCTCAAAGATTGGGTCTTTTCGCGCCAGCGATATTGGGGCGAGCCTATACCGATAATCCACTGTCCTAAAGATGGCGCCGTTGCCGTACCCGAAAAAGATTTGCCTGTGCTTTTGCCTGATGTAGAGGCTTACGAACCAAGCGGCACCGGCGAGTCACCGTTGGCTAACATTCCCGAGTGGGTCAATACCACGTGCCCCACATGTGGGGGCCCTGCCAAGCGCGAGACCAACACCATGCCGCAATGGGCAGGCTCAAGCTGGTACTATTTGCGATTTATGGACCCGCGCAATACAGAAGTACTGGTCGGCAAAGAACGTGAGGCGTATTGGGACCCGGTAGATGTGTATGTCGGCGGTGACCATGCGGTCCGGCATCTTATTTACGCGCGATTTTGGCACAAATTTTTGTATGACATCGGCGCGGTGACTGTGCCGGAGCCATTTAAGCGGCTTGAGTTCCTTGGTTTTATTTTGGCCGAAGACGGGCGCAAAATGAGCAAACGATACGGCAACATCATCAACCCTGACGATGTAGTGGCTCAGTATGGCGCCGACACCTTCCGTTTATATGAGATGTTTATAGGTCCGTTCGAAAACACTACCCTCTGGAATACTAATGCAATCGTTGGCACCGCACGGTTTGTCGAGCGTGTGTGGAGGCTGCACGAAAAGATCGTGGATGAGCAAGTACCGGCGCTCGACTCCATTATTGAGCAGGCGGTTAAAAAGGTGAGTGAAGATATTGAGGCGTTTAAATTTAATACGGCAATAAGTCAGATGATGATTTGTCTCAATGCTTTCGAAAAAGAGGGCACGGTCGGTCGCATGCAGTGGGAAAAGTTTTTACAAATATTCGCGCCCTTTGCGCCGCACATTGCCGATGAGCTGTGGGAGGATCTTGGGCATGCAGAGTCTATCCACATATCCGCTTGGCCTTCGGCAGATGTTTCAAAACTCGTTTCGGCAACGGTTACTATTGCCCTACAAATAAACGGCAAGGTGCGCGGCTCAATTGAACTCGCTACGGATGCTCCGGAGGCGGAGGCTCTGGCGGCAGCCCGCGCCAACCCGGCTGTGGCCGCTTGGCTCGCAAAGGGCAAGGAAGTTAAGACAATTTATGTCCCGGGGCGGATTATTAACTTCGTAGTAATGGAAGAGATCCCCGACGCATAGGTCGGGGCTCCGACCAAAGCGTCGGAGTTGACAGTGTTTGACCCCCGCAGTAGAGTGTGATATATTAAGACACACGATATGGCACCCACAGGCGACAAAACCGGTTTTAAACCCAAAGCAATAGTGCGCAAATTGCTCCAGAGCCTCCCCGAGCGCTCGCGCACGGTGCTTGAGGCGCGTTTTGGTTTGGGCGTGCTCCCCGAGCGCGTCACGCTCGAGTCGATAGGCAAAAAATACGGCATCACACGCGAGCGCGTTCGCCAGATTGAAAATCACGCACTAGGCACCCTTAAAAAATCGCCTGCTTTTGGCGAGGCCGAAGCCGCCTTCCACGAGCTTGAGCGCATTGTCGACAGCTTGGGCGGCATCGTATGCGAGGATGATTTGCTTAATTTCATCACCAAAGACAAGTCGATGCAAAATCACATCTACTTCCTCCTCGTGCTTGGCGACTCGTTTAAATACAAAAAAGAGGACGACGAAATCAATCGTTGTTGGTATGTCGACCTGGAGCTTGCCACCAAAGTTGAGAGCGCGCTCAAAAATCTATACGAAGGCCTCTCCGACGAAGACTTGATACCCGAGGGCGAGATGATAGACCGCTTCCTCAAAGAGCTCCAAGAGGTTAACGACAAGCATCGCAACGACGAGGTCATCAAGCGCTGGCTTAAAATTTCTAAAAAAGTCGGCAAAAATCCGCTCGGCGAGTGGGGTCAGGCGCACTCGAGCAATGTGCGGACTAAAGGCATTCGTGACTATGCTTATTTGGCGGTTAAAAAACACGGCTCACCGCTCCATTTTAAAGAAGTTGCCGCGCTTATCGAAAAGATGTTTAACCGCGCGGCGCACGTGGCCACTACGCACAACGAGCTTATCAAAGACGACCGCTTTGTGTTGGTGGGCCGCGGCATGTACGCGCTCAAGGAGTGGGGATATGCCGAGGGCGTCGTGCGCGACGTTATCCGCAACATCTTGCGCGAAACCGGCCCCTTGACCCGCGAGCAAATTGTCGAAAAGGTGCTTAAAGAGCGCCATGTAAAACCGGGCACGGTGGTGGTCAACCTCCAAAATCAAAAATACTTTAAGCGCGGCAAAGACGGCAAGTTTACTTTATTGAAATAAAATCCCCCGAAAGGGGATTTTTCGTGTGCTAAGATATTTGCATGGGAGAGTTCTATAAGGAGACGTTCCGTAAAAATCTCATGACATATGCGTTGGACGTCCCGTACGTTACGCTGGTGTTGTTGTATTTTATGGTGGTGTGGATACCCTTCCATTTTGATGAATGGATTTTAATATGGGGGTTTTTGCTCGCATCGGCGCCGTTTGTGTTGCCGGTGTTACTGTATCTGTTAGCAAACAATGCAGGGCTTGAATACCGGCAGCAAAAAAAATACTGGAGCACCAAGCACACATTGCTTGAAATCAAGCTTCCAGAGGAAATTACCCAGAGCCCCGCTGCGGCCGAGCTGGTTATCCGTACGCTATACGATACCGGCGAGGTTGATACACCGTTGCATGGATGGCTTGGCTTTACCAAACCGTGGTTCTCACTTGAGATAGTTTCGACCGAAGGCGCAGTTCGCTTTTATATTTGGACTCGCGATAAATTCAAAGAAAGGATCAAGTCGCAACTGTATGCGCACTACCCATCGGTGCAAGTGGCGGAAGTGCCCGATTACACGCTCGCCGTGCCGTGGAGCTCCGGCGAGTACGATTTGTGGGGAGTTGAACAGCAACTGCAAAAACCCGACCCGTACCCCATCATGACTTACAAGGCATGGGGCTTGGACAAGGCCGACATGAAAGAGGAGTTTAAGACCGACCCGCTCAACTCGGTTATTGAGTTTATGGGCTCCATCGGTCCGGGCGAGCATGTATGGTCACAAATCATCATTAGGGGCCACACCAAGTGCTATTGGTCGGAAGACAGTGAAGAAGCACATTATCACGCCCTGCGTCTCGATCATTGGGCCCGAATCGTCGTAGATGAAATCGGCAAAAAATATAATGTCGACAAAACAGCCGAAGGCAAAGCTATTCCAAACTTTTCGCGTGTGCCGGATGAAGACAAAGAGGCTATTAAAGCAATAGGCGAGAAGCTCAATAAACCCATTTTTGATGTTGGCATCCGCACTTTTTATATTGCGCGCAAAGAGGTGTGGAAGGGCAGTATTCGCAACAGTCCTATCCCGACCATGTTCCGCTCGTTTGAACACGGTTCCAACGGTATAGGGCTTAATGGTCTTAAACCTATTTTTTGGGTAGGCCCTTTTAACGTTCCATGGCATGATTTTATGGGTATCCGCAGACGCTGGCTTAAGAAAAAGTTTTATCAAGGTTACGTGACAAGGCAGTATTTTTATCCTCCGAACAAAGACTTCCACATCGCGCTCAATACCGAAGAGCTTGCTTCGTTGTGGCACTTGCCGGGCAAGGTGGCGCATACGCCAACCTTACAGCGCATGCCCAGCCGTCGCGCCGAAGCTCCGGCAAATTTACCGATATAATCATCCTTTCTTTTTTTCATGGACCCAGAAAAACCGGCCCCCTTCCATCATCGTGTGCGTCAGCATATAATCCGCACCAAAGACGTATGCGACGCGTGGTGCCGCGAAGCGCGCATGTATGACCGCGTGTTACCGGCCGCGTTTTTGGGCGGCATTCTCATTTTTCTCATCTATTTTGTTACCATAGCTGCACCTCTTAATTTTCCAAACGCGTCACTTCTTAACGTACCAAGCGGTTCAACGCCGAGTCAGGTGGCTACATTGCTCGAAGAGCGACATGTTATAAACTCTCCGTATTTGTTTAGGTTGGTGTTACATTTTTATGGTCACAATGCCCCTCTTGTGTCGGGCGAGTACTTTTTCCCGGGTTCGGAAAATCTTTTTACTGTGGTGTGGCGTTTGGTACACGGCGATAGGGAACTTTCGCCGGTGCGCGTGCGCATCCCCGAGGGGGCAACTTCAACTCAAATAGCCGCGCTCCTTGCGCAAGATATCCCGGACTTTGATGCAAACGCGTTTTTGCAAGCGGCAAAACCAGACGAAGGCATGCTGTTTCCGGATACGTATCTCTTTTTGCCGGGCGAAAATTCGGACGAAGTCTTAAACGCTCTGCTTACCAACTTTCAAAATCATATAACCGCCTCGAGCACGGCCGCCGCGATAGCTACATTTGGCAAATCACAAAATCAGATTCTTACTATGGCCTCTATTTTGGAAAAAGAAGGCGCCACCACCAAAGACCGCGAGATGATAGCGGGTATTTTGTGGCATCGCATCGCAATCGGCATGAAGCTCCAGGTCGACTCGGTGTTCCCCTACATTATCGGCGTCAATTCGCTCCAATTGACCCGCGCCGACTTGCAAACCGACTCGCCCTACAACACCTATGTATACGCAGGGTTGCCGCCGGGGCCGATATCGAACCCGAGCCTCGACTCGATTTTAGCCGCAGTAATGCCAACTAAAACCAAAGATCTGTATTACCTCTCCGATCTCAATGGCACGATGCATTACTGCGCAACCTTTGCCTGTCAATTGGCAAACGAGAAAAAATATTTAAACAATTGACATTTGTTTTGAAAATTGTATAATCAATCCAGAATTCCAGTTCGTTATGAACTGGTCGCTTGGCCGTGAGGTCAAGAGAAGGGCAGACGCCTTTCCTGCCTCTCAGAAAGGCAACAAGTGGGAGGTCGTTATGACCGCAAGATATGCACTTTTTCATCCTCGAATCGTCCGAGCGTTGTTAGATCTGTCGGACCCGAAAAAAGCCATCTGCCTGCCGTTGGTTAAAGGTAAGGCGGCTGGCAAGCTAGATCTCATCTATCAGCTCTATCCGCCGCGCAACACGCACCGCAATAATATTCCTGCGCTTTACACCTTCGTCCTTGAAGACTGGGTGACGGAAGAGATTAGTATTATGGTCAGCGTGGTCAACACTGACAACGGTGGCGACGATCTAATATTCGGTTTCATCGCGCATGACTATTGGTTTGCTATCCAAGAGCAGGCCGGGACGAATACCCCGGACGCCCAGCAACTCTTTGTTGCAGTGAAATATGACCCGACGACTCGAGAAGGTCGTATTTATCTGTACAAAGAGGCCTACGTGGTAATTGAGAAAGCACGTGAGTCCGACCTCGAAAGCTGTCGTAGGCTTAAGAATATGGACATAGAGTTCCCCCTCTTGAAAAAAAGGCGGGAATCTCGTCGAACTCTACGCCACGCTTGAAAAATAACAACCCGCGCAGTATAAGCGGGCTTTGCAACTTAAGCCCTGGATAACACAGTGTCCGGGGCTTTTTCTTTTTGTATAAAAAGGCTATAACAATCTTATGAAAGTATTTGTAGGCCTCTCAGGAGGAGTCGACTCCGCTGTTTCGGCGGCTCTTTTGCAACAACAGGGGCATGAAGTGACCGGTGTTTTTATACGCATTGCTCTACCTGGCTATCCGTGTAGCGCGGGCGAGGATAAGATAAGTGCTCAACGTGTTGCTGCGCACCTCAAGATTCCTTTTATTGAAATTGATTTGTCGAAAGAGTACGCGGACGAAGTATTTGCGCACACCATCTCCGAACTGCGAAAGGGGAGGACGCCAAACCCGGATACGCTTTGCAATCAAAAAATAAAATTCGGGGCTTTTTATGATTTTGCCCGCGCACATGGCGCCGAGTGTGTCGCAACGGGGCACTACGCGCGGGTAAAAAACGGACTGCTCTATACAGGAGTCGATACCGAAAAAGACCAAAGTTATTTTTTGTGGATGGTGCCACAAGAGGTGTTGCAGCACACATTTTTCCCGATAGGAGAAATGCGCAAACCGGAAGTGCGCGCATTGGCTGCAAAGTTTGGATTACCCAATGCTACGCGCCCCGACAGCCAAGGGTTGTGTTTTTTGGGCGATATATCAGTAGACGAGATGATTCGGCGCGAGCTTGAGCCCACGCCGGGCAACGTGCTTAATGAGGCAGGTAAAGTGGTGGGCAAGCATGACGGAGTGGCACTGTACACGATGGGACAGCGACACGGATTTGAGCTTTTCCCGTCCATAGGCGGGCGGGGGATCGATACGCTCCCTCATTTTGTCATTGCAAAAAATAATGAGAAAAACACAATCACTGTTTCGACGGAACGTTTCCCCGTCGATTACAAAAATACGGAAATTGCATTCACGCAGGCTAATTGGATAGGTGATTTAGAGAGCGGCACATATACTGCACGCTTCCGGTATCGTCAAACGTTAATTCCCGCGGAGGTTAAAACAAAAAATGGTAAGACTATTATAGTGTTACTTGAGCCGCAGTATGTGCCGTATGGCCAATCGCTCGTGTTGTATCACGGCGAGCGGTGCCTGGGCGGCGGCATTGTCGAAAGTACCAAGCTTTATTGACGTGTTGATAACTTAACGGTTCCTTATCTCTAAGAAGGCTATACTTACCCTATGCAAAGCCGTGCTCATTCGGGCAGATGGTCGTTGGTATTACTTTTTGTATGCATCTTTGCGTTTTGGTGGGGGATTGCAGTGCTTGGTCAAAATAATACCGCTACACCCAGCGGCCAACCGACAGCCAATGCGGCAAGCGTAGCATACGTCCCCGAAGCCGTTGCAGGGCCGGTTGCGGTGCAAGTGGCTTTTACAAACGATACCTACACGTATACCGGTTTGGTGCCACTCAGCTCCCCGTGTGACGAACTTGGCGAGGGGATTGCCGTAAACGGACGAAATCCTTCACATGTCACCATCCTTCTTACGCTTATGAAGCAACCCGGCGCCTGCACAGAAACTTCAGGAGACACTAACGGGCCATTTTTGGTTTCTGTATCGGTCGCGCCCGGGACAAAAGCAGTGTTGGATGGTCTGACGATAAACGGAATCATCACGCCTACCACCATACAGCCGGTGAGCGCGGAGTAACCATGTCGGTGCTCATTACAAAATCGGACGGCACTGCCGAGCCTTTTGAGGCGGAAAAATTACTGCGGTCGCTCCGGCGTTCGGGTGCCGATGAGGCAACCGCAGAGCATATCCGCCGTGAAGTCGAGCACGAGCTCCGGCCGGCCATGACCACGAGCGAGATATACTCGCGCGCCTTTGCGCACTTAAGTTCCGAAAAGCACGGCCCGGCGGCACGTTATAGCTTGAAGCGCGCGCTACTCGACTTTGGACCCTCCGGTTTCCCGTTTGAGGCATTTGTTGCGGAGATATACCGCGCCGAAGGATATCAAGCTTCCATCGATCAAATAATCAAAGGCAATTGTGTCGAGCATGAGGTAGACGTCGTGGCAAGCAAAGGCGGCGAAACACTCTATGTCGAAGCAAAATTCCACAACAGCCCCGCTTTTAAAGCCGATCTTAAGGTGGTGTTGTATGTGCAGGCACGCATCGAGGACATTATTGCGGCCGGACACCCCGACGCCAAGGGTTTGGTAGTCACTAATACCAAATTTACCGATATGGCCAAGCGCTACGCCGAGTGCCGGCTCCTCGGCCTTCTCAGCTGGGATTATCCACAAGGTGCCACGCTTCACGAGCGGATAGACCGCGCCGGCCTGTATCCGGTTACCGCTTTAACCACGCTTTCGAAGCGTGAAAAAATGGCTCTACTCGGGGATAAAATAGTGCTTTGCAATACCTTGGAGAGCCATCGCGACACCCTCCTGAGGCTGGGGGTCACTGGCACCAAAGCCGAAACCGTGTTCCAAGAGGTACGGGCATTGTGCTCTCCCGTGCGCGATATATGATAGGGGCGTGGTAAACAGGCATTATTTTTTAAATAGGTAATAACCGTATGCAAGAAAACACCGGGCCCGGGTCAAACAACAGCCAAGGAGGTCAACAAACGCAGGGTCAAAAGTCGTCGCTTTCGTGGTCTCAGCCTATTGTTCCTGCAAGTACAACGTCGAGCGTACCGCCGTCGGTTACCTCCGCGCCGCGTAACACTGCGCCAACTGCGACGCAGACAAAATCTTACACAGGCACGTATGCGAGCATATTTATAGCGGGCATCATTATCGGAGCTTTGGTTGGATGGGGTATTGCCGGCTCACGCAACGGCGGGGCAACAGCGATTAATGCAACCTCTACCAGTATGACTGCTACCTCTTCCTCTGCAACTGCGCAACAGACTGCTCAACCTATATTAAATATTGCAAATACTTCGGGTGATTTTGTCGTATCGTCTCCCCAAGCGGCAGGATTTGCCGTAGCAGTGTCGCGGGTGGTAGTTTCTCAACCAACGTGGGTGGTGGTGTATGAAGATCACGCAGGCGTCCCCGGCAACGCGCTTGGTGCCGAACTGTTCTTGCCGCAATCCGGAAATGCGGCACAAAGCGGCACGGTTGAGCTTTTGCGTGGCACATTGCCCGGGCTCACCTACCTGGCAGGCGAGGCACTCGATGACGGCGACAAAATATTTTCGCTTAATAGCGACAAGCCCGTCCGCGACGCACAAGGCAATCCTGTATTAATTGAGTTCACAACCAACTGACAGCTTGCGTTAGAAAAGAAGTGCTACAATACAGATCTATGCATCTTTGGTCTAGCGTAGATGTTTCAACGGCAATGCAAATCACTTTGGCGTGGCGGCTTTTAGTTGCGGCACTACTCGGAGCGCTGCTGGGGCTTGAACGTTCGCTCGCGGGCAAACATGCGGGCATGCGCACCTATGCGCTAGTCTCCATGGGCTCAGCCTTGTTTGTTATTGCGGGCGTATTGGCAAGCTATCAGCTCTCCGGCTTTACAGCAATTAATCCGCTCCAAGTGGCGGCCAACGTCGTCTTAGGTGTTGGATTTCTTGGTACCGGCCTCGCCATGTTCCACGGCGAGCATCCGGTTGAGCTTACGACCGCTGCCGGCCTGTGGGTCGCCGCAGGCATCGGCATGACCACCGGTTTTGGGTTTGAGCTGTTGGCGCTCGGTGCTGCCATACTTGCGTTACTTATACTGACTCTGCTCAATCCGTTTGAAAACATCATGCGTACGAAATATGGGACAGAAGAGCACTAGCGAGGTACAATAGGACGCAAAGTCCTATGAGTCAGTACTACAAACCAAATCGCAAACCCGATTACAGCTATGGCGGAACCAAGTGGACGCTTTCGCGCTCCAAAATTGATCTCTTTTTAGAGTGTCCGCGCTGTTTTTACATCGACAACAAACTCGGCGTGGCGCGGCCGCCCGGGTATCCGTTTAGCCTCAACTCCGCAGTTGACGCGTTGCTCAAAAAAGAGCTCGACACACATCGTGCGCTTGGCACACCCCATCCGCTTGCAAAAGCCTACGGCCTCGACGCGGTGCCTTTAGCGCATGCGCAAATGGATGAGTGGCGCAATGCGCTCAGCCAAGGCGTTAAATGTGTGCACAAGGAAACAGGGCTTACGGTGCGTGGCGGTGTTGACGATATTTGGGTCAACCCCGAGGGCGAGCTCATCGTTATCGATTACAAAGCCACCAGCAAAGACGGCCGTATCGAGAGCCTCGACGAAGAGTGGCATCGCGGCTATAAACGCCAAATCGAAATATATCAATGGTTACTCCGCCAAAACGGATTTACAGTATCCGACACCGGCTATTGGTTTTATGCCAACGCGAGCAAAGACCGGGAGTCGTTTGACGGCAGGCTCGATTTTGAACTCACACTCGTGCCGTACAAAGGCTCAACCGGCTGGATAGACGGCGCGCTTGTCGAATTAAAAAAATGTTTGGATAGCGATGCATTGCCACAAGCCGGAGCAGAGTGCGATTACTGCACCTATCGCGAGGCGGTGAGTGAGGTTACAAAAAAGTATGCCCCGACGCACAAAGTGGTCGGGGTCCCGACCAAAGCGTCGGGAACAAACTTAAAAGATGAAAAAGAAACCTTCAAACTTTTCTAAAAAAGTGTATGCCCTTGTGGCAAAAATCCCCAAAGGTAAAACAATGACCTATAAACAGGTTGCTATCAAAGCGGGCAACTCTAAAGCGGCGCGTGCCGTAGGTATGTTGATGTCTAAAAATTACAATCCAAAAATCCCGTGCCATCGCGTGGTACGGAGTGACGGCAAAGTAGGCAACTACAACCGCGGCGGCGTAGAGCGCAAACTCGAAATTCTCCGCGAAGAGGGCTATAATCGCCGATAACTATGCGGCAAGAAACGCTGCTTTTTGTATTAGATAAAAAAGCTGGCAAAATTTTGTTGGCGATGAAAAAAGTGCGTTTTGGTGCGGGTAAATACAACGGCATGGGAGGTCATATAGAAGAAGGCGAGACGCCGATCGCCGCGGCCGTGCGCGAGATGTTTGAAGAATCGGGTATTGTCGTACGACAAGAAGAGGCTGTGGCGATGGGACAACTACATTTTAGTTTTGAAGGTAAACCTGATTGGGAGAGAGTGGTGCATGTGTTTGTTGCCGAAAAATGGGAAGGCGAGCCGCA
>CAYWJX010000001.1:0-29033 GCA_964459335.1 uncultured Candidatus Saccharibacteria bacterium | reverse complement strand
ATTGGGAGAGAGTGGTGCATGTGTTTGTTGCCGAAAAATGGGAAGGCGAGCCGCACGAGAGCGATGAGATGGCGCCCGAATGGTTCAGTGTAAACTCCATTCCGTACGAACATATGTGGATAGACGATCAGTATTGGTTGCCGCGCGTGCTTGAAGGTAAAAAAATCAATGCCGAATTTCATTTTAATAACGATGGCTCGGTCATACTGCGGCAGCGTATTGATAAGGATAAAAATTGAACAAATTCAAATCGGTAAAAATTTCGCGCATGCGAAATTTTTACCGATCAAAGAGCACTTCGATGTATCGAAGTGCTCTAGATGGGCATTAAGTTGTACGCTTTTTTCTTTTGTATACTAGTGGCATGGAAGTAAAGATTGAGCCAAGTTGGAAGGAAGCTTTAATTGAGGAGTTTGGCAAGCCATATTTTGAGGAGTTGGCTACTTTTGTAAAAAACGAATACAAAAGCAAAACGGTTTATCCGCCGGCAAAACATATTTTCCGCGCGTTTGATTTGTGTCCGTTTGATACGGTTGAGGTCGTGATACTCGGTCAAGACCCGTACCACGGAGTGCGGCAAGCCAACGGGCTCAGCTTTGCGGTAGGTGAGGGAGTGCCGCCGCCACCTTCGCTCCAAAATATCTTTAAAGAAATCGAAAATGACTTAGGCAAACCGCTCGTGCACAAAAGTGGCGACCTTTCACGTTGGGCCGAGCAAGGCGTACTCCTCCTCAATGCAACGCTCACGGTACAAGGCGGTATGGCCGGCTCGCACCAAGGCCGGGGTTGGGAAGAGTTTACCGACGCGGCCATCAAAGCGCTTTCCGACAAAAAAGAGCATCTTGTGTTTATACTTTGGGGTAATTATGCCCGCACTAAAGGCGCACATATTGATAGGAGTAAACACTGCGTGATCGAATCGCCGCACCCATCGCCGTTTTCGGCGTACAACGGTTTTTTTGGTTCAAAGCCCTTTAGCAAAACCAACAACTATTTGGTAGAGCAAGGTAAAAAGCCCATCGATTGGTTGTAGGATTTTTACCACACTTGCGCGTGTGTGTTTGCCTCGCGATACAATTTGTCTCCTTTTTTAATATCAAACACCTTGTAAAACGGCTCAAAGTTGGAAAGCGGACCATTGATGCGCCACGGCGCCGGTGCGTGCGGGTCGGTTAATGCCTGCGTTTTAACGAGCTCGGGTCGCGCAAGCTCGCGCTCCATTTGTGCAAACCCAAAAAAGAAGCGCTCTTCGGGCGAGAGCCCGCCAACTGTTGTGCGGCCTGTTTTTTTGAGATGGTTTTGATAGGCATCGTAGGCAATAATAAGGCCGCCCGAATCGGCCATGTTTTCGCCGAGTGTCAGCCGGCCATTGATATACACGCCATCAACAGCAATTTCTTTATTGGCTTGCTCAATAAACGGCTTTGTTTTTGCAGTAAAGTTTTGCACATCTTTTTTTGTCCACCACATGCGCATATTGCCTTTAGCGTCAAACTTGGCGCCTTGGTCGTCAAAGCCGTGGGTAATTTCGTGTCCGATAACCGAGCCGATAGCGGCGTAATTGACTGCCGCATCAGCCTGCGCGTCAAAAAATGGCCATTGGAGTATTGCTGCAGGGAAGGCAATGTCATTGAGCGTCGGCAAAAAGTACGCGTTGACTGTTTGCGGATACATAAACCACTCGCCGCGATCTATTGGCTTGCCAAGCTTGTGCATGTTGCGGCGATGCTCGTAGACGGTGCTCTCTGTCACGTTGCCATAAAAATCGTGTGGCGACACTTTGAGCCCGGCGTAACTCCGCCATTTGGCAGGATAGCCGATTTTGCGGTTCATGCTTTTTAGTTTTACGAGTGCTTTGCGTTTGGTTCCCGCACTCATCCAGTCGAGTTTTTTAATACGCCCGGCGTAGGCCGCGAACAAATCGTCGACAAGCGCATCCATGGCGCGTTTTGATGCGGGAGGAAAGTACTTTGCCACATAGAGTTTGCCAAGCGCGTCGCCGAGCGCACCGTTGGCTGCCGCAAGCGCGCGACGCCACAGTGGTTTCATTACTTTTACGCCTGAAAGCACGGTGGCATAAAAATCAAAATTTTCCTGCACAAACTTCTCGGACAATAATCCTGCCGACTCGTTGATAATGTGCCAACGCATGTAGGTTTTGAGGTCTTCAATCTGAGTGTTTTGCAGCAAGCTGTTTACAAAAGCAAAAAACTCCGGCTGGCACACGATAACCTGCGACGCTTTGTGTGTGCCGGTGTCGGCAAAATACTTTTTCCAATCAACGGCAGGCGCCAGCGCCTTAAGTGCGGTCAATGACTTTTTGTGATAGATTTTTTCAGAATCGCGCGTGTCTTCTTTTGTCATCGAGGCTCCTGCCAGCTTTGTTTCTATATCCATTACTACCTCCCGCACATGTCTCGCCTCAGTGGGAGTGGTGCCTGCAAGATGCAAAAGTTTTTCGATATGGGCGAGATAGGCGTCGCGCACGCGCTTTTGCTCGGGTTGGTCTTCAAGATAGTAGTCGCGGTCGGGCAATCCAAGGCCGTCTTGCACGAGATGCAATATATATTGGGTGCTTTTTTTAGAATCTTGGTCGACACCGGCGCCCCAAAAAACACCTATACCAAGCACATGGAGGCGTGCAATACAATCAAGCAGCTCTTTTTTGGTTTGTATGGCATCAATTTCTTTAATCAATGGCAGGAGCGGCTTGATGCCGAGCTTGTTGCGCGTCTTCATGTCAAAAGCGGCGCGATAATAGTCGCCGACCATCTGCTCGGGCGAGCCTTTTGCGTGCGATGTGTGCTTAAGCACATCGTCCATAATTGTTTTAAGCTCCCGTTCGGTATCAACACGCAAAGTAAAAAAACTACCGACACGCGACTCGTCTTTTGGTATTTTTGCACGCTTAAGCCACGCGCCATTGGCGTGTACATAAAAGTTGTCTTGCGGCCGCACCGATGCGTCAATGTTGCGCATTTCAAATCCCCAGCAGCCTTTTGGTTTTTTTGTCATTGTATTTGATAGTACCAAAATTTTATAATCTTGGTACTATTGGTACCATGACGCTCGGCGAAATCAGGCAGGCTTATCTCGAGTTTTTTAAGGCGCGCGGACACGCCATTGTCCCTAGCGCACCCTTGGTGCCGCAGAACGACCCAACCACGCTCTTTACCGGCTCGGGCATGCAGCCGCTCATACCTTACTTATTAGGCGAGCCGCACCCTGCAGGCATTCGGCTCGTTGACTCGCAAAAGTCTTTTCGCTCGATGGACATCGAAGAAGTAGGGGATAATCGCCACACTACCTTTTTTGAAATGCTTGGTAACTGGTCACTTGGTGACTACTTTAAAAAAGAGCAGATTCCTTGGATATTTGAATTTTTAGTCGATGAACTCGGTCTTGATGCAACTCGACTCTATATTACCTGTTTTATCGGCGAGCCAAAGTATGAAATCCCCAAAGACACCGAAGCTGCTCGGCTGTGGCAAAATCTTTTTGCAAAGAAAAATATTGAAGCAAAAATTGCCGATATAGGATCTGAAGAAGACGGGTACAAGCGCGGTATGAAATCCGGCGAACGTATTTTTTACTATGAAGGCAAAAAAAATTGGTGGAACCGTGGCAAGACTGGCCCAGATACGACTCCGGTCGGAGACCCGTGCGGCCCCGATTCCGAAATGTTCTATGAGTTTGCGGATATTGAGCACGACACAAAATTTGGTGAACATTGCCACCCCAACTGCGATTGCGGCCGCTTTATGGAGATAGGCAACAATGTGTTTATGTCATATCGCAAGGAGGCTGAGGGCACGTTTGTGCCGCTTCAACATCCAAACATTGACCACGGCTCGGGCCTCGAGCGGATTTGTGCCGCAGTTGCAAACAGCTCCGACATATTTCCAATCACGCACGGGTCCATCATTTCATATCTTGAGGACATTAGTGGTAAACAATACGCGAGCGATAAAAAAAGTTTTAGAATTATTGCTGATCACATGAAAGCAGCCGTCTTTTTGATAGGAGATGGCATACGCCCAAGCAATACCGATCAGGGCTATTACGTCCGTAGACTTATCCGCCGCAGCGTGCGCTATGCCGACAAGCTCGGTATTACAGAAGCTAGTTTTGCAAAAATAGTGCAACCGATTATAGAGATGTATAAAGACCAGTATCCGGAACTGCAAGAAAAAGCCATTGAAATTGAATCATCCATAGCCACAGAGGAGGAAAAGTTTCGCGCAACTCTTACACGCGGCATGAAAGAGCTTGAGCGTTTTATTGGCCAAGGCACACTGTCGGCGCAAGATGCATTTCAATTGGTTACTACGTACGGGTTCCCATTAGAAATTATTGTGGAGGAAGCAGGAGAGAAGGGCATTAAGCAAATCGATATTGAAGGGTTTAAAGAATTGCTCAAAGAACATCAAAACCTTTCGCGCGCAGGGAGCGAGCAAAAGTTTAAAGGCGGCCTCGCTGACACAAGCGAGGCAACCACGCGCCTCCATACCGCGCATCACCTTTTGCTTAAAGCATTGCAGATGGTGCTTGGCCCCGAGGTTCATCAACGTGGTAGTAATATTACGCAGGAGCGTTTGCGCATCGACTTTAGCTGGCCGCAAAAAATGACCGATGAGCAAAAGAGGGAGGTGGAGCGCATTGTGAACGAAAAAATAAAAGAGGATATACCGGTGGTGCGCACCGAGATGGATAAAGACGAGGCCGAAAAACTCGGCGCCGAGCACGAGTTTGGCGCAAAATATCCCGAAAGAGTGTCGGTGTACTCGGTGGGACCGCTGTCTAACCCTTTCTCAATAGAGTTTTGCGGCGGCCCGCATGTAAACCACACCGCCGAGCTTGCAGAGTCTGGCGTATTTAAAATCCTGAAAGAAGAAGCTGTAGCGCAAGGAGTGAGGCGCATAAAAGCGGTGTTGGAATAAATATAAAAAGAAGCGGCTACTTTTGGTAACCGCTTTTCTGCAGCCGCCTACTTTATGATACCGGTATTGGAACCAGCTCCGGCTCAAACCATTCACGAGATGTGAGCTTGATTTTTCTTTTCCTACGCGGGCGATAAGTGAGGCGAAACTCATATATGTCCATCGTATTGCTATGAAATTGAAGCTCACCAAAAGTTGGGTTCTCAATACCCTCATCCTCGAAACCTTCCATGAGTCGCGCTTCGATGGCCGCTCGCCTCATTAGAGCAAGAAGCATGATCCGCGTCCAAAACTCCGAATTATCGAAATGCTCGTAACAGATATCGTAGAAGGGCATCCACTTCATGAGCGGCATCTTGGCAACTCTATCCAGATATTTGATAACTATGACAAGGAGCAGTTTATATAAACAAACGAGAACGATAAACATGACAGTAACGATCCAAAATGCAAGCACAAGCATTGGAATCTCCTTCAAACGAAGCCTATTCTAAGCAGCACCGTACCATAATTCTAAAAAAGTTCCAACCTCATACTGGATAGCAAGCAGGTACTTTTTATTTTGCGTTATACTTAGGACATGTTTGGAATTGGACGGGACACATCCGAAAATGTCCTTTTGCTCGACGTTGAAAGCTCGAGTGTGGGTACTGCTCTCGCACATCTTTCCACAGAAAGCGCACCGGTGCTTTTTGCCGAGCGGCGCATTCATTTTGCACCGCCTCGTACACTCTCGAGCACGGCTATTGCCGCGCAGATAGAAAAGGCTCTGCATGAGGCTCTTGGCGAGACTACTCTCGTGGCTGCGCGCTTGCGCGCCAATCCTAAAACAGCTAATCGCGGCATATTTTCACGCGCGGCCGCTTTTTTGGGAGTGCCGTGGGGCGTGCCAAACCTCGCCGCTGGCAAACCTGATTTTTCTCCGCATTTGAGCGCGGTGCTCAAAAACGAGCTCGCGCTTTTTGCCGACGACTTGCCGCTCTCGCTCCACACAAGCGCGGCTGCGGCGGCTTATGGCGGGGCAGGGTCGCTCGTGGGCGGCACCATGTTGCTCGCAATCCCGCGCGGCGAGATAACCGAGCTTGTGTTGCTCAGCGACGGCAAAGCGCTCGGCTACGGCACCCTGCCTGTTGGCACGCACAGCGTGTATCGCACGCTCTCGACGCACGCCGGCCTCTCGTTGGGAGAGATATCGGCCGCGCTCGCACTCGCCAAACATGCCGAGCATCCTTACCACGAGCCATTTGAGGCCGCTGAGCGCCATTGGCTGGAGCATTTTGCGGGAGGAGTTGAGGCACTCGCAAAAAATGGCACTCCGGAGGGCGTGCTGGTGGTTGCCGAGGAGCCGCTTGGAAGCTGGTTTGCGAGGGCGCTCGAGAGCGATGCCTCTCTTGGCGCATTGTTTGTGCCAGGCGCTACCGTGCGCACTTTTGGCGCTCATCGTGCCGCCGCAGCGCTTGCGGGGCATGCTCCAAACCCCGACCTGCATCTGGCACTTGCCGCCTCGTTTGTACATGGCAGGTCTCGGCCAGACGCTTATAATCATGTATAATTACCTTTGTATATGCGAGACATGATCCCAAAAGGAGAACATTCGATTCGCGACATTCCTTTGCCTCCCGGGCATCGCCCTCCTCCGGTCGAACCCGTATTACCTCATAAAAAAAGAACATCAATGACAAAAAGCTGGTTTTTTTGGATTCTTGTAGGAGTGTTGGTGCTTTGTGCGCTTTCCGGCATATTACTCTCGACGCTCTTTGCCGGCGTAACCGTGAGCGTGACACCTAAAACCGCGGTTGTAACGCCACCTCCCACGATAGTTGCACAAGTCAACGCACCGGTTGGCGTGTTGCCATACCAAGTAGTCTCGGCTTCGCGCACGGCAAGCACCACGGTTAAAGCAAGCGGCTCCTCGCAAGTTTCCAAATCGGCTTCGGGAGTCATCACCATTTACAACGACTACGGCACCAGCCCGCAAACGCTCGTGGCAACGACGCGTTTTGCAGCTCCCAACGGCAATATTTACCGCATTAAAAGCGGCGTAACCGTGCCCGGCGCCACCAAAGCGGCCGACGGCACGCTTACCCCGGGCACGGTTACGGCAACGGTGTATGCCGACGCTCCGGGAGCCACCTACAACCTTGGCCAAACGCAGTTTACTATCCCCGGGTTTAAAAGCGACCCTCAATACACCAAGTTTTATGCGCAAACCACCGGCATAACCGGAGGTTTTGTCGGCCAACAAGCCTCTGTCGCACCAGCCGACCTCACGGCAGCGCAAAGCGCGCTTGAAGGAGGTCTTAAAAATGCGCTCCAGCAAGCTGCCTCTACCGAAATTCCTAAACAATATCTCTTAATCGCCGGCACATTTGCCGTGACCTTTGGCGACATTGTACAAACACCAATCGATGCCAACACGGTGGCGCTCTCCGAGACAGCAACCGCAAGCGGCGACACCGTCCGCACCAGCGACCTTGCCGCCGCCATCGCTAAACAAGAGGTAACCGGCTACAACAACGAGGCGGTCGATTTTGCAGACACCTCGGCTATCACGGTTGGCTTGCAGGGAAGCAGTACTCCTTCGCAAGGCAGCTTAACCCTCGCGCTTTCGGGCTCACCAACGTTGGTGTGGCAGTTTGACCCCAACGCGCTCAAAGCAGCCCTGGTAGGCAAGAGTAAAAGCGCTTTTGAGCAAATAGTGGGCTCATTTGCACCGGCCATTACCTGCAGCAAAGACACCCCGTGCAGCGCCGCTATCCGCCCGTTTTGGTCGTCAACCTTCCCAACAGACGTAAATAAAATTACAGTCGTCACAAAATAGAAAAGAAAAAAGCCGCTCACTCCAGCGTGGAGTACGAGCGGCTTAAAGTTTGGATGGGCTATTCTTTTTGTTGTGCCGAAGGGCCAAATAGTCCCTTCCTTTTGCCGTGCGCTATGACGTCTTCGATGCGCGCATCATTGTTCCCGTCCATTTTCAGCAGATCTCGCTCATAACTTTCCGATAGATAGTATGTTTCTTTGTAGGAGAAAACATACCAGTAAATCAGAGAAGCGAGCCAGCCCAACAGACCTGAAAATGCGACAAGATGGAGCCTAAGAGTTGCCACCACTGCCGGTCCGCGTTCGGTGGATAATGAAGTAAAAGCCAACAGCATACATGCGACAAGGACAACAAGGTACTTGATAAACAGGCTTATTGGCATCGAAAGAACGTGCCGACTCCCATTTACTCCGTGAGCGTACGCTGACTTATTTGACATATTCAACTGAGTGGAAATAAAGAATGCGGCGAAAGCGTTGACGCGAGCCATATCGCTGTCAAAGTATGCCGTTACAGCGTATGCCACGCCGCTTGCGGCCAGCACGAGAGAGGTCTTTGCTACCCAAGCAAATTTTCGAGACTTTCCCATTTATTGAGCGTCCTTTTGCGCTGTTGTGTGGAAGAACGACGACCGAGCTCAGACTTCTGGGTCCTAGAATAGCCTTAAATATGGCGTTTTGGCAAGCCCTTGGCACAATCCACAAAAGGGCTTAATTTAGGCCTTGCTATTGTTGACACTCGTTTGCGGATAGGCTAAGATAGCTTTTGTCGCTTATTGTTTGATGGATACCAAGTCCGAGGAAGTACAGGGCACGGTCGAAGAGGCTTTGCCAAACACCCTTTTCCGGGTCTCTTTAGGGAACGGAGAGGTCATCCTTGCGTACTTAGCCGGCAAAATGCGGTTGCATCGCATCAAAGTTTTGGTAGGAGACAAAGTGATGATTACGCTTGACCCGTATGGCGGGAAGGGCCGGATCACCCGCAGGCTATAATGAAAGTCAAAGCTTCGATCAAACTCCGCTGTGCAAACTGCAAAATGGTACGCCGCAAAGGGCGCGTGTACGTTACCTGCAGTAATCCGCGCCACAAACAGCGCCAAGGATAGTTGATATTATGAGAATTTCCGGCATCACACTCCCCGACAACAAGCGCATCCGCTATGCGCTCAATTTTATATATGGCATCGGTCCTTCGCGCGCACTCACTATTTTAGCGCAGGCAAAAGTTGATCCAATGATAAAAACAAAAGACCTCTCGGGAGACGAAGAGGCCCGCATCCGCACGATACTCGAGAGCACCAAGCTCGAGGGCGACTTGAAGCGCGAGGTCGCAGGCAACATCAAGCGTCTCAAAGATATCGGTAGCTATCGCGGCTCGCGTCACACTAAAAAACTCCCCTCGCGCGGCCAGCGCACTAAAACCAACTCTCGCACCCTCCGCGGTAACGTCCGCAAAACCATGGGTTCGGGCCGCCGTAAGGTTGAAAAGACCTAATATATATAGTATAACCACTGACACTACCTATGGGTAAGAAACGAATAGTCAAAAAAGGGGGCGAAGGGGATAGCGCGGGAGGCCGCGGCTCTTCGTCGCGCACATCGCGCCGCAAAATGGATGCGGGGCTTGTGTTTGTCGAAGCAACCTACAACAATACCAAAATGTCGCTCGCCGATATCGGCGGCAACATCGTAAGCTGGTCGTCATCCGGCTCGCTTGGCTTTTCCGGCGCTAAAAAAGGCACGCCGTTTGCCGCTGCAAAAGTGGGAGAGCTCTTGGGCGACCGCGCCGCAGCGATGGGTGTTAAAGAGGTTGGCGTCGTTATCTCGGGCGTTGGCGCCGGCCGCGAGTCGTCGGTACGCGCCTTCTCCAGCAAGGGCATCCACATCAACTCTATAAAGGACACGACACCGGTGCCGCACAACGGCCCACGGCCGCCCAAGCCCCGCCGCGTATAAAAACCAACACCATTATGACTATTAATATTACTCGCATATAAATATGCTCGTCGGACCAAAATATAAAATATGCAAACGCCTTGGCGCTTCCGTATTTGAAAAATGCCAGACGCAAAAGTACCAGCTCGCCGAAGCGCGCGCTCCTCACCGCACCGGGCGCCCTAAGCGCGGCGGCGGTACCGACTTTGGTGCACAACTTTTAGAAAAACAAAAAGCGCGTTTTACCTACGGTCTCTCCGAGAGCCAGTTTTCGCGATATGTCCATGAAGCCATGGACCTGCCTGCCGGCAGGCAGGGCGCAAACGGCTCATCAACAGGAGCTCTCATGAGCCGTCTTGAGGCGCGTCTCGACAACGTTATCTTCCGCGCAGGATTTGTAAAAACGCGCCGCGCCGCGCGCCAGCTTGTCTCGCACGCGCATGTGCTGGTCAACGGCACGCGCATGAGCATCCCTTCACACGCGGTTAAGGTGGGTGATGTTATCTCTATCCGCGAGGGCAGTAAAGCAAGCCCTTTGTTTGCCAACCGCGCCGAGGCCGTTGCCGAAACAAAAACTCCCGCATGGCTCACGATGAGCCCCGACGGATTTTCTGCAACGATTGCATCAATCCCCACTGTCGCCGAGACTGAGGCTCCATTTAATCCGGCAACCATCATCCAGTTCTACAGCCGGTAAGTAATGCCGAGTTTACGAGGCAGAAATAAAAAAGAGTTATTAAAAAAATTAAAAATTATATGATGGAATATTCAATCACATTGCCAAGCAAGCCTCGCGCGGTCTCGGAAGAGGGCAACGAGGGGGTGTTTGAAATAGACGGCCTCTATCCCGGCTACGGGCATACGCTCGGCAACAGTTTGCGCCGCATTATTCTCTCCTCGCTCCCCGGCGCGGCCATTACCTCGGTAAAAATCGAAGGCGTTAACCACGAGTTTTCGACCATCGACGGCATCAAGGAGGATGTGGTGACCATCTTACTCAATCTCAAAAAATTGCGCTTTGAAATAGTGGCGGGCGAGGCACAAACTATCACGCTGAGTGTAAAGGGTCCTAAAAAAGTATCGGGCGACGACCTGACCCTCCCCGGACAAGTGCGCCTTCTCAACCCCAATGCGTACATCTGCGAGCTCGGCGACAAAACTACTTTTAACGCGGAGTTCCGCATCGAGCGCGGGCTTGGCTATGTGCCGCGCGAAGTGCTCAAAAAAGAGCGCGTCGATATCGGTGAAATTTCCGTTGACGCCATATTCAGCCCTATCCGCCGCGTTAACTACGAGGTAGACAACATGCGCGTCGGCGACCGCACCGACTTTAACCGCTTGCGCATCTCCATCGAAACCGACGGGACTGTCGCACCGCGCGCGGCGCTCGAGCAGTCGATCGAAATCATGATTACCCAGCTCAAGTCGATTGTCGGCTTCCGCGAGGAAGAGTTGCCGACGCAAAGCGTGGGTGCGTCGCAAGCGGCCGAGAGCGCGCCAACCGGAGAGGTTGCCGCCGAGGCGCTCAAAACGCGCGTTGAGGACCTTGAGCTTTCGAGCCGCACTATCTCGGCGCTCGAGAAAGCCAACATCCGCACCGTGGGCGGCCTTGCGCGCAAAAAAGAGGATGACCTCCTCGAGATAGACGGCTTGGGACCGAAGGCGATACAAGAAGTAAAACGCGCGCTTGCCAATTTTGGAATAATTCTTAAATAACACCATGCGACACGGAAACAACGTACGAAAATTTGGACGGAAGACCGACGAGCGCGGGGCACTCCTCAAAAGCCTTTGCCGTTCGCTCATAATCCGCGGCAAAATAAAAACGACCGAAGCCAAGGCCAAGGAAATCCGCCCTATGGTGGAAAAGCTCCTCACCAAGGCAAAGTCGGCAACGCTGGCTAACCGCCGCGCGCTTGTTGTTGCCTTGGGTGACGAAAAAACAGCCGCAAAAATAATCAAAAGCGCGAGCGGATATGCCGGCCGTGCCGGAGGGTATACCCGCATTATCAAAATGGGCCCGCGCAAAGGCGATGCCGCACCGATGGCCATGATTGAGTTTGTATAAATGTATGATAACTATTGACGCAGAAAACAAATCGCTCGGACGCATCGCAAGTGCAGCGGCTAAGACTTTGCTCGGCAAGCACAGTGCCGATTTTGCAAAAAACACGGTTGCTAAAGTTGAAGTAACAATAATCAACGCAAGCAAAGTTAAAATCTCCGGCGACAAAGCCAAAGATAAAGCTTACGTGCGCTACTCGGGCTATCCGGGCGGGCAAAAAAAAGAGAACTATGCTATGCTCACGGCGCGCCGGGGCTCAAGCGAGGCAATACGCCGCGCAGTGTTGGGCATGCTTCCCAAAAATCGCCTGCAAGCCTTGCGCATCAAGCTCCTTTCGATAGAAAACTAGCGAGTTTACGAGTGACAATATAAAAAGATGATATGGTAACTAAGGACAAATATGTAGAGTCAGTCGGCCGCCGCAAAACGGCTATTGCTCGTGCACGCCTCACCCCAAGCGCTCGCACGATTGTCTCGGTCAACAACAAAGAGGCGGGCGAGTATTTTAACACACCGGCATTGCGCGAGGCAGCACTTGAACCTTTTCTTAAAGTATCACTCCCAACACAATTTGCGGTTACGGTGGTAGTCTCCGGTGGCGGTATTGCAGGGCAGGCAATTGCCGTGCGCCACGCAATCTCACGTGCGCTTATCGACTACGATGTCTCGCTTCGCGGTATCCTCAAAAAAGAGGGCTTCCTCAAACGCGACCCGCGCGCTAAAGAGCGCAAGAAACCGGGTTTGGTAAAGGCGCGTAAACGTAAACAATGGTCTAAGCGTTAGCCCGCAAGTCGCAAGGCCGCACACTAACAGTTAGTGTGCGGCCAAGCAGTGGAGCAAGCGCTAGTATAATAACAATTTGACAAACTAGCCCTTCGGGGCTAGTTTTATATGCGGATGGTCTTTCCCGGCAGGGAAGTAAGAAGTCCCTAGTAGAGGGTACTTTTAGGAGTAGTCTGGGATAAACGCACCTAAGTGCATGCTGTAGGTGTTCTCCGTTCGAATCACGGGGAGTCTTTCTCTGGCGGTCAATTGCCGTTATAAAGATAGATAATACCGGATACGCCCCCTCGGCGTTGGAACGCAAGTTCCGACCTCGCAGTTTGGAAAAGATTTATCGCTGCTCCACCATCCCGGATTTCTTGGAACTCTGTTCCAACTGTGTACCAACCGACGCCTCGTGCGCCGGTTTTTTCTTTATATGTAGGAATATAGTCAAAACGTTAAACTTTGGTATAGTTTTTATTGGATAGGGTCTTTCAATCACGAGAGAACTTTTTTCGTTCCTGAGGAGAGTCGCCATGTACAAAGACGAAGGAAATTTTGCAGGGGGAGGGAAACCTCCTATTAATCCACGCAAAGAAGAGGAAAATCTCCCGTGGGTGCGCTGGTCGGTTCTTATTCCTATAATTCTACTCGTCGTCGCTTTTTTCATAGGCATGAGTCAACTCGAGCATCAAGCGGGAATTCCTGCACCGTTGTATTTCAAGTTAAATTGACAACGGTGTTTTTTATTTATATATGCGAATATAGCCAAAACGCTAATTGGTGGTATAAGTATATTCAGAAAAAAGGTCTTTCAGTTTCGAAAGGCCTTTTTCGTTCCTAGGGAGAGTTTCTATGGCCAAAACAGCGAAGGGGGTTGTTATCGTCGTTCTTGCTGGAATTGCATGCTGGATGGTCGTGTACTACGTGTGTCCAGTATTCTTTTTCGATTGAGGAGGCTTGCATGCCCTTAGAATACGAGCGGTGGCACGTACTTGAGGTTTATGTTGTACCGACGTTGGGCACGGTTTCAATGGACACCGTGTTTGAAAAAATGGCGCTAATGCTAAATTCCTACGGCCTAAAGCCTGGTGAATTTATCATTCCGCCATTTGGACTTCGAACGCCACAAGATGACCGAGCTCTTTCGAGCGGCGAATTCCGATTCCTCATGCTTGCGTTCGGAAAACCGGAAAAATTTGAGCGTTTTTCAGTAACGATTAAGGCGTAAGTACTAATCCGACCAATAGGCCGGATTTTTTAATAAAAAAACAGCCGCGGGTTAGGCGACTGGATAGTTTTGTGCACGCTAGACGGCTTAGGCGGCGGCCGATGTTTTCTCCTCGACCTTCTCGAAACGGTCGGCGGGATAGCGATAGCTCTCCTCGTCTCCTTTGAACGAGAGTGTCCAGGTGCCGTTTTTTTCGTAAATGACCCGCGCTACTTTGTACACTTTCTTGGGGTCCGCCTCTCCACACGAGTGATACTGCTCGGCATAATTGACCGAACGGCACAGGTAAGTCGCTTTGGGGTTGATACGCACACGGTCGCCGCGAGTGAAAGGTCGCACCTTGCCCTCAAGCCGCGAGAAGACAACACCGTTGAGATAGTACGCCTCTTCCCAACGAATTCCTCCGGTAAAGTCAATAACGAGACCGGAGTTTGATACGGCCGCTTGTGCGACCGCTTCCCAATATGCTTCCATCAACTCTGTGTTGGTGTAGTCATACGCGAGTTTGTCCATGACGATTCCCTCCGTTACAAGCCACGGCGATACTACCACAAACCATAAATGATTTCTAGCAATAAAAAAACAGCCGCGGGTTAGGCGACTGTTGGACTATAGTAGAGATCTTTTCGCATCATGAGGATTACGCGCAATTCCTCATAAAGCTCTTTAATCACCAGATGTCGAGCCATATGCGGACGCTTGTAGGCATCCCATGGCTCAAACAGAGTGTGAAGCTTTTTGAGCGTCCGGCCGTTATCCTGGTAGATGTTGATGACGCTCACAAGCTTATCGAGTGCCTTCAAAAAGCGGGAGGCTTCGGTTTCTTGCGCCTCATACTCGCGTATCGCTTCGAGTATGGAGGGGATTTTTGACCCCCACTGAAACTCTATGCGGCGCAGTGAAGCTTCTTCGCGCTCTTGCTTCGTTGCCTTGCTCAATGTTCGAATGCGACCGGACAAGTCGGGCAGGCACGAGGTGTCGCCTGCATAGGTCTCGACCAGGTCGTGTACGAGCGCCACAGAAATAAGCCGTAGCAAATCCATGCCGAGCTTCATCCGCTCGTTGAGGAACCACGCCACTAACGCGAGTTGGAAGCAGTGCTCGCCGTCGCGCTCGCGGCCTCTTGTTCCTTTAAACCAAATTACTCGTCTAATTGAGCGAAAAATGTTGAGGAATTTAACGAAATCAAGTAGGTCTTGCAGGGGCTGGCTAAGATTCTGAGTCTCGGCCGTCGACACATTTTTTGTCATGACAGCCTCCGGGAGGTTGTAAACTTCCACATGGATACTAAAACTAATCTTTTGTGTAAGCAAATTTGACCAACGGATTTTTTTGTGTATAATACTTGGACGTATGGCAGACTCCGCGGATGAAATGAACGAGCAAGACGAGAGCGAGTTTGTCGACGAAGAAGAGGCGGAGGGCGGCCCTGCGGCTCTCGCCAAAGTACGGGCAAAATTAAAAAAAGCAGTTGAAGAAAAGCAGGAATATTTAGAAGGGTGGCAGCGTGCACGAGCCGACTTTGCCAATTTTAAGCGCGAAGAAACGCTCATACATCACGACAGAGAGGCTCGCATAACGTCGGAGGTTGTAGAGTTGCTTATCCCGAGCCTCGACACGCTTGAGTTGGCGCTTAAACACGAAAAGGAGGGCCAAGCAAAAGGGTTAGAAATGATTTACAAGCACTTTGTGAGCTCATTAAAAAAAATCGGGGTAGAAAAATACGGCGCAGTGGGCGAGCATTTTACTCCGCACACATACGAGGCGCTCCGTGAAGTTGCAACCGAGAGCGAGACGCAAGACCACACGGTCGAGTCGGTAGAGCGCTCAGGGTATGCAATAGGAGAGCGGGTGATACGCCCTGCACAAGTGTCGGTATATGTTTATAAAAAATCTTAACAATTAATATAAAACACCATGGGAAAAATTCTTGGCATTGACTTGGGAACCACCAACTCGGCAGCAGCGGTCATGCGCGGCGGCGAGCCGCAGATTTTGGAAAACGCAGAGGGTGCACGCACAACTCCTTCGGTGGTCGCAACCAGCAAAACCGGCGAGCGCCTCGTGGGCCTCATTGCGCGCCGCCAAGCGGTTACCAATCCTAAAAACACGGTCTATCAAATCAAGCGCTTCATTGGTCACAATTTTGACGAGCCCTTTGTGCAAAAAGACAAAGCGTCGGTGCCCTACGAGATGCGCAAGTCGGCAACGGGCGGCATCGAGGTCATGATGGGCGACAAATGGTATCGCCCGGAGGAAATCTCGGCGATGATACTCGGCAAACTTAAAGCAGATGCCGAAAAGCGCTTGGGCGAGCCTATCACCGAGGCCGTTATCACGGTGCCGGCCTATTTTAACGACAGCCAGCGCCAAGCCACCAAAGACGCGGGTCGCATCGCCGGCCTCGATGTTAAGCGCATCATCAACGAACCTACGGCGGCGGCGCTTGCCTATGGTTTTGACAAAAAGAAAAACGAGAAGGTTGCCGTCTTCGACTTTGGCGGCGGCACCTTTGATATCTCCATCCTCGAGGTGGGTACCTCGGAGGATGGCGAGGGTTCTATCGAAGTTAAATCAACCGACGGCGATGCGCACTTGGGCGGCAAAGATATCGACCAAAAAATAATCGACTTTTTGGCGACCGAGTTTCAAAAAGAGAGCGGTATCGATGTCCGCAACGACCCGCTCGCGCGCCAGCGCCTCGATGAGGCCGCCGAGAAGGCAAAGATAGAGCTCTCCACAGCCGTTGAGAGCGAGGTAAATATTCCGTTTATTACTTCCGACTCGTCCGGCCCGCGCCACTTGCTCATTAAGCTTTCGCGAGCCAAGCTCGAGGAGCTCTCGGCTGAGTTTATCGAGCGCGCCATGTCTATCACCAAGCGCGCGATGGAAGCCTCGCCGTTTAAAGTGGGCGACCTCAACGAGGTGATACTCGTCGGCGGTCAAACCCGCATGCCGGCACTCCAGGCTGCGGTCGAAAAGTTCTTCGGCAAAAAAGCCAACCTCTCGGTCAACCCGGACGAGGTGGTGGCAATCGGCGCCGCGATACAAGGCGGTATCTTGGGCGGCGAAGTTAAAGATGTTTTGCTACTTGATGTTATCCCGCTCTCGCTTGGCATCGAGACCATGGGCGGTGTCGCACACAAACTGATTGAGCGCAACACCACCATACCCACGAGCCGTTCGCAAGTATACTCAACCGCATCCGACAATCAGACAAGCGTCGAGATACACATTGTGCAGGGCGACCGGGCCATGGCCGCCGACAACAAAAGCTTGGGCAAGTTTGTACTCGACGGCATCCCGCCGGCGCCGCGAGGGCTTCCTCAAATCGAAGTAACCTTTGACGTCGATGCCAACGGCATCTTGAGTGTTAAAGCAAAAGATAAAGCTACCGGCAAAGAGCAAAGCATCCGCATCGAGGCGCGCTCGGGGCTCAGCGAGCAAGATATCGAGCGGATGAAGAAAGATGCCGAAGCTAATGCTGACTCCGACAAAAAAAAGTTTGAAGTTGCCGAGGCACGTAATATGGCCGACCAGGCAGTGTATGCCGCACACAAAGCGCTTACCGAAAACAAAGGCAAAATTCCTGTTGAGCTTGAAACTGTTATCAACGAAAAAATTACCGCACTCGAGTCAAAAAAGGGCAGTGACGATATGGCCGTGATAAAATCCGCAACCGAGGAGCTCTCCAAAGAGCTTTCCAAAGTATACGAAGCAGTACAAAAAGCTGGTTCGACAGGCTCACCACAAGGTGGCACTCAAACGCCGCCGGCAGACGAGCCGGGGGCTCAGAGCGCGCCGCAAGACAACCCCGAGCAAAAATAAGAGCTATAATTTTGTAAATGCCGCAAAAAGATGAAAAGAAAATCGCTCCCGCAGGAGCGGTGGCAAGAGCCTATTGGAAACATCTCGTCCAATACAAATGGTACGCGACCACTTCCTTTCTCTGCATTTTCCTCATACAAGCGGCTTCGGTTATAGCCCCGTTGTTTTTGCGTCAATTGGTCAACGTGATTAGTGTTGGCGTTTCGAGCGATGCTATCAACGCGGGGATATGGGCACTCGTCGGATATAGCATTGTGCAGGCAATTATATGGGCTACTTGGCGCGTTGAAATGTTTGCCGGGACTCAAATTTGCGCACGCATCATGGCAGACCTCTCGCAAGAAGCATTTGCCTATTTGATGCATCACTCCTACCAGTTTTTTACCAATTCTTTTGCAGGAGCGCTTACGCGCCGTGTCAACCGTTACAGCGATGCATTTAACCGGTTGTGGGACTCCATATTGGAGTCGGTTCTCGCCGCGCTGTTGTACACGCTCGGTGTCATCGGCGTGTTGTGGTACGAGCATCCGATACTTGGAGCGGCTCTCACTGTCTCGGTGATATTCTTTGTAAGCTTGCAATGGGTGATGTCTCGTTGGCAACAACCACTGCGTCTTAAACGTGCCGAGGAGGATAGCAATGTTACTGCCGTGCTTGCCGACTCCATAGCAAACCAAAATAACGTTCAGTTATTTTCCGGCAATGTCTACGAGGAACAAAAGACAGGCAATGCCATCAAACGCCTCCTTGATGCATATCTTGCAACGTGGGGGTTTGATATTTTTGTATACGGCCTCCAGGGTTTTATTTCTACCTCGATCAACGTGGGAGTGTTGTGGATTGCTTTTTTACTTTGGCAGCAACACTCGCTCACCATTGGTGACTTTGTGCTTATCCAAGCGTACATTATCGGCCTCTTTAACAACATATGGGGCTTGAGCCGTGAGTTTCGAAACATCAACACGTCGCTCGCTGATGCAGGTGAGATGGTCTATATCATGCAACAACCGCACGATGTTAAAGATGTGAAAGACGCTAAAACCCTTTTGGTTTCAGACCGCGTTATATCATTTAATGACGTTTCTTTTTCGTTTAATAAGCGCCCCGTCGTAGCACACTTCGATTTAACTATTCCAAGCGGACAAAAACTTGCATTGGTAGGACCATCTGGCGCCGGCAAAACAACCATCACAAGGCTTTTGCTTCGCTTGTATGACATACCGAGTGGCACTATTACGATAGACGGGCAAAATATTGCTACGGTTACGCAAGATTCTTTGCGTGATGCCATTGCTTTCGTACCGCAGGAGCCTATACTCTTTCATCGCACATTGATGGACAACATCAGGTACGGCAAACGCGATGCGACCGACGCAGAAGTTATCGAAGCCGCCCAAAAAGCCCACTGTCATGAGTTTATCTCAGCGCTCCCGCTCGGATACGATACCTTTGTGGGCGAGCGGGGCATTAAACTCTCCGGCGGCGAGCGCCAGCGCGTGGCTATTGCGCGTGCCATACTCAAAAATGCACCCATCCTCGTACTCGATGAGGCAACCTCGAGCCTCGACTCAGAGTCGGAGTTGTACATACAAGAAGCACTCGAAGTACTTATGCGCGGCAAGACAGTCATTGTGATAGCGCACCGCCTCTCAACCATCATGAAGATGGACAGGATTGTCGTACTCGAAGGCGGCACTATCATCGCCGACGGCACGCATGAGGAGCTCCTACACAAAGGTGGTTTATATAAAAAATTATGGAGCATTCAAGCGGGGGGATTTTTGGCGGACGATGAGGACATGAAAAATAACGTTGAGGGTGAAGGTGAAAATCTTGCAGAGGAGTAAAATTTGGCGTACAATAGAGCGCATATGGCATCGAAGCGCGACTACTACGAGGTATTAGGGGTCGACAAAAAGGCCTCAAAAGAAGACATCAAAAAAGCCTTCCATAAACTCGCGCACAAACTTCATCCCGACAAAGCCGGCGGCGATGTGGACAAGTTTAAAGAGGTAAGCGAGGCATACTCGATTTTGAGCGACGATAAAAAACGCGCAGAGTTTGACTCCTATGGCCGCACCTTTAGCGACGGCTCGGCGGGTGCGGGACCGGGAGGTTTTGCGGGCAGTGCCAACTTCGACTTTTCACAATTTCAAGACGCGTTTCAAAACGGCGGGTTTGATTTTGGCGACATTTTTGGCGATGTGTTTGGCGGGAGCACCACGCGCACGCACCGCGGTCGCGATATATCCATCGATCTCGAGGTCTCGTTTAAAGAATCAATTTTTGGCACCAAACGCACCGTGCTCCTTGCAAAAATAGCCGAGTGTGAAACCTGCCACGGCACCGGCGGCGTACCGGGCACTAAGATAGAAACCTGCAAACACTGCAACGGCAAAGGCTCCGTGCGCGAAAGTAGCAACTCATTTTTTGGTACCATCTCGATGGTACAGCCATGCCGCCAATGCCATGGCACGGGCAAAGTACCGGCCGAAAAGTGCTCAACTTGCCGCGGTGAGGGTGTATACCGCAAACAAGAAGAGATAGACATTGCGGTGCCGGCAGGTATCGAGGGCGGCGAGATGGTCCGCTTAAGCGGCCTTGGCGAGGCTGTGGCTGGCGGTCCTGCGGGCGACCTGTACGTAAAAATCCACGTGCAAAACGACTCACGCTTTAAAAAAGACGGCGCCAATATTGTCACCGAGCTTTCGGTCAAACTCTCCGACGCACTCCTTGGCGGCGAGTACACTATTGCAACGCTCGACGGCGACCAGCCGCTTACTATCCCGCCCGGCGTCACCCACGGCGAACTCCTCCGCATGAGCGGCCGCGGTGTGCCCACCACGCGAGGCAAACGCGGCGATTTGTTTATAAAAGTAAAAATCATACTCCCACAAAAACTCTCCAAAGTGGCCAAAGGTTTGATAGAAAAGCTAAAGGAGGAGGGTATATAATACCGATATGGCAGAGCAAAAAAAGCGGCTTTTTACCGGGTTGCAACCAAGCGGCCAATTGCACATCGGCAATTATTTTGGTGCACTCAAACCCTTTGTCGACACCTACAGTGGTTTCGAAAGTTTTTTGATGATAGCCGATTACCACACGCTCACTTCGCTTAAAGACCCGGCTCAACTGCATCAAAACACGCTGGACATCGTGCGCGCTTACTTGGCGGCAGGCGTTGACTCCGCTCAAGCAACTATTTTTAAACAATCGGACATCGCCGAGCACACCGAGCTTGCATGGATATTTGAATGCTTGGTTACCGTGCCGTTTTTGATGCAAGCACACTCATACAAAGACAAAGTGGCCCACGGGCTCGAGGCAAACGCGGGGCTGTTTAATTATCCGATGTTGATGGCAGCCGATATTTTGCTCTATAATGCCGACATTGTGCCCGTAGGAGCCGACCAGCGCCAGCATATCGAGTATGCCCGCGAAGCGGCTGCAAAGTTTAACAACGCCTACGGTACAACGTTTAAAGAGCCCGAAGAAAAAATTTCTGACGCAGTGGCAATTGTCCCCGGCATCGACGGTCAAAAAATGTCCAAGAGTTACGGCAACGCTATACCGCTTTTTGGCACCAAAGAAGAAATTGCAAAAGCAGTCATGAGTATTGTTACCGACTCATCGGGTGAGCGGCCGGAGCATGTGTATGCAATCCATAAACTTTTTAAATCAGGAGCAGAGCTCGAAGCTTTGTACGAAGAAAAAAAAGGGAAGTATAAAGATTTGAAAGAAGCGTTGATAGAAGATATCGAAAAAGTGGTTGCGCCAATGCGCGAAAAGTACAACAGCATTACCGACGAGGAGGTTAAAAAAGTACTCGCCGACGGCGCAGCAAAAGCCAAGGCGATAGCGTCAGTAAAAATGGCCGAGGTGCGGCAAAAAATTGGCGTCACACTATAATATATGGAACGAACTCTCATTAAAGACTTGGGGCAAAAGGTAGGGCAGGAAGTTTCTATCTCCGGCTGGATAAGCGTGCGGCGCGACCAGGGCAAGATGGTGTTTTTTGACTTCCGCGACCGCTCGGGCTTTGTGCAGGGCGTTGTCTTGCCCGCGTCACCCGCGATCGAAACTGCCAAAGAGCTCCGCAGCGAGTATGTGGTAAAGGTGGGCGGCAAGGTTAATCAGCGCCCCGAGAAAAACTGCAACGACAAAGTACAAAACGGCGATATTGAGCTCGAGGTGTTGAGCATCGATATACTTGCCAAAGCAGAGCCTTTGCCGTTTGACATGTCGCTCGATGGCTACAACCTCGACCTTACTACCGAGCTCGACCACCGCGCACTGACGCTCCGCCATCCGCGTTTGCAAGCCATATTTAAAATACAGGCAACTATCATCGACTCCTTCCGCGAGTTTATGAAGTCGCAAGACTTTTTTGAGTTTCAAGCGCCGGCTATTGTGCCCGCCACCGCCGAGGGCGGTGCCGAGGTGTTTAAAGTTGAGTACTTCGACAAAAAAGCATATTTGAGCCAATCGCCACAACTCTACAAACAAATCGTGATGACAGCCTTCGAGCGCGTCTTTAGTGTCAACAAAGTCTTCCGCGCCGAGCCATCGGCAACCACGCGCCACATTACCGAGTTTGTATCGCTCGACGCCGAGATGGCCTTTATCGACTCGTGGCGCGACGTGCGCGATATGTCGGAGGAGACGGTGCGCTACATACTTGGCGTTGTCGAAAAAAAGCATGCCAAAGAGCTTGAGCTTTTGGGCGCCACACTGCCCGTGATGCTAGAAAAAACGCCAACACTGAGCTTGACCGAAGCACAAGAAAAAATTGAAGCCAAGACAGGCCGCAAGGTGCTGGGCGAAAAAGATTTGAGCTCACAAGACGAGCAAGATATTTGCGACATCATAAAAGAGGAGACTGGCTCAGACTTTGTGTATGTGTATGGGTATCCGACGCGCCAAAAACCATTTTATGTGTATCCAAATCCCGAGCATCCTGAGTTTAACGAAGGTGTCGACCTCCTGTGTCGCGGCCGCGAGTGGCTCTCGGGCGGGCGCCGCATCAACGACTACACACAACTTATGAAGCATGTAGAGGAGTGGGGGATGGAGCCCAAAAAAATTGAGATGTTCCTCGAAGCATTCCGCTATGGAGCGCCGCCCGAAGGCGGCTTTGCCTTTGGCGCCGAGAGGATGACTATGCAAATGTTAAATCTCAAAAATGTCAGAGAAGCCGCAATGTTCCCGAGAGACATGAACCGCATCGACCAGTCTCTAAATACCGAAGAATAAAAAACCGCCTGAGGGTACAGGCGGCTCTGACGTTGATGGTTCGGCTTTGCTTTATGCGTAGCCGAGCCTAACGCGGGTGTTTTTATTTGCAGGACCACGGAAGACAACCAGCCCTTGAAACTTGAGATTCGGAAGAACTTGAATAAATGAATCAAGCATATTCCGAATAACAGGTATTGTATTTTTAGTCAACTAATATGAGAACCCTACCGAGACAAAATACTTGATAAATCCCTTAAATCTGGTATGGTTTTGCCACTATGGAATTTATTTTTGAGGGGCAAAAAAGCCAAAATACCCTTAGACCGCTTCGTTTTATTGAAGGGCCTTTAAACCGCTTTGACGGCGCCTCGCTGCTTATTGGCTACGGCCCGTTCGACTCCGCTCAGGGTAAACAACCAAAGGCGCTGCCGCGCCGCAAGGCAATCATGCTGATGCGCAAGGCCGCTTCGTTTGCAAAGCAAAACCAGATAAAAGCGTTTGAGATTGATTTTAAAGAAATCCGCACATTGGCGGCAAAGGATGTAAGTGATACTGAGCTGGCCGAGCTTGTTGCCGAGGCGTTTATAATGGTCAACTACGAGCATATTGCGTACAAACATCCGCCGAAAGAAGGGTTTACATTTATTAACACCGTGGCTGTGCGCAACGCGGGTGCGGCGGTTAAAAACGGATTTACGAAAGGCGCCGCGGTAGGCAAGGCGGTTAATGCCGCGCGTGAACTCTCCAACACGCCCGGCGGCGACATGACGCCCGAGAAATTGGCCGAGGCCGCGCTCAAAGCGGCCGAGGGAACCAAAGCAAAAGTTAAAGTTCTTGGCCTGGCTGAGATGACCGAGCTCGGCATGGGTGCCATCTTAGGCATTGCCAAAGGCTCTGCCGAAGAGCCGCAGTTTATTGTGATCGAATATTGGGGCACCGATCGCTCAAAAAAACCGGTAGTGCTGGTGGGCAAGGGCGTTACGTTTGACACGGGCGGCCTCAACATCAAACCGGGCGACCATATGTACGAAATGCACATGGACATGTCGGGTGGCGCGGCGGTGATACAAGCCGTTATCCTTGCAGCAACATTAGGATTAAAGAAAAATGTTGTCGCACTCGTACCTGCAGTCGAAAATAATCTTGCACACAATGCAGTGCGCCCCGGCGATGTCCTAAAATCGATGAGCGGTAAAACAATCGAGATACTCAACACCGACGCCGAAGGCCGCGTGATTCTTGCGGATGCGATAACCTACGCTAAAAAATATAATCCCGCAGCCGTGATTGATGTAGCAACGCTCACCGGTGCGGCGCTTACGGCGCTTGGTACCGTGGCATCGGCCTATATGACAAATAAAGAGACGCTTATCCCGAGCCTCATGGAACTCGGTGAAGAGTCCGGCGATTATCTGTGGCCGTTTCCACTCTGGGACGAGTACGATGATATGGTCAAGGGCAACTTTGGCGACGTACCAAACATCTCTACCATGGGCAACAGCCGCTATGGCGGCGTCATTGCCGGCGGCAAATTTCTCGAGGTATTTGCGAAAGAGCTCGAGTGTCCGTGGGTTCACTTCAATATTGCGCCCGTGATGACATCGCGCCCCGGAGATTTTTTGGCCAAGGGCGCCGCAGGCGCTCCGGTACGCCTCCTGCTCAAAATAATCGAAAATGGAGTAAAATAGGAAGGTGCCAATTGAAGTTAAGACACCCGTCTATGAAGGTCCGCTCGATTTACTGCTCGAGCTAATAGAAAAGCGCAAGTTGCTCATCAACGACATTTCGCTTGCGGCCGTAACCGAGGAGTATATTGCGCGGGTAAACAGCATGGAGAGCGTGCCGATGGGCGAGACCGCCGAGTTCGTCGCACTCGCCGCAACACTGCTCCTTATTAAATCGCGCTCGCTCCTGCCACTCCTCTCTATCACCGAGGAAGAGAGCAAAGATATAAAAGAGCTCGAGTATCGTTTAGCGCTCTATCAACTCATCAAAGAGGCGAGCCGCACGCTTAGTCGGCAATTCGAGCTGCCTATGCTCTACGAAGGAACCGGGCCGGTGTTTAAACCGATGTTTATTCCGGACCCGAGTGTCACATTGCAAAGTTTGCGTGATGCCGCGCAAACACTTATTGCCGGATTTCCGCAGTATTTAGTATTGCCCAAAGTGCAAATTAAAACAGTCGTCTCGATTGAAGAGATAATTGACAAACTTCGAGACCGCGTCACCTCGGCCATGCGTCTCTCTTTTAAAGAGTTTGCCCGTTCGACAGGCTCAGGGCAAGCCGGCACAAATATGGAGCGCGGAGACATTATTGTGAGCTTTTTAGCCTTATTAGAGCTCGTTAAACAAGGTATAATAAAAGCAACGCAAGAGGGCGAACACGGCGATATAACGCTTGAGTCCGACAGCGTATCTACTCCCTCGTATGAATGAGCACATCCCCGAAAAAACAGCCGCACACATAGAGGCGCTTTTGTTTGCGCTCGGCCGGCCTGTTTCAAAACAGGAAATCGTTAAAAAACTTGATATCTCGCAAGATGAGCTCGCAGCAGCACAAAGCATGCTCGCGGCGCGTCTCTTGGGTGGAATTGCTCTCATCGACGACGGCACCACACTTGAGTTGCGCACTTCGGCGGATGCAGCCGAGCTGGTTGAGCAAATCCAAAAAGATGAATACGCTCGTGACATTGGCAAAGCGGGGCTTGAGGCGCTTGCGGCCATACTCTATCGCGGGCCGCTTACACGCGCCGAGGTAGACTTTATCCGCGGCGTCAACTCCACGCAAACCCTGCGCACGCTCACGATGCGCGGCCTCGTGCGCAAAATACCCAACCCCAAAGACGAGCGTTCGTTTTTATACGAGCCAACTACCGAAGTTTTTGCCGAACTCGGGATACACGGCAAAACGGAGCTGCCGGACTATGCCGCGACACGCGCCAAATTGGAACAACTCGAAGCTGCCTATCGTGCTAAAGAAGATGAAGCGCCCCAAACCTCGTGATATGACATTTGCGCACTTCTCAAAACTATCAAAATCGGTGCCGATGCCTGTTTTGTTTATAAGTGCAGGGTTATGCGCCTGTATAGTTATTATTTTTTTGCTATATGCGTACAAGACCGCCCTGTTTTCAGCTCATGTGCAAAAAAACAAGGCATCTTCTATAGCCTTTGAGCTACCACTCGGTTCTCTAAGCGCCAAAGCGGCTGTGGTGTATGACCCGACAACAAAACAAATTTTGTATCAAAAAAATGCAGAGTTGACACTCCCGCTTGCATCGCTCACCAAATTGATGACCGCACAAACGGTGCTTGGCTCGGTGTCAACCGCAACGCTTGTCACTATATCTCAAAAAGATATCTCAACCGATAATGACGCGGGCGACTTGGTGCTTAAAGTAGGCAACGTACTTAAGGTGGGCGATTTAATACGTATCGGCCTCGCCGCATCATCTAACTACGCAATGGCCGCGGCTGCGGGCAGTTTGGGGAACAACTCTCTTGCGGATATGAACCGCGACGCAAGCCGGCTCGGCCTCACACACACCTATTTTCTTAATCCTACCGGTCTGGATGTCGACAAAAATACGTCGGGCGCATACGGCTCGGCCTACGATGTTGCACTGCTTGCAAGCGTTTTTTTAAAAAACTATCCGCAATACTTTGAGATCTCTTCGCACTCGTCGGTTACCGTAAATGCAAGCGGGCGCGCGGTAACTGCAGCGGCAACGGCGCTGCCGCTCCAAGATATCCCGGGTTTTATTGCCGCAAAAACGGGGTACACTGACCTTGCAGGCGGCAACCTGGTAATGGCGTATGATATTGATATAAACCATCCGCTTATCGCCGTTGTACTTGGCTCGACCGAACAGGGCCGCTTTGACGACATACGCACCTTGGTAAACGCCAGCCGCCAGGCGGAACTTGCACAACAATGATTACCTCCAACATCATGCTCATTTTTGTCCCCGCAACGATGGCCTTTTTGTTTGGCATCGGCATTACGCCATTTATTACGCCGTTTCTTTACAAACATAAAATGTGGAAGCCCCAAGCGGGCAAGATGGCACTCGACGGCACTCCTGCAACGGTACGCAATCAACTACATGAAAGCAGAGACATGGGCACACCGTTTTTTGGCGGCGTTATCGTGTGGGGGAGCGTGCTCCTCACTGCGGGCCTTTTGCAACTGTTGTGGGTACTATTCCCCAGCGCATTTGATGCACTTGCGTTTATCAGCCGCAATCAAACGTGGGTGCCGCTTGCCGCGCTCTTGGCAGGTTCGTTGGTTGGATTTCTCGACGATCTTTACGAAGTACGAGGCCAACACGGGATACCGCTGCGCGCGCGCCTCTCAATTATTGCCATTGTAGCGCTCCTGTGTGCATGGTGGTTTTACGATAAACTCGGCGTAAGCTCTATTTCTTTTCCATTTAAAACAACACCACTGGAGCTTGGCGTGTGGTTTATACCATTTTTTGTTCTTGTTGCACTCTTTATATATGCAGGCGGCGTTATTGACGGCATCGACGGCCTGGCCGGCGGGATTTTTGCCACCATTTTTGGTGCGTATGCGGGTATCGCGTTTTTCCAAGACCAAATGGACATTGCGGCACTTTCAGCGGCAATTGCAGGAGGATTACTGGCCTTTTTGTGGTTTAACATTCCTCCTGCGCGCTTTTATCTTTCCGAGACAGGCACGATGGGGTTGACCCTTGTGCTTACCGTCATTGCCTTTTTAACCGACACCTTAGGCGGTGGCAGGGGAGTCACCGTACTCCCGATTATTGCACTGCCGCTCGTCGCAACGGTATGTTCAAACATCATCCAAATTTTCGGCAAAAAAATATTGCATAAAAAAATATTCCGCATAGCGCCTCTGCACCACCATTTTGAGGCAATCGGATGGTTTCCGTATAAAGTAGTGATGCGTTATTGGATAGTGGGCGTTGTCGCGGCGATTATCGGCATGAGTATCGCGCTTTTATAGTAGAGGGCCTGCTATGAGTAAAAAATCCATCGATGCTCCGTTTCTCCTCGTGTTATGCGCATTGCTTGTTTCGGGTCTTCTTATTTTTACCTCTGCCTCGCTCTCGCTCTTGGCCGAAGACGGCGGCGCATCGTTTACCTCGGCTGCGGTGAGTCAATTACTACTCGGCCTTGTGATGGGAGGCATCGGGCTTATCTTTTTTGCGCGTATCGACTATCGCGTGTGGCGTCCGTATACGATTTATTTTTTTGTGTTCGCACTCTTTTTGTCGCTCCTCACGTTTGCGCCGCACATCGGCCTCTCGCTTAAAGGCGCCGCGCGCTGGATAGTGGTGGGGCCGGTGTCCTTCCAACCCGAGGAGGTGCTTAAGTTTGCAACCGTGATGCTTCTCGCCGCGGTCTACTCGACACGACTTAAAAAAACAAGTACGCTTCTTGGCGGTATCGGACCGCTTGCTATCGTTGCGGGGAGTGCGGCTCTTATTTTGCTCATACAACCCGACACGGCTGGTGTTATTATCATCGGCGCGGCTTCGGTTGCCATACTGTTTGCCGCAGGCGGGCGCGTGTCTCATTTACTCTTACTTTTTCTCATCGGAGTATTAGCGGTGGGTGCAGCCGCGTATGAGCGTCCGTACATTGCACAGCGTATCGAAACCTATTTGCATCAAACGAGCGACCCGCAGGGCGCCGGCTGGCAAATACAACAATCGCTTATTGCGGTAGGCTCCGGAGGTCTCACCGGCCGCGGATTTGGCCAGAGCATCGAAAAGTTTTCGTACCTGCCGGAACCGAGTGGCGACTCTATTTTTGCGGTCGCCGGCGAAGAGTTTGGCTTTATAGGATCCTCGGCGCTCGTCCTTTTGTATCTTGCATTTGGCCTCTTGGGCCTGCGTATCGCGACCCGAGCGGCCGATCCGTTCGGTGGACTCATAGCCACAGGCCTTGTTATACTCATTATCGGGCAATCGTTTTTCAATATAGCCTCTGCCTTGGGGCTGGTGCCCCTTATCGGCGTCCCGCTTATCTTTGTCTCTCATGGCGGCACGGCGCTCGCCATATCGCTCTGCGAAGTTGGTATGATACTGAGCGTCTCGCGGCGGATGAAGCAGGCATAGCATTATTACTACTTTTATGAAAATACTTTTCACCGGCGGGAAAACAGGAGGCCATTTTTACCCCATCATTGCGGTGGCCGAGGCTCTCAACGAGGAGGTGCGCGAGC